>NZ_JBIBST010000007.1:442053-559379 GCF_043077765.1 Streptomyces sp. NPDC015661 | reverse complement strand
CTGTGGCAGGGGCTGGCGGACGGCACGATCGACTGCATCGTCTCCGACCACTCGCCGTCCACCGCCGACCTGAAGACCCCGGACTTCGCCTCCGCGTGGGGCGGCATCTCCTCGCTCCAGCTCGGCCTGCCGGCGATCTGGACCGAGGCCCGCCGCCGTGGCCACTCGCTGGAGGACGTGGTGCGCTGGATGTCCCAGGGTCCGGCCCGGCTCGCGGGGCTGTCCCGCAAGGGCGCGATCGAGGCCGGCCGGGACGCCGACTTCGCGGTCCTCGCCCCGGACGCGACCTTCACCGTCGACCCGGCCGACCTGCAGCACCGCAACCGGATCACCGCCTACGCGGGCAAGACCCTGCACGGCGTCGTCACCTCCACCTGGCTGCGTGGAGAACGGATCGCCGACCACGGCACCCTCGCCGAGCCCTCCGGCCGACTCCTCGAAAGGAACAACTGACGTGTCGTCCATACCCAGCTTTACCGGTGACGCCAGCCCCTACGGCGGCGGCGACCCGTACGCCGACTACCGGACGGCCGACTTCCCCTTCACCCAGTACGCGGACCTCGCGGACCGGCGTCTGGGCGCGGGTGTCATCGCCGCCAACGACGAGTTCTTCGCCGAGCGCGAGAACCTGCTGAAGCCCGAGGCCGCCGAGTTCGACCCCGAGCACTTCGGCCACAAGGGCAAGATCATGGACGGCTGGGAGACCCGCCGCCGCCGCGGTGTCTCCGCCCAGCAGCCGCACCCCACCGAGGACGACCACGACTGGGCCCTCGTACGCCTCGGCGCCCCCGGCGTCGTCCGCGGCATCGTCCTCGACACCGCCCACTTCCGCGGCAACTACCCGCAGGCCGTCTCCGTCGAGGCCACCTCCGTGGCCGGCTCGCCCTCGCCCGAGGAGCTCCTCGCCGACGACGTGAAGTGGACGACGCTCGTCCCGCGCACCGCGGTCGGCGGCCACGCCGCCAACGGCTTCGCCGTCGACGTCGAGCAGCGCTTCACGCACCTGCGCGTCAACCAGCACCCGGACGGCGGCATCGCCCGCCTCCGCGTCTACGGCGAGGTCGCCCCCGACCCGGCGTGGCTGGGCGTCCTCGGCACCTTCGACCTCGCGGCCCTGGAGAACGGCGGCCAGGTCGAGGACGCCTCGGACCGCTTCTACTCCCCGGCCACCAACACCATCCAGCCGGGCCGCTCCCGCAAGATGGACGACGGCTGGGAGACCCGCCGCCGCCGTGACAAGGGCAACGACTGGATCCGCTACGGCCTGGTCGCCGAGTCCGAGATCCGCGCCGTCGAGATCGACACCGCCTACCTCAAGGGCAACAGCGCCGGCTGGGCCGCCCTCTCCGTCGCGGCCGAGGGCTCGGAGGAGTGGACCGAGATCCTGCCCCGGACCCGCCTCCAGCCCGACACCAACCACCGGTTCGTGCTCGACACCCCGGCGGTCGGCTCCCGCGTCCGGATCGACATCTACCCGGACGGCGGCATCTCCCGCCTCCGACTCTTCGGCTCCCTCACGGAGGCCGGCACGGCGCGCCTGACCGCCCGCCACCAGGAGCTCGGCGGCTGACGCTGCCGGCTCCCCCGAACTGGGCGGGTACGACACCCCGCCCGGCCCGCGAGGGCGCACCGACCCGACAGCACCGGTGCGCCCTCGCGCCTCTTTCCCCTCGCGCGGTTACGCGGCGTGCCCGCCGTCCACAGAGAACTCCGCGCCCGTCACGTACCGCCCGCCGGGTCCCGCGAGGAAGGCGACCATCGCCGCCACCTCGTCCGGGGTGCCGAAGCGGCCGAGCGCCGTCATGGCCGCCTGCCCCTCCGCGTACGGCCCGTCCGCCGGGTTCATGTCGGTGTCGACGGGGCCGGGATGGACGATGTTCGCCGTGATGCCGCGCCCGCCCAGCTCCCGCGCGAGCGCCTTCGTCAGGCCGATCAGCGCCGCCTTGCTCATCGTGTAGAGGGTCCCGCCGGGGCCCGGCACCCGCTGGGTCATGCAGGTGCCGATCGTGACGATCCTGCCCCCCTCGGCGAAGCGCGCGGCCGCCGCCTGCGAGGCGAGGAAGGCCGCCCGGACGTTCACCGCGAGGACCCGGTCCACGTCCGCGAGGGACAGCGACTCCAGCGGGCCGAGGACGCCCGCGCCGACGTTGTTCACCAGGACGTCGAGGCGCCCGAGGGCGTCCGCCGCCCACTCCACCGCGCCCGCCGCGTCCCCGGCGTCGGCGGCGTCGGCCCGCAGCGGCAGTGCCTTGCGGCCGGCCGCCTCGATCCGCGCCGCGACCTCCTTTGCCCGGGCCTCGTCCTGGACGTAGGTGAAGGCCACATCGGCGCCCTCCCGGGCCAGCCGCACCGCCGTCGCCGCGCCGATCCCCCGGCTGCCACCCGTCACCAGAACCGCCGTGCCGTTCATCGTGGACATCCCGAAACCTCCGTGAGAAGTACTAAGTGGTTGCGGGTTCAATGAAAGTCGGCGGGGGCCCGGGGCGCTGGCGGGAATCGGACGCCGACCCGAGCACCGCTCACCGATGAGTTCGGCCCGGCGGCGCGGTCTGAGCTTCCGAGACACGATGGTCCGGAGAACAGAAAGGGCACCCACCATGGCCACCCTCAGCCTCACCCAGTTCCTCACCCTCGACGGCGTCATCCAGGCCCCCGGCGGCCCCGACGAGGACCGCAGCAGCGGTTTCGAGCACGGCGGCTGGTCCGTGCCGTACGGCGACGAGGACTTCGGACAGCGCATCACCGAGATCTTCGCCCGCCCGACCGCCTTCCTCCTCGGCCGCCACACGTACGACATCTTCGCGGGCTACTGGCCCAAGCACACCGACCCCAGCGACCCCGTGGCCTCCAAGCTCAACGCCCTCCCCAAGTACGTCGCCACCACCACCCTCACCTCGGCGGACTGGGAGAACACCACCCTGCTCCGGGGTGACGTCGTCGAGGAGGTCGCCGCCCTCAAGGAGCGGACCGACGGCGAGATCCAGATGCACGGCAGCGCCGGCCTCGCCCGCACCCTCCTCGACCACGACCTCATCGACACCCTCCATCTGCACGTCTTCCCCGTGGTCCTGGGCACCGGCCGCCGCCTCTTCACCGAAGGGGTCCGCCCCACCGCCTTCCGCCTCACCGACGCGCGCACCACCGGCACGGGCGTCGCCCTCCACACCTACGAACTGGCCGGCCGCCCCACCTACGGCAGCTACTGATCCCGGCCGCAGGAAAGGTGTAGCCGCCACGGGCCCGCCCGGGTACGGTGATCGCTCCGAGTGCGAGCCGTCGAAGTCTCCACCCCGCCGCAAGAGTTGGAGAACCGGCCCGCGATGTCGTCGATTGCCGCACCCGTACCCCTCGGAGCCCCCCGCCGCGCCTGGCTCACCGACCTGCCCGTCCTGCTCGTCGCCGTCGTCTGGGGCGCCAGCTACCTCGCGGCCAAGGGCATCACCACCGGCCACACCGTCATCGCGGTCCTCGTGCTGCGGTTCGCCGTGGTGCTGCCCGTCCTCGTCGCCGCGGGGTGGCGCCGGCTCCAGGCCCTGAGCGCGGCCCAGTGGCGCGGCGCCGCGACCCTCGGGCTGATCCTCAGCGGGATCTTCCTCCTGGAGACGTACGGCGTCGTCCACACCTCCGCCACCAACGCGGGCCTGATCATCAGCCTCACCATGATCTTCACCCCGCTCGCGGAGGCCGCCGTCACCCGCGTGCGGCCTCCGCGGGCCTTCCTCGCCGCCGCAGCGCTCTCCGTCGCCGGTGTCGTCCTGCTGACCCAGGGCGGCGGGTTCACCACTCCGTCGCTCGGCGATCTGCTCATGCTGCTCGCCGCCCTCGCCCGTACCGTGCACGTCCTGGCCATGTCCCGGATCAAGGCGGTCCGCTCGGCCGACTCGCTCTCCCTCACCACGGTCCAGCTCGGCTCCGCCGTCGCCGTGTTCGCCGTCATCGCCGCCGTCCCCGGCACCGGCGCCTCGCCCTGGGCGGTGGCCCTCGACTTCGGTCCGCGCGAGTGGGCCGGGCTCCTCTTCCTCTCCGTCTTCTGCACGCTCTTCGCCTTCTTCGTCCAGATGTGGGCCGTCCGCCGCACCTCGCCGTCCCGCGTGAGCCTCCTCCTCGGCACGGAGCCGCTCTGGGCCGCCGCCGCGGGCATCGCCCTCGCCGGCGACCGCCCCGGCGTCCTCGGCCTCGTGGGCGCGATCCTCGTTCTCGCGGGCACCAGTTGGGGCCGCCGCACGGCCGACCAGGACGCCCGGTAGGTTCTCCGACCATGCGTTCACTGCCGTACGACATCGACTTCCGCGCCCGGGCCCGCCGCACCCAGGGATGGGGACTCGGGCTCCTCGCCGTGGCCGCGCTCCTGTGGATCTGGCTCGCCGTGCTCCTCTTCACGCCCTACCAGAGCGGCGAGTACAGCCGCGAGTGCACCTCCCGGTTCACCAGCGAGTACCTCCACGACAACGACAGCCGCTGCGTCGAGGAGCGTGACTGGCCCGAACTCCTCGCCGTTCTCGGCGCGTCCGTGCCCGTCGGCGTCGTCGGCGCCGTCCTCTACACCAGCGGCTCCGTCTCCCACCGCATGGCCGAGCACCTCGCCGAGGTCACCCGCCTCAACGACGCGAGCGCCTGACCCGACCCGGACCCGCCTCGACGACGCCGGCGCCTGACCCGATCCGGAAGGCGCCGGAAGCCCCGGCCTCAGTCCTTCACCATGCGGCTCGCCCCCATCGCGAGCGCCAGGCCGACGACCGCGATCACGACGTTCGCGAACAGCTCCCGGCCCTCCAGGAACCCCACGTTCTCCGTGAGGATCCGGGTCAGGCCCATGAAGGGGAACCAGCCGCCCGTCAGCTCGCGGATCACCCCGGCCACGCCGGCCACGAGCAGCAGCACCCCGAGGCCCTCAAGAAATTTCTTCATGATCCGATCGTGTCGGGGAGGGCCGGCCGGCCGCGTCCGCCACTCGTCTACGGCGGCCGATACCAAAGTATCGACCTGAGCGACTCCGGTATCCCGACGGCCCGCACACCCGTTGCACCACCCCCGGCCTGCGTACATTTGCGGACATGACTCGCACGGACCGGCAGCGCTGGCTGCTCCCCTCCCACCTGGTCGAACCGGGCGGGAGCGGGGCCGGCCGGCCCCGCCGTACCGTCCGCGACTGGATCGTGGACACCTCGCTGTTCCTGCTCGCCGCCCTCGTCGGCCTCCTCGCCGCCGACACCAGCGCGCAGTACACCAGCGAGACCGTCACCCTCCTCGACCAGCTCGCCGGCGCCGCCGCCTGCTGCGCCCTCTGGACGCGCCGCCGCCGGCCGGTCGGGCTCGCGGTCGCCCTGTCCGTGGTGAACATCGTCGCCCCCGTCGCCGCGGGCGCCCTCCTCGTGAGCCTGTTCAGCGTCGCCGTGCGCCGGCCCTTCCGCGAGGTCGCCTGGATCGTGGCGTTCGCCGTCGCCACCTCCACCGCCCAGGTCTTCGTCCGCCCCGACCCCACCACCAACGCCGGGCTCTCCATCGCCCTCGGCTTCGTCCTCATCCTTCTCGTCACGGCCTGGGGCATGCTCGTCCGCTCCCGGCGCCAGCTCGTCGAAGCCCTCAGGGAACGGGCCCGCCGCGCCGAGGACGAGGCCGAGCTGCGCGCCGCCCAGGCCCAGCGGCTCGCCCGCGAGGCCATCGCCCGCGAGATGCACGACGTGCTCGCCCACCGCCTCACCCTGCTCAGCGTGCACGCCGGAGCCCTGGAGTTCCGGCCGGACGCCCCGCCCGAGCAGATCGCCCGCGCCGCCGGAGTCATCCGCGACAGCGCCCACGAAGCCCTCCAGGACCTCCGCGAGATCATCGGCGTCCTGCGCGCGCCCGGCGAGAACGGCGACGGCGACCGGCCCCAGCCCACCCTCGCCACCCTCGACTCGCTGGTCGAGGAGTCCCGCGAGGCCGGTACGGAGGTCGTCCTCGACTCCACCGTCGACGACCCTGCCGCCGTGCCCGCCGCCACCGGCCGCACCGTCTACCGCATCGCGCAGGAGGGCCTCACCAACGCCCGCAAGCACGCCCCCGGTACGACGGTCACCGTCACCGTCCGGGGCCGCCCCGGCGAAGGCCTCACCGTCGACGTCCGCAACCCGGCCCCCGCGGGCCCGGTCCCGCACGTCCCCGGCTCCGGCCAGGGCCTCATCGGCCTCACCGAACGCGCCGCCCTCGCCGGCGGCCGGATGGAACACGGCCCGGAGCCCGACGGCGGATTCGCCCTCCACGCCTGGCTGCCGTGGCCGCCGTGAGCTTCCCGCCGATGCCGCCGCTGGCGCGGCTACCGTGGCCCCCATGACCATCCGGCTGATCATCGTCGACGACGACCCCCTGGTCCGCGCGGGCCTCACCCTCATGCTCGGCGGCGCCGAAGACCTCCAGATCGTCGGCGAGGGCGCCGACGGCCGCGACGTCCCCGAACTCGTCGCCCGGCACGCCCCGGACGTCGTCCTCATGGACATCCGCATGCCCCACGTGGACGGCCTCACCGCCACCGAACGCCTCCGCGCCCTCCCCGGCGCCCCCGAGGTCGTCGTCCTCACCACCTTCCACGCCGACGAGCAGGTGCTGCGCGCCCTGCGGGCCGGAGCCGCCGGATTCGTCCTCAAGGACACCCCGCCCGCCGAGATCGTCGCCGCCGTCCGCCGGGTCGCCGCGGGCGATCCCGTGCTCTCGCCGGCCGTCACCCGTCAGCTGATGACCCACGTCACGGAACAGCGGGAGCGGCCGGACCGGCGTGCCACGGCCGCCGGCCGCCTCACCGAACTCGCCGACCGCGAGCGGGACGTGGCCGTCGCCGTCGGACACGGCCGCTCCAACGCCGAGATCGCCAGCGAGCTCTACATGAGCGTCCCCACGGTCAAGGCCCACGTCTCCCGGATCCTCGCCAAGCTGGGCCTCAACAACCGCGTCCAGATCGCGCTGCTCGTCCACGACGCGGGCCTCATCGACACGGACCGGAACGACTAGTCGGATAGTCTGCTTCGATGTCCGTCATCGAACTGGGGGAGTACGGCGCGGACTTCACCGCGAACCCGTACCCCTTCTACGCGAAGTTCCGTGAAGCCGGCCCCGTCCACGAGGTGCGGATGCCGGACGGCTTCCAGTTCTGGCTGGTCGTCGGCCACGAGGAAGGGCGCGCGACGCTCACCGATCCCCGGCTCGCCAAGTCCCCCTCCGTCATCGGCGTCCGGCCGCCGGAGGAGGACATCATCGGCGTCCACCTCCTCTCCGCCGACGCCCCCGACCACACCCGGCTGCGCCGCCTGGTCACGGCGGAGTTCACCGGCCGACGCGTCGAGAGCCTGCGCCCCCGCATCGAGCGGCTCACCCACGAACTCGCCGACGCCATGGAACCGGCCGGACGCGCCGACCTCGTCGACGCCTACGCGTTCCCGCTGCCGATCACCGTGATCTGCGAGCTCCTCGGCGTCCCCGCCGGGGACCGCGAGACCTTCCGCAGCTGGTCGAACGAGCTCGTCACCCCGACCGGCGAGCGCGGCATCCTCGACGCCCTGGAGGGCTTCGGCGGCTACCTCGACGGACTCATCGAGGACAAGCGGGCCGCAGGACCCGCCGACGACCTGCTCTCCGGCCTGATCGCCGCCCGCGCCGAGGACGGCGACCGGCTCTCCGGGCCCGAACTCCGCGCCATGGCCTACCTGCTGCTCATCGCCGGCCACGAGACCACGGTCAACCTGATCTCCAACACCGTCCGCAACCTGCTCTCGCACCCCGAGCAGCTCGCCGCCCTGCGCGCGAACCCCGACCTCCTCGACGGGGCGATCGAGGAGTCCCTGCGGTACGACGGCCCGGTGGAGACCGGCACCTTCCGCTTCACCCGGGAGCCCGTCGCCATCGGCGACACCGTCGTCCCCGCGGGACAGAGCGTCCTCGTGGCGATCGGCGCGCTCGACCGGGACCCGGCCCGCTTCCCCGAGCCCGACCGCTTCGACATCCGCCGCGACACCAAGGGCCACCTGGCCTTCGGCCACGGCATCCACTACTGCCTGGGCGCCCCGCTCGCCCGCATGGAGGGCAGGATCGCGCTGAGGACGCTCCTGGACCGCTTCCCCCGGCTCGAACTCGACCCCGAGGGCGCGCCCTGGGAGTGGCTGCCCGGCCTCCTCATGCGCGGCGTCCGCCGGCTCCCGGTCCGGTGGTGACGCCGCCGGTCCAGCCCAGGACCCGCACCGGAACCCCCTCCCGCCGCGACCGCTTGTACGCGTCGACCCGCACCGGAACCCGCTCCCGCCGTGACCGCTTGTACGCGTCGACCCGCACCGGAACCCGCTCCCGCCGCGACCGCTAGTGCGCGTCCACCCGCACCGGAACCCGCTCCCGCCGTGACCGCTCGCACGCCTCGGCGATCCGGAGCGCCGCCAGGGCCTCCCGGCCGTCGCACGGGTTGGGCGCCTCGCCGCGCACCAGGCGGACGAAGGCGTCCAGCTCCGCCTCGTACGCGGGGGCGAACCGCTCCAGGAAGCCGGGCCAGGGCTTGCCCGGTGCGGGCGGGCCCTGCGGCTCCACCGAGGCGAGCGGGGACCGGTCGTCCAGGCCCACCACGATCTGGTCCCGCTCGCCCGCCAGCTCCATGCGGACGTCGTACCCGGCGCCGTTGCACCGGGTCGCGGTCGCCGTCACCAGCGTGCCGTCGTCCAGGGTCAGGACGGCGGCGGCCGTGTCGACGTCGTCCGCCTCCCGGAACATCGCCGGGCCCGCGTCCGAGCCCGTCGCGTACACCTCCACGACCTCCCGACCGGTCACCCAGCGGACGATGTCGAAGTCGTGCACGAGACAGTCGCGGAACAGACCGCCGGAGAGCGGCAGGTACGCGGCGGGCGGCGGCTCCGGGTCGGAGGTGACCGCCCGCACGGTGTGCAGCCGGCCGAGCCGCCCCGACCGCACGGCCTCGCGCGCCGCCCGGTAGCCCCCGTCGAAGCGGCGCATGAACCCCAGCTGGAGCACCGTGCCCGCCGCCGTCACCGCGTCGAGCGCGGCCAGCGTCCCCGGCACGTCCAGGGAGATCGGTTTCTCGCAGAAGGCCGGCAGCCCCGCGCCGGCGGCACGGGCGATCAGCTGCGCGTGCGCGGCCGTCGCCGAGGCGATCACCACGGCGTCCAGGGCGTGCCCGAGCAGCGCGTCCACGTCCGCCGCCGCCTCCGCGCCGAGCGCCCCCGCCACCCCGGCCGCCCGGACGGGGTCCGCGTCCGCCACGATCAGCGACTCGACCTCCGGGTGCCGGGCCAGCACACCCGCGTGGAAGCTCCCGATCCGTCCCGTACCGATCAGTCCGATGCGCATGGCCCCACCGTGGAGCCGGGCGTACCCAGGTGTCAAGGATTTGTCAGGACAACCGGACGTCACGACTTCCCGTCATCAGCGCCCCGGGCTACGCTCCCCCCGTGCCCAAGCAGTCCGGCTCCCCCCTGCCCCCGCTCTCCGTGGACCGCACCAGTCCGGTCCCGCTCTACTTCCAGCTCGCCCAGCAGCTGGAGAGCGCCGTGGAGAACGGGACGCTCGCCCCGGGCACCCTCCTCGGCAACGAGATCGACCTCGCCACCCGCCTGGGCCTCTCCCGGCCCACCGTCCGCCAGGCCATCCAGACCCTCGTCGACAAGGGCCTCCTGGTGCGCCGCAGGGGCGTCGGCACCCAGGTCGTGCACAGCAGGGTCAGGCGCCCGATGGAGCTCAGCAGCCTGTACGACGACCTGGCCGCCGCCGGGCAGCGCCCCGCCACCCGGGTCCTCGTCAACCGCCTCGAACCCGCCGCGGGACCGGTCGCGGCCGCCCTCGGCGTACCGGAGGGCACCGAGGTCCACTACCTCGAACGGATCCGTACCGCGCACGGCGAGCCCATGGCGTACCTGTGCAACCACCTGCCCGCCGGGATCATCACCCCCGACACCGCACAGCTGGAGACCACCGGCCTCTACCGCATGCTCCGTTCCGCCGCGCTCACCCTGCACAGCGCCCGGCAGTCCGTCGGGGCCCGCGCCGCGACCGCCGAGGAGGCCGCGCTCCTCGACGAGGCGGAGGGCGCCCCCCTGCTCACGATGGAGCGCGTCACCTTCGACGACACCGGACGCGCCGTCGAGTACGGCTCCCACCTCTACCGCGCCACCCGCTACTCCTTCGAGTTCCAGCTGATGGTCCGTCCGTAGCCACTCGAGGGGGCCCCTGACCAGTGCCAAGACCCGCATGACCGATACTGCAATGCACGCAGAAGGACACAAAGGAGGGCACGGTCTCGTGACCAGGCTTCGGACAGGAGGGGTACGCGCCGCAGTCGGCGCCGTGCTCGCCCTCGCACTCACCGCGGCGCTCGCCGGGTGCAGCAGCACCGGCGGAAAGCGGGCGGAGGACGCCCGCAAGGCCGCCGAGGCCCAGGGCAGGGCGGCCGTCGACACCCCCCGGTGGACCTTCGCCATGGTGACCCACTCGGGCGACGGCGACACCTTCTGGGACATCGTCCAGAAGGGCGCCAAGCAGGCCGCCGTGAAGGACAACATCAACTTCCTCTACGCACACAGCGACGAGGCCCAGCAGCAGGCGCAGCTGATCGACTCGTACGTCGCCAAGGGCGTCGACGGGCTGATCGTCACCCTCGCCAAGCCCGACGCGATGAAGGCCGCCGTGGAGAAGGCCGTCAAGGCCGGCATCCCGGTGATCACCGTGAACTCGGGCGCCGAACAGTCCAAGGCCTACGGGGCGCTCACCCACATCGGCCAGGACGAGACCGTCGCTGGCGAGGCCGTCGGCGAGGAGCTCGACAAGCGCGGCAAGAAGAAGGCCCTCTGCGTCCTGCACGAGCAGGGCAACGTCGGCCACGAGCAGCGCTGCGCCGGTGTGAAGAAGACCTTCGACGGCGAGCTCGTGAACCTGTACGTCGACGGCACCAACATGCCCGACGTCAAGGCCTCCATCGAGGCCAAGCTCCAGTCCGACAAGGCCGTCGACGCCGTCGTCACCCTCGGCGCCCCCTTCGCCGACACCGCCGTCCAGGCCGCGAAGGGCGCCGGCAGCAAGGCCGAGGTCGACACCTTCGACCTCAACGCCAAGGTCGCGACCGCCCTGGAGGCCGGCACCCTCGGCTTCGCCGTCGACCAGCAGCCCTACCTCCAGGGCTACGAGGCCGTCGACCTGCTCTGGCTGTACCGCTACAACGCCGACGTCCTCGGCGGCGGCAAGCCGGTCCTCACCGGCCCCCAGATCATCACCAAGGACCAGGCCGCCGCGCTGAAGCAGTACGCGGATCGGGGCACCCGATGAGCTCCACCGCCCCGCCGTCGGACGGAGTCGACCACGTCGACGAACGGCTGCTGCGCACCACCCCGCTGAAGAAGCTGCTCGCCCGCCCCGAGCTCGGCTCGGTCGTCGGCGCGATCGCCGTCTTCGCCTTCTTCGCGCTGGTCGCCGACAGCTTCCTGAACCCCTCCAGCCTCGGCACCGTCCTCTACGCGGCCTCCACCATCGGTATCATGGCCGTCCCGGTCGCCCTGCTGATGATCGGCGGCGAGTTCGACCTCTCCGCCGGTGTCCTGGTCACCAGCTCCGCGCTGGTCTCCTCGATGTTCAGCTACCAGATGACGGCGAACGTCTGGGTCGGCGTCGGCGTCTCGCTGCTCGTCACCCTGGCGATCGGCGTCTTCAACGGCTTCATGCTGACCCGCACCAAGCTGCCCAGCTTCATCATCACGCTCGGCACCTTCCTCATGCTGACCGGCCTGAACCTGGGCCTCACCAAGCTGATCAGCGGCACCGTCTCCACCAAGAGCATCGCCGACATGGAGGGCTTCCCCTCCGCCCGCAAGCTCTTCGCCTCGGAGGTGACGATCGGCGGCGTCGAGTTCAAGGTCACCATCCTGTGGTGGTTCGGCCTCGTCGCCCTCGCCACCTGGATCCTGCTCCGCACCCGCTTCGGCAACTGGATCTTCGCCGTCGGCGGCGGCGCCGACGCGGCCCGCGCGGTCGGCGTCCCCGTCTACCGCACGAAGATCGGCCTCTACATGGGCGTGGCCTTCTGCGCCTGGATCTCCGGCCAGCACCTGCTCTTCTCCTTCGACGTCGTCCAGTCCGGAGAGGGCGTCGGCAACGAGCTGATCTACATCATCGCGGCCGTCATCGGCGGCTGCCTGATCACCGGCGGATACGGCTCGGCCATCGGCTCGGCGGTCGGCGCCCTCATCTTCGGCATGACCAGCAAGGGCATCGTGTACGCCGAGTGGAACCCCGACTGGTTCAAGTTCTTCCTGGGAGCGATGCTCCTCCTGGCGACCCTGCTGAACGCCTGGATCCGCAAGCGCGTGGAGGCGACCAAGTGACGACCGACACCGCCCCGCTGGTGCAGCTCGACGACGTCAGCAAGTACTACGGCAACATCCGCGCCCTCGAAGGGGTCTCCCTGGAGGTCCGCGCGGGCGAGATCTCCTGCGTCCTCGGGGACAACGGCGCCGGCAAGTCCACCCTCATCAAGATCGTCGCCGGCCTCCACCGGCACGACGCCGGAACCTTCCGCATCGAGGGCGAGGAGGTCACCCTCGCCAACCCGCGCGACGCCCTCGACCGGGGCATCGCCACCGTCTACCAGGACCTCGCCGTCGTCCCCCTGATGCCGGTCTGGCGGAACTTCTTCCTCGGCTCCGAGCCCACCAAGGGCTCCGGGCCCTTCAAGCGGCTCGACGTCGGCCTGATGCGGTCCACCACCCGCGAGGCGCTGCTCCGCATGGGCATCGACCTCCGGGACGTCGACCAGCCGATCGGCACCCTCTCCGGAGGCGAGCGCCAGTGCGTGGCCATCGCCCGCGCCGTCCACTTCGGCGCCAAGGTCCTCGTCCTCGACGAACCGACCGCGGCGCTCGGCGTCAAGCAGTCCGGGGTCGTCCTGAAGTACGTCGCCGCCGCCCGCGACCAGGGTCTCGGCGTGGTCCTCATCACGCACAACCCGCACCACGCGTACCTCGTCGGCGACCGGTTCGTCCTCCTCAAGCGGGGCGTCATGGCCGCGAGCCACACCAAGGACTCCGTCACCCTCGACGAGTTGACCCGGCAGATGGCCGGCGGCAGCGAGCTGGAGGACCTGCGCCACGAGCTGGAGCGGCCGACCGGCACATGACCGCCCCCGGCGCGACGTGACGGCCCCTTCACACCCCACCTGGCAGAATCGGAGCCGATGAGTACCTACCGTGACCTCGCCCACCGGGGAGCCGCCCGCGGGACCGTGCTGCGCACCGTCGGGACCCGGGAGCGGCGCTCCCACCTGACCGCGCCCAGGGTGCCGACCGTCGGCATCGACATCGGCGGTACGAAGGTGATGGCCGGCGTCGTCGACGCCGACGGCAACATCCTGGAGAAGCTCCGCACCGAGACCCCGGACAAGTCGAAGAGCCCCAAGGTCGTCGAGGACACCATCGTCGAGCTGGTCCTGGACCTCTCCGACCGGCACGACGTGCACGCGGTCGGCATCGGCGCGGCCGGCTGGGTCGACGCCGACCGGGCCCGGGTCCTGTTCGCCCCGCACCTCGCCTGGCGCAACGAACCCCTCCGCGACGCCCTCCAGGGCCGCCTCGCCGTCCCCGTCATGGTCGACAACGACGCCAACACCGCCGCCTGGGCCGAGTGGCGCTTCGGCGCCGGACGCGGCGAGGACCACCTCGTCATGATCACCCTCGGCACCGGCATCGGCGGCGCCATCCTGGAGGACGGCCAGGTCAAGCGGGGCAAGTTCGGCGTCGCCGGAGAGTTCGGCCACATGCAGGTCGTCCCCGGCGGCCACCGCTGCGCCTGCGGCAACCGCGGCTGCTGGGAGCAGTACAGCTCGGGGAACGCGCTGGTCCGCGAGGCCCGTGAGCTGGCCGCCGCCGACTCCCCGGTCGCGTACGAGATCATCGAGCGGGTCAAGGGGAACGTCCCCGACATCACCGGCCCCCTGATCACCGAGCTCGCCCGCGAGGGCGACGCCATGTGCGTGGAGCTGTTCCAGGACATCGGCCAGTGGCTCGGCGTCGGCATCGCCAACCTCGCCGCCGCCCTCGACCCCTCCTGCTTCGTCATCGGCGGAGGCGTCTCCGCCGCCGACGACCTGCTCATCGGCCCCGCGAGGGACGCCTTCCGCCGCCACCTCACCGGCCGCGGCTACCGTCCCGAGGCCCGCATCGTCCGCGCCCAGCTCGGCCCCGAGGCCGGGATGGTCGGCGCCGCCGACCTCGCCCGGCTCGTCGCCCGCCGCTTCCGCCGCGCCAACCGGCGCCGCGTCGAGCGGTACGAACGGTACGAGCGCTACGCCCAGGCCCTGCGCAACGGGACCTCGGGCCGGGCCGCCCGTACCCCCGAGGACCCCTCTTCATGACCGTGCCCCACCAGTCCGCCCCGCCCCGCCCCCCGCAGGACAAGATGCCCGAGGACCGCCGGCACATGATCCGCCGCCGCTGGCTGACGGCGGTCATCATCGTGCTCCTCGTCGGCATCCCGGCCGGCTACCTGGTCATCTCCGCGGGCCAGAGCCGTGACAGCGGCCGCGACAAGGAGCGCGAGTCCTCGGCGGCCGGCCTCCAGGACAACTGGCCCTCGCTGATGAAGCGCCGGGTCTTCGAGGTCCCGATCCCCGCCGGGGCCTGGGACGTCGCCTACTACGAGACCAGCAACTGGAAGACCAGCCGGCTGTACGTCCAGTTCACGACGACCGCCGGCGGCCTCGACGCCTTCCTGGCGGGGTCCGGGACCTCGCGCGCGGCGCTCACCTCGGGCCGGATCACCGTCGGCGAGCGCGACGCCGACATCGCGGGCTGGTCCTTCGCCGACGGCACGACCTGGGCGGGCACCACCGTGACCCGCGAGAAGCCCCGCCCCCACACCAACATCACGGTCGACCTCACCGACCCGGCCTTCCCCCGCGTGTACGCGGTCTCCACCACCAGCCCCTGACGTCCCCCGGAAGAACCGCCCGGCTCGCGCGGACACGCGGGATCGCATCCAATGGCGGGACGGGCCGGGCGGGGTCGGGAGGCGGGATGTCGTGGGCGACCCGGGTGCGGAGCATCCGGAGCGGAGCCGAGCGCCGCTTTCCCGTACTCACGGAACTGACCGGCCGGCTCGTGAGCGGGAACCTCCTGGACGCGGGCACGCGGCTCGCGGCCCAGGCCTTCCTGGCGGCCGTACCCCTCCTCTTCGCCCTCGCGGCCTTCGCCCCGCTCGCGATCCGCAACCAGCTGGGCGAGTCCCTCCGCGTCATCTTCGGGCTCAGCGGCCAGTCGGAGCACGAACTGCAGCAGGTCCTCGACCAGAACACCACCGAGGGAGCGCGGGAGACCACCGGCGTCGTCGGCGTGCTCGTGGCACTGGTGTCGGCAACGAGCTTCAGTCGCGCCATGGCCCGGGTGTGCGAGCGGGCCTGGGGGCTGCCCAAGGCCGGGACCCGGATCGCGGCCTGGCGGTGGCTCGTGTGGCTGCTCGCCCTGGTCGTCGTGGTGCTTCTCCAGGCCCCCATCCGCAACGGCTTCGGGGCCGGCGGCTGGCTGGGTCTGCCGCTGTTCTTCCTGGTCAACACGGGAGTGTGGCTGTGGACCCAGCACCTCCTGCTCGCCAAGCGGGTCGACTGGCTGCCGCTCCTGCCCGGCGCCGTCCTGGCGGGCACCGCCTCGACCGTCCTCGGCCTCACGGCCCGCCTCTACATGCCGGGCGCCCTCAACCGGGCCCTCGGCGAGTACGGCTCGCTGGGCCTGGTCCTGACCCTGCTGTCCTGGCTGATCGTGGTCTGTGCCGCGATCACCTTCGCCTTCACGATCGGCGCCGTCCTGGCCCGGGAACCCCCGCTCGACCGTTACCTGGGCCTGGACCGCCGCGAGAACTGACCCCCACGACGATCGCCCCCAGGAGACCCTGGGGGCGATCGTCGTTCACGTGCGCGCGCGGATCGGCCGAGGATCAGCCGGCGCTGTCACTCAGGCCCAGCACCTGTGGGTCACGGCCGGGGAAGTCCCCGGGCATGCCGCCCACGTCGATCGTGCGACCGTAGACGCCGGCCAGGAAGGCGACGGCACCGACCGGGAACTCCGACCAGTCGCCGTTGTCCCCGCGTACGACCACCGGCCATGCGTCCGGATCGGCCGGGCTCGTCCTCCAGTAGAAGGTGTCGCCCGAGGAGGACGACGCCCAGGAGATCAGACCACCCGGCTGCGGGAAGGGGACGTAGTCCTCGGTGTCGCCCATCTCGAACAGGTCCTGAAGGATCTCGTCGTCCCTGGCCTCGGACGCCCACAACGCCTCGGTGCCGGGCCGGGGCACGGACACCGTCAGGAAGTCGTCGACGACCAGGACCGGATACGCCTCCGCCAGAGCCCGGAAGTCCGAGGGCAGGGCCGTCCCGAGGACCGACTCGAGCGCGGACCAGTCCACGTCGCGTCCCGCCGCCGCACGCCACGGCAGCATCGCCGGGAGGGCGGCCTCCAGCTCTTCGATTCTCAGCATGTCGTCTGCCAATCCGGGCTGTTCTGTACCACGACGTTGCTGAACAGTACTCCGTCCTCGGTGTACGCGGACATCGTGATGCTGTCCGCGTATCCCGTCGTGTGGCTGTAGTTGACCTTGCCCGTGTACACGACCCACTTGCCGGCCGCGAGCTGCTTCTCCATCTGGATCTCGCACCGCCGCATGCCGCTCTTGTTCATGCGCGAGAACCCGGTGAAGAGGTTCTCGTTGACCCAGTCGCCGCCCACCTTGTCACCGACGATGTGCGTACGGTCGAAGATGTTGCCCCTGCCCGACCGGTTCGTGTTCGACGCGGGGTCCGGGAATCCGTACACGTTCACCGTGCCGGTGTCCCGGGGCGCGAGCGGAGCCTTGAGGTCGTCCGGGCAGATCAGCGCGGTCGCGCCCTGGGCACGACCCTCCCCGTCCAGCGGCTCGTACTGGAAGCGGGACGACTTGGGCGCGTCCGCACACCGCTTCCTGTTGTCCGTGTCCGAGTCCCCGTCCGGCACCGGGATCGGCAGGGGAACCGGCTCGGTCGTCGGCCCCGCCTCCGGCTCGTCGTCCTCGAAGAGGTCGCCGATGCCTTCCACGATCGAGTCGAACGTGTCGTTGATGGCGGTCTGCACGTCCTCGTCGTTCACCACGACCTCGTACGTGACCACCGCGGCGACCGCCACGAGCAGGATCGCGCCCTCGGCGAGGTCGTCGATGAGGGCGAAGTGGCCGTCCAGTTCGACGTTGCTCACGGGGTTGCCGCCGGTGAAGGCGTAGCGGTTGCCGGTGAACGCGTCGACCCCGAGGCCCATGTCGGCCAGCGCGCCGGTGTACATGTCCCGCGTGGTGAAGCGGTTGAGCCCCGGGCTGTAGTCGCGGAAGCCCATGTCGTACGTGCCGGACGCGGTGTCCCAGCGCTTGGCGTTGTACCGGTACGGGTTGTAGTCCTCCTTGGTGGGGTTCTGGGCGTCGGGCTTGTCGATGCCGGTGAACTCCGACTCGTCGTCGCTGCCGTAGGCGGTGTAGCCGTACGTGGCCTTGGTGTCACCGTTCTTGTCGGTCAGCGCGTCGACGTCGGTGTGGCCGTTGTAGCTGTAGTACGTGGCCTCGTCCGTGCCGTCGGTGTGCTTGATCTGGGACAGGCGCTCGCCCCACGGGCTGTACTGGTACGACTTCGACAGCTGGCCGGCGACCTTCTCGTCCAGGACCTCGCCGGAGAGACCCAGGTACTCGAAGTCCGTGGTCTTGCCGTCGGCGGTCGTGGACAGGGTGCGGTCGAGCGGGTCGAAGGTGTAGCGCGTCGACTTCATCGCGCCGGTCGGGTCCGCCTTCTGGGACTCGACGACGTGGTCGAAGCCGTCGTACACGCTGCGCCCGACGACTCGGCCGTTGCTCGTGACCGACTCCTGGCGGCCGAACGGGTCGTAGTTGTACTGGAAGGCCGTACCGGCGACGGACGAGCTCTGCAGCCGGTTGCGGTCGAAGGAGAACGTCGTGGTCGTGCCCTGGACGTTCTGGCTGACGACGTTGGCGTTGTCGTCGTGGACGTACGTGTCCGTCGACGCGCCGTTGCCGGTCTTGACGGACTTGGCGAGCCGGTCGACCGGGTCGTAGGTGTAGTCGGTGGTGGAGTCGAGGTACGCCGCGTGGTTGTCGGCGTCCATCTTCTTCGTGACGTCCTGCGTCGGGTTGCCGTTGCCGTCGTACTGGTAGGTGTGCGAGGCGACCAGCGTGCCGCCCGCCTTCTTCTCCACGGTGGACGCGACCGAACCGTCGAGGAAGTAGGTGCTGTCGACCGTGTTGCCGTTGTCCTTGGTCTGGCGCAGGACCTGGCCGCGGTCGTTGTACGTGTACGAAGTGACCTTGGGGGACGCGTCCGTGGCCGACTTTCCGACCGAGACCGTGTTCGTCAGATCACGGGTGTCGTAGGTGTACTTGGAGAACTGGTCGGGGTGGCTGATCGTGTCCGGCAGGCTGTTGGCGTCGTAGGTGTAGGCCGTGGACTTCTTCTCCTGGCCGGCCAGCGACTCCGTGACCTTCTGGATCTGGTCGAGGCCCGTGTAGGCGATGGTGTAGGCGTCGACCGGCGCACCGGGGGAGGTGTCGTCGATCGACGTCAGGTTGCCGTTGACGTCGTAGCCGTACGCGAAGGCGTGCTTCTCGTTGTCGGTGTCGGCCGCGTTGTCACGGACGAGCTTCACGCCGTCGGCGACGACCGCACCGGCGCTGTTCTGGAACAGCTGCAGCTTGGCCGCGTTGCCCTGGGTGAAGGCGAACGAGCCGAGGCTCACCCAGGCGCCCGGGGTCGTGGTCTGGTTCCTGACGACGTCCGTGGTCGTGCCGTCGGACTTGGTGACCGTGTACTTCGCGGTCGTCGCGGCGCCCGCGACCTGGGGGTAGCGCACGTACGCCGTGTAGGTGCCGTCCTTGGGGATGTTCAGCGTCCACGTGAACGCGTCCGTCCCGGCGCCCGCCGCGTGGACCTGGTGGTCGAAGCCCTGCTGGCCGGGGAGGCTGGCGTGGGTCCAGGTACCGGTGGAGGAGGTGTTCTGGGTGTCGGAGTTGTCGACGAGCGGGACGGCGGTGCCGACCGGCACGCCGTTGTCCGACTTCGACTTCAGCTTGCCGTCCGGGTAGAACGACCAGCTCATCGTGCGGTTGGACGAGCCTCCCGCAGAGGTGAGGGTACGGGCGGTCTGGCGGCCCAGCTCGTTGTAGTCGTACGAGGTGACGATGTCCCACGGGTCCGTCGTCGACTTGGTCCAGCCGTTGTCGAAGTAGCGGTACGTGGTGTCGTTGCGGACCGTCTGGCCCTCGGACGGCGGCAGCGAGGTCCTGGCGACCCGGCCGACGGCGTCGTACTCGGTCTCGGTGTAGACGTTCGGGTTGTTGTAGCGGGCGTCCGCCGGGTCGTACGGCTGGAACTGCTTCACCGGGCGGTTCAGCGCGTCGTACTCGGTCCGGGAGGTGAAGTCGTCGGCGTTCGCCGTCTCCACTCCCCGCGGGGTGATGACCTTGGTGGTGTTGCCGACCTGGTCGTACTCGTACCGGGTCGTCCGGTAGGTGAGCGAGGGGCCGGTGCCCTTGTGCGGGACCTTGACCTCGGTCTGCTTGCCCCGCTCGTCGTAGGTGATCAGGGTCTCGTTGTTCTCGGGGTCCTTGCTGGAGACGACCAGCGAGTCCTTGTCGTAGGTGCGCGAACTCGTGTTCCCCAGAGCGTCGCTGATCGACACCGTCCGGTGATCGAGGTCGTACGACATCCTGCTGGTGTAGTCGGTGGTGTCGGCGGTCGCGTTCTTCTTGGGGTCGACGACCTTGAGAAGGTTGCCGACGTTGTCGTACTCGTAGGAGATCTTGTCGCCGACCGCGTTCACCACGGAGACGAGCTTGTAGAGCTCGTCGTAGGTGTGGGTCGTGACGTAGTCGCCGGAGTCCCCGGTGGTCGCGGTGCCCTTGGGCTGCACCGTCGTCCTCAGATGGCCGGTCCTGTCGTAGGTGTAGTCGGTCCTGCGTTCGGGACCGGTCGGCGTGTCCTTCGGGTCCGTCGACGTGACCATCTGGTCCGCGGCGTCGTACACCGCGGTGGACACCGCGCCGTTGGGTGCCGTGGACGAGGTGATGTTGTCGTTGGCGTCGTAGACCGGGGCCTGGAGGGTGATCAGGTCACCTGCGGCCTGGTCCTTGGGCACGGTCTTGACCAGCGGACGGCCGAAGGTGTCGTACGACTGCGTCGTCTTCTTCCCCAGCGCGTCGGTGACCTCGGTGACCTGCCCGCGCACGTCGTAGACGAACGCCGACGACTTGCCCAGCGCGTCGGTGATGCTGGACGGGTAGCCCGTCGGGCCGAAGCCGCTGTTGGTCGTGGGGTGTCCGTTGGCGTCCGTCGCCTTGGTCAGCTCGCCGTACGCGTCGTACTCGTACGACGTGGTGTAGTCACCCGCCGTCGCGGTGGCGACGCCCTTGGGGTCGGTGACCGTCTTGAGGTTGCCGAAGGTGTCGTAGCCGAACTGCCAGGCGCGGCCCGCTCGTGACGTCTTGCGGAAGAGGTCCGCGGAGAAGCCGTCGGCACGCGTCTGGTACTCGAACTTCGCCGCGTTCGCCGGCCACTTGGTGGCGTCGGAGACGCAGGTCACCGTCTGGTCCGGCACACCGGCCTTGTTGTTCTCCGCGTCGCGCTGCCAGAGCGGATAGCCCGTCTTCTGGTCGTAGCAGTACGCGGTCTTGGCGCCGTTGGCCTCCTCGAGGTACGTGACGTTGTTGTCGGCGTCCCACGACATCTTCGTGGTCTGCGACTTGGGGTTCGTCGTCAGGACCGGGCGGCCGAAGTCGTCGGTGACGTAGTCCGTGCCGTGGTTCTCGGCGTCGGTGACCCTGGTGGCGGTGAACTTGGGATTGCCCGCGTCCACCGCGTAGGTGTAGCCCGTGGTGCCCTGGATGCGATCGGTGATCGTCTTGGTCCACCAGTGGTACTTCGGGTCGTCACCGGTCTGCGGGTAGTTGTACGCCAGCGACGTGGCGTTGCCGCGCGGGTCGGTTGCCTTGACGAGCTTGACGTTCTTGTTGCCCTGGGTGGCGTCGTACTCGAAAGCGAAGACCTTCGGCTGGGTGGAACCGGCGCCGTCGGTGAGCTTGGTGAGCAGGCCCTTGTCGGAGTACTCGAAGGCGACCTTGCGGCCCGAGATGTCGGTCATCGACTTGATGTGGTCGATGACCTTCGGGTTGGAGCTGTCGGCCTTGGAGTAGTACTCGACGGTCAGCGACTGACGGCCGGCCGGGTCGGTGATGTACTTGAGGAACTTGGTCGGCTTGTTGTTCGACTTGCGTTCCTCGTAGGTGTACGTCTGCGTGTTGCCGTTCTTGTCCACGACCGAGGTCATGTAGCCGTCGCAGCCGAACACGAACCGCGTGCCGTCCGGACGACTCATCGTCCAGGCGTCCGGGATCGGGTCCTTCAGCGGGGTGCAGTCCAGACCGGGCTTCGCGGTCAGCCTGTAGTGGACACCGGCGGGGGCCTTCCAGGAGCCGTCGGGCTGCTCACGGAAGACGTGGGTGGTGCCGTCGCCGTCCGGGAGACGGATCTCGGTCGGGTGCGGCTTCGGGTGGAACTCCAGCGGCGCGCCCAGACGGACCGGGCCGGAGGCCTGGAAGGACCAGCCGTAGCCGGAGACGGTGTCGGAGGTGTCCTGGCTGTTGTACGCGAACCGGGCGAAGGTGGTGATGCCGCGGCCGGGGTTGGTGAACGCGTTGTACTGCCAGACCAGGTTGCCGGACGCCGTGTTGTTCATGACGGTCGAGCCGGCGCCGGTGTTCTTGCCGGTGTAGGAGTAGAACTTCTCCATGCCGAGCTGGTTGGAGGTCGGGTCCTCCACCGCCACGTTCTGCGCGAGACCCGGGATGCCCGACGTCCCCGAGGTCCAGGTGCCGGTCGTCTTGTTGTAGACGTCCCAGGTCAGGACGTAGTCCGTGCGCTTGTTGCCGTTGTCCGAGTTGATCGGCGTCTTCACCACGGCCTGGAGGTCCACGCTGTCACCGGGGACGACGTTCGACGGCAGAGCGGTCTGGACCTGGTTGCCTCCGGTCGTCACGTCCGTGCCGTCGGGCAGCGTCCACTTGTAGGTGAGGACGTGATCGGCCGAAGTCCAGTTGGCTGCGGTGGTGTTGGTGAGGCTGAAGTCGACGGTGTAGTCGGTGTTCGGGGTCATGCGCGCGGGGGTCTGCGGCGCGTAGTACGTCGACTCGGTGGTGGAGTCGATGTAGGTGACCGCGATCCTGGGCCGGAGCTTCGGCTCGGCGCCCTCGGACGACAGGAACAGCGTGCGCTCCTGCCGGGCGACCTCGTCGGCCATCTTGATGGCCACGCCCTTCTGGGAGGAAGGGGTGTTCACCCAGGACTGGGCGAGCGAGGTGACGTCCCAGTTGTGGCGGGCTGGGTCGTTCGTCATCGCGCCGACATCGCCGACGGAGGCACCGAAGTCACCGCCCTGCACGGCCCAGTTCGTGGCCGCATCCGCCTTCACCCAGGTGGCCGACTCGTCGAAGTCGCGCGTCAGCGGCCGCAGTTCGTAGACGGCACCCGTGGTGTCCTGGGAGGTCTGCGTGGACCAGAGGCGGACATCGGCCTCCAGGACCCGGGCCGTGGTGGGAATGCCCAGGGCCGGGAACTTCAGCAGGGCCCGCGTGTCCTCGTAGGTGGCGGAGTTGTTGCCGACGCTCAGCCAGTTCTTCGGGCCGCCGTCGTCGAAGGTGTCGTGCGCGAGCGTGGGCTGCGCCGAGGACAGAGTCGTGTCCTGCGACGCGAACAGCACCTTGATCGTGCGTCCGGCCTTCGGCAGACGCACGAGCTGGGTCGGTGCTGCGACGACCTGCCCGTCCTTCGTCTTGACCGCGACCATGTAGTAGTACGCACGGCCGTACGGGTCGGGGTCGTCGGCCTTCGTCGGCGTTGCCGAGGTGTCGGTGTACGACGTCGTGCCCGGCGTGACCGGGGCGACGAGCGTGGCGGCCGACGGGGTGAAGGTCTGGCTGACCGAGCGGTGGACCTGGTACTCGACGATGTCGTCGCCGGTACCGACCGGGTCCTTGTCCTGATAGGCGGACCAGTTCAGCTCCGCGCCGGTGTCGTGGATCGTCGTCGGGACGGAGAGGTCGACGCCCTGACGGCCGAAGGTGAGGACGAGCCGCGGGTAGTTCGCGGTCTCGCCCTCGTAGGCGTACTCGCTGCCCTCGTACCGGGGACCGCCCTTGGGGCCGTTCGCGGACTCGTCACCGGCCTTGATCACGAAACCGTTGTTCGTGTACGTCCCGTCGATCCACTGCTGGACCGTCTTGGTCACCGGGAAGGAGTGCCAGGTGTTCAGCTCACCGGCCTGCTTGGTGACCACACCGCCCTTGGTGAAGCGGACGGCGTCGGCGATCACCGAGGTGGTCGTGGAGGCCGGCCCGTCGCCGAGGACGATTTTGCCGAGCGTTCCGGCCTTGAACGGGTGGGAGCCCAGCGTCTTCCACACGCCGGCCGTGCCGGCCGCCTGGTTGACCAGGTACTGCTTCGTGCCGCCGTCGTAGGTGACGGTGTACGGAGCGTTGGTGGCACGGTCGGAGGCCGGGACGTAGTGCGTCTCGACCTGGTAGGTGCCGTCCTCGGGAAGACTCGGCTGCCAGGTGTACGTGTCACCCGCGACCGAATCCTTGTTGTACATGTACGTCTGGTTCACCGCGTACTGCGTGTACGCCGTGTTCCCCGACGCCGGCCAGGCGCCGACGGCGGCGGTACGCCCGGCGTCGCCGTTGTCCACCACGACCGCCGTGCCCGACAGTTCACCGGTGATCGCGTTGGCGTTGCTCCAGGTCGCACCCGACTCCGTCCACGCCTGCGTGGCGCGGTGCGCCTCCAGCTGGACCTCGGTGTCACCCGTGGTGTGCGTCTGGTCGAAGTACATCTTCAGATCGGCCGAGTCCAGCTTGGTGCCCGCCGGGATGCTGCTGACCGGGAACCGGATCAGCGCACGCGAGGCACCCGTGGAGGTGTTGCCGACCGACAGACGCCAGTTGTCGTCGTAGTTCGTCGTCGCACCGTCCGACGAGATCATCACGTCCTGCGCCGTCGACGGCGTCGGAGCGATCGAGATCGTCGGATCGATCGTGACCGGGTACTGCCGCTCCGGCGCGGCCAGCCACTTCGCGTCCGGCGTGACCGACAGCTCCCAGCCCTTGCCGACCCGCGTCAGCTTCTGCCGCACGGCGGAGCTGTAGGCGGAACCGTACGCGGCCTTCGCGTCCTTCTTCGCGTCCGTCATGAACGCCGCCGGGATGACGAGGACCGGGTCCGCGCCCTCACCGAAGAAGGAGATCGAGCCGTCCTTGTTCTGCCTCGGCGTCAGACCACCCGCGTCCAGGGTGAACGTGAAGGACACCGGACCGGACGGCTTCGCGTCCAGGACGATGTTCTCCTTCACCCGCCCCGAACCCACCTGGTACGACAGATCCGCACCGGACACCGCGTCCTTGTACGAGACCGTGTCGCCCTCGGCCACCGGCGCGAGCTTCCCCGCACCCTTCAGGCCGAGCGTCACCGCATGACCTGCGCCGGCCTGGAAACGCAGCAGACGTTCCGCGTCCGAGCCGAACCAACTGGACGCAGCATTCGTCGTATTGGTGAAGGCGTAGCCCTTGGCATCGGACGGAACGACCGTCGCGTCGATGTCCTTCCAGGACTTCCCCACCCGGTAGCCGGTCGGGACGGCCGACACCTCGGCCTGCACCCGGCCGTCGGACAGCTGCCAGTACCGCGCGTTCGCCGTCCGTTTACCCGTCAGCTCCGCGACGCGCTTCGGCTTCGCCGCCGCTTTACCCTTCGGCAATTTCTCCCGGCTCGGGAGAACTGGAGTCCCTCCGGTCGACGGCTCGACCGGCTTTGCCGGCTCGGCCTTGTCATCCGTGTCGGAGAGCCAGCCCGAGAGGGCATCAAAGATGCCCGTATCACCGTCATCCGAAACCGGAGCCGCATAAGCGACTTGTGGCAACATGGTGCCGGCCACGGCCGAAACCACGAGGCAGGCTATCGCCCGCCCGTATTTCAGTCTCACGCCAATCCCTTCTCCAGCACCCTTCCATTTCGGGCGGAAAGGTGCGTCGGGCGCGCCGGCACGGGCATTTCCGTCGCCGGTCGCGATGGATCTGACCTCGGTCGCAGCACCGCAAGACATGCCAAACCAGGCCACCTCGTAGGGGAGAGTGACCTCTTTTTGCGGTGCGCCGATCGCGGCGGGGGGATTCTGCATCACGGAGTTGATGCGCCGTCAACTGATAACCCATTTCGGGCAATCCGGGATTCCGGCTCCGGCGTGTGACGTAATGTTCCCGAATTCGCATCCGGTGCGGCGAAGCCCCGAGACCGGATCAAGATCGATTTCGTGGACGAGGTGCGCCGAAGTGGGAGGGCCTGCGTTTCGGCTTCTCCGTCGGCGCGCGTACGGGAGCCCCTGGGTTCGACCCGGCGATGTGGGGGATCGTGAGGGATGAGAGGGTCTTGCGGGTGAGTGAGACAGCGACGAACACCCTGCAATACCGTGTCGACGGGCGCGAGGACGCCCCGGTCCTGGTCCTTGGGCCGTCCCTCGGTACCACCTTCCACATGTGGGACCGGCAGATACCGGAGCTCACCCGTGACTGGAGGGTCGTCCGGTTCGATCTTCCGGGGCACGGGGGCGCGCCCGCGGAGCCCTTCACCTCCGTCGCCGAGCTCGGCGACCGGCTCCTCGCCACGCTCGACGCGCTCGGCGTGCAGCGTTTCGGCTACGCGGGCTGTTCCCTCGGCGGTGCCGTCGGCCTCGACCTCGCCCTCCGCGCGCCCCACCGGGTCGCCTCGCTCGCCCTGGTCGCCACCTCGCCCCGGTTCGGCACCGCCGACGAGTTCCGGCAGCGCGGGGTGATCGTGCGGGCGAACGGTCTTGAGCCGATGGCCCGGACCGCGCCCGAGCAGTGGTTCACCCCGCTCTTCGCCGGCGCGCAGCCCGCCATCGTGGACTGGGCCGTCCAGATGGTCCGGACGACCGACCCCGCCTGCTACATCGCCGCCTGCGAGGCCCTCGCCGTCTTCGACGTCCGTGAGGCCCTCGGCAGCATCGGCATCCCCGTCCTCGTGCTCGTCGGCTCCGAGGACCAGGTCACCGGCCCCGCCGAGGCCCGCACCCTGGTCGCCGGGATCGCCGACGCCCGGCTCGCCGTCGTGCCGGGCGCCTCGCACCTCGCCCCGGTCGAGCAGCCCGCCGCCGTCACCGACCTGCTCACCGAGCACTTCTCCGGCATCGTCCCGGAGACCAGTGGCACCTTGGCCGTGCCTCCGCCGCCCGTCCCCGTCGTCGAGCCCGCCCCGGCCTTGTCCGAGGCCGAGCCCGCCGAGGCCGGCCGGCCCGACCCGTACGAGCGGGGACTCGGACTGCGCCGTGAGGTCCTCGGCGACGCCCATGTCGACCAGGCCCTCGCCGACGACCCCGACGGGGCCTTCCAGGAGCTCGTCACCCGCTACGCCTGGGGCGAGGTCTGGAGCCGTGAGGGGCTCGACCGGCGCACCCGCAGCGTCGTCACCCTCACCGCCCTCGTCGCGGGCGGCCACCGGGAGGCCCTCGCCGACCACACCCGCGCGGCCCTCCGCAACGGTCTGTCGCCCGAGGAGCTGCGCGAGATCGTCCTCCACGCGGGCGTGTACTGCGGCTTCCCGGCCGCCGAGACGGCGCTGCGGGTCGTCTCCCGCGTCATCGCGGAGGAGACGACGCCCCCGGCGTAGCCTGGGCCCCGTGAAGCTGACGAAGAAGTCCCACGCCTGTGTGCGGCTGGAGAAGGACGGCCGCACGCTCGTCCTCGACCCGGGCATGTTCACCGAGGAGGACGCCGTCCTCGGAGCCGACGCGCTGCTCGTCACCCACGAGCACCCCGACCACTTCGACGAGGGCCGGCTGCGCGCCGCCCTGGAGGCCAACGAGGCCGCCGAGATCTGGACGCTGCGCAGCGTCGCCGAGCGGCTCTCGGCAGCCTTCCCGGGGCGGGTGCACACCGTCGGGCACGGCGACACCTTCACGGCGGCGGGCTTCGACGTCCAGGTCCACGGCGAGCTGCACGCGGTGATCCACCCGGACATCCCGCGCATCACGAACGTGGGCTACCTCGTCGACGGCGCCGTCTTCCACCCCGGCGACGCGCTCACCGTGCCCGACCACCCCGTGGACACGCTGCTGCTGCCCGTCATGGCCCCCTGGAACAAGATCTCCGAGGTCATCGACTACGTGCGCGAGGTCAAGCCGCGCCGGGCGTACGACATCCACGACGCCCTGCTCACCGATCTCGCCCGGCCCATCTACGACCGGCAGATCGGCGAGCTCGGCGGCACCCACCACGCGCGTCTCGCGTCCGGGGCGTCCGCCGAGCTCTGAGCGGCGCGAAGGCCGACTGTCACACCCCGCCAGTAGGCTTGCGCCATGCGCATCGCCACCTGGAACGTCAATTCGATCACCGCCCGACTGCCCCGGCTCCTGGCCTGGCTGGAGAGCAGCGGCACCGACGTGCTGTGCATCCAGGAGACCAAGTGCACCGCCGAGCAGTTCCCCACCGAGGAGCTGCGCGAGCTGGGGTACGAGTCGGTGGTCAACGCCACCGGGCGGTGGAACGGCGTCGCCCTGGTCTCCCGGGTGGGCCTGGAGGACGTGGTCACCGGGCTGCCCGGCGGCCCCGACTACGAGGGCCTGCAGGAGCCGAGGGCCGTCTCCGCGACCTGCGGCGGCGTCCGCGTCTGGTCGGTGTACGTGCCGAACGGCCGCGAGGTGGCCCACGAGCACTACGCGTACAAGCTGCGCTGGCTGGAGGCGCTCAAGGCGGCCGTCGCGGAGGACGCGGCGGGGGAGCGCCCCTTCGCGGTCCTCGGCGACTACAACATCGCCCCGACCGACGAGGACGTCTGGGACATGGCCGTCTTCGAGGGCGCCACGCACGTGACGGAACCGGAGCGGGCCGCGCTCGCCGGGCTCCGCGACACCGGCCTCGCCGACGTGGTCCCGCGCCCCCTCAAGTACGACCACCCCTTCACGTACTGGGACTACCGCCAGCTCTGCTTCCCGAAGAACAAGGGCATGCGGATCGACCTGGTCTACGGCAACAAGCCCTTCGCCGAGGCGGTCTCCGACAGCTATGTCGACCGCGAGGAGCGCAAGGGCAAGGGCGCCTCGGACCACGCGCCCGTCGTCGTCGACCTGGACGTCTGACCGGATCTTCCGACCCGGCCGCGGAGATCATCTCCGCGCGCCGGGTGGTCGACCGGGAGGTGACGGTGCGAGGCTGTTCGGATGAACATCCCGTTTCTGGACAACTGGCGCAAGCGGCATGAGCCCGAGCCGGCCGGCTCCCCCCTGGCCGCGGCCTTCGACCGCGACCCGGAGGGAGTGGCCGAGCTCCTCTCCGAGTGCGAGCTGCTGCGCTCCCGTGTCGAGGAGGCCGGGGTGGCCCTGGACGACACCCCGCGCTCCCTGCAGGAGCTCGACCAGCTGCCTCCCCGCTGGCGAAACGATCCGGAGGAGCTCCCCTGGTTCGGGAACGACGCGGGCCTCTACCTCGGCACCGTGATCGTCCGGAACGTGCCGGGCGCCCAGTGGCAGGTGTGGCCCGGCGGCGGACCCGTCGTGCGGCTCGCCTCCGGCAGGGAGATCCAGGTCGTCGAGGCCGGTCTCGACTGGGCGATCACGGGCGCGCCGCAGCTCTCCCAGGTGTACGCGGAAGCCTCCGAGTACTGAGCCCGGTCCGCGGCCGGTGACTACTCCGCCCGCAGCGGGACCGACACGTACGACGGGTCGGCCGTGGGGGAGGAGAAGGTCAGCTGCGCGCCGGTCGGGTTGTGCTCGATGTAGAGCGGGTCGACCGTGTCGACGACCAGCGCGAGGCGGTGCCCGGCCGGGACGTCGTACGCCGTGGAGAACAGGTCCAGGTCGACGGGGAACGCCTTCCCCGGGGCCCTGCCGTGGAAGGTGTACGGGGCGTTGCTGATCAGCTTGCCGACGCCCAGCGGGCCGACGTCGTAGAGGTACGCGACGAAGGTGCCGCTCTCGGCGGTCGGGGTGACCGTGGTGTGCAGGCGCGCCGTACCGCGCACCCGCTGCGGGGTGTCGTACCGCTCCGACTGCCAGACGCCCGCGAAGGCGCGGGGGAGCAGCGGGATCGAGGCGACGGGCGGCGCCTGGAAGAACTGGTCCAGGAGGTTGGACAGCATGACGATGCCGCCGTTGGCGCCCGAGTCGACGTTCGCCCAGAGGTGCTCGGAGCCGGTGAGCGCGAACTTCCGCCGGTCGGCGTTGACCGACTTCCAGTCCGGGTAGCCCTCGTAGCCGCCGTCTGAGCGCGGCTTCAGCTGGACCGGCTGCTCGCGGTCGATGCCGTTGTCGACGCCCTTGAGGTAGTGGTCGAACCAGCGGTGGGCGCTGGTCCAGGTGTCGTTCGGCAGGCCGAGGAGGCCGGTGGCCTCGGCGGTGGCGTGGTCGCCCGGGCGGAACTCCAGGCGCTTGGGGCCGGTGAGCTTCTCGTAGAAGCTCGCGTACTGGTTGGGCGGGAAGATGGTGTCGCCCCAGGCGTTGCCGAGCATGATCGCGGCGCCGTTGGCGTTGATCCGGTCGAGCTGTTCGACGGCGGAGCGCTTGCGGCCCCAGGCGATCATGTCCTCCTCCTTGGCCAGGTTGGAGGAGAGGAAGTCACCGAGGATCTCCTGGAGTTCGGGTCCCGGGCGGCCGGTGAGGTAGCCGGCGCCGCCGAGCAGGGCGGCGGCCTGGAGGTGCTGGGTGCGGCCGCTGTAGATGGACTCGATGAGGTCGGCCCAGCCGCTGAGCGCCGCGACGGCCTTGATCCGGGGGTCGTTGGCGGCGGCGAGCAGGCTGATCCCCGCGCCGTACGAGACGCCGGCCATGCCCACGTGGGCGGGGTCGGACGGGGTGTTCGCGAGGGCCCAGTCGATCACCTTGGAGGCGTCGGCGACGTCCTTGGGGCCCGCGGTCTCGATCTCCCCGCCGGACTGCCAGAAGCCGCGCGAGTTGTAACTCACCACGACGTAGCCGGAGTCGGCGAGCTTCTGGGCCTGGGCGAGGTACTCGACCTGGGGCATGGCCCAGCTGGTGGGCAGCACGATCAGGGGGTGCCGGGCGGCGGTGCCGGTCCCGGCGGGGGTGACGACGTTCGCCTTGAGGACGGTGCCGCCGTCCCCGGCGATGTCGACGAAGCGGATCGGGCTGTCGGCGGCCTGGGCTGTCGGGGCGAGCCCGAGGGCCGTCCCGGCCACGAGGGCGGCCGAGACGGCGAGGACCAGGGATGTGCGCACGGGGCACTCCTCACTGGAGTCACTGATGGGGGGCAGTGAAAGTGACCCGACGGTAACCGGAGCGCTTTACCCGTGGTAACTGGTCGGTAAGTTACGTGCGGGTAACGATTGGTGGCAGGACGCTTCCCAGGGCGGCGGCCTCCGCGAAGTCGGCGTGCGCCTCCTCGTACCGCTTGACGGCGAGGAGGAACATGGACCGGTCGGTGAGGGCGCGGACGAGCGCACCCGGGTCGGCGGTCAGGCGGCGGGCGAGCGCCACGCCCTCGTCGAAGGACGGCAGGAGCGACTCCATGGCCCGGCGGCCGCAGGTCTCCCAGTGGAGCGCCCGACGGACGGTCAGGCGGCGCTGGGCGGCGATCAGCCCGGGGAGATCGCCCGACTCGTGCAGGTCGGCCGTCTGCTGTTCCAGGGCGGGGACCGAGGCGACGTACTCCTCCCGCATGTCGGGAGACCATCCGTGGACCGGGTGGACCCCGAACGCGGGCAGCGGGGCCTCGGGAGTGGCGGGCGGTTCGGCCGGCCGGCCCGAGAGGACGAGGAGAGTGACCCATGAGGCCTGGATGTTGCTCCAGCTCACCGGCTCGCCGCCCCGCGCGAGGCGGGCGAGCAGGTCCAGCGTCTCGCCCCGCGTGGCGGCCCCGGCGGTCAGGCGTCCGGCGGCCAGGAGCATCCGGGCGTACTGCTCCAGCTTCCACACCAGGGAGGCCAGCGGGGCACGGTCCTCCGCCGCCTTCCGCCGCGCCTCGTCCACGACGTCCGTGAACACGTCCAGGGCCTCCTCGTGTCGCCCGGCGGCGTCGAGCGCGGCCGCCCGCTCGATCAGCGTCCACTCGGACACGTCCGCGCCCCTCGGCGCGATGCGCCGGCCGAGCAGGTCGGCCGCCTCCCCGTGCCGACCCTCCTCGGCCAGCACGACCGCGAGACGCCCGTACCGGCCCGCTTCCGCCAACTCCTCGCAGACCGCCCGCCCTTCGGCCCGTCGGCCGACGGCGAACAGTGCGTGCTCGTAGTGGCTGAGGGCGAGGTGCAGCCGTTCCTTCCCGTCCCGCACGTCCGCGTCGAACCGCCGTGCCGCGGCCGCCGCCTCGCCGTACAGGGCCCGGAGGATCTCCGGATCCCCGAAGTCGCGGGCCCGCTCGAGCAGCGCGTCGACCAGCTTCGGCAGATACGCCCGCGGGCTCACCTCCGCCAGTACCCGATACGCGTCCAGCCGCGCCCGGAGGCTCGGCTCCTCCGACCCGAGCAGCAGGACCCGCGCCCGCAGCACCGCGTCCTGGCTGTACTTCCCCGCGTTCCCCATGTGCCCCCTGTTCTCCGTGTGATGCATCTCCGTCCGATGCACGACGGAGATTCTGGGAGTCGGGGGACACCCTGGACAAGGCTCCCGAACTGTGCGTTCCGTCCTACGAAAACCGGCCCTGACCTGTCATGATGGTGACGTCTTCACCCCTGGAACACCCGGACGGGAGGCGCACGGTGGGGGACCCGAGCGACGTACCCGACGTCTTCGACCCGCGGATCTACGCCGCGGGCATCCCGCACGACCGGTTCCGCGTCCTGCGCGACCGGGCTCCCGTCGCCCGCCAGGGCGAGCCCGAGATCCTCGGCTGGCCCGCCGGGTCCGGATTCTGGGCCGTCACCCGGCACGCCGACGTCGTCCGGGTGCTCAAGGACTCGGGGACGTACTCCTCGCATCTCGGCGCCACCCAGATCCGCGATCCCGACCCCCGCGACCTGCCCTTCATCAGGCGCATGATGCTCAATCAGGATCGACCGGAACACGGGAGGTTGAGGCGGCTCGTCAGCCGGGCCTTCACCCCGGGGCGGATCGAGCGCTTCGCCGTCACCGCGCGCGACCGGGCCCGCGAGCTGCTCGCCGACGCGTTCGCGGACGGCGGCGACGTGGACCTCGTCCGGACCGTCACCGACGACTACGCCCTGCTCAACCTCACCGATCTGCTCGGGGTGCCCGCGAGCGACCGCGGACTGCTGCACACCTGGACCGAGCGGGTCATCGCCTACCAGGACCCCGACGAACCCCCGGTCCTCGACGCCGAAGGGCGACCGGTCAACCCCCGTTCGCCCGCCATGCTCGCCGAGATGTTCGACTACGCCCAGGAGCTCGCCGCGTACAAACGCGCGCACCCGGCCGACGACGTCATGAGCGTCCTGGCCGCCTCCGAACTCGCCGACGCGGAACTGGAGATGTTCTTCTTCCTCCTGACCGTCGCCGGCAACGACACCGTCCGCGGCGCCGCCCCGGGCGGGATCCTCGCTCTGGCCCAACACCCAGCGGAGCAGCGGCGGTTGTGGAGCCGCGAGGTCTCCATGGACACGGCCGTCGACGAGCTCCTCCGCGTGCACCCGCCCGTGCTCTCCTTCCGCCGCACCGCCGCCCACGACACCGAGCTCGCCGGACAGAAGATCCTCGCGGGCGACAAGGTCGTCGTCTTCCACGCCTCCGCCAACCACGACGAGCGCGTCTTCGCCGACCCGCACCGTCTGGACCTCGCCCGGACCCCGAACCCGCACGTCTCCTTCGGCGACGGCCCGCACGTCTGCCTCGGCGCCCACTTCGCCCGGCTCCAGCTGGGGGTGCTCTACGAGGAGGTGCGCGCGGCCTGCGGAGGCCTGGCCCTCGCGGGACCGCCCCGGCGCCTCGTCTCCAACTTCATCAACGGGATCAAGTCGCTGCCGGTGCGGCCGCTGGAGCCGTCCGCGCCGCGCTCGTGACGTCGGCCACCAGCTCGACCACATCGGGGCCGTACGCCTGCGAGTTGACCACCTTCAGGAGGAGCACGAAGGAACCGTCCTGCCCGTACTTCCGGGCCAGCGTCCTGTGGTGGCGGACCAGATGCCGTGCCGCGGCGTGATTGGTGACCGCGGCCTGGCCGCAGAGCAGGAACACCGGCCGCCCGCCGTCGCCACGGGTGAGGCGCGCGAGGACGACGTACTCGTTGACGCCCCACTCCGCGCGGTACGTCTCGCCGGCCACGGTGAACATCGCCCGGTCCTCGCGTGGCTCCTGCTCGACGTTCATCGTGAGCCCCGGTAGCAAATTCGGGAGATGGGCGGCCATGCGCCGGTTGGAGTAGGGACCGCCGATACAGAACTCGGCCGTCTCGCCGAGTCCCTGACGGGCTGTGTCGTGCTGCACGACCCGGGGTCGAGCCCCGCAGTCCTTGATCAGTGCCGACAGTTCGAGCAGTGCCGATACGTCGGTGGCGTGCACCCCGCGCTCGCTGCCGGCCAGGCGGTTCACCACGAGCAGACACTCCGAACCGGAGGGCAGGCCGAAGAACGCCTGCTTGCGGCGCAGCCTGCGCCGCCACTGGTACGTGCGGCCCAGCCAGCCGATGGAGGCGCTGACCCCGGTCGCCAGGACCCCGAGCACGATGTTCCGGACGTCTTCGTTCATGGGCGCGCATGCTAGCGGCGATCCGGTCTTCAGTTCGAGGCGGTCCTGACGGGAGGCGGCGCGGGAAGTTACTCTGCGCGGACGGTCGTTGACTGGAGGTAGGAATGCGTCGCTCCGCCGCTGGCAAGGTCTCCCTGCTCGCCGTCGCGGCGACGGTGCTCTCGATGGGCGCCGCCGCACCGCCGAAGGCCCCGCCGGTCGTCGACCCACCCGTCAAGGAACCCGTCGCCGTCGGGTACGGCGGAGCCGTCGCCAGTGTCGACGCCGACGCCTCGGCCGCCGGCATCGAGGCGCTCCGCAAGGGCGGCAACGCGGTCGACGCGGCCGTCGCCGTCGCGGCCGCCCTCGGCGTCACCGAGCCGTACTCCGCGGGCATCGGGGGCGGCGGCTACTTCGTGTACTACGACGCGAAGAGCCGCACCGTGCGGACCGTCGACGGCCGCGAGACCGCGCCCCGCACCGCCGACGCCGGCCTCTTCACGGAGAACGGCAAGCCCATCCCCTTCGAGGAGGGCCAGACCAGCGGCCTCGGCGTCGGCACCCCCGGCACCCCGGCCACCTGGAAGACGGCCCTCGACGCCTGGGGCAGCAAGCGCCTCGACACCCTGCTCGAACCCGCCGAGCGGCTCGCCCGCGACGGCTTCACCGTCGACCCGACCTTCCGCGCCCAGACCGCCGCCAACGAGGCCCGGTTCCGCGACTTCCCGGCCACCTCCGAACTGTTCCTGCCCGGCGGGCAGTTGCCCGTGGTCGGCTCCGTCTTCAAGAACCCCGACCTGGCCCGTACGTACGAGACGCTGGGCCGCGAAGGCGTCGGCGCCCTCTACCGCGGCCCGCTCGCCCGGGACATCGTGAACACCGTCCGTACGCCCCCGCTCCGCGCGGGAGCCACCCGGACCGTCCGCCCCGGCGACCTGACGGAAGCCGACCTCGCCGCGTACCGCACCGAGTCCCGCAGGCCCACCAAGGTCTCGTACCGCGGGCTCGACGTCTACGGCATGGCCCCGTCCTCCTCCGGCGGCACGAGCGTCGGCGAGGCGCTCAACATCCTGGAGGGCACCGACCTCTCGGCGGCCTCCCAGGCCCGCTACCTGCACCGCTACATCGAGGCCAGCCGCATCGCCTTCGCCGACCGGGGCCGCTGGGTCGGCGACCCGGCCTTCGAGTCCGTGCCGACGCGCGGCCTGCTCTCCCAGCGCTTCGCCGACTCCCGGGCCTGCCTGATCCGCGACGACGCCGCCCTCACCAGTCCGCTCGCCCCCGGCGACCCGAGCAGCCCGGTGCCGTGCGCGAGCGGGGGAACGGCCGCCCCGACCACGTACGAGGGTGAGAACACCACGCACCTGACGGTGGCCGACAAGTGGGGCAACATCGTCGCCTACACCCTCACCATCGAGTCCACCGGCGGCAGCGGCATCACCGTGCCCGGCCGCGGCTTCCTGCTCAACAACGAGCTGACCGACTTCTCCTTCGCACCGGCCAACCCGGCCGTCCACGACCCGAACCTGCCCGGTCCCGGCAAGCGGCCGCGCTCCTCGATCTCGCCGACGATCGTCCTCGACCGGCACGACCGGCCCGTCCTCGCGCTCGGCTCCCCGGGTGGCGCCACCATCATCACCACGGTCCTCCAGACCCTGACGGGCGTCGTCGACCGGGGCCTGCCGCTCGTCGACGCGATCGCCGCGCCGCGCGCCAGCCAGCGCAACCAGGCCACCACCGAACTCGAACCGGCCCTCTGGAACAGTCCGTTGAGGACGGAACTGGAGGGCATCGGGCACGGCTTCCGGCAGAACCCGGAGATCGGCGCGGCGACCGGCGTCCGGCGCCTCCCCGACGGCCGCTGGGTGGCCGCCGCGGAGACGGTCCGCAGGGGCGGCGGCTCGGCGATGGTCGTGCGGCCGGCGCCCTGACCGGTGGCGGCGCGTCTCGCTACAGCGCGGTGAGGATGCGCGGGCCGTCGTCCGTGATCGCCACCGTGTGCTCGGCGTGGGACGCGCGCGAGCCGTCGGACGTACGGATCGTCCAGCCGTCCCGCGCCGTGTAGTGCTCGTCCGTGCCGCCGCCGATGAGCATCGGCTCGATCGCGAGCACCATCCCGTGGCGCAGCTTCATGCCCCGGCCCGGGCGTCCCTCGTTGGGGACGCCCGGGTCCTCGTGCATGGCGCGGCCGATGCCGTGGCCGCCGAAGCCGTCGGGGATGCCGTACCCGGCGGCCCGGCAGACCCGGCCGATCGCGTGGGCGATGTCGCCGATGCGGTTGCCGACGACGGCCGCGGCGATGCCGGCCTCCAGGGCCTCCTCCGCCGCGGCGATCAGCCGGGCGTCCTCCGGCCGGGCCGGGCCGACCGTGAAGCTGACGGCCGAGTCGCCGGCCCAGCCGCCCAGGGTCGCCCCGCAGTCCACGGACACCAGGTCGCCCGGGGCGAGCCGGGTGCCGTCCGGGATGCCGTGCACGATCGCGTCGTTCACGGAGACGCACACGACCGCGGGGAACGGCACCGGGGCCCACTCCGGGTGGTAGTCGAGGAAGGGCGAGCCGGCGCCCGCCTCCGCGAGCACCGCGCGCGCGGCCCGGTCGAGCTCGGTGAGCGACACGCCGGGCGCCGCCTTCTCGCGTACGGCCGCCAGGGCACGGGCCACCACGCGGCCCGACTCACGCATGGCCGCCAGGGATTCGTTCGTCTTGATCTCCACCATGGCCAATTACTATACCGGTATTAGTATGGGGGCATGGTGCGCACACCCCTGACCCCCGAAGAGCGCGAGCGCGGCGAGCGTCTGGGCCTGCTCCTGCGCGAGGCGCGCGGCGAGCGGTCCATGGTCGAGATCGCCGCGGCCGCCGGTCTCTCCGCCGAGACCCTCCGCAAGATCGAGACCGGCCGGGCCCCGACTCCGGCCTTCTTCACCGTCGCGGCCCTGGCCGGGGTCCTGAGCCTCTCCATGGACGAACTCGTGGTGCACTGCACCCCCGCCCCCGTCTAGGACCTCTCAGACCGAGACCGCCAGCTGCACCCGGCTGTGGCGCGGGCGCTCGATCTCGTCCAGGAGCGCGAGCGCCAGATCGGCGTGGGCGATGCGGCCCGGGCCGTCGATCACCGTGCCCACGGCCGTCCGGTAGCCGCCCGTCCGCTCCGCCTCCGCGTTCAGATCCATCCCCGGCACCACCATCAGCCAGTCGAGCCCGGGACCGGCCTCCGCCGTGAGCAGCTCGAACTCGGCCACGTGCCCCTGGGAGAACGTCCGCCACGCCTCCGGGAAGTCGGGCGCGTCCATCAGGCGCACCCCGGGGGCGGTCTCCAGGGTCGTGGCGATGCCCAGGGTGAGCAGCCGCCCCACACCGGCCTCCGTCAGCCCGGCGACCATCGCCTTGGCCGCGGCCGTGAAGAAGTCGACCGAGGGGATGTCGAGACGGACGGCCGCGTTCACCGCGGCGTCATGGCCCGCGGCGAGCGCCGCCACCGAGGCCGCGTCCGTCGCGTCGCCCCGTACCGGCGTGACGCCCGCCCCCTCCAGATCGCGGTACCTGTCCGGGTCGCGGACCACGGCGGTCACCCGGTGACCCCGGGCCACCGCCTCCGCCACGACCGCCCGGCCGACCCGCCCGCCGGCGCCGAAGATGACTACACGCTTGCTGTCGTTGTCCATGCCGGGACGGTAGAACGGGCACCCCTGGTTACTTCAACGGTACTGAGTTAGCGTCGGCCGCATGATCGAGCAGCCGTCCCCGGAGCCGCTGAGCCCCTCCCTCTTCGCCGACCCCGACTGCGGCGGCAGCCCAGCGCAGCCCATCCGCGTCGGCGGCAAGTGGACGGCGATGGTGCTGCGTTGCCTGGAGGACGGGACGCCCCGCCGCTTCTCCGAGCTCCGCGTCCCCCTGCACTGGATCACCCCCAAGGTCCTCACCGAGACCCTCCGCGCCATGGAGCGCGACGGCTTCCTCACCCGTACCGCCCACGACGAGAACCCGCCCCGCGTCGAGTACGCCCTCACCGCCCTCGGCCGGTCCCTCATCGCCCCGCTCGACACCGCCTGCGACTGGGCGCGCACCCATGCCCCCGAGATCACCGAGGCCCGCACCGCGTACGAGCGGGCCGCGCTCTAAGCTCCCGGGCATGATGCCCGAAGAGCTGCGGCGCGGCCGCTACGTCAGTCTGACCACCTTCCGGAAGAACGGCACGGGGGTCGCCACACCCGTCTGGTACGCGGTCGAGGGCTCCGAGCTGTACGTGTGGACCCGCTCCGACTCCTGGAAGGTCAAGCGACTCGGCAACGACCCCCGGGTCGAGGTCGCCGTCTGCGACCTGCGCGGCAACGTCGCCGAGGGCGCCGAGCGGTTCTCCGGCACCGGCCGGCTGGTGGAGGGGGAGGAGCTGCGCCGGATCCGGCGCCTGCTCTCGCGCAAGTACACCTGGCAGTACTGGCTGACCGACGTGCCCGCCATGATCGTCCGGCTCGGGAAGCGCCCGCACACCGGGATCGTCGTCACGTTCTGAAAACGGTCCGTAGTCGTCCCGTAACACGACTGCGGTCCAATACCCGCGGACCGGAAGGTTCCAGTCGACGGCGGGGCAGGTGCGGAACGCATGACGGTGTATCAACTCCCGGTGGAAGTCGCCACGTTCAGGAGCTGGCTGACGGAGCTCGCCGGCCGCTGCAGACCGGACGGCGGCTGGTACGGGGTCTTCGCCGCACGCGACCCCGAGGGCCTGCGCGCCTGCCTCGACGGGACCGAGATCCTGCCCTGGGACGTCGTCGAGTCCCTCCTCCAGGACGCCGGGGAGACGGTCGACGGACCGTTCGCCGCTCGCGGCCGGATGCTGTACGCGGCGGCCGCCGGCGCCCACGACCGCCGGCCCGGCGGAGCGGACGCCCTGGCGGAACGCCGGGACCTGATGGAGGGGGAACGCCACTACGCCGAGACGCGGGGCCGTGAACTCGCCGAACGGCTGCGCACGACCCCGGACCCGGCGGAGGCGGCCCGCCTGGAACACGACCTCGCCTGGACGCGCGACGACCAGGCCAGGGCGTCGGCCCGCGTCAGGGAGCTGACGGGGAGACTGGCCGGGCTGGGGCTGGGGCTGGGGGCGCCGGAGGGGGTCGCCCCGAGCGGCGCCGCGGGTCCGGTGGCGGCCGGGACGCCGACCCGTACTGCCGGTCCGGTGGCGGCCGGGTCCCCGGCCCGTACTGCCGGTCCGGTGGCGGCCGGGTCCCCGGCCCGTACTGCCGGTCCGGTGTCGCCCGCGCCGCCGGCCCGTGCCGCCGGTCCGGTGTCGCCCGCGCCGCCGGCCCGTACCGCCGCTCCGGTGTCGCCCGCGCCGCCGGCCCGTGCCGCCGGTCCGTCTGCCGGTGCCCCGCTGCCCGGCAAGGTCAAGCGGCGGCCCCGGGGCGCCCGGTATGCCTGGCTGGAGGAAGGCGCCGAGGAGGGTGCCGAGGAGGTCGCGGTGCCGGTGCCCGTTCTCCCGGCCGGGGGAGCGGCGCCCCGCGGGGCCCGGTTCGGGGGCGCCGGTGACGCCGCCGCCGGGGCCGAGCCCCAGGTACCCGCCACGGACCACGCCGAAGCCCTCCGCGCCGCGGGCAACGCCGTCTACGCCCTGCGGCGCCTCCGCGCGCAGGGCCGCAGCGGCGAGGCGCACGCCCTGCTCTGCGAAGCGCTCGACGGGCCGCCCGACCGGCTGCCCGCCCTCGCCGCCGAGCTGCACCGGGCCGGGCTCGGCGCCGACTGGTCCACCCTGCTCTGGGAGGCGGCCTCGCTGCCCCCCGGCCGGCTCGCCGCCGTCGCGGGCGTCCTCGCCGACGCGGGCCGGGAGGCCGACTGCGAGCAGCTGCTCCGGCAGGGCGTGGCCCGCCCGGTCGATGAGCTCGCCGGGGCCTGCGCCGCGCTGCACGCCGAGGAGCACCACCGCGAGGCCCACGCCCTGCTCACCGCGTTCGTCCGGGTCCGCGCCCCCGAGGACGCCGCACGGCTCGCGGGCGCGGACCCGCACGGGCTCGTCCCCCAGCTCCTCGCCGCGGCGCGCGCGGTGTCCGCGTCCCGGGAGCGCGACCTGCTCCACGCCCTGAGGGTGGCGGGCCTGGCCGGGGCGTGACCTGAGCAAGAGGCGCTAACCGTACGGGTCCGTACGGGTCAGTACGTGTCGGTACGTGTCCGACGTGGACCACTCGGGTATGAAACATGATCGACCCGGCCGCTTCACGGCGGTGGTCTTGCTCCGGGGTGTGACGGGGCTTACGTTCTCCTCCTACGCATCGCGTCTACGTGCGTAGAGGCTCTCTGACGCCGTGCCGAAGGAGCAGCTCATGACCGACGTCGTACGCGCCGCGCTCGTCCAGGCGACCTGGACGGGCGACACCGAATCCATGATCGCGAAACACGAGGAGCACGCCCGCGAGGCCGCGAGGCAGGGCGCCCAGGTGATCGGCTTCCAGGAGGTGTTCAACGCCCCCTACTTCTGCCAGGTCCAGGAGCCCGAGCACTACCGCTGGGCCGAGCCGGTCCCCAACGGGCCGACCGTCCGCCGGATGCAGGACCTCGCCCGCGAGACCGGCATGGTGATCGTCGTCCCCGTCTTCGAGATCGAGGACTCCGGCTTCTACTACAACACCGCGGCCGTCATCGACGCCGACGGCTCCTACCTCGGCAAGTACCGCAAGCATCACATCCCTCAGGTCAGAGGCTTCTGGGAGAAGTACTACTTCCGCCCGGGGAACGCCGGCTGGCCGGTCTTCGAGACCGCCGTGGGCAAGGTCGGCGTCTACATCTGCTACGACCGTCACTTCCCGGAGGGCTGGCGCCAACTCGGCCTCAACGGTGCCCAGTTGGTCTACAACCCCTCCGCCACCTCGCGCGGCCTCTCCTCCTACCTCTGGCAGCTGGAACAGCCCGCCGCCGCCGTCGCCAACGAGTACTTCGTCGCCGCGATCAACCGCGTCGGCCAGGAGGAGTACGGCGACAACGACTTCTACGGCACGAGCTACTTCGTCGACCCGCGCGGCCAGTTCGTCGGCGAGGTCGCTTCCGACAAGGCCGAGGAACTCGTCGTCCGCGACCTGGACTTCGGCCTCATCGACGAGGTCAGGCAGCAGTGGGCCTTCTACCGGGACCGCCGCCCCGACGCGTACGACGGGCTGGTGCAGCCGTGAGCAGCCTGTACGACCGGCACCGCGCCGTCATCCCCGACTGGGTCGCCCTCTACTACCGCGACCCCCTCGAGATCACCCACGGCGAGGGCCGCCACGTCTGGGACGCCGAGGGACGCAGGTACCTCGACTTCTTCGGCGGCATCCTCACCACCATGACCGCCCACGCCCTGCCCGAGGTCACCAAGGCCGTCTCCGACCAGGCCGGGCGGATCATCCACTCCTCGACGCTCTACCTCAACCGCCCCATGGTGGAGCTCGCCGAGCGCGTCGCCGGTCTCTCCGGCATCCCCGACGCCCGGGTCTTCTTCACCACCTCCGGCACCGAGGCCAACGACACGGCCCTCCTCCTCGCCACCGCGTACCGCCGCTCGAACCAGATCCTGGCGATGCGCAACAGCTACCACGGCCGCTCGTTCTCCACCGTCGGCATCACCGGCAACCGCGCCTGGTCGCCCACGGGCCTCTCCCCGCTCCAGACGCTGTACGTGCACGGCGGCGTACGTACCCGCGGCCCCTACGCCCAGTACACCGACGAGCGGTTCACCGAGGCCTGCGTCGCCGACCTCGAAGACCTCCTCGGCCACACCCGGGACGTCGCCGCCCTGATCGCCGAGCCGATCCAGGGCGTCGGCGGCTTCACCTGCCCGCCCGACGGCCTCTACGCCGCCTTCCGTCGCGTCCTCGACCGGCACGGCATCCTCTGGATCTCCGACGAGGTGCAGACCGGCTGGGGCCGCACCGGCGACCACTTCTGGGGCTGGCAGGCCCACGGCCAGGCCGGACCGCCCGACATCCTCACCTTCGCCAAGGGCATCGGCAACGGCATGTCCGTCGGCGGGGTCGTCGCCCGCGCCGAGATCATGAACTGCCTCGACGCGAACTCCATCTCGACCTTCGGCGGTTCGCCGATCACGATGGCCGCCGGCCTCGCCAACCTCGCGTACCTCCTGGAGCACGACCTCCAGGGCAACGCCCGCCGCGTCGGCGGCCTCCTCATCGAACGCGTCCGGGCGGCGGCCGCCGGAGTCGCGGCGGTACGGGAGGTCCGCGGCCGCGGCCTCATGATCGGCATCGAGCTCACCGAACCCGGCACCGACCGGGCGAACCCGGACGCGGCCGGCGCCGTCCTGGAGGCCGCCCGCGAGAACGGCCTGCTCATCGGCAAGGGCGGCGCGCACAACACCAGCACCCTGCGCATCGCCCCACCGCTCTCGCTCACCGTCTCCGAGGCCGAAGAAGGCGCCGCGATCCTCGAACAGGCCCTGAGATCCCTCTAGTTGGCAGGGGAGAAGTCCCGTGAGCACCCGTACCCTCATCCGCGGCGGTCTCGTCGTCACCGCCGCCGACGAAGTCCACGCCGACGTGCTGATCGAGGACGGCCGCGTCGTCGCCCTCGCCGCCCACGGCTCCGACGCGGCGGCCGGCTGGACCGCCGACCGGACCATCGACGCCACCGACCGCTACGTGCTGCCCGGCGGCGTCGACGCCCACACCCACATGGAACTGCCCTTCGGCGGCACCTTCGCCTCCGACACCTTCGAGACCGGCACCCGCGCCGCCGCCTGGGGCGGCACCACCACCATCGTCGACTTCGCCGTCCAGAGCGTCGGCCACAGCCTCCGCGAAGGCCTCGACGCCTGGTACGCCAAGGCCGACGGCAACTGCGCGATCGACTACGCCTTCCACATGATCCTCTCCGACGTCAACGAGCACACGCTCAAGGAGATGGACAAGCTCGTCCAGGAGGGCATCACCTCCTTCAAGCTCTTCATGGCCTATCCCGGCGTCTTCTACAGCGACGACGGCCGGATCCTGCGGGCCATGCAGCGCTCCGCCGACAACGGCGGGCTGATCATGATGCACGCCGAGAACGGCATCGCCATCGACGTCCTCGTCGAACAGGCCCTCGCGCGCGGCGAGACCGACCCCCGCTACCACGGGGAGGTCCGCAAGGCGCTCCTGGAGGCCGAGGCCACCCACCGCGCGATCCAGCTCTCCCGGGTCGCCGGCGCCCCGCTCTACGTCGTCCACGTCTCCGCCGAGGAGGCCGTCGCCGAGATCGCCGCCGCCCGTGACAAGGGGCTGCCCGTCTTCGGCGAGACCTGCCCCCAGTACCTCTTCCTCTCCACCGACAACCTCGCCGAGCCGGGCTTCGAGGGCGCCAAGTACGTGTGCAGCACCCCGCTGCGGCCCAGGGAACACCAGGCGGCCCTGTGGCGGGGGCTGCGGACGAACGACCTCCAGGTCGTCTCCACCGACCACTGCCCCTTCTGCTTCGTGGGCCAGAAGGACCTCGGCCGCGGCGACTTCTCGAAGATCCCCAACGGTCTGCCGGGGGTGGAGAACCGCATGGACCTCCTCCACCAGGCCGTCGTCGACGGGCACATCGGGCGCCGCCGCTGGATCGAGATCGCCTGCGCCACCCCGGCCCGGATGTTCGGCCTCTACCCGCAGAAGGGCACGATCGCGCCCGGCTCGGACGCGGACATCGTCATCTACGACCCGCACGCCACCCAGGTCCTGTCGGCGGAGACCCACCACATGAACGTCGACTACTCCGCCTACGAGGGGAAGACGATCACCGGCCAGGTCGAGACCGTCCTCTCGCGCGGCGAACCGGTCATCGACCAGCGGAAGTTCACCGGCCGCGCGGGCCACGGCGCCTTCACCCCCCGCTCCACCTGCCAGTACCTGAACTAGGAGAACCACGTTGGACTTCGGACTCGTCCTGCAGACCGACCCGCCCGCCTCGCAGGTCGTCGGGCTGATGCGCCGGGCGGAGCGCAACGGCTTCCGCTACGGCTGGACCTTCGACTCCGCCGTGCTGTGGCAGGAACCCTTCGTCATCTACAGCCAGATCCTCGCCAACACCACCAAGCTCCACGTCGGCACGATGGTGACGAATCCCGGCACCCGCACCTGGGAGGTGACGGCCTCCACCTTCGCCACCCTCAACGACATGTACGGCAACCGGACCGTCTGCGGCATCGGCCGCGGCGACTCCGCCATGCGCGTCGCCGGGCGCAAGCCCAACACCCTGGCTCGCCTGGGCGAGGCCATCGAGGTCATCCGCGACCTGGCGGAGGGCCGGGAGGCACAGGTCGACGGCAACCCGATCCACATCCCCTGGATCAAGAACGGCAAGCTGCCGGTGTGGATGGCGGCCTACGGCCCCAAGGCCCTCGCCCTGGCCGGGCAGAAGGCCGACGGGTTCATCCTCCAGCTCGCCGACCCCTTCCTCACCGAGTGGATGGTCAAGGCGGTGAGGGACGCGGCCCGGGAGGCCGGCCGCGACCCCGACGCCCTGACGATCTGCGTCGCCGCCCCCGCGTACGTGACGGCCGACGACTCCCCGGAGGCCCTGGCCCACGCCCGCGACCAGTGCCGCTGGTTCGGCGGCATGGTCGGCAACCACGTCGCCGACCTCGTCGCCAAGTACGGCGAACACTCCTCGATGGTCCCCGAGGAACTCACCGCGTACATCAAGGACCGCCAGGGCTACGACTACTCCCACCACGGCCGCGCCGACAACCCCGACACCACCTTCGTCCCCGACGAGATCGTCGACCGCTTCTGCCTCCTGGGCCCCGCCGAGGCCCACATCGAGAAGCTGCGCCACCTCAAGGACCTGGGCGTCGACCAGTTCGCCGTCTACGACATGCACGACAACCGCGAGGGCACCATCGACGCCTACGGCACCGACGTCATCCCCGTGTTCAGCTCCTGACACCGTCGTGCCGAGGCGCTCCGCCGGTGGTGGTCCATGAGGGATGATCCCCTCATGGACAGGGTTGTTGATCTCGACGAGGTCGCCGCGGTTCTGGCTCGGCGGACGCCCGGCTGGGCGTCGGCCGGCCTCGAAGTGGGCCGGCCGACGTGGCGGGACGCGGAGGCTGCCTGGCCGCAGCCCCTGGAGACCGACAGGGCTCGTGTTCATGATCCGGACTCGGTCGGCGTGGTCCTGTCCGGTCCGGCGCAGGCCGAGCTGTCGGTTGTGCTGTTCCGTGGCGGCTGGGCCGATGTGGACTTCCTCGTCGACCTCGACGACGCGGGTTGCCTGCCGGCCTCGGACATCACCTCGGCGTCGGACTTCGCGGCCCGCATGGACCAGTGGGTCAGCCGTGTCTTCGGGAGCCTGGCCGGCGGCGGATGAGGGCTGGCGGTGCCGTGACCGACGTGACGGGGCCCGGGCCGCTCGTGGGTGGCTGCGGAGGGCCGGGTCGAGACGGCAGGGCCGGACGGGCCGGGTCGCCGTAAGCAGCCGGGATCGCCTCGGCCCTGGCCAGTGCGGCAGGAAAGCGTCAAGATCGTCCTACCGGGCGTCACCTGCGTCAGATCGGCGCTGGACTCGACGCCTCCGCATGCCGTCCGGCTGAGTACGCGTACTCAGGTGCCGTCCGCCGGACTCCTCCATGCTGGGGCGCGAACGCCGACCGTCTCAGGGGGGACATACGCATGGACCGCGTCCTGCAGCTGCGCACCGCCACGCCTCAGGATCACGACTGGATCCACGAACTGCGCCATCGGGTGTACGCGGAGGAGCTCGGCCAGCATCCGCTGGATCCGTCGGGGAGGCTGAGCGACGGACTCGACGGCGACAACGTCTATCTCGTGGCCGCGCGCGGCGAGACGCGGATCGGCTTCGTCAGCCTCACCCCTCCGTGGGTCGGCCGCTACTCCCTCGACAAGTACCTGACGCGCGAGGAGCTGCCGGTCCTGACCGAGGAGGCGCCGTTCGAGATCCGCGTCCTGACCGTCGAGGAGCAGTGGCGGTCCACCGCGGCGGCGCCGCTCCTCATGTACGCGGCGCTGCGCTGGGTCGCGGCGCGGGGCGGCCGCCGGGTCGTGGCGATGGGACGCACGGAGCTGCTCGACATGTACCTCGCCGCCGGGCTGCGGCCGGTGGGGCGCACGGTCCACTCGGGCGCGGTCTCGTTCGAGGTGCTCAGCGGCTCCGTGGCCGAGCTGACGAGGACGGTCGCGGAGCGGCACGGCCGGACCCTGGAGCGGCTGCGGACCGGCCTCGACTGGCAGCTCGACGTGCCCTTCGCGCCGCGTGCGGACGGCTGCGAGCACGGCGGGGCGTTCTTCTCGGCGATCGGCACCGACTTCCGGACGCTGACCCGCCGGCACGAGGTGGTCGCGGCCGATGTGCTGGACGCCTGGTTCCCGCCGTCGCCGGCGGTCCGCGCCGTCCTCTCGGAGGATCCCGGGTGGGCGGCCAGGACCTCGCCGCCGACCGGCGCGGAGGGACTGCTCGCGGAGATCGCCGCGGTCCGCGGGCTGCCGGTCGAGTCGCTGGTCGTCGGCGCGGGCTCCTCCGATCTGATCTTCCGGGCGTTCGGCCGGTGGCTGACGCCGGGCAGCCGCGTGCTCCTGCTCGATCCGGGCTACGGGGAGTACGCCCACGTCACCGAGCGGATGATCGGCTGCCGGGTCGACCGGCTCCAGCTGCGCCGGGAGGACGGCTGGCTGCTCGACCCGGCCCGGCTCGCCGCCGCGACCCGCGACGGACGCTACGACCTCGTGGTGGTGGTCAACCCGAACAACCCGACCGGCCGCCACGCCCCGGCCGACGCGCTGCGCGCGGTGATCGAGGCCTCGCCCGCGCGGACCCGGTGGTGGATCGACGAGGCGTACCTGGGCTATGTCGACCCGGCGGACTCGCTGGCCGGGCTCGCCTCGGCCGACGGCCGGGTCGTGGTCTGCACCTCGCTGTCGAAGATGTACGCGCTGTCGGGGATGCGGGCCGCGTACCTGGTGGCCGATCCGGAGACGGCCGGGGAGCTGCGCCGCTGGACGCCGCCGTGGCCCGTGAGCCTGCCGGCCCAGCTGGCCGCCGTGACGGCGCTGCGCGACCCCGGGTACTACGCGGAGCGCTGGGCCCGCACCCATGTGCTGCGCCGGGAACTGGCGCACGGCCTCCGGGAGTTGGACGGCTTCTCCTCGGTCGACGAGGGCGTGGCGAACTTCCTCACGGTGACCCTGCCGCAGGACGGACCGAGCGCGGCGACGCTGGTGCGCGAGTGCCGGCGGCACGACGTCTTCCTGCGTGACCTGTCGCCGATGTCCCCGGCGTACGAGGGGCGGACCGTCCGGATCGCCGTCCGCGACACGGCGGAGAACGCGCGGATCGTGGCGGCCTGCCGGGGTGCCCTGGAGGCGCTGCGCGCGTCGGCCGCGGTGGTGTCGGGCGCGCCGGCGCGGGCCTCCCGGTGACGACGGTCGCGGGTCTCGTGCCGTACCTCGGCGGGGCACTGGCGGTCGGGGGCGTCGCGGTGGCGGCGACCCGGCGCCGTGAGCTGATCGTCCGCTGGTGCGTGTGGGCGCTCGGAGTGCCCCTGGTGACCGCCGCCTTCTGGCTCGGTCCACCGGGGATCGCGGTGCTCGCGGCCGCGGTCGGTGTGGTCGCGGTGGTGGAGTTCGGCGGGCTGCTCCGGCTGGGACCGGTGGACCGGGCGGTCCTGGGCGCGGCCGTCGTCGGACTCGTCCTGACCGTCTGGCTGGCCCCGGACGAGGTGCTCCGGGTGGCGGCGGCGGGGGCGCTCGCGATCGCCGGGGTTCCACTGTTCTCGGGGGACGCGGAGCACGGGCTCCGCCGCCTGGGGGCGGGCCTGCTGGGACTCGTGTGGCTGGGCGTCCTGGCCGGCCTCGTACCGTCCGGCGCCCTCGGCCTCGTCCTGTTCGTGGCCGTGTCGATCGCCGACATCGTCGCGTACGCGGCGGGTCCCCGTATCGGCGGCCCCCGGCTCTCCCCGCTGTCGCCCGCCAAACGCTGGAGCGGCACGCTCGCCGGGGCCGCGGCCGGTCTCCTCACGCTGGCCGTGCTGTCCTCCCTGACGTGGCAGACGGCGGTGGCCGTGGCGGTCGGCGGCCCGCTCGGGGACCTGCTGGAGTCGATGGTCAAGCGGGGCGCCCGCGCCAAGGACGCCGGCCGGTGGCTGGCCGGCTCCGGAGGCCTCCTCGACCGGATCGACTCCCTCCTCGTCGCCCTGGCGGTGCTGTTGGTGCTGCCGTGAGCCACGGGGCGGCGGGGCCGCGGGGGAGAGCGGCGGTGCCGCCGCCGGCCGGCGGCGACACCGCCCGGTGTCAGGTCCAGTTCTGCGCCGTGCGCAACAGCTCGCTGTGGATCCGCGAGAGCCGGTAGTCCCGGAGGGCCCCGCTGCGCACCGCCAGGTACAGGGTGTTGATGGGCGGGACCTCCGGCTGGATCAGGCGGACGACCGCACCCTCCGCGAGGGCCGTCTCGCACAGGCAGCGAGGCAGTACGGAGATTCCGGCGCCTGCCGCGACCGCCGCCAGGATGGCCCGGAGATCGGGTACGACCGCCCCGACGTGGACGTCCGGTTCGCGGTCGAACACCACGCGCCAGTAGTCCCGTATCAGCGGCAGCGTCTCCGCGTACGAGATCAGCGCGGCCTTCGCCAGTTTCTGTTCCGTCCCCGTACCGGGCCCGTCGGGGAACAACTCCTCGGCCAGCTGCGGAGAGGCGACGAGCACCAGCTCCTCATCGCATAACGGCGTCGCCTCGATCCCGCGCCGCCGGGGGCGCGTGGTGGAGATGACCATGTCCAGGAAGCCCTCGCCGAGCCGGGACAGCAACTCGTGGCTGACCCCGGTCAGCACCCGTACGTCCGTCCCGTCCGCCACCAGTCGCGCGAGCGGCGGCACCACCCGGCTGGCGGCGAGCTCCGCGGTCGTCCCGAGCCGCAGCGGCCGGTTGTGGTCGATGGGTGTGAAATGCCGGTCGATCGCCGCGTTCAGCGAGATCATCGACTCCCGCACGTCCTGGGCGAGGATCGTCGCGCGCGGGGTGGGCACCGTCCCCCGTGTGGTCCGTTCGAAGAGCTGGTGCCCGATCTCCAGCTCCATGCTTCTGATCTGCTGGGTCACCGTCGGCTGGGTCACGCCGAGTTCACGGGCCGCCTTGGTCAAGGACCCCGTGTGGTAGACCGCCATGAAGGTCTGCAGCCATGCCAGTTGCATCACGTCGCCGGCCCCCTGTCTCCGGCTCCTCGCATGGCGCGCCGGTCGGCGTGGTCCATGCTTGCTCCGGCGGCCCGGGAGTACCGGGTCCGCCGGGCGCGCTCACAGCGCAGTCGAGAACTCCTCCCCCTCCTCGACGGGGCGATCCCGGAGGACGCTGCGCTGGATCTTCCCCGAGATGGTCATCGGAAGCGCGTCCACGAAGTGTACGAGCTTGATCATCTTCTCCGGGGGGAGAACGGTCGCCGAGTGATCGAGGACACTGCGGGCCGTCTCCGCGTCGGCGGGCCAGCCCGGCGCCGCCACCAGGTACGCCTTCGGCACCCACAGCCCCTCGGGGTGCGGCACCGGCACCACGGCGGCCTGGGCGACCGCGGGGTGCCCCAGCACCGCCGTCTCCAGCTCCAGCGGGGCGATGCGGTGGTCGAACGACTTGAACATGTCGTCGTCGCGCCCCTGGTAGTACAGGGCGCCCGAGGCCGACTCGGTGACCAGGTCACCCGTCCGGTACAGGCCTCCGGCGAAGGCCTTCGCCGTCCTGTCCTCGTCCCCGAGGTAGCCCGCCATCATGCCGGCCGGGCGCTGCAGGAGGTCGACGCACAACTGCCCGGCCCGGCCCGGCCGGGCAGGCCCCCCGTCGGCCGTGTCGACCACCCGCATCCGGTAGCCGGGCATCGGCCAGCCCATGGCACCCGGCTCGGGATCCCTGCCCGGCGGATTGCCGACCTGGCAGGTCGTCTCCGTCTGCCCGTACCCGTCGCGCACCCACAGTCCCCAGGCCCCACGGACCGTGTCGATCAGCGACGCCTCGAGCGGCTCGCCCGCCGACGTCGCCTCCCGCAGCACGCCCGGACGTTCCCCGAGCCCCGCCGCGAGCAGCGAGCGCCACACCGTGGGCGGCGCGCAGAACGCGTCCACCCCACCGGTGCGCAAGGTGTCCAGGATCAGTCCGGCGGACGGCGCGGCGTCCCGGAACGCCACGAGCGACGCCTCCGCGTTGAACGGGACGAACAGCGAGCTCCAGGCGTGCTTGGCCCAGCCGGGCGCCGAGATGTTCAGATGCGTGTCCCCGGGCCGTAGCCCGTTCCAGTACATGCCGGACAGGTGCCCCACCGGATAGCTGGTGTGCGTGTGCAGCACCATCTTCGGAAGCGACGTCGTCCCCGAGGTGAAGTAGCAGAACAGCGGATCGTCCGCCCCGGTCACGGCCCCGGGATCGAACCCGCCGCCGTCCGCCCCGTACGAGTCGTCGTACGCGATCCAGCCGGGCGGCGCCTCACCCGTGCACACGGGGGTCCATGTCCCGTCGATCCCCCGGAACTTGGACGTCAGACCCGCCTCCGTCACCACATGGGCGACCTCGGCGCGCCGGATCCGGTCCGCCAGGTCCCGGGCCGGCGCGGACGGGTACGTCGGTACGACCACCGCCCCCAGCTTCATCGCCGCCAGCACCGTCTCCCACAGCGCCACGCTGTTGCCCAGACACACCAGGAGCCGGTCGGAGCGCCGGACGCCGATGGCGCGCAGCCACACCGCCACCTGGTCGGAGCGGCGCGAGAGCTCAGCGAAGGAGACGCGCTCCTCACCGTTCTCCGCGACCACCCGCACGGCGGTGCGCCGATTGTCCCGGGCGATGACGTCGAACCAGTCCAGGGCCCAGTTGAACGAGGTGAGTTCGGGCCAGGAGAACCGCCGTCGCGCGGCGTCCAGATCCGTACGCGTCTCCAGGAGGACGTCACGCGCCGCACGGAACGCCGCGGTGGCCTTCGTGTCGTTCACACGGTCCCCCCGGAGGGTTCCTGGCCGACGGGGCACAGCATGGCCTCGGCGATGGCGTCGGCATCCTGCCGGAACAGTGTGTTCAGGCCGGGCTTCCCGCTGCCGACCTGGGTGAACCAGCGGGTGTGCTCGGTGGGGATGCCCAGCGCGTACAGGTCGTCGTGCGCGGTGCCGTCGGCGGCGATGACGCGGAACGGGGAGCGGGTGACGTTCAGACCGCCGGTGGCCCGCGCGCCGCCACCGTCGGGGCCGGTGCGCAGGTACTCGGATATGACGCCCGAGGCCAGCAGGGTCCGGGTCAGGGCGGAGGTGTCGCGCCGCAGGTCGGGGGTGGGGATGCGGGCGTCGACCAGGGCCGTCGCCCGCCGCGCGGAGCCCTCGACGCTGGGCGAGGCGATGCGGAACAGGCCGGCTTCCTCGTCCGTGTCGAAGACCGTCCCGGGACCCGCGATCTCGACGACGCCCTCTTCGATGAGGGCGACCAGCTGCTCCACCCGCTCCGCGGGCGGGCCGGCCGACAGCAGGGCGTTGCCCGGGAGGAAGGCGCGGTCGAACTCCTCCTCGTGGGAGGCCGGCAGAAGCCCGCCGTAGTCGACGGCCTCCCGTACGACGTTGCGCGTGTCGCGCAGGACGTCGAGGGCGGCCTTCAGCGGGCCGCGGGCGTTGCCCCGGTGGGCCTCGCGAAGGTCGGCGCGCATCACCGTCAGCAGACGCCGGCGGAAGTCCTCCGGCGAGTCGAAGTCCTCCCCCCTGAACGGGCGGGCGAGGGCGTCGAGATCCAGGGCCGCCGGTTCGCCGTGGTCCCCGGAGGCGGCGTGCACCTGCCCGTAGACGTGGTCGAGTTCCCGCATGAGCAGGGGCAGGACGTCGGAGGCGAAGGAGAGCTGCCGGTGACCGTCCCGCTCCTGGCGGCGCTCGCGGGCCTCCTGCACGGCCTCCTTGGTGAGGAACAGGGGCCGGTAGGTGTGGTCGGGCGCCTTCTGGTTCACGCCGCGCGCCGGAATGGGAAGTCCGCTGCGCGACCCCGCCACGATGCGCGGTTCCTGCCCGCTGGGCAGATACGTCAGCGTCTCGTCGTCCCCGCGCTTGAACTCGCCCCCGCGCCCCACGGTGAGGGCCAGCATGACGTCGTAGAACGACAGTCCGAGACCCTTGACCGCGACCGTGGAGCCAGCCGGGACGGTGGCGGTGTCCAGCGGCATGTCGGCCGCGGAGTCGCCGGCCAGATAGCGGACTCCCTCGTGCCGGCCGGCGAAGTCCAGCATCCGCTGCTCGAAGACGTCCGGTTCGTTGACCGGATGTCCCGTCGCGAGGAGCACCTGATCGGCGGCGACGAGGAAGGGGGCCTGGTCCAGTTCGACCAGCCACCCGCCGACCGGTCGTCGCTCCAGACGCGTCACCCGGCTGTTCATCCCCACCAGGTCGACGTGCGCGGGAAGGCTGTCGCGGACCGTGCGGAAGACGGTCCTCAGATAGCGGCCGTAGGTCTGCCGGGAGGCGTAGTCGTCCGGGCCGAGCGGACGCTCCCCGGCGGTCGCCCGCGACCACTCGTCGAGGGCCGGGCCGGCGCCGGGCCGCCACGGACCGTCGTCGGGCACCCCCGAGTACATCGTGATCTGCCCGGCGACCGTGTTCATCGTGTACCAGTCGTCCTGGTCGGTGCGCCACACGCGCCCGACCCCGACCTCGACGTCGTCGACCGCGTAGATCCTGATCTCCTGCTCGGGATCGCTGTCGGCCAGACGCGCGGCCATGCGCTCCAGGACCGAGATGCCCCGGGGGCCGGTACCGATCACGACCAGAGTGCGGGGCTGGCAGCCGCCGCGGAAGTTCGTCACCTGTTCATCACCTGTCACACGTTCGAAGGAGAGCCGAGAGAACGCCGGCCACGGGAGGCGGCGTCGAGAACGGGGGCGTCGAAGCCGTGCTGCACGTGCCCGAGCATGGTCAGGAACCCGTCGGCGCTCAGTCGGGCGGCACCCGCCGGGGCCACGGCCCGTACCGGCATCGCCCCGGCCGCCAGCCACTGCAGCCGGCCCGTGTCGTCGACATAGGCGCGGGTGCGCTGCGCGTTGTCCGCGTGCAGGCAGAACGGGACGTCCAGATAGCCGCGGGCGAACGCGCCGAGAAGGGCCCTGCCGACGTCCGGGTCCAGTTCCAGCACGGCCTCGACCAGCGTGCGGGCCTCCTCGTACAGGCCGTCGTCGGCGCCCGGTCCACCGTCCCCGCCCTCGCGTCCCAGCGCGGGAACGGCCTGCCGGGCGGCCAGGGCGGCCTCTTCGAGGGCCTGCACGTTGTCGGCGACCGTCGGGATCCGGAACGCCTCCGCGGCGGTCTTCACGATCAGCCGCTCCGCGTCCGTCACCCGGGCCAGCACGGCACTGGACCGCAGGAGCTCCAGAGCGCCCCCGCCGGTGCGGGGGAAGACCCCCATGTACGTGTAGAGCACGACGTGCCAGGCCACGTCACCCAAGTACTCGCCCGCGAGCCGGCGCAGCGCGGCGACGGCCGCCACGTCCTGGTCGAAGCTCGTCTGCTGCGCGTAGCTGAGGGAGATGCTGGTCAGGCCGTGCTGCCGGAAGAACATCCCTTCCAGGACCGAGATCGCCACCAGCAGGCTGGGCGGGCACATCTGGCCGAGCATGCAGCCGCCGAAGCTCTCCAGGTGCGCCCCCGGCACGTGTGCGGCGAGCAGTTCGCAGCTCTTCGCCCAGGCGTCGACCGACTCCCTCAGGGGAGTGCGGCTGTAGGGGAGGCAGTACGAGACGGGCCCGCCCTCGGTGGCGTCCAGGCCCGCGTCGACGAGGGCCTGGACGATCCCCAGCGGGAGCGGTGAGCCGTGCCGGACCTGGATGGCGAACGAGGGGGCGGCCAGTGAGGCGATCATCTCGCGGGTGGCGGCGGCGCCGTGCGCGACGATCGGGAAGCCGTTGAGGTCGCTTCCCTCGGCGAGGGCCTTGCGCGCGGAGTCGTGGTCGCCGACGCGGGTGTAGCTGTCCAGGGTGATCGTGCCCACCGTGGTCGCGTTCGCCTGCCGCACCGCCCGCAGACCGGCTCGCATGGAGGCGATGTCCGGCATGCCCATACGGGGCTGTACGACGAGTTCGCCGCGGGCCGCGGCCTGTGCGACCGCGGTGCCGAACCGTCCCTGCGCGGGGGCCGGCTGCCCGCTCACGCGGTGGCCTCGAGTTCGGGGGCGTACGGGGCGAGTTCGAGGTAGGCGCGGAAGGCGTCGACACCGGCGGTGTCCTCGAAGACGGCGTCGAAGCCGGCGTCCATGAGCTGCTGCCCGAAACCGGTGCCGGTGGCGTCGCCCGCGCCGCCGCGCGTGCCGAGCTTGCCGCCGATGACGACCGGCAGCCGTGCCAGGTCGGGCTCCTCGCGCAGGCGCCGGATGAGCCGTCTGCCGTCGAGGAAGCCGTGCCCGTTGACGCTGCTGATCACGACCATGTCGGGGCGGTGGCGCCTGCATTCGGCGATCAGAAGGGCATCGGGGACGCAGGCGCCGATGTTGACGACCTCGTTGCCCATCTCCTCGAGCAGGAGCTGGAGGAAGACCAGATTCCAGGTGTGGGAATCGGAGGAGGTACTGGAGACCAGTACCCGGGGATGACCGGCGAAGGCCGGGCGACTACCCTGCGCGGGTGAGGGCAGAGCCATGAATCTCACTCCCAAGCGTGCGATCGGTTGTGCCTGGATCAAGGGGTGTGCCCCAGGCTGTCCAGGGCCTGGGGCACACCGTTTACGCGGCCGTACGGGGGATCAGGCCGCGGAGGTCACCTCGCGGATGGGCTTGGTGGGGGTCCTGACCTCGGCCGGCTTGGTCCGGATCGCCAGCACCGTGCAGCCGGAGCTCGACGACATGCGGTGCTCGGTCCCCGGGCCCTCGACCACCAGGTCGCCCTTGAAGTAGGAGACGCCGTCGCTGTGGTCGAGCTGACCGTCCAGGACGAGCATCAGCTCGTAGCCGGTGTGCTCGTGGAAGTCGCCGTGCGCGGTCGGCGGGAACCGCAGCAGCAGACCGACGGAGTCCTCGCCCTTCTCGCTGTCCGGCGCCCACAGCACATGGTGCTCGACACCGATCCGGCCCGGCTCCTGCCATGCCGTCCACTCGATGTCCTTCAGCTCGAATCCGCTGCGGAACACGTTCTTGATGTATTCGACCTCAGCCATGCTCTCTCTCCTTGCCTGATGCCCCTCGCCGGATGACGGGCGGGGGATCAACGGGTGTTGGTGTGGGTCCCGTCGAAGTACGTCCGGGCCTCTCGCCACACGTCCCGGGCGAGCTTGCGGCCCTGCGCTGCGGCCACCTCGTGGTCGAACTCCCAGTGCACGCCGGCGTACAGCCGGGACTCGCCGACCTCCTGGGCCGCGTCGCTGAAGGTGTTCCACTTCAGGGCGACGTCCTTGCTGGGCATGCCCGTCTCGATCTTCGAACTGCCCGCCCTGACGGTTCCGGTGCCCCCGTACGCGTCGGACCCGGTGTACCGCTTGAGGATCTCCGCCCCCACCGCGGTGAAGCCGGTGTGCCCGGATCCGTACGCCGCGAAGGCCGGTGTCTTCAGGTAGGGCCGCCACTGCGAGCCGTCGATGGTCTGCGTGCCCTTGTTCGGGCCGGCCCAGCCGCGGATCTGCCGGCCGTCCATGGCGTAGCGGATCATCGTGATCGGACGGCCGTAGTCGAAGTGGACCTTCGTCTGCCAGTCGACGCGGGCCTCGTCGCCCTCCGCCATGTTCAGCGCGAAGAACATCTTCACGTCCTGATCGAGGCCGTGACGGTCCCGCTGGGAGACGAACGCCGCCCACTCCTGCGGGATCGAGGCGGAGGTGGTGGCCCCGTACTGCCAGTACTCGGCGATGGCCTTCTGCCGCTCGGTCAGGTTGGCGTTGCGCTCCATCTGACGGGCGATGGCCTGCCGCGACTCCTCGCTGCCGTACGCCGGCGGCGCCGCGGGCAGGTAGCTGTCCGGGTCGTCGACGAGGAACGGCTTCTGCTCGGCGAAGTGCGGGGTGAGGAAGTTGTGCACCATGCCGCCCACCATCTGGGGCGCCCAGCGGGACGGGTCGACGATCTTCGACTTGTCGAAGTGGTCGATGTCCTGCGGCGGGTTGACCGGCTTGTAGTAGCCGTCCGGGGTGGCGTAGGCCGGGGTGGCGCCCTGGCGGGACCCGTCCTGGTGACGCACCTTCAGGACGGCGTCCGTGGCCTCGACGGCGACCGCGGCGGGTGAGCCGGGGGCCGGGTTCTCCGCCTCCGCGGGGTCGTAGCCGAGCTGGGTCAGCTTGGCGTCGAACGTCGCCTTCTGCAGGGGGAACAGGTCGCCCAGGGCGCGGGCGGCGGCGAAGGAGACGGCCTCGCGCTTGTTGTCGTAGGTCCGCTCGGGCGCGGGGCGGCGCAGGCTGCCGCCGAGCTGGGTGCCCACCGCCCGGTGGTCGTAGGCGGCCCAGGCGTCGTAGATCGCCTCGTGGACGACGGCGAAGGTCCGGGCGCCCACGGGCGGCGGGGTGGGGTGCTCGGAACCCTTGTGGTTGACCGCCAGGGCGGCGGATATCTCCTTGTTCCACTGGAGCACCACGTTCTCGGCGTCGGCCGAGTGGTCGCGGTGGCTGTGGCCGGACGCCTGCGCGGGCAGGGTCACCGAGGCGAGCGCGACGGCGATCGCCGAGGACAGCACCCAGCGGCGGCGGGATGTCGACGTACTCATGGGGTGGTTCTCTTCCTTCTCTGACGAGACTTCTTGCGCGGTCTCTTACGCGGACCAGTCGGAGTTCTCGATGACCTCGACGAAGTTCGGTCGCACGTAGCCCTCGGTGAACCTCTCCAGGACGTCGGCCTTGACGTTGCCGAAGGTCGTGTCCGGACGGCGGGTGATGCCGTCGTTGAAGGCCTGGAGGATCCGCCGCTTGAAGTCGGGACGCGGGTGGGCGGCCACCACGGCGGCGCGGACCTCGTCGGACACGTCGTGGTAGCCGATGCCGAGGACGTCGAGCTCGACGCCGGCGGTCACCAGGGCGATCTCGGGGGCCATCCGGGAGGGGATCTCCGGGGTGGTGTGCAGGGCGATGGCCTCCCAGGCGATACGCGCCCGGTCCTCGTCGATGCCGTGGCCGATGAGGAACTTGCGCGCCTCGTCGGCGCCGTCGATCTCGAACCGCTGGTCGTTGTCCCGGTAGGGCTCGGTCAGCCCGAGGTCGTGGAACATGGCCGAGACGTAGAGCAGTTCCGCGTCGAAGGTGAGGCCGCGGTTCTGTCCCTGGAGCGCGCCCCACACATAGACGCGGCGCGAGTGGTGGTAGATCAGGTCGTCGGTGGCCTCACGGATGAGGTCGGTGGCCTCCTGGGCGATCCGGCTGTCCGGGATCCTGACGCCTGCGATGTCCGAGCTCATTTCAATTTCCTTTACGGTGAACAGAAGGGACGGAACAGAGGGGGTGGAATAGAGGGGAGGGAACAGAGGGCGCGGAGCAGAGAGGAACTACCACCAGTAGGCGGGATAGCTGCTTTTGGCGGAGGCCCTGCCCGCCGCCACTCCCACGAGCACGAGAATCACCGTCGCCAGCAGAAGAAGCGGAAGGAAAACCAGCGCGTCGGGCTCGGTCGCCACCACGATGACGGCCGTCGCGGCGGCCGGTGAATGCGGTGTCCGGGCGATCTGCATCACTCCGAGGGCCAGTCCGCCGGCGACGGCGGAGGCCCAGACGGAATCGCCGGCGATCCACAGCACGACGAATCCGGTCAGCGCGGAGAGGAGCTGTCCGCCGATCACGCTGCGCGGCTGGGAGAGCGGCAGTGCCGGCGCCCCGTAGATCAGCGCCGCGCTGGCGGCCAGCGGGGGGATCAGGAGGACCCGGTCGATCGCGGACCCCACCGCGACCAGCAGCACGAGCCCGACGACGGAGGCAGCGGTCGCCGCGACGACGATCCCCGTGGACGGGCGTGGCGGGGCCTTGCTCGCCACGCGCCTCCCCGACCGCGAGGAGGAATCGCTTTCGGCTCCGGCTCCGGAATCCCGGGGGGAGGCGGATGTTTCGGGCGCGGCGATGATGTCCTCCTTGGAGAAGTGATGCAAACGGAAGCAGTGCCCACGGGAAGGTGCGAATGAATTCACGGAAACCGGAAGCTTCGGCTCCCCGGCGCACCTCGATGAATTCCCGGTTGGCTGACGCCTTGCGGCGATGGCTGAAAGCTACGTGATCGCTTGACGCGGATTCAAATAGTGGATTGCGCGGGGGGACATAGGCTCAACCGTTCCCAAAGAATCCCTATGGCCCGGCATCGACTGTCGATGACTGGTGAGTAACACCGCCTGACCAGGGCCCGGGGCGGCACGCGGCGGGCCGTGGCGCCCCGGAACGTCCACCTCCGGCGGTCCACATGCCGATCGCTCCTGCCGGAGGTGCCCCGCCCGGACACCCCGTGGAACGACAAGAGCCCCGCCACAGAGTGGCGGGGCTCCGTCGATCCCGTGAGGGATCAGGGAAGGGACTCGAAGGACGGTCCGTCAGGCGCACGGTCGCGGGCGCACAACGTCACGTCCCTCCCCTTGAGATAGGCGAGCAGCCACTCGCCGAACGTCATCTCGTAGAGAGTCCAGGACGGACTGTCCATCTCCTGGACCAGGACGCGCCACGGTGACGAGGGCTCCTCGGGAACACGGAGGAAGATCATCTCCCCCGTCGTGGCCGTCGCCACCGGCAGCAGTTCACCGGGGCTCGTCCCCGCCGCATCCGGCAGGAACTCCGCCATGTCCTCCTCGCGCCAGAACTCGAGGTCCTGCCTGATCATCGTGCCCAGATCGTGCAGAAGATGACGGGCGGGGTGCTTCAGATAGAGCTGCCCGTTCACCGAGATCGAGCCGTAGGCATCCACGATCTCGTGGAAGTCCGCGGGGAATGCCACGCCCAGCTCCCGCTCCAGCGCGGTCCACGGCGCCGGGTCAGACCAGTTGAACCGGGGTTCGCCCAACAGGGCCCGAATCTCCGAAAGCGTTGCCACCATTGGGCCCCTTCTGGCAGGTCGAGCCGATGCCGGTACTGGAGTTGACCGCCGTGCACGAGTGCCGGCTGGACGGCAGGCTCGCATTCCGGGCACTTGGGCAGACCGTCCGCACCGCTGCGCGACCTGCGGTCGGCCTTGGTGAGGAACGCCCAACGCGCTCAGGTCACGGCGTCTGGATCTTCATCAGCGCTCTGACAGTCAGTCAAGTGGGCGCGCAATTGGGGCATTTCAAGGGTCGAGTCGCGAACGTCGAATGTGCATTGCCGGACTTGTCGGCTGCCTGGCTTCACGCTTTCTGATGGTGTATAACCCGGGCCGAACTCACGTCGATCGAAGGTGCGGCCATGCCCACGACGGAAGAACTGGCGGAACCGGCAGAGCGGGAAGAGCCCGAGGAGGCCCCGCTCACGCGAAAAGAACGGCGTCGTCGTGGCATCGCCGTCGCGGCGGTGCTGCTGCTCGCCTGCGGCGCGTTCGGCACGTACCGGCTGCTCGGCTCCGAGCGCTCGGCGGCTCCGGGGCAGGGCGCGCCCGTGGCCGCCGCCGATGTGACGTACGAGGTGCTCGGTGAGGGGAGCGCCGACATCTCCTACCGGGGGACCGGTGGCGAGAAGGAGGTCGTGGTCAGGAACGCCACGCTCCCGTGGAAGAAGGCCGTGAGCGTCCCCGTCGGCGCCGCGCCGCTCGTCCACGTCACGCTCGGCGAGAAGGGGGGCACGGCGAGCTGCGCCCTCGCCGTCCACGGCCGGCACGTCCAACGCGCCACGGCCACCGGCGCCTTCGGCCGTACGACATGCGGCGGTGGAGCGCCCGTGGCCGCCGAGGGGGCCCGCTGAGCCGGTGACCGGGCGTTCCCCTTTCCCTTGACGCCCCCGCGCCGCAGGACAAGACTCCTTCCGGTCAAGAACCCCACGCCCCGCACGGCCTCGTTCCGTCCCCCGAACGAAGGGTTCCGTCCATGACCGCAACCGCTTCCTCCGGCAGACCCGGCCCCTCCGAACTGCACGACGGCCCTGTCGAGCTCGCGCCCGGCACGGCCCCCGCCGACCCCCGCTTCGTCAACGACGACCTCCTCCCCGTCCCGGTGGCCGGGCGCCGCTGGACCACGTACAACTTCGCCGCCCTCTGGGTCGGCATGGCCCACAACATCCCCTCCTGGATGCTCGCCTCCGGTCTCGTCGCCCTCGGCATGGACTGGAAGCAGGCCGTCCTCACGATCGCCCTGGCGAATGTCGTCGTCCTCCTGCCGATGCTGCTCACCGGGCACGCCGGACCGAAGTACGGCATCCCCTTCCCCGTCCTCGCGCGCGCCTCCTTCGGGCTGCGCGGCGCGAACCTTCCCGCGCTCGTCCGGGCCGGCGTCGCCTGCGCCTGGTTCGGCATCCAGACCTGGATCGGCGGTCAGGGCGTCTTCGTCCTGCTCGACAAGGTCTTCGGCGGTGGCTGGGCGGACGTCGCGAAGGTCGCGGGGCAGCCCTGGACCCTGTGGCTCTGCTTCGTCCTCTTCTGGGCGCTCGAACTCGCCGTCATCCACCGGGGGATGGAGGCCCTGCGCCGCTTCGAGAACTGGGCCGCGCCCTTCGTCATCGTCGGCGCGCTCGCCCTGCTCGTCTGGATCACGGTGAAGGCGGGCGGCCTCGGTCCCCTCCTCGACCAGCCGTCCAAGCTCGGCTGGGGCCCCGACTTCTGGTCGGTCTTCTTCCCCGCTCTCATGGGCATGATCGCCTTCTGGGCCACGCTCAGCCTCAACATCCCGGACTTCACCCGCTTCGGTGCCGGCCAGCGGTCCCAAGTCCTCGGTCAGGCCCTCGGGCTGCCCACCACGATGACCCTGTTCGCGCTGCTCTCGGTGCTCGTCACCTCGGGCTCGCAGGCCGTGTACGGGGCGCCGGTCTGGGACCCGGTCGCGCTGGCCGCGAAGACCGACAACGTCTTCGGCCTGCTGTTCGCCCTGGTGACGGTGCTCGTCGCGACCCTGTCGGTGAACATCGCGGCGAACGTCGTCTCCCCGGCGTACGACCTCGCCAACCTCGCCCCGCGGCTGGTGAACTTCCGTACGGGCGCGCTGATCACCGGCGTCGTCGGCGTGCTCATCATGCCGTGGAAGCTCACCGCCACCCCGGAGCTGTACATCTTCACCTGGCTCGGCCTGGTCGGCGGCCTCCTCGGTACGGTCGCGGGCATCCTCATCGCCGACTACTGGCTCGTCCGCCGGACCGTCCTCGACCTCGGAGGCCTCTACCGGGCCGACGGCCCCTACTGGTACCGGGGAGGCTGGAACCCGGCGGCCGTCCTCGCCTTCGTGGTCGGCGGCGTCCTCGCGGTCGGCGGCTCCCACTCGGCGCCGGGCGCGGGCCCGTTCCCCGAGGACGGCCTGATCCCCTTCCTCGAACCGCTCTCCGACTACGGCTGGGCCGTGGGCCTGGCCGCCGCCCTGCTCCTCTACACGGCCCTCATGAGGCGCGGGGCAGCTTCCCGGCGGTCCTCCCGATCCAGCTGAGGTAGGACCAGACCCGGGTGTTCACGGCGGGGGTGTCGGTCGCGCAGCCCTTCCCGTACGAGACCAGTCCGACCAGGTACGGCGTCCCCGCGACCGTGTGCACGAGGGGGCCGCCGGAGTCGTACTGACAGGTGTCCCGCCCGGGCGCGTACGTGCAGAGCTGGGCGGCGGTGACCCCGGACATGCCGCGGGTGCCGCACGTCGGGCTGCTCATGGTGCCGAGGACCACGGTCCGCAGGACGTCGGAGGTGCGGCCCCCGAAGGAGGTGGCGCCCCAGCCGGGGGCCTCGACCTGGGTGTGGTCGAAAGCGCCGTGGGCGTACCGGGCGGGCAGGGCGACCGGCCGCACGTCACGGTTGAACGCCACCGGTTCGGCCAGCCGGATCAGCGCGATGTCGTCGCGCTGGGTGGCCGGGTCGTAGCCCGGGTGCGGGAGGAACGAGGCCGGGGCCGCGAGCACCGCGTTCGGGCTGTCGTCCGCGCGCGTCAGGTCGTGGTCGCCGAGGAGCACCCCCACGCGCGCGGTGCTGCTGTACGAGCCGGTGAGACAGTGCGCGGCGGTCAGCACGTACCGCTCGCCGACCAGCGCCCCACCGCACATCACCCGCCGCTCCTCCCGGTCCACGAGCCCGACCATGTACGGGTACTGATGGGGCCGTGCCTCCTGCCCGCCCACGACCGCGTACGCGTGCGGCGCGACACCGAGGGGGCACACGCCCAGCACCGCGCCCGCGACCGTCGCCATGAGCTTCCTCGCCCGTCCCACCTGATCTCCGCCCTGTCGACACCGTGTTCCGGGCCCGGCGACGGTGCGGAGACGTTTCCGCACGTCCGTCCCGGCCCGCGTGGGCATCAACGACGGGGGCACGGTGGGGTCACCTGATCACGGGGCCGGACTGGTGACCGAGGCGGTGCTCAGCGGTCCGCGTCGGGTGCCCGGCCGGGAGCGTGCGCGGCGGCGGCCGCGTCCCAGGCCGGGCTCCGCCCGGGAGCGGCCCCCGCCCCGTTGTGGGCATGCGTTCCGCCGGGGCGGAACGCATGGGCACGACGGACGGCGCCCTTGCCGGCGCCAGAGGCTTCCGTGCCTGGACCCGCACCCGTTGCGCGGCGCCCTGGGGTGCGGGTTCAGGCGCAGGGGGCGAGGCGCCGCCAAGCGCGTCGGCCCGGGTGACTACGGCACCCGGGCCGTCCACTCCCGCGTGCCGAACTTGGACTCCGCCAGCTCCTTCGCCCGCGTCAGTTCGTCCTCCGTGAGGCTGCCCACCGTGAGGCCGTAGCGGTTGCGGAAGGACGCGATCATCCGGTCGATCACCGTCTCGCGCGGCAGGCCCGTCTGGCGGCGCAGCGGGTCCACGCGCTTCTTCGCACTCTTCGTGCCCTTGTCGGAGAGCTTCTCCCGGCCGATCCGCAGCACCTCCGTCATCTTGTCCGCGTCGATGTCGTACGCCATCGTCACGTGGTGCAGGACCGCGCCCTCGCCCGCCACCAGCCGCTTCTGCGCCGCGCCCGCGATCTTGCCGGCGTCCGTCGCGATGTCGTTGAGCGGCTGGTACCAGGCCCGGATCCCCATGTCGCCGAGCGCGCCGAGCACCCAGTCGTCGAGGTAGGCGTAGCTGTCGGTGAAGGACAGGCCCTGCACGAGGGCGTCGGGGACGGAGAGCGAGTACGTGATCGTGTTGCCCGGCTCGATGAACATCGCCCCGCCGCCGCTGATCCGGCGCACCACCTCGATGCCGTGCCGCTCCGCCGCCTCCGGGTCGACCTCGTTGCGCAGGGACTGGAAGCTGCCGATCACCACGGCCGGGGCGCCCCACTCCCACACCCGCAGGGTCGGCGGGCGGCGGCCGGACGCCACCTCGGCCGTCAGGACCTCGTCGAGCGCCATGTGGAGCGCGGGGGACTGCGGCGGCTCGTGGATCAGCTGCCAGTCGTAGTCGGTCCAGTCCGTGGCGTGGGCGAGTGCGCGGCGGACCGCGACCCCGACGCCCTCCGCGGTCAGGCCGAACATCTGTGTGCCCGGCGGGAGCGCCGCGTCGATGCGCGCCGCGAGTCCCGCGGCGTCCGTGTCGACCGGCGCGCCCTCCAGGGCCCCGTCGATCGCGAGGATCGCCTCGTCCGGCTCCAGGAAGAAGTCGCCGGCGACCCGGACGTTCCGCAGGACCCCGTCCTCGGTGTCGAGGTCGACGACCACCAGTTTTCCGCCGGGGACCTTGTACTCGCCGTGCACGGAAGCCTCCCTGTAAGTAAGGGGTGAACTCGGCCAAAGGGTACTCCCCGGGGAAACGGAGGATGACAAGTGCGGCATTCCGGTTGTCAGCGGCCCGTGCTTAGCTGGAGGCATGATCGAAGACTTCCTTGAAAGCGTCCTCGGCGGCCGTACGACCGAGGTCGAGGAGGCCGTCCGCAAGGCGGCCGCCGCCGAGATCATGCCGCGCTTCCGGCAGCTCGCCGCCGACGACATCGTCGAGAAGAACGGCCCGCACGACCTGGTCACCGTCGCCGACCGGGCCGCCGAGGCGCACCTCACCGCCTCCCTCACCGCCCTGCTGCCCGGCTCCGTGGTCGTCGGGGAGGAAGCGGTCCACGCCGACCCGACCCTGTACGAGGCGCTGCGCGGCGACGCCCCCGTCTGGATCGTCGACCCGGTCGACGGCACGCGCCAGTTCGTCCACGGCGACCCCGGTTTCTGCACCCTCGTCGCCCTCGCCCGGCACGGCGAGGTCCTCGCCTCCTGGACCTTCGCGCCCGCTCTGGAGGAGTTCGCCGTCGCCGTGCGCGGGCGCGGCGCCACCCTCAACGGGCAGACGATCCGGTCGGGTTCGCCGGCGCCCGGCGAGGTCCTGGAGGTCGCCACCTCCCACCCCGACTACACCACCCCGGACCAGAAGCGGGCGCTGCTCGGCCTGCAGGTCGAGGGCGTCCGGCCGCGCCCCTGCGGCTCTGCCGGGCTCGAATACCTGGCCGTGGCGCGCGGAGAGCTGTCCGGGACGGCCTTCTCCTGGGAGTACGCCTGGGACCACGCCGCCGGACTGCTCCTCGTCGCCGAGGCGGGCGGCGCGACCACGACGATCGCGGGGGAGCCCTTCCGTATCGCCGGGGGCAACGCGCTGCCGTTCACGACCGCACGGGACGCGGCCACCGCGGAGCGGATCCGGACGCTCCTCGGGGGCGCGTGAGTCACCGACCGGCCCCCGCCTATCCTGGGAGCCTTGGCCATCGGCTGACGAAGGAGTCCGAAGGTGACGAACGTGACGTCGATGTTCGATGCCGTCGTCGTGGGGGCGGGGCCCAACGGACTGACGGCCGCTGTCGAACTGGCCCGGCGCGGGCTCTCCGTGGCCGTCTTCGAGGCCAAGTCCACTGTCGGCGGCGGCGCCAGGACCGAGGAGCTCACCCTCCCGGGTTTCCGTCACGACCCCTGCTCCGCCGTGCATCCGCTCGGTGCCGGCTCGCCCGTCTTCAAGACGATGCCGCTCGACCGGTACGGCCTGGAGTGGCTCCACCCCGAACTGCCCATGGCCCACCCCTGGGACGACGGCACCGCCGCCGTCCTCGCCCGCTCCGTCGCCGAGACCGCCGCCTCCTTCGGGCCGCGCGACGCCGGGACGTACCGCAGGCTCGTCGCCCCCTTCCTCGGCAAGTGGGACACCCTCGCGAGCGACTTCATGCAGCTGCCGCTCACCGCGCTGCCCCGCGACCCGGTCACCCTCGCCCGCTTCGGCCTCGCCGGACTGCCGCCGTCCACCTGGCTGATGCGCAGGTTCCAGGACGAGAAGGCGCCCGCGCTCTTCGCCGGCATGGTGGGCCATGTCATCGCCCCGCTGGGCGGCTTCGCCACGGCCGCCGTCGGCCTGGTCTTCGCGCTCGCCGCGCACGCGGGCGGCTGGCCGATGCCCCGGGGCGGCTCCCAGTCGATCTCCGACGCCCTCGCCGCGTACCTCAAGGACCTCGGCGGCGCCGTCCACACCGACTTCGAGGTCAAGCGGCTCGACGACCTGCCGCCCGCCCGCGCCTACGTCTTCGACACCTCGCCCGCCGCCCTCGCCCGGATCGCCGGCTTCGGCGGGCACTACGACCACTACAAGTACGGCGCCGCCGCCTTCAAGATCGACTACGCGCTCGACGGGCCCGTGCCCTGGACCGCCGAGGAGGCCCGCCGGGCCGGCACCGTCCAGGTCGGCCCCACCGCCGGCGAGATCGGCACCGCCCTGCGCGAGGCCTCCTCCGGCACCGCGCCCGAGGCCCCCTTCCTCATCACCGCCCAGCCCAGCCTCGTCGACCCCTCCCGCGCCCCCGAGGGCAAGCACGTCTTCTGGGCCTACGGCCATGTGCCCCACGGCTGGCGCGGCGACCTCACCGAGGCGATAGAGCGTCAGATCGAGCGCTTCGCCCCCGGCTTCCGCGACCGCGTCCTCGCCCGCGCCACCGCGGGCCCGCCCGAACTCGCCGAGCGCAACGCCAACTACATCGGCGGCGACATCGCCTGCGGCGCCGCCCGAGGCCTCCAGCTGGTGCTGCGCCCCAGGCTCTCCCTCCGCCCCTACGCCACCCCGCACCCGGCGGTCTTCCTCTGCTCCTCCGCGACCCCGCCCGGTCCCGGCGTGCACGGCATGTCCGGGCACAACGCGGCGAAGGCCGTGTGGCGGAGCCTGCGAAAATAGACTGCTCCCCATGGCCAAGTACTTCGACGTGCACCCCGACAACCCCCAGCCCCGCACCATCGGCGCGGTGGCCGAGTCCATCAGGAACGGGGCGCTCGTCGCGTACCCGACCGACTCCTGCTACGCGCTCGGCACCCGGCTCGGCAGCCGCGACGGCATCAGCCGCATCCGCGCCATCCGCGACCTCGACGACCGGCACCACTTCACGCTGATGTGCGCGAACTTCGCCCAGCTGGGCCAGCTCGTGCACATCGACAACGACGTCTTCCGCGCGGTCAAGGCGTCCACCCCCGGCGCGTACACCTTCATCCTCCCGGCGACGAAGGAGGTGCCGCGCCAGCTCCTCCACCCCAAGAAGAAGACCGTCGGCGTCCGCATCCCCGACCACGTCGTCACCCAGGCGCTCCTCGCCGAGCTCGGCGAGCCGCTGCTCTCCAGCACCCTGCTCCTGCCCGACGAGGCCGAACCGCTCACCCAGGGCTGGGAGATCAAGGAGCGGCTCGACCACCAGGTGGACGCCGTCCTCGACTCCGGCGACTGCGGCACCGAACCCACCACCGTCGTCGACTTCTCCAGCGGCGAGCCCGAGATCGTCCGCCGCGGCGCGGGGGACACCACCCGCTTCGAGTAGCCGAACCGGGGAAGGCCACCGGTCCCGGATCGGCCCTTCCCGGCCCGCCCGTGATCACCGTACGGTCGCGTGAACGCCCGTTCACGCGCACCCACGGAGGTCCGGCCGCATGATCGTCATCGCCCACGTCAGCGACGTCCACATCGACGGCGATCCGCGCAGCCAGGACCGCACCCGCGCCGTCCTGCGGTACCTGGAGGAGCTGCCGTACGACCTGGCGGCCGTCCTCGTCACCGGCGACATCGCCGACCACGGGACCCCGGACGAGTACGCGGCGGCGCGGGAGCTGCTGACCTCCCGCCACCCGCTGCTCGTCTGCCCCGGCAACCACGACGACCGCGCCGCCTTCCGCAAGGGCCTCCTCCCCGAGGAACACCTCACCGAAGAGGCCGCGCCGCGCCCCTACGCCCCCGTCAACCAGGTGATCCGAGGCGAGGGTTTCGTCATCGCCCTCTGCGACTCCTCGGTGCCCGGCGAGGACCAGGGCCTCCTGGAGGACGAGACCGTCGAGTGGCTCGACGGCGTGCTCGCCGCCACCCCGCACGAGGTGCCCGTCCTGGTCGCCTTCCACCACCCGCCGGTGCCGCTGCACACCCCGTACGTGGACGGGATCCGCCAGTTCGGAGAGGAGCGGCTCGCCGCGCTCGCCGACCGCCACCCCCACCTCACGGCCTTCCTCGCGGGCCACGCCCACACCGCCGCCGCCACCACGTTCGCCGGGCGTCCGCTGCTCGTCGCGCCCGGCGTCGTCTCCGCCCTCCGGCTGCCGTGGGAGAACCCGACCGACGACCCGCACGTCCACCTCGGACTGCCGCCCGCCCTCGCCTTCCACGTCCTCGGCGAGGACGGCCGGCTGACCACCCACTACCGGACCGTCACCCTCTGAGACCGGCAGGGGGCGGACGTCCATGTCGTTTTCTCGCCAGCCCACGAGCCGTCCGTCCCCGATCCTGGAACCATGCACACCGACACCGAGCGCTGCGTACGGGCCGTCCAGTCGAAGGAGGCCCGTTTCGACGGCGTGTTCTTCACCGCCGTCCGCACCACCCGGATCTACTGCCGGCCCAGCTGCCCGGCCGTCCCGCCCAAGCCGGAGAACATGGAGTTCCACCCCAGCGCCGCCTCCTGCCAGCGCGCCGGCTACCGGGCGTGCAAGCGGTGCCGGCCCGACACCAGCCCCGGCTCACCCCAGTGGAACGTCCGGGCCGACGCCGTCGCCCGCGCCGTCAGGCTCATCCAGGACGGCGTCGTCGACCGCGAGGGCGTCCCCGGCCTGGCCCGGCGGCTCGGCTGGTCCACCCGCCAGATCGAACGCCAGCTCCTCGCCGAGCTGGGCGCCGGACCGCTCGCACTGGCCCGCGCCCAGCGCGCCCAGACCGCCCGGCTGCTCATCGAGACCACCGTGATGCCCTTCGGCGAGATCGCCTTCGCGGCCGGCTTCTCCTCCATCCGCACCTTCAACGACACCATCCGCGAGGTCTTCGCCCTCACCCCCGGTGAGCTCCGCGCCCGCGCCGCCCGCCGGTCCTCCCTGCAAGCGAGCGCGACCCCGGGCGTCATCAGCCTCCGGCTGCCGTTCCGCGCCCCACTGGAACCCTCCAACCTCTTCGGGCACCTCGCCGCGACCGCCGTCCCCGGCGTGGAGGAGTGGCGCGACGGCGCCTACCGGCGGACGCTGAGCCTCCCGTACGGACACGGCATCGTCGCCCTCGCCCCGCGCCCCGACCACATCGCCTGCCGCCTCTTCCTCACCGACCCCCGCGACCTCACCCACGCGATCAGCCGCTGCCGGCGGCTCCTCGACCTCGACGCCGACCCCGTCGCCGTCGACGAGCAGCTCCGCACCGACCCCCTGCTCGCCCCGATCGTCGACAAGGCGCCCGGCCGCCGGGTACCGGGGTCCGTCGACGCCGCCGAGTTCGCCGTACGGGCCGTCCTCGGCCAGCAGGTCTCCACCGCCGCCGCCCGCACCCACGCCGCCCGCCTCGTCACCGCGCACGGCGTCCCGATCGACGACCCCGAGGGCGGCCTGACCCACCTCTTCCCGAGCCCCGAGGCGCTCGCCGCCCTCGACCCCGAGACCCTCGCCCTGCCGCGCAGCCGCCGCACCACCCTCCTCACCCTCGTCCGGGCCCTCGCCGACGGCTCGCTCCCGCTCGGCCCCGCCGACGACCGCGAGGAGGCGCGCGCCCGGCTGCTCGCCCTGCCCGGCTTCGGCCCCTGGACCACCGAGGTCATCGCCATGCGGGCCCTCGGCGACCCCGACGCCTTCCTCCCCGGCGACCTCGGCGTGCGCCGCGCCGCCGAGGCGCTCGGACTGCCCGGCACCCCGGCCGCGCTCACCGCCCGCGCCGCGCACTGGCGCCCCTGGCGGGCCTACGCCGTCCAGTACCTCTGGGCGACCGACGACCACCCGATCAACCTCCTTCCCGTGTAACGGACCGTCAGGAACCCATCCCATGCCCACCATCCAGCACACCGTCGTGGACAGCCCCTACGACCCGCTGACCCTCGTCGCCGTCGACGGCGTCCTCAGCCGCATGTACATGACGGGACAGCGCCACCGCCCGCCCGAGGAGACCTTCGGCGAGCCCGACCCGCGCCCCTTCGGCGAGGCGATCCGCCAGCTCGACGCCTACTTCGCCGGCGAACTCACCGAGTTCGACCTGCCGTTGAACCTGGTCGGCACCCCGTTCCAGCTGCGCGTCTGGGAGCAGCTCCTGCGCATCCCGTACGGGGAGACCCGGACCTACGGCGAACTCGCCGAGGAGCTCGGCAGCCCCGGCGCCTCCCGTGCCGTGGGCCTCGCCAACGGCAAGAACCCCGTCACCATCATCGTCCCCTGCCACCGGGTCATCGGGTCGGGCGGCAGCCTCACCGGCTACGGCGGCGGCCTGGACCGCAAGCAGCGGCTGCTCGCCTTCGAATCGGGTGCGGCGGAACCCGACGCCCTGTTCTGAGCAGGGTGTTAGGTTCCCGCCATGGCCAAGGTGAACATCGGTCTCGACGCCGAACTCGTCGTGGAAGTCATGGTCCTGGCAGGCATCGGCAACCCCCAGGACGCCGTCGAGGCGGTGGTCCGCGACTACATCGCCCGCGGCCACCGCACCGAGGCGCGGGCCGTCAGCCGCGACGAACCCCAGCGCACCGGCGAGATCGTCCCGCCGGAGCCCCCGCAGGGGTGAGGTGCCGGAGCCTCAGCCCCGCTCCGCCAACCGCAGGGTTCGCTCCGCCAGTTCGCTGATGCGGACGCCGTCGAAGCCGAAGACGGCACTGCGCACCCGGTCCCGCAGCGGTTCGGACCACTGCGGCGGGATCGCGGCGGCGCCGCAGCGGACCCCGGCCACCGAGCCCGCCGTCGCCCCGTTGGAGTCGGTGTCCAGGCCGCCGCGGACGGTCAGGGCGATGGTTCGGGTGAAGTCCCCTTCCCCGTACAGGAGTCCGGCGGTCAGGACGGCCGCGTTCGGGACGGTGTGGATCCAGCCGAGGCCCGCCGTCCGCTCCGCGAGCTCGGTGAGCGCCTCCGACCAGCCGAGCCCCGACTCGTACAGCGCGATCGTGCCCCGTACCGTCCGGGCGAGCCGGCTGCTCGCCGGCACCCGCTCCAGGCTCGTCTCCAGGGCCGACCGCAGGTCCGGCGCGGTGAAGGCCGCCGCGATCAGCGCCGCCGCCCACATCGCCCCGTACACGCCGTTCCCCGTGTGCGAGAGGACCGCGTCCCGGCGGGCGAGCGAGGCCGCCCGGCGCGGATCGCCCGGACAGGTCCAGCCGTACACATCGGCCCGGATCAGCGCGCCGATCCACTCCTGGTACGGATTGTCGTACGTGGCCGTCAGCGGCGGCCGCAGCCCGTCCGCCAGGTTCCGGTAGGCGACCCGCTCCGCCGTGAACGTCTGCAGGTACGGCAGCCGCAGCAGCCACTCCCGGCCGACCTGCTCGGTGGTGAACGCGAAGCCGTACGTCTCCAGGAGGTGCAGCCCCAGCACCGACCAGTCGACGTCGTCGTCCCGGCAGCTGCCGTCGATCCCGCCCCGCACACACCGCTCCCACTCCGGCCGCAGCTCGAAGTCCGCCGCCCCGGGCGGCGGGGGAGGGAGGTAGTCGGTCAGCGGGAGCGCCCCCGTCAGCCGGAGATACGCGTCGATGCGCTCCCGGGTCCAGTGGTCGCCGCGCTCCACGGGCTTGCCGAGCATGTTCCCGGCGATCCGGCCCGTCCAGCCGCCCAGGATCCGGTCCCCGAGCTCCCCGTCCGTGAACCCCATACCTCCGGTGTACCGAACGCGGGGGCCGGGCGCGCGCCGAGCATCAGCCCTCGCCGTCGAGCGGCGGTTCCGCGCCGGTACGGGCCTTCTCCGGCGGCCGCGGCGGGCGCAGCGGGTCGCCGCCCCGCTCCGTCATCGCCTCGCCCACCAGCGTCCGCACCGCGTCCCGCAGCCCGTGCAGGGCGTGCTGCCGGGCCGGGCCCGCCCCCGGGTCCTCCCGCAGCTCCTTCAGGAGCGCGAAGCACAGCACCAGCATCACCACCACGAACGGCAGCGCCACCAGGATCGTCGCCGTCTGCAGCGAGCTCAGACCGCCCGCCACGAGCAGCACCGCCGCCACGGCCGCCATCAGCACGCCCCAGGTCACCACGAGCCAGGTCGGCGGGTTGAGCGAGCCGCGGCTCGTCAGCGAACCCATCACGAGCGAGGCCGAGTCCGCGCTCGTGACGAAGTACGTCATCACCAGGACCATCGCGATCACCGAGGTCACCGTCCCGATCGGCAGCGCCTCCAGCATCGCGAACAACGAGGCCTCCGCGCCGTCCTTCACCGCCGTCGCCAGGTCCGCCGCACCCGTCGATTCCAGCCGGATCGCGGTCCCGCCCATCACGCAGAACCACACCACCGTCGCCCCCGACGGCACGAGCAGCACCCCCACCAGGAACTCGCGGATCGTCCGGCCGCGTGAGATCCGGGCGATGAAGGTGCCGACGAACGGCGCCCAGGACAGCCACCACGCCCAGTAGAAGATCGTCCACGTGCCCAGCCAGTCCCGGTCGGTGAACGCACCCGTACGGCTCGCCATCGGCAGCAGCTGGTGCAGATAGCCGCCGACGGAGGCCGGGATGGTGTCCAGGATGTAGACGGTCGGGCCCAGCAGGAACACGAAGACCATCAGACAGGCCGCGAGGACGATGTTCAGCGTGGACAGCCACTTCACGCCCTTGTGGAGACCGGAGAACGCCGACAGGACGAAGGCCCCCGACAGCGACACGATGATGATCAGCTGCGTCGCCGTGGAGTTCTCCACGCCCATCGTCAGATTCAGCCCCTCGGCGACCTGCAGCGCACCGAGGCCCAGACTCGTCGCCGTGCCGAACACCGTCGCGAACACCGCGAGCAGGTCGATCGCCTTCCCCGGCCAGGAATCCGCCCGGCGCGCCCCCATCAGCGGCACGAAGGCGGAGCTCAGCCGGTTCCCCCGGCCCTTGCGGAAGCCCGCGTACGCGAGCGCCAGACCCGCGATGCCGTAGATCGCCCACGGCGTCAGCGTCCAGTGGAAGAACGAGTACTCCAGGGCCGTCCGGGCCGCCGCGCCCGTCCCCGCCGGGACCCCGCTCGCCGGAGGAGGACTCAGGAAGTGCGTCAGCGGCTCCCCGACCCCGTAGAACATCAGACCGATGCCCATTCCGGCGCTGAACATCATCGCGATCCACGCCAGGTTCGTGAACTCCGGCTCGGAGTCGTCCGCACCCAGCCTGATCCGGCCGAAGCGGCTCAGCGCGATCACCACGCACAGCACCAGGAAGGTGTCCGCGGCGACCACGAAAAGCCAGGCGAAGTTCGACAACACCCAGCTCAGCGCGGTGGACGACGCCCGGTCGAAGGAATCCTCGCCCAGCGCCGCCCAGCCGACGACCGCGACGACGGCCGCGACGCCGATCCCGATGACCTTGCCGTCGGGCCTGCCGTCCGGAACGATCTTTTCCGTACTCATGTGACCCCACTATGGTGCGGAATATCGCCTTATCAGGGGGTGGCACGCCGTCTGGCGGTACGGATAGGCTCCCCCTCGGCGCGACTGCACGTTCGAAAGCAAGGGATGCAAGGTGACGGACGGGGCAGCAACTCAGGTCGCTCACGTTCTCGTGGCGGCCGACAAGTTCAAGGGCTCGCTCACGGCCGTACAGGTCGCGGAGCGGGTCACAGCAGGACTGCGACGGGTCGTCCCGGAGCTCACGGTGGAAACGCTGCCCGTCGCGGACGGCGGCGACGGCACCGTCGCGGCGGCCGTCGCGGCCGGCTTCGAGCGGCGCGAGGTCCGTGTGACGGGCCCGCTCGGCGAGCCGGTCACCGCGGCGTACGCGCTGCGCGGCACCACCGCGGTCGTCGAGATGGCCGAGGCCTCGGGCCTCCAGCTGCTCCCGCCCGGTGTGTTCGCCCCGCTGACGGCGACCACGTACGGCTCCGGAGAGCTGCTCCGCGCCGCCCTCGACGCCGGTGCGACCACCCTCGTCTTCGGCGTCGGCGGCAGCGCCACCACCGACGGCGGATCCGGCATGCTCGCGGCGCTGGGCGCCCGGTTCCTCGACGCGGACGGCGAGCCCGTCGGCCCCGGCGGCGCGCCGCTCGCCGACCTCGCCACGGCCGACCTCAGCGGTCTCGACCCCCGCTTCGCCTCCGTCGACCTGATCCTCGCGAGCGACGTCGACAACCCGCTGACCGGCCCGAAGGGCGCCCCCGCCGTCTACGGACCGCAGAAGGGCGCGACCCCGGACGACGTCCGGGTGCTGGACGCGGCCCTCGCCCACTTCGCCACCGTCCTGGAGAAGGCCGTCGGGCCGCGCGCCGCCGAAGCGGCCGTCGCCCCCGGCGCGGGCGGCGCGGGCGGCATCGGGTACGGCGCGCTCATCCTCGGCGCGAGCTTCCGGCCCGGCATCGAGCTGATGCTGGAGGTCCTCGGCTTCGCCCCGGCCCTGGAGCGGGCCACCCTCGTCATCACCGGCGAGGGTTCCCTCGACGAGCAGACCCTCCACGGCAAGGCCCCGGCCGGCGTCGCCGCCGCCGCGCGCGCCGCGGGCAAGGAGGTCGTCGCGGTCTGCGGCCGGCTCGCCCTGCCGCCGGAGGCGCTGGGAGCGGCGGGCATCCGCCGCGCGTACGCCCTCGCCGAGCTGGAGCCGGACCCGGCGAAGTCCATGGCGAACGCGGGGCCGCTGCTGGAGGACGCGGCGTCGAACCTGGCCCGCGACTTCCTGGCATAACCAGGACGCCCCGCTGCGGACAGCGGTGCCCACCCGCCGCCCGCCCCGTTGTGGGCAGGCGTTCCGCCGGGGCGGAACGGGTGGGCACAACGGACCCGCGCCCTGCCGACGCCAGAGGCTTCTGTGCCCTGAACCCGCACCACGTTGTGCGCCGCCGCTGAGCTGCGGGTCCAGGCGCGGAACGCGGAGGCGCCGCTAGAGGGCGCCGTCCCGTGTGCCCACCCTCCCCCAAGCTCTCGGCTCCGCTCGAGCAGGGGGGACCCCCATCGCCCCAGCGGGACGATTGCCCACACGGCGGGTGGACGGGGGCACCGCGCGCACGGGGCGGGGCGAAGCCCCGGGCGGGGGCACCGCACCGCACGGGCGCGGGCCCACACGGGCGGGGCGCGGGCCCACACGGCGGGTGGGGCGAGGGGCGCCGCCCGCCTGGCGCGGGGCTCGTCATCTGGTGGAAACACGCCGGTGTGAAGCTGCCCCCATGACTGCTGCCCGCATCGAGGAGAACCGCTCCCACCCCCGCCTCCCTGACCTGCTCCGCGCCTACCATCTCGTCAACCAGGCCGAGAAGGGCACCGCCGTCGCCTCCGTCGACGAGCTCCCGGCCGTATACCGCGTCGAGACCGAGGACCCGGCCGCCGCGTTCGCCGACGACACCGTCCTGCTCGCCACCCCGCCCGGCGCGGACGAGCCGGCGGGATGCGTCGTCCTCAAGGCCCCCAGGGAGGGCCGCGCGCCCGAGATCAAGCGGCTCTGGGTCGCGCCCGAGGCCCGGAGGAAGGGCCTCGCGAAGGCCCTCATGGCCGAGGCCCTGCGCCGGGCCGCGGACTCCGGCGTGCCCGCCGTACGCCTCACCGTCTGGAACTGGCGGGAGGAGCCGCTCGCCCTCTACCGGAGCCTCGGCTTCGCGACGGTGGATCCCTGGGACGACCGTCCGGACCTCCTGTGCCTGGAGCGGCGGCTCGACGTCATCGAGCACCTCACCCCCGACGCCGTACGGACCCACGCCCCCGCCGGACTCGCCGCGCTCCTCGTGGACGCCGTGGACGGCGGGGCCTCCGTCGGCTTCCTGGCGCCCCTGGACCCCGCCGAGGCGGCCGCCTGGTGGTCCCGCGTCGCCGAGGAGGCCGCACAGGGCGTACGGGACGTCTGGGCCGCCCAGGGACCCGACGGGCGCCTCACCGGCGTCGTCACCCTCGTCCGTACGGGCACGGCCAACGGCCGGCACCGCGGCGAGATCGCCCGGCTCCTCGTGCACCGCTCCGCCCGCGGCCGCGGCCTCGGGCGGAGCCTGCTCGCCACGGCCGAGGCCCACGCCGCCGCCACCGGTCTCCGTCTGCTCGTCCTGGACACCCAGACCGACAGCCCGGCCGAGCGCCTCTACCGGGGCGCGGGCTGGACCGTCGCCGGGACGATCCCGGACTTCGCCGCCGACCCGGCCGGCACCCTTCGCGCCACCACGCTGTACTACAAGCGGCTCGGCTAGGGCATGCGAAAGGGCCCCGGGAGGCGATTCGCCTCCCGGGGCCCTTCCGTACGACGTCCGTGCGCTACGGCAGCTGTGCCGCCCGCGCCTCCCGGCTCTCACGCCGGTTGCCGCGGAAGGTGTTCACTCGGCGGGCCGTCGCGAAGAGGGGGATCACGGCGCCCATCACGACCTGGAGCGCGCAGCCGGTCTGGAGCAGGAACGCCCCGCCCGGCGCGTCGAACGCCCAGGCCGCCAGCATGGCCATCGCGCCGACGATCCAACTGAGCATCGCCACCGCGAGGACACCCCGCGGCTTGGGGTACTCGACCCGGCTGACCATCAGCCACGCCACTCCGATGATCGCGAGCAGCGTCGGGATGAAGGGCAGCTCCAGGAGCACGATCGAGACGACCGTCAGCGCGCCGAAGGGGCTCGGCATGCCCTGGAACATGCCGTCCTTCATCGTCACGCAGGAGAAGCGAGCCAGCCGCAGGACCACCGCGAGCAGCACCACGATCGCGGCGACCGCCGAGACCTTCTGCTGCGCGTCGTCCGCGACCATGCCGTACACGAGCACGAAGTAGGCCGGGGCCAGACCGAAGCTGATCAGGTCCGACAGGTTGTCGAGCTCGGCGCCCATCGGCGAGCTGCGGAGCTTGCGCGCCACGATGCCGTCGAAGAGGTCGAAGATCGCTGCGGCCAGCATTAGGATCACGGCGGTGGCGGCGCTGTTGCGCGCCATGCCGGTCTCGCTGCTGCCGGTGAGGTGCGGGATGAGGATGCCGGTGGTGGTGAAGTACACCGCCATGAAGCCGCACGTGGCGTTACCGAGCGTGAGGGCGTCCGCTATGGACAGCCTCAGCGACAGCGGCATCTCCTCGGCTTCGTCGGCCGCCTCCGCCTCGGCGTCGGCGACCCAGTCGGCGGCACGTGTGTCGGGATCAATCACGGTCAATGCGAGTCACCCCCGCTGTGGTGGCCTGGCCGACCTCGACCGCGACCTCGACACCCTCGGGGAGGTAGATGTCGACGCGCGAGCCGAAGCGGATCAGACCGATACGGTCACCCTGCTCGACCTTCGTCCCCTGCGGGATGTACGGCACGATCCGCCGGGCGACGGCGCCCGCGATCTGGACCATCTCGATGTCGCCGAGCTCGGTGTCGAAGTGCCAGACAACGCGCTCGTTGTTCTCGCTCTCCTTGTTGAACGCCGGGACGAACCCGCCGGGGACGTGCTCCACGGACGTCACCGTGCCGGCAAGCGGGGCGCGGTTGACGTGGACGTTCAGCGGGCTCATGAAGATGGCGACCCGGGTGCGTCCGTCCTTCCACGGCATGATGCTCTGCACCACACCGTCGGCGGGGGAGATGACCCGGCCCTGAGCGATCTCACGCTCGGGGTCGCGGAAGAACCACAGCATGCCGGCCGCGAGAGCGGTGGTCGGCACGGCGATGGCCGCGGCGCGCCTCGACTTGCGGGAGCGCGCGAGGCTGAGTGCCGCGGTGGCGACGGTCGGCAGAAGCCACGGCGATGCTCCGCGTGCGATGCGTGCGCCCTTGAGGCTGTCGCGATGTGCAGAGGTTCGACTGTCGGGCATGGATGACCTTCGTAGCGGATGATGCCGCACTGGCAACGGGGGACGGCGGCTTTCCGGCGATGCTATCGGTTGCGGGGCGCAACTGGGCAAGCCAGGAACCGAGTCGACGGCCGGAAGACGAACACAGGGTGTGATCTTCTTCGCGGCCGTACCGACTCAAAAGCGACAATCAGCCCTGGAATCGGTACTCCTCCAGGAGCCGACGACCAATGATCATTTTCTGGATCTCGGCGGTACCTTCACCGATGAGCAGCATCGGTGCCTCCCGGTAGAGGCGCTCGATCTCGTACTCCTTGGAGAAGCCGTATCCACCGTGAATGCGGAAGGCATCCTCGACGACCTCCTTGCAGTATTCGGAGGCGAGGTACTTCGCCATCCCTGCTTCGAGGTCGTTTCGTTCCCCGGAGTCCTTTTTGCGTGCTGCGTTCACCATCATGGCATGGGCGGCCTCGACCTTGGTAGCCATCTCGGCCAGCTTGAACTGAATCGCCTGGTGCTGGGCGATCGCCTTGCCGAAAGTGTGACGTTGCTGGGCATAGGAGACACCCAGTTCGAAAGCACGCTGTGCGACGCCGCAACCACGGGCCGCCACGTTCACGCGGCCGACCTCGACGCCGTCCATCATTTGGTAAAACCCTCGGCCGGTGACCCCGCCGAGCACGCGATTGGCCGGAATGCGCAGTCCGTCCATGATGAGTTCGGTCGTGTCGACGCCCTTGTAACCCATCTTGTCGATCTTCCCGGGGATCGTGAGGCCGGGGCGGACCTCTCCGAAGCCGGGCTCCTTCTCGACGAGGAAGGTCGTCATCGACTTGTGGGGGGCCGTGCCCTCCGGGTGTCCTTCGTCACTTCGGACGAGAACGGCCACCAGCGTTGACGTGCCGCCGTTCGTCAGCCACATCTTCTGGCCGTTGAGGACGTACTCGTCGCCGTCCTTGACGGCCTTGGACGTGATCGCCGACACGTCCGAGCCGAGGCCCGGCTCCGACATCGAGAAGGCGCCGCGCGTCTCGCCGGCCGCCATCCGCGGAAGGAAGTACTCCTTCTGCTCCTGGGTGCCGTGCTGCTTCAGCATGTACGCCACGATGAAGTGCGTGTTGATGATGCCGGAGACCGACATCCAGCCACGGGCGATCTCCTCCACGCACAGCGCGTAGGTGAGCAGCGACTCGCCCAGGCCCCCGTACTCCTCGGGGATCATCAGGCCGAAGACGCCGAGCTCCTTGAGCCCGTCGACGATCTGCTGCGGGTACTCGTCGCGGTGCTCGAGCTCCGTCGCGACCGGAATGATCTCCTTGTCGACGAAGTCCCGGACCGTGGCGAGGATCTCCTGCTGGACATCGGTCAGACCGTGGGTCTGGGCGAGTCGCGCCATGACTACTTCCCCTGTTCCTTGAGCTCGGGGCGGCCGGGCTGCTCGCCGCCGCGCTCCTTGATGTACGTCTCGGTGGGGACCATCACCTTGCGGCGGAAGACGCACACGAGGGTGCCGTCCTGCTTGTAGCCCTTGGTCTCGACGTAGACGATGCCGCGGTCGTTCTTCGACTTCGACGGGGTCTTGTCGAGGACCGTGGTCTCGCCGTAGATCGTGTCGCCGTGGAAGGTCGGCGCCACGTGCCGCAGCGACTCGATCTCCAGGTTGGCGATGGCCTTGCCGGAGACGTCCGGCACGGACATGCCGAGGAGCAGCGAGTAGATGTAGTTGCCGACGACGACGTTCTTGCCGAAGTCCGTCGTGTTCTCGGCGTAATTCACATCCATGTGCAGCGGATGGTGGTTCATGGTGAGCAGACAGAAGAGGTGGTCGTCGTACTCGGTGACCGTCTTTCCGGGCCAGTGCTTGTAGACGGCACCGACTTCGAACTCTTCGTAGGTACGGCCGAACTGCATCGGACTCAGGCCTCCGGGATCTCGAACTTGCTGGTGCGCTGCATGCCGGCGGCGCGGCCCTTGCCGGAGATGACCAGGGCCATCTTGCGGGAGGCCTCGTCGATCATCTCGTCGCCGAGCATCGCGGAGCCCTTCTTGCCGCCCGCCTCGGAGGTGTAGTAGTCGTACGCGTCGAGGATCAGCTCGGCGTGGTCGTAGTCCTCCTGCGAGGGCGAGAAGATCTCGTTCGCGGCGGCGACCTGGTCCGGGTGCAGCACCCACTTGCCGTCGAAGCCCAGGGCCGCGGCGCGCTGCGCGACCGCCCGGTAGCCCTCCTGGTTGCGGATCTGCAGGTAGGGGCCGTCGATCGCCTGGAGGTTGTTGGCGCGGGCCGCCATCAGGATGCTCATCAGGATGTGGTGGTACGCGTCGGCCGGGTAGCCGGGCGGCTGCTCGCCCACGACGAGGGACTTCATGTTGATGGAGGCCATGAAGTCGGCCGGGCCGAAGATGATCGTCTCGACGCGCTGGGAGGCCTGGGCGATGGCGTTGACGTTGGTCAGGCCCTGGGCGTTCTCGATCTGCGCCTCGATGCCGATCTTGCCGACCTCGAAGCCCATGGTCTTCTCGATCTGGGTGAGCAGCAGGTCGAGGGCGACGATCTGCTGGGCGTCCTGGACCTTCGGCAGCATGATGCAGTCGAGGTTCTGGCCGGCGCCCTCGACGACCGTGACGACGTCGCGGTAGGTCCAGTGGGTCGTCCAGTCGTTGACGCGGACCACGCGGGTCTTGCCGGTCCAGTCGCCCTCGTTGAGGAACTTCACGATGGTGTGCCGGGCCTCGGGCTTGGCCAGCGGGGCGCACGCGTCCTCCAGGTCGAGGAAGACCTGGTCGGCCGCGAGGCCCTGGGCCTTCTCCAGGAAGCGCGGGTTGGAGCCGGGCACCGCCAGGCAGGAGCGGCGGGGGCGGAGCCGGTTCACAGGGCTGGTCATGCGAGGACCTCCGTACTTTCAAGGGGGCTGAGCTTGTTCGCTTGCCGGATCTCGTCGACGATACGGCCGATGATCTCCGTGATACCGAAGTCCTTCGGTGTGAAGACCGCGGCGACACCCGCGCGCTTCAGTTCTGCGGCGTCGGCGTTCGGGATGATCCCGCCGACGATGACCGGGATGTCCGTCGCGCCGGCCTCGCGGAGGCGGTCGAGGACGTCGGGGACCAGCGCGGAGTGCGAGCCGGAGAGGATCGACAGACCCACGCAGTGCACGTCCTCCGCCAGGGCGGCGTCCACGATCTGCTCGGGGGTCAGCCGGATGCCCTGGTAGACCACCTCGAAACCGGCGTCACGCGCGCGTACGGCGATCTGCTCGGCCCCGTTGGAGTGCCCGTCCAGGCCCGGCTTGCCGACGAGCAGCCGCAGCCGCCCGACGTTCATGTCCTCGGCGGTCCTGGCCACCTTCTCGCGGACCAGGGCGAGCGGCGTGCCTGCCTCGGCCGTCACGGCCACCGGGGCGGAGGAGACGCCGGTCGGGGCGCGGAACTCGCCGAACACCTCGCGCAGGGCCCCGGCCCACTCGCCGGTGGTGACCCCGGCGCGGGCGCACTCCAGGGTGGCCTCCATGAGGTTGTCCGTGCCCTTGGCGGCCTCCTTGAGGCGCTCCAGGGCCTTGCAGGGCCGCGGGTGGTTGAACGGCGGCTGGTAGCGGTTGTCGCGCCAGGTCTTCATCGAGCCGACGACCCGGGCCTCGACCGCCGGGTCGACCGTCATGATCGCGGTGTCCAGGTCGGCGGTGAGGGGGTTCTCCTCGGTCGACTGGAAGATGTTGACGCCGACGATCTTGTCGTCGCCGGCCTCGATCCGGGCGCGCCGCTCGGCGTGCGAGGAGACCAGCTGCGACTTGAGGTAGCCGGACTCGACGGCCGCCATCGCGCCGCCCATCTCCTGGATCCGGTCGATCTCGGCCAGGCACTCCTCGACCAGGGCGTCCACCTTGGCCTCGATCACGTGCGAGCCGGCGAAGATGTCCTCGTACTCCAGCAGGTCGGACTCGTGGGCGAGCACCTGCTGGATGCGGAGCGACCACTGCTGGTCCCAGGGCCGGGGGAGGCCGAGGGCCTCGTTCCAGGCCGGGAGCTGCACGGCACGGGCGCGGGCGTCCTTGGAGAGGGTGACCGCCAGCATCTCCAGGACGATCCGCTGGACGTTGTTCTCCGGCTGGGCCTCGGTCAGGCCGAGCGAGTTGACCTGGACGCCGTAGCGGAACCGGCGCTGCTTGGGGTTCTCGATGCCGTACCGCTCCAGCGTGATCTTGTCCCAGATGCGGCCGAAGGCGCGCATCTTGCACATCTCCTCGATGAAGCGGACGCCCGCGTTCACGAAGAAGGAGATGCGGGCGACGACCTCGCCGAACCGCTCCTCGGGGACCTGGCCCGAGTCGCGGACCGAGTCGAGGACGGCGATCGCGGTCGCCATCGCGTACGAGATCTCCTGGACCGGCGTGGCCCCGGCCTCCTGCAGGTGGTAGCTGCAGATGTTGATCGGGTTCCACTTCGGGATGTGGTTGACCGTGTACGCGATCATGTCCGTCGTGAGGCGGAGCGAGGGGCCGGGCGGGAAGACGTGCGTCCCGCGCGACAGGTACTCCTTCACGATGTCGTTCTGGGTGGTGCCCTGGAGCTGGGTGATGTCCGCGCCCTGCTCCTCGGCGGCCACCTGGTAGAGCGCCAGCAGCCACATGGCGGTGGCGTTGATCGTCATCGAGGTGTTCATCTGCTCCAGGGGGATGTCCTGGAACAGCCGGCGCATGTCACCGAGGTGCGAGACGGGGACGCCGACCCGGCCGACCTCGCCGCGGGCGAGGATGTGGTCGGGGTCGTACCCGGTCTGCGTCGGCAGGTCGAACGCGACCGAGAGGCCGGTCTGACCCTTGGCGAGGTTGCGCCGGTACAGCTCGTTGGACGCCTCGGCGGTCGAGTGACCGGCGTACGTCCGCATGAGCCACGGCCGGTCCTTCTGGCGCTCAGTCATCTTCGGGACCTCAGATGTTCCGGAAGCGGTTGATGGCGTCGATGTGCTGGGCCCGGAGCTCCGGGTTGCTGACGCCCAGGCCCTCCTGCGGGGCGAGGGCGAGGACGCCGACCTTGCCCTGGTGGAGGTTGCGGTGGACGTCGTAGGCGGCCTGGCCGGTCTCCTCCAGGGAGTAGACCTTCGACAGGGTGGGGTGGATCTTGCCCTTGGCGATCAGGCGGTTGGCCTCCCACGCCTCGCGGTAGTTGGCGAAGTGCGAGCCGATGATCCGCTTCAGCGACATCCACAGGTAGCGGTTGTCGTACTGGTGCATGTAGCCCGAGGTCGAGGCGCAGGTGGTGATGGTGCCGCCCTTGCGCGTGACGTACACGGAGGCGCCGAAGGTCTCGCGGCCCGGGTGCTCGAAGACGATGTCGATGTCCTCGCCGCCCGTCAGCTCACGGATCTTGGAGCCGAAGCGCTTCCACTCGCGCGGGTCCTGGGTGTTCTCGTCCTTCCAGAACTTGTAGCCCTCGGCGTTGCGGTCGATGACCGCCTCGGCGCCCATCGACCGGCAGATGTCGGCCTTCTCGGGGGAGGAGACGACACAGATCGGGTTGGCGCCGCCGGCCAGGGCGAACTGCGTGGCGTACGAGCCGAGTCCGCCGCTCGCGCCCCAGATGAGGACGTTGTCGCCCTGCTTCATGCCGGCGCCGTTGCGGGAGACCAGCTGGCGGTAGGCGGTGGAGTTGACGAGGCCGGGGGCCGCCGCCTCCTCCCAGCTCAGGTGGCCGGGCTTCGGCATCAGCTGGTTGGACTTGACGAGGGCGATCTCGGCGAGGCCGCCGAAGTTGGTCTCGAAGCCCCAGATGCGCTGCTCGGGGTCGAGCATCGTGTCGTTGTGGCCGTCGGAGGACTCCAGCTCGACCGAGAGGCAGTGCGCGACGACCTCGTCGCCGGGCTGCCAGGCGTTGACGCCCGGGCCGGTGCGCAGGACGACGCCCGCGAGGTCGGAGCCGATGACGTGGTACGGCAGGTCGTGGCGCTTGGTGAGCTCGGAGAGACGCCCGTAGCGCTCCAGGAAGCCGAAGGTCGAGACGGGCTCGAAGATCGAGGTCCAGACCGAGTTGTAGTTGACGGAGCTCGCCATGACGGCCACGAGCGCCTCGCCCGGGCCGAGCTCGGGGAGCGCGACGTCGTCGAGGTGGAGCGACTTGCGGGGGTCCTTGTCGCGACTGGCGACTCCGGCGAACATCTCGGCCTCGTCCTTGTGGACGGTGACGGCCCGGTACGACTCGGGGAGCTTGATGTTCGCGAAATCGGCGGACGTGGAGTCCGGCGACTGGATCGCGTCCAGGATTTCCTTCACGGGTTGCCTCCGGCGGTGAGCGTCCTGAGGGAGGGACGCCTGGGGGTTACGGCGGGAAGTGCTGCTGCTGTGGAGGTGTGCCGTCGGTTCGGCTGGGTGGTGCGGTGGCGGCGCTGTGTGGTGGAGCGCGAGGGTGCCTGTGACGCAGGCGTCCGGGCGCACGAGCCGTTGGCTTGTGGGGACAGCCGGCGAACGAGGTGATCTCTGCTCGCCGGCCGCCCGGACAACATCAACGTATGGCACGCCGTGTCACCTGACAAGGCACTGCGTGCCAACAATTTCACTCAGATGCAATCTGCCCGTCACGGATGAGCGATGATCGATCGAAATGGCCCGTGAGCTGCGGGAACGCAAGGAGGGCCGCCCCCGGAAATCGGGGGCGGCCCTCCTGGTGGAAGAGGTGTCAGGGCTTCGTGAGCGCCTGCTGGATGGTCCGCATGACCTCGTCGAGCGGAGCGTCCGTACGCGCCACGGCGACCACGACGTCGCCCGTCGTGGACGCGGTCGCGGCCACCGGCTGCTCCGGGGCTGGCTCGGCCGGTGCGGCGGTGGTGCTCCCGGCGGGCGCCGGGCGGGCGCCTATGCCCGTGCCGAAGGTCTCCCGGACGATGGCGAAGGCGTGGTCGAGCTGGGCCTCCACGTCGCCCTCGCCGCCCGCCCGCAGCCAGCGGCGCAGCACGTGGTTGTGGGCGGTGACGACCGCCGACGCGGCCACCTCGGCGAGCAGCGGGTCGTCGTTGCCGGCGTGGTGGTCCCGCTCGTCGAAGTGCCCGAGCAGATAGCGGGTGAAGAGCCGCTCGTAGCGGGCCACCGAGGCGATCTCCCGCTCGCGCAGGGTCGGCACCTCACGGGTGAGCCGGTAGCGCTCCACGGAGACCGCGGGAGACCCCGCGTACATCTTCATGACTTCCTTGATGCCCCGGCACACCGTGTCGAGCGGGTGCTCGTGCGGCGGGGCGGCGTTCAGCACGGCCTCCGCCCGCACGAGGGTGTCGTCGTGGTCCGGGAAGATCGCCTCTTCCTTGGACCGGAAGTGCCGGAAGAAGGTCCGCCGCGCGACCCCGGCCGTGGCCGCGATCTCGTCGACGGTCGTCGCCTCGTACCCCTTCGTCGCGAAGAGCTCCATCGCCGCGGCGGCGAGCTCCCGGCGCATCTTGAGCCGCTGCGCGGCGGCACGAGTGCCCGCCGTGCTCTCCGGAGCGTCGGACGGGGACGTGGCACGGGGTGTCTTCGCGGCCTTGGGCATGGTCCGAACGTACTGCATCGGAGTGGGAGTGTGCCCAGGTGGGGGCGGGGAGACCCCCGGGACACCGGCGGTGCCCGGGGGGCTCAGCAGACCGCCCCAGCCGGGGCCGCGGGGCTCAGCGTCGGGCATATTCGCGGAAGCCGCGACCCGTCTTGCGGCCGAGGCAGCCCGCCGCGACCAGGTGCTCCAGGAGCGGGGCGGGGGCGAGGCCCGGGTCGCGGAACTCGCGGTGCAGCACCTGCTCGATCGCGAGCGAGACGTCCAGGCCGACCACGTCGAGCAGCTCGAACGGGCCCATCGGGTAGCCGCCGCCCAGCTTCATCGCCGCGTCGATGTCGTCCAGGGTCGCGTAGTGCTCCTGGACCATCTTGATCGCGTTGTTCAGGTACGGGAAGAGCAGCGCGTTCACGATGAAGCCGGCGCGGTCGCCGCAGTCCACCGGGTGCTTCCTGATCTTCGCGGTGACCTCGCGGACGGTGGCGTGGACGTCGTCGCCGGTCAGGACCGTGCGGACGATCTCGACCAGCTTCATCGCCGGCGCCGGGTTGAAGAAGTGCATCCCGATGACGTCCTGCGGGCGCGTGGTGGCCCGGGCGCAGGCGATGACGGGCAGCGAGGAGGTCGTGGTGGCGAGCACCGCGCCCGGCTTGCAGATCTTGTCGAGCCGCGTGAACAGCTCCTGCTTGATCTCCAGGTCCTCGGCGACCGCCTCGACGGCCAGGTCGACCTCGGCGAAGGCGTCGAGGGAGCCGGCCGGGGTGATCAGGGCGAGCGTCTCGTCGCGGGCCTCGCCCGTCATCCGGCCCTTGTCGACCGAGCGGGCCAGGGACTTGGCGATCCGCGCCTTGGCGGTGTCCGCCTTCTCCTGGGAGCGGGCGGCGAGCACGACCGCGTACCCGGCCTTGGCGAAGACCTCGGCGATCCCGGAGGCCATCGTGCCCGAGCCGGCGACGCCGACCGAGCGGACCTCGCGGCCGTCGCCGGTCCCGGCGGAGGTCAGCGGGGTCAGCGCGTCGCGCACGACCTCGCCGGAGCCCGGCGCCGCGTACGTGTAGAAGCCGCGGCCCGCCTTGCGGCCGGTCAGACCGGCCTCGCTGAGCTGCTTGAGGATCGGGGCGGGGGCGTGCAGCCGGTCGTGCGAGGCCGCGTACATGGCCTCCAGGACCGTACGGGCCGTGTCGACGCCGATCAGGTCGAGCAGCGCCAGCGGGCCCATCGGCAGGCCGCAGCCCAGCTTCATCGCCGCGTCGATGTCCTCGCGGGAGGCGTACTTGGCCTCGTACATGGCGGCGGCCTGGTTCAGGTAGCCGAAGAGCAGGCCGTCCGCGATGAAACCGGCCCGGTCCCCGACCGCCACCGGCTCCTTGCCGAGGTCCTGCGCGAGGCGCGTCACGGCGTCCACGGCGCGCGGGTCGGTCAGCACGGAGGAGACGACCTCGACCAGCTTCATGGCCTGGACCGGGGCGAAGAAGTGCAGGCCCAGGACCCGCTCGGGGTGCGCCGAGTCGGCGGCGAGCCGGGTCACGGAGAGGGCGTTCGTGCCGGTGGCCAGGATCGTGCCGGGCCGGACGATCCCGTCCAGGGCGCGGAAGACCTCCTGCTTCGCCTCGTACGACTCGGGCACGACCTCGATGACGAGGTCGGCCTCGGCGGCCGCCTGGAGGTCGGAGAAGGTACGGAAACGGGCCAGGACGTCCTGGCGCTCCTCCTCGGTGATCCGCTCGCGGGCCACGGCGCGGGCGGTGGAGGCCTCCAGGGCGGCGACGGCCTGGGCGGCGGCGGTGTCGCTGATGTCGATGCCGATGACCTCGCGGCCGGCCCGGGCGAGGACGTCGGCGATGCCCGCGCCCATGGTGCCGAGACCGACGACGGCGATGGTGGAGAGAGGGGTGTCCATCAGGGGACTCCAGAGGAAGAGTGACGACTGAGGGCAGTGCGTGGGAAACGTGAGTGCGCGGGTGCGGCTGCGTGCGAGAGGAGCACACGAGTGGTGCCGCTGAAATGCGCGAGAGGGAACGCGCGAGGAAGGGCGATGCCCCTGGGAAAAGGAGCGACGGACTCTGTCCCGGAGCCACGTCGAAACTGCCGAACCGACAAGCGAACACAACGGCTGCGTCACCAGGCCGTCGTGCGAAGTGCGGGTGGTGCCCGCTCACCTGAGACTAACCGGCCGGTAACGAGCGCGCCAGTCCCGGGAAGTTGGGAAAGTGTGATCTGGATCGCGGATAGGGTCGGATTCATGGAAATCGCCGAGGATCCGGAATTCTGCTCGATGATCGATCGATTGCGGGACGAGATCGTGAATGACACCGGAGAACTCCCGGCGGCATTCACGGAACTCTCGGAACTCGCCGTTACAGGGGATCGGGAGGAACTGCACCGCGTCCTCACCGCGCCCGGACAGCCGCTCTGGGCCCGCGAGATCGCCGCCTACGTCCTCGGTGTCGCCGGCGACCCCCGCGCCTTCGAGGCCCTCGTGCTCCTCCTCAACCACCGCGATCCGGAGCGCTGCGTCACCGCCGCCCACGCCCTGGCCCGGCTCGGCGACCCGCGCACCGCGCGCGCGGCCGCCGCCCTCGCCACCAACGAACTCCGGGTCGCCTACGCCCTGCTGCCGGTGCGGCTGCTCGCCGAGCTCCGCGCCCCCGAGTCCGTCCCGGCCCTGATCACCGTCCTCGGACGGCGACTTCGGGCCGACGACCCCCACTGGCGCGTCGGCCTCGCCTGCGTCGAGGGCCTCGGCACCCTGGGAGACCCCGGCGCCCGCCCGGCCCTGGAGGCGGCGCTCCCGCACCCCCGGCTCGGCTCCGCGGCCAGGACCTCACTTCGGCGACTCGACGCCCACTGACGCGGGACGCCGGCGGGCCGGAACCAGGGTCCCGGCCGCCGCGAGAACCGCCGGGAGCGCGGTCAGCGCGAAGCACAGGGGCAGCGGCAACCGCTCCACCAGCAGACCCGCACCGGCCGTGGCCACCGTCGTGCCCGCGTTGAACGCGGTGTTGACCCAGGCGCCGGCCCGGGTGCGCCACTCCTCCCCGACGGCCTCGTCGGCCAGGAGATAGGCGCTGGTGATGGCCGGCGCCACGAAGAGACCGCCGAGCGCCACCCAGCCGACCAGCGCGTACGGATGCGGGGCGAGCCCCGCCGACGCCAGGACCGCGCCGAGGCCGAGTGCCAGGGCCGACAGGCGTACCGCGGTGGGCACCCGCCACGGCACGGCGCCGTACACGAGGCCGCCGACCGCGCTGCCCGCCGAGAGGGCGGCCGCCGCCCACGGCACCGCCCCCGGGCGGTGGTGCGCGTCGGCGAACGCGATCACAAGGAGTTCGACGGCACCCAGGCACATGCCGACCCCGGCCGCCCCGGCCGCCGCCCTCAGCAGCCCGGCCCCGGGGCCGCCCCGCAGGCCCGCGGCCCGCTCCGGCGCCGCTGTCCCTTGCTGTCCGGTCCCGGTTCCTTGCTTTCGGGTCCCTGCCTCTTGCCTTCCGGTCCCTGCCCCTTGCCTTCCGGTCGCGCTCCGCACCGCCGGCGAGGTGACGAACGCCAGCGTCCCGGTCAGGACGAGGCCGGCGCTCACCGCGAGCCCGGCCGGTGCCGACGCGTACCGCACGAGCAGTCCCACCAGCAACGGGCCCGTGACGAAGAGCAGTTCCTCCGCCACCGTGTCCAGGCTGTACGCGCGCCGCAGCAGGTCCCGGTCGGTCAGGATCCCGCTCCAGAGCGCCCGTGACACCGGGCCGAGCGGCGGAGTCAGCGCCCCCGCGGCGGCGGCCAGGAGCACGAGGACGGCCGACGGGGTCGCGGGCCGGGCGGTCGCCACCGCCAGCGCGAGGAGCAGCAGCGCGGACCCCGCGGCCAGCGGTACGAGGGCCCGGCGCGGCCCGAACCGGTCGACCAGGGCGGCCCGCGCGGGCGACAGCAGGACACCGGTCAGCGCGAGCACGGCCATGACCGTGCCGGCCGTGGCGTACGAACCGGTGCCGTCCTTGACGGAGAGGATCAGGGAGAGCGGGGCGACGCCGTTGGACAGCCGTCCCAGGAGGGCGGCACCGAAGGCACGGCGGGCGTGCGGGGTCCGCAGCACCGCGGCGTACGTGGGCGCGGGGGAGTGGGCAGGGGAGGTCACGGACATGACGGAGTTCCTCGGAAGAGGCGCCGGGCAGCGGCCTGCGGCGCCGTGGCGTGCGGGGGCGGCGGGACACCGTGCCCGGCTGGGCACGGTCGTCGGATCGCCGACTCCTACGCACGGAAGAGGAACATGCGCGTCAACGTAGCAGACGGAGCTCCGCCCCGGCCTCGCCGGGCGCCGGGGCCGTCCGCTCCGGTATCAGCGCGAACGCCTCGATCTCCACGAGCAGTTCCGGACGGACGAGCGCGGAGACCTGCACCGCCGAGCTCGCCGGCAGGGGCGCGCCAGCGAAGTGGGCGTCCCGGGCGTCCCGCACCGCCGGGAGGTGGGCGACGTCCGTGACGAAGTACGTCAGCTTCACGACGTCCCCGAAGCCCGCGCCGGCCGCCGCGAGGCAGCGCTCAAGGTTGGCGAAGACCTGGTGGGCCTGGGCCGCCGCGTCACCCTCCCCGACCACCGCGCCGGAGGCGTCGAGGGCGCACTGCCCGGATATCGCGACGAAGCGTCCCGTGCCCCACACGACGTGGCTGTACTGGGGGCTGGGCGCGAGGCCGTCGGGGGCGGGCACATGGGTGAGGTGGCTCGTCATGCCCCACATCCTCGCGCACACCACTGACAGTGCCCGCGACCCCTTGCGGGGCGCGGGCACCGTGGGGGCCGGAAGGCCGTCAGCGGACGTGGCCCAGGAGGCCGTGGAGCGCGACGCCCGCCGGTTCCGCGCGTACGGCGCCGGCCCGCTTGCCGGACTTCTCCGGGGCCGTCGGCGCGGCGGCGGTCACGGGCTCCGGCTCGGGCTCGGGGAGTGCGGCGCAGACCGCGTCCACCTCGGCGTCGCCCTCGCCGCGCGGGACCTCGCCGGTGGCGAGGTAGGCGGCCAGGTGCCCGTCGAGGCAGTCGTTCCCGCCGAGGGTCACGCCGTGGTTCCCGCCGCCCTCCTCGACGACGAGGCTGGAGCCGCGGATCAGCCGGTGCAGGGCGACCCCGCCCTCGTACGGCGTCGCCGCGTCGTTCGTGGCCTGGAGGATGAGGACCGGCGGCACCTGGTCGTTGGTGACGTCCGGCGGGGTCAGGGACTCCACCGGCCAGAAGGCGCAGGGCGCGTTGTACCAGGCGTTGTTCCAGGTCGAGAACGGCGCCTTCGCGTGCACGTCCCAGCTGTCCTTGCGCCACACGTTCCAGTCGCGGGGCCAGCCCGCGTCCCGGCACTGCACGCTCGTGTAGACCGAGTAGCCGTTGTCGGCGGCCGCGTCGGCCTCCCCGTACCGCTCGTACGCCTCCTTCAGCGGCGCCGGGTCCGCGTCGTTGACGTATGCCGCGAAGGCGCTCGCGAGGCGGGGCCAGTAGCCGTTGTAGTACCCGCCCGGCAGGTAGGTGTCCTCCAGCTCGCCGGGTCCGACCTTGCCGCCGGCCGGGTTCTCGCGCAGCTCGTCGCGCATCCGGTACCAGGCGGCCTCGACCGCCGCCGGGTCGGTGCCCAGCTTGTACACGGCGTTCTGCCGGGCCACCCAGGCCATGAAGTCCTTGTGGCGGGTGTCGAAGGCGTAGTCCTGCGCGATGTTGTCCTCGTACCAGACGCCGTGCGGGTTCACGACGGAGTCGAGCGCCATCCGCCGCACCCGGTCCGGGTACAGGCGCGCGTAGACGGAGCCCAGGTAGGTGCCGTACGAGTAGCCGAGGTAGTTGATCTTCGGCGCGCCGAGCGCCTCGCGGATCCGGTCCAGGTCCCGGGCGGTGCTCACGGTGTCGATGTACGGCAGCACGTCCGCGTACTTCTTGCCGCAGGCGTCGGCGAAGGACTGCGCCCGCTCGATCGCCGCCCGCTCGGCCGCGGCCCCGTTCGGCACCGAGTCCGCCCGCACGGGTGCGAAGTGGCCGGGCTTGCAGTCGAGCGCGGGCTCGCTCTTGCCGACGCCGCGCGGGTCGAAGCCGATCACGTCGTACTCGGCGGCCACCTTCGCGGGCAGCGAGGCCGCCACGTACCCGGCCATGCCGCGCCCGCTGCCGCCGGGCCCGCCCGGGTTCACGAGCAGCGGGCCCTGGAAGGTCTTCGCGGTGTGCGGGACCCGGGTGAGGGCGAGGGTGATCCGGCGCCCGGCCGGGTTGTCGTGGTTGAGCGGCACCTTCAGGGTGGCGCACTGGAGCCTGGGGTACGCCTTCGAGGCGCAGTCCGTCCAGGCGAGCGGGGGGAGCGGTCGGGGGGTCGGTTCACCGGCGCCCGCGGGGGCGGCGGGCAGGACGGTGACCGTCCCGGCGACCAGCGCTCCAGCGGCGATCAGCATTCCTGCGCGTGGGGTCATAGGGCGTTTGTGTCCCGAACCGGCACCGAGGGGACCTGTTTCGCCGAGAGTTGACCCGAACGGAGGGCGATCCGACGGCGTGTCAGGTGACCGGTCCGACGATCGGAAAAGACCTCAGAGGAGGGTGAGCTGCTCGGGGGCGGCCGCCAGGGAGGGCTCCTCCGGTACGGGGATCCGGCGCGCCGCTCCCCGGTGGGCGGGCCCGATGCCGAACTCGGCCGCCAGCTCGTGCACCTGACGGGTGATCCGGCGCTGGTACCAGGTCGGCGCGTAGGCCCCGTCCGCGTACATCCGCTCGTACCGCCGCACCAGGCCGGGGTGGTGCTCCCGCAGCCAGGCCATGAACCACTCGCGGGCGCCCGGCCGCAGGTGCAGCACGAGCGGGGTGACCGAGCTCGCGCCGGCCTCGGCGATCGCGCGGACCGTCGCGCGCAGCTGCTCGGGCCGGTCGCCGAGGAAGGGCACCACGGGTGCCATCAGGACCCCGCAGTCGATGCCGTGCTCGCCGAGGGTGCGGACGACGTCGAGGCGCCGCTGCGGCGAGGGGGTGCCGGGCTCGATCGTCCGCCAGAGCTCCTGGTCGGTGAAGCCGACGGAGACGGAGATGCCGACCTCGGTGACCCGGGCGGCCTCGGTGAGGAGCTCCAGATCGCGCAGGATCAGGGTGCCCTTCGTGAGGATCGAGAACGGGTTGGCCCGGTCCCGCAGCGCCGTGAGGATGCCCGGCATCAACCGGTAGCGGCCCTCGGCGCGCTGGTAGCAGTCGACATTGGTGCCCATGGCGATGTGCGCGCCCTGCCAGCGCGCGGAGGCCAGCTGCCGGGCGAGCAGCTCCGGAGCGTTGATCTTGACGACGATCTGGGAGTCGAAGCCGAGGCCGGTGTCGAGGTCGAGATAGCTGTGGGTCTTGCGGGCGAAGCAGTACACACACGCGTGCGTGCAGCCCCGGTACGGGTTGACCGTCCATTCGAACGGCATCCGGGAGGCCCCGGGCACCCGGTTCAGGATCGAGCGGGCCCGCACCTCGTGGAAGGTGATGCCCCGGAACTCGGGGGTGTCGAAGGTGCGGGTGGTGACCGCGTCCGTGCCGAACAGGGCGATGTCGGCGGGGGCGGCGGGGGTGTCGCCCAGATTGTCCCAGCGCATGGACGCCTCCTCGGTGGCTCTGCCTCGGCCGTTCGCCCAGAATAGAACACCTGTTCCCTTGATCGTTGCAACCCGGATTTCGCCCACCGGAGCCCACGTGGTTCGCTTGGCCCACACCCCCGAGGAATGACGAGCTGGAGGAAGTCCATGGCGCAGGTCGAGGCCACCACCGAACGGATCATCGCCGCCGACGCGGAGACGGTGTTCGACGCGCTGGCCGACTACAGCGGTACGCGCGCGAAGGTGCTCCCCGAGCACTTCAGCGAGTACGAGGTCCGCGAGGGCGGCGACGGCGAGGGCACCCTCGTCCACTGGAAGCTCCAGGCCACCAGCAAGCGCGTCCGCGACTGCCTCCTGGAGGTCACCGAGCCCACCGACGGGCAGCTCGTCGAGAAGGACCGCAACTCCTCCATGGTCACCACCTGGACCGTGACCCCCGCCGGCGAGGGCAAGTCCCGTGCCGTCGTGACCACCGTCTGGAACGGCGCCGGCGGCATCGGCGGCTTCTTCGAGAAGACCTTCGCGCCCAAGGGGCTCGGCCGCATCTACGACGCCGTCCTCGCCAAGCTGGCGGACGAGGTCGAGAAGTAACGCCCGGAGCGTTCACCGATTCGAGTGGATCGCCCGCGCCCCCGTACCCGCGCCACCGCGTACCGGGGGGCGCGGGCCTTCTCGTAAACGCGCTGATGAGCGACCCAAGTGCGCCGTAGTGCAGGGACGTTCACCCCCCGGCGTGCCACCACCCTCCCGTACCGCCCGACTTGCTCCCCCTTCGTGCGCAATGCGAAGAATGGCGCGGCGCAGACGCCGCGACGAGGGGAGCAGACACGTGGGTGCGATCACGATCGTGAAAGGCGTCGAGGACGCCACGGGGGACCCGGAACCCCTGGACGCTCCACCCGGCGACCCCGCCCCACCGGCCGGGCCGGGGCCCGCCGGCCTCGACCCCCGCCGCGTCCGGCTCGTCTTCTGCGGCCTCATGCTCGCGCTGCTCCTCGCCGCGCTGGAGCAGATGATCGTCGCCACCGCCCTGCCGAAGATCGTCGGCGAACTCCAGGGCCTGGACCGGATGTCCTGGGCGATCACCGCCTACCTGCTGACCTCCACCATCGGCCTGCCGGTCTACGGAAAGCTCGGCGACCTCCTCGGCCGCAAGGGCGTCTTCCTCTTCGCGATCGTCGTCTTCGTCATCGGCTCCGGCCTCGCCGGCTGGTCCCGCACGATGGACCAGCTCATCGCCTTCCGCGCCATCCAGGGCATCGGCGCCGGCGGGCTCATGATCGGCGTCCAGGCGATCATCGCCGACATCGTCCCCGCCCGGGAACGCGGCCGCTACATGGGGCTGATCGGCGCCGCCTTCGGCCTCGCCTCCGTCGCGGGACCCCTGCTCGGCGGCTTCTTCACCGACCACGTCTCCTGGCGCTGGTGCTTCTACTTCAACGTGCCCTTCGGGCTCCTCACCCTCGCCGTCGTCGCCGCCGTCCTCAAACTCCCGAAGCCCACCGCACGCGCGCGGTTCGACGTCCTCGGCGCACTGCTCCTCGCCGCCGCCTCCACCTGCCTCGTCCTCCTGACGAGCTGGGGCGGCACCGAGTACGCCTGGAACTCCCGGGTCATCCTCGCCCTGGCCGGCGGAGCCGCCGCAACGGCCCTGCTCTTCCTGGTCGTCGAGCACGTCGCGCCCGAACCCCTCATCCCGCTGCGGCTGTTCCGCGACTCCGTCTTCACCGTCACCGCCCTCGTCGGCGCCGTCGTCGGCATCGCGCTCTTCGGCGCCGCCAGCTACCTCCCCAGCTTCCTGCAGATGGTCGAGGGCGCCAGCGCCACCGAGTCCGGCCTGCTGATGCTGCCGCTCATGGGCGGCATCGTCATCGCCTCCGTCGTCTCCGGCCAGCTCATCAGCCGCACCGGCCACTACAAGATCTACCCGGTGATCGGCGGCGCCGTCTCCGTCCTCGGCATGTGGCTGCTCTCCCGCATGGACACCGACACCCCGCGCCTCCAGCACAGCCTGTGGCAGGCCGTCCTCGGCACCGGGATCGGTCTCGTCATGCCCGTGCTCGTGCTCGCCGTGCAGAACTCCGTCCGCCCCGCCGACCTCGGCACCGCCACCAGCGCCCACAACTACTTCCGCCAGATCGGCGGCAGCGTCGGCGCCGCCGTCTTCGGCACCCTCTTCGCCTCCCGGCTCGACGACGCCCTCGGCGACCGGCTCGCCCACGTCCCGGCGCGGGACTCCGCGCACCTGCCGCCGGCCGAGTCGATCACCCCGGGGACCGTCCACAACCTGCCGCCCGCCCTGCGCGACGCGTACATCCAGGCGTACGCGGACGCGATGCCGCGGATCTTCCTCTACCTCGTGCCGGTCCTCGTACTCGGCCTCGTCCTCGCCTTCTTCCTCAAGGAGAAACCGCTGGTGTCCCACCACAGCCCCCTCACCGAGGCCACCGACATCACCTTCGACACCGCCGCCCAGGCCGTGCCGCACGCCCGCCACGCCGCCCCCGCCCCGGCCGTCGCCACCCCTCCGCACGCCGGGGTCCCCGTCTGCGGCACCGTCCAGCACCACGACGGCAGCCGTGTCCCCCGGGCCGCGCTCACCCTCATCGACGTCCAGGGCCGCCAGATCGGCCGCGGCGCGAGCGGCGAGGACGGCCGGTACGCCCTGAGCGTCCCCGGCGGCGGCGCGTACGTCCTGATCGCGGCGGCCGGCGGCCACCAGCCGCAGGCCGTCTCCGTCACCGTCGGCGACCGGCCGGTGGAGCTCGACGTCGTCCTCGGCGGCGCCGGACGGCTCGCGGGCAGCGTCGTCACCGCCGACGGCACGCCCGTGCGTGACGCGGCCGTCACCCTGACCGACGTGCGCGGCGAGGTCGTCGCCTCCACCCGCAGCGGACGCGAGGGCGGGTACGTCATCGGCGAACTCGTCGCGGGCGAGTACACGCTCGCCGCCAGCGCCCCCGCCTTCCGGCCCGCCGCGCTCCCCGTGAGCGTCCAGTCCTCCCGCGAGACCCGCCAGGACATCGAACTGGCCGGCGGCGCGGTGCTGCGCGGCACCGTGCGGGCCGGGGGAGGGCGCCCCGTGGAGGACGCCCGGGTCACCCTCCTCGACGCGGCCGGCAACGTCGTCGACACCCTCACCACCGGCGCCGACGGCACCTTCCGCTTCATCGACCTGTCCTCCGGCGAGTACACGGTCATCGCCGCCGGCTACCCGCCCGTCGCCACCGTCCTCCAGGTGGCCGGCGGCGGCCGCACCGAGCGCGACCTCCAGCTCGGCCACGAGGACTGACCGGGCTCCCCTCAGGAGGTGGTCGTCGCCCTGCGCAGCGCGCTGATGCAGGTGCCGATCGCCTCCTGGAGGGCTTCGAGGCGCTGGAGCATGTCCGCTTCGTAGATGTCCTCCTCCATCACCTCGTCCAGCGTCAGCTCCTCGAAGACCTTCGTCGCCTTCTGCAGGCTGTTGTAGAACTTCGTCCGCCGCTCCTGGACGCGCAGCGCCGGATCCTCCTCGACCGCCTTGGCGACCAGGCCCTTCACCGTGTCGTAGGCCTCACCGGCCCACTCGCCCGCCTCCTCCGAGTCGTCCAGCTCGTCGAGGAGCGAGAGGTGCCGCTCGGCCTCGGCCCGCAGCTCGGCCGGCGCCTCGACGGTCTGCCCGGCGGGGGTCTTGATCTGGCCGTTCTCGACGATCTGGCGGACGTACCCGATGCGGTCGGCCGCCTTCGCCTCGCTCGCCACCGCCTTCTTCAGGTCGTCGGTGCGGGCGAAGGCCCGGGCCATCTCGGTCTGGAGGGCCGGGTCCTCCTTCATCCGGTCGAGCAGCGCCCCGCGCGCGGCCTCCGCCGTCCCGGGGTCGGCGAGGATCGCCGCACGCAGCGCCGTCGGGTTCTCCGCGACCTCCAGTGCCTTCGTCGGCCGGATGCCCTCCGCCTCGGCCGCCGCGGTGATCGCCTGACCGCGCACCGAGGACGCGCTGTTGCGCGAGGTGTAGTACGACAGCCAGACGTCCGCGTCCGGCAGCTCGATGTCCTCGCCCGGGACCAGCACCTCGAACTGCGGGACCAGACCGTCGTCGGCCGCCATGTCCCAGGCCTTGTAGTAGCGCATGACCCGCTCGGGCGAGCACCCCGCGAGCTCGGCGAAGGCCTTCGCGGAGACCTTCGTCCGGGCCGTGCCCTCGGCGGGCTGGCCGCCCGGCCGCACGCTCCGGGCCACCTTCAGCGCGAAGGTCCAGCCGCCGGTCCGCGCGTAGACCCCGAAATCCTGGGCGTCACGGACGACGACCGGGTCGTGGTCCGGGCCGTGGTCGTCGTCGTCCTCCTCCTGGGTTCCCTGGACGCCCTCCGCGGCGGCCCGGGGCTCGGGAGCCGAGGGCTCCCAGAACTCCGGCTCCTCGGCCATGACGGGCGTGGTTTCGGACGGGGTGAAGGCGATGGTCACCGCGAGCTCTCCGGAAGGTCGGGAACGACAACTGAGACAGCCTATACGCACCCGTTGGCAATGGTTCGTCCGATTCGGTGGACGCCAAACGGGTGGCGCGTGGGGTGGCAGTCAGGACAGCATGCCTCCATGACCAACGGAATCGAGCTCCACCCCGCGCGGTGAGCGCCTCGTACGAGCGCTCGACGCTCGCCCCCGCCCTGTCCGACCACGCCCTCGGCCTGCGCGGCGCACCCGTCCCCAAGGGCGGCCACCCCCTCCCCGACTCCGCGTGCCCTCCACGCCCCCGCGGCCCGGCACCCCGCTACCCGGAGGCACTCGCCCGCGTGACGGACGTCCTCCTGCGGCTGTTGCTCGCCCCACCCGGCACCGACGCGGAAGGCGCACTCCTCGCCGTCGGGGTCCGCGACCGGATCCTCTTCCGGGCCGCCGCGACACTCGAACATCCCGACCACCGCGCCGCCCGCGCCCTCGGCCGCCGCCTCGTACGGACCGGGACCACCCTCGTCGGCGTGGCCGGCGGACTCGGCCTCCTCAGCCGGTACGCGGAACCCGAGGACGTGCCGTACCTGCGCGACCTCGGGCTGCTCCACGGACTGGGGTCCGCCGCCGCGGAGGCCCTCGCACCGCTGGACCCGCAGGCCGCCGCGACGGTCGGTCTGGCACAGCGCGCGCAGGGGACCGGGCTGCGTGCCCTCGCGGACGCCCTGGTCTCCGGCCGGGCCGACGGCCTGCGCGACCTCGTCGTGGCCGTGCGGGCCGATCCCGCACGGGACGTGAGTCCCGGCCAGGCCCGCTCGATCGCCGAGGCCGTCCGGCTTCCCGCGCTCCTCCGGGCACACCCCGACGATCCCGCACTGCTCGCCCAGGCGGTGCTCCTGCTCGCCAGGATGACCAGTCGCAGCGACTACACGACCGCGCTCCTGCGGTACGGCGAGGCGAAGGAGCTGTACGAGGCGATCACCGCGCGCCTGGCCGGCGCGGCCCCGCCGACCGACCTCGACCTCCGGGCCCGGCTGCTCTCGCTCGCCGTCGACCTCCACAGCGGCGCCTCGTCCCTGCTCGACTGGGGGCCCGGGCGCCGTGCGGAGGTCCTCGGCACCCTGCTCGACGCCGGCGGGGAGGCACCCGGGGCCGCCGAGGATCCGCGCGAGCGGCAGCGGGCCGCCTGGATCCGCCGGACGGCGCCCCGGCTCCGCGCCGTCACCGCCGCGGTGGCGCCGGGCCCGGCGCCCCGGCTGCGGATCGAGGTCGCCGTCGCCGACCCGGGCGACCCCGATGGCGCCGAGACCCGCTTCCTGGTCGACGGCCGCCCCCTCGTGCCCTGGGCGTTCGGCCTCGGGCCCGGCGACGTGCCCGAGCGGCTTCTCGACACCGGTGCCCTACGGGCCGGAGAGGAACCCCGCGAGGTCCGGCTCGCCGAGGCGTACTGCACCGAGGGCTGCTGCGGCGCCCTCTACGTCACCGTCCGCCGGGTGGGCCCGCACGTCGTGTGGGACGGCTGGAGCAGGCCCGGGGCACCGCGAGGGCTCCCGGACCTGCCCGAGCTGCGTTTCGACGCCGCCGCCTACGACACGGAGGTCACCCGGGCCGAGCGGGACCGGGGCTGGAGCTGGCCGGCCCGGGACACCGCCCGGCTGATCGCCCGGGGGCTGCGCGAGCGGCCCGGCCTGCTCGCCCGCTGGGGCCTGCGGCAGGGGTGGTCGAGCACGGACTTCCGCGACCCCGACACCACCGTGATCACCTACGTCGACCTGCCCCCGACCGCCGGCGGCGCGCCGGACGTCCAGCCGCGGCAGTACCTGTGGCGGCTTCCCGACGACGGCACCCCGCCCGAGCGGCGGGCCGCAGCCGCGCTGCGCAGGTTCGCGGAGGAGGACCCCAGGCGGTATCCGGAACCGGCCCGGTGACCCGTACCGCCGTCCGGCGGGTGCCAGAGGTCCACTCCAACGGCGGTTATCCACAGGGGTGGTAGGGCGGCCGGGCGGCGCGTACGGTGCCAGGCATGAAGATCCTCATCAGCGCCGACATGGAGGGCGCGACCGGTGTGACCTGGCCCGCCGACGTGCTGCCCGGCACGCCCCAGTGGGAGCGGTGCCGCGCGATGTTCACCTCCGACGTGAACGCCGCCGTGCTCGGCTTCTTCGACGGCGGCGCGGACGAAGTCCTCATCAACGAAGCCCACTCGTCCATGCGGAACCTGCTCCTGGAGCAGCTCGACGAGCGGGCCGAGATGCTCACCGGGCGGCACAAGTCCCTCTCGATGGTCGAGGGCGTGCAGCACGGGGACGTCGACGGCATCGCCTTCGTCGGTTACCACACCGGCGCCGGATCCGAGGGGGTCCTCGCCCACACCTACCTCGCCAACTCCATCACCGGGGTCTGGCTCAACGGCGAGCGGGCCAGCGAGGGCCTCCTCAACGCCCATGTGGTCGCGGAGTACGGCGTGCCCGTCGTCCTCGTCACCGGGGACGACCTGACCTGCGAGGACGCCCTCGGCTATGCGCCCGAGGCGCCCAAGGTCGCCGTCAAGGATCACATCTCGCGGTACGCGGCGGTGTGCCGCACCCCGGCCAGGACCGCCGCCGACATCCGGGCCGCCGCGAAGACCGCCGCAGCGCTCGCCGTCCGGCACGAGCCGGTCCGGGGCGGCCCGTTCACCGTCGAGCTCGAGTTCGACGCCGAGCACCTGGGCGCCGCCGCCACGGTGGTTCCCGGCGTGGCGCGGAGCGGCGAGCGGCGCGTCGCGTACACCAGCGAGACGATGTACGAGGCAATTCGCACGTTCAAGGCGGTCACGACCATCGTCTCGGCCGCGGTGGAGGAGCAGTATGGCTGAGGAGGTCCGGGGCCCGGACACGACGGCGCTCGACGAGGTGGTCACCTTCACCTCCGAGCTCATCCGCATCGACACCACCAACCGCGGCGGCGGCGACTGCCGCGAGCGGCCGGCCGCCGAGTACGTCGCCGAGCGGCTCGCGGACGCCGGGATCGAACCGACCCTCCTGGAGCGGACCCCCGGCCGCACCAACGTCGTGGCGAGGATCCCCGGCACCGACCCCTCGGCCGAGGCGCTCCTCGTCCACGGCCATCTGGACGTCGTGCCCGCCGACCCCGCCGAATGGACCGTGCACCCCTTCTCCGGCGAGGTCCGCGACGGGCTCGTGTGGGGGCGCGGCGCCGTCGACATGAAGAACATGGACGCGATGGTCCTGGCCGTCGTCCGCGACTGGGCCCGGCAGGGCATCCGCCCGCGCCGGGACATCGTCCTCGCCTACACCGCGGACGAGGAGGCCAGCGCCGAGGACGGCTCCGGCTTCCTCGCCGACCGGCACGCCTCCCTCTTCGAGGGCTGTACGGAGGGCATCAGCGAGTCCGGGGCGTTCAGCTTCCACCCGCAGCCCGGCACCACCCTCTATCCGATCGCGGCGGGGGAGCGGGGCACCGCCTGGCTCAGGCTCACCGCCCACGGCCGGGCCGGCCACGGCTCCAAGGTGAACACGGCCAACGCCGTCACCCGCCTCGCCGAGGCCGTCGCCCGGATCGGCGGCCACGCCTGGCCGGTCCGCCTCACCACGACCGTCCGCGCCGCCCTCACCGAACTGGCCGCGCTGTACGGCATCGACATCGACACGAGCGCCCCCGACCTCGACGTCGACCTCCTCCTCGACAAGCTCGGCCCCGCCGCCGCCCTCGTCGAGTCGACCGTCCGCAACAGCGCCAACCCGACGATGCTCGAAGCCGGTTACAAGGTCAACGTCATCCCGGGCCAGGCCGTCGCCCACGTCGACGGGCGGATGCTGCCGGGTACCGAGGAGGAGTTCGCCGCGACCATGGACCTGCTCACCGGGCCCGACGTGGAGTGGGAGTTCCACCACCGCGAGGTGCCCCTGGAGGCCCCGGTCGACTCGCCGACCTTCGCCAAGCTCCGGGCCGCCGTCGAGCGCTTCGACCCGGCCGGGCACGTCGTGCCGTTCACCATGTCCGGCGGCACCGACGCCAAGCAGTTCTCCCGGCTCGGCATCACCGGCTACGGCTTCTCGCCGCTCCGGCTGCCCCCGGGCCTCGACTACGGGGCGCTCTTCCACGGCGTCGACGAGCGCGTCCCCGTGGACGCCCTGCACTTCGGCGTCCGGGTGCTCGACCACTATCTGAAGTCCGCGTAGGTCCGTGACAGGGGGAGACAGGCCCGTGACAGGCAGGGGAGACGGTATGGCCACGACCACGGCCCGGTACGGCAGCTGGCCGTCACCCGTGAGCGCCGAGCTCGCCGCAGCGAGCGACGGGCGGCCCGAGTACCTCGGCACCGTCGGCGACGAGCTGTGGTGGACCGCGCCCCGCCCCGGGGAGGGCGGCCGGCGCGCCCTCGTCCGGCGGCGCGCCGACGGCACCGAGCAGAGCCTGCTGCCCGCCCCGTGGAACGTCCGCAGCCGGGTCATCGAGTACGGCGGGCAGCCCTGGGCGGCGGTCGCGCGCCGGGCGGGCGGACCGCTCGCCGTGTTCTGCCACTTCCCCGACCAGCGGCTCTACGCGTACGAACCCGATGCCCCCGGCGCGGAGCCGCGGCCGCTCACCCCGGTCTCCGCCGTCGGCGGCGGACTGCGCTGGGTGGACCCGGTGATCCACCCGGACCGGGGCGAGGTGTGGTGCGTCCTGGAGGAGTTCACCGGTCCCGCGCCCACCGACGTGCGCCGCGTCCTCGCCGCCGTGCCCCTCGACGGCTCGGCCGCCGGGGACCGCGCCGCCGTGCGCGAACTCTCCGACGGGCGCCACCGGTTCGTGACCGGACCCCGGCTCTCCCCGGACGGCCGCCGGGCCGCCTGGCTCGCCTGGGACCACCCCCGGATGCCCTGGGACGGCACCGAGGTCCTGCTCGCCGAGGTCACCCCCGAGGGCACCTTCGGAGCGGCCAGGACCGTCGCCGGAGGGACCGCCGAGTCGATCCCGCAGGTCGACTGGGACGCGGCCGGCCGGCTGCTCTTCGTCAGCGACCGCACCGGCTGGTGGAACCTCTACCGCGCCGAGACCGCCGCCGACGGCGGCCTCGCCGAACCGGAAGCGCTCTGCACCCGCGCCGAGGAGTTCGGCGGCCCGCTCTGGAAGATCGGACTCCGCTGGTTCACGCCCCTGGAGAACGGGCTGATCGCCGTCGTCCACGGCAGGGGAACCACCACCCTCGGCATCCTCGACCCCGAGCGCCGCGCCCTCGTCGACGCGGGCGGGACCCGCACGGAGTGGGCCTCCACCCTCGCCGCGCACGGCACCCGCGTGGTCGGCGTCGCCGCGGGGCCGCACCGCTCCTACGAGCTCGTCGAACTCGACACCCGCACCGGCCGCAGCCGCGTCGTCGGCGCGGCGCACACCGACGCCGTCGACCCCGCCCACCTTCCCGAGCCCCGGATCCGCACCTTCACCGGCCCCGGCGGGCGGGAGATCCACGCACAGGTCCACCCACCCCACCACCCCGGCTTCACCGGGCCCGAGGGCGAGCTGCCGCCCTATGTGATCTGGGCGCACGGCGGGCCCACCGGGCACGCCCCGCTCGTCCTCGACCTGGAGATCGCCTACTTCACCTCGCGGGGCATCGGTGTCGCCGAGGTCAACTACGGCGGCTCCACAGGCTACGGCCGGGAGTACCGGGAGCGGCTGCGCGAGCAGTGGGGCGTCGTCGACGTCGAGGACTGCGCGGCCGTCGCGTCGGCGCTCGCCGCGGAGGGCACCGCCGACCCGGCCCGGCTCGCCGTGCGCGGCGGCAGCGCGGGCGGCTGGACGACCGCCGCGTCCCTCGTCTCCACCGACGTGTACGCCTGCGGCACGATCATCTACCCCATCCTGGACCTGCGGGGCTGGGCCACCGACGAGACCCACGACTTCGAGTCCCAGTACCTGGAGGGACTCGTCGGACCGCTCGACGAGGTGCCCGCCCGCTACAAGGAGCGCTCGCCGATCGAGCACGTCGACCGCGTCACGGTCCCGTTCCTGCTGCTCCAGGGCCTCGACGACGTCATCTGCCCGCCCGCGCAGGCCGAGCGCTTCCTCGCCCGCACGGCCGGCCGGGGTGTCCCGCACGCCTACCTCGCCTTCGAGGGGGAGGGGCACGGCTTCCGCAGGGCCGACACCATGGTCCGCGCCCTGGAGGCCGAACTCGCGCTGTACGTACGGACCTTCGGGATCGACCGTACGGACACGGCGGATCTGGAGTACCGCACGTGACCCCACTGGAGGCCCTGGCCCGGGCCGAGCGGCTCGCGCCCGGGGCACGGGTCGCCGTCGTCGCCCCCAGCGGGCCCGTCCCCGAGGAGCGGCTCACCGCCGGGCTCGACATCCTGCGCGGCTGGGGCCTGGAGCCGGTGGTCGCCCCGCACGTCCTGGAGACCCACCCCGCTCTCGGCTACCTCGCCGGGGCGGACCGGGCGCGGGCCCGCGACCTGACGGAGGCCTGGTGCGACCCCACCGTCTCCGCCGTGCTGTGCGCGCGCGGCGGATTCGGGGCCCAGCGCATGGTGGACCTGGTCGACTGGACGGCGATCCGGGCGGCCGGACCCAAGGTCTTCGTCGGCTACAGCGACGTCACCGCCCTGCACGAGGCCTTCGCCGTTCGCGCGGGCTTCGCCACCCTGCACGGACCGATGGTCGCCGCCGCCACGTTCCTGTCGGACCCGCGCACCCGGGAGTCGCTGCGGACCACCCTCTTCGAGCCCGAGGACGCCCTGACGCTCGGCCTGGAGACGGCACGGGCCCTGGTGCCGGGCCGCGCCCGGGGCGTGACGCTCGGCGGCTGCGTCAGCCTCCTCGCCGCCGACCTCGGCACCCCGCACGGACGGCCCTCGGCGCGCGGCGGGCTGCTGCTCCTGGAGGACGTGGGGGAGGAGCCGTACCGCCTCGACCGCATCCTCACCCAACTCCTGCGCTCCGGCTGGCTCGACGGGGTCGCGGGCATCGGCCTCGGCTCCTGGGAGGAGTGCGGTCCGTACGAGGCGGTGCGCGCGGTGCTCGCCGACCGGCTCGGCGGCCTCGGGGTCCCGGTCCTGGAGGAGATGGGCTTCGGGCACAGCCCGACGGCGCTGACCCTGCCGCTCGGCCTGCCCGCCGTGCTCGACGCGGAGACGGGCACGCTCACCCTGGAGGCCCCGGCCCTGCGCTGAGCGGCAGCGGCTCCCCTACGAGCGACATCACGGCCGGCGGCTTCGCCGGCCGGGAGGCCCGCCGGAGGGCTACTCCGGCGCCGTCCTGCGCTGGTGCGCGGCGGCCTCGTCCCGGCTCGTCTCCAGGTGACGCAGGGCCAGCTTCTCGACGCGCTCCACGTCCCGCGCCTCGATCCCGCGGTACAGCTCCGCGTGCTCCTCGGCGACGACGGTGAAGTCGTCGTGCTGGCCGAGCATCCAGCGCATCCGGCTGCGCAGCGTCGCGTTGAGCTCGCTGAGCAGTGCGTTGTCCGCGAGCTCCGTGACGGTCTCGTGGAAGTCGGCGGCCGCGCGACGGGCGGCCTGGCCGTCGCCCCTGGCCGCCGCGGCCAGTTCGGCGTCGAGGTCGGCACGGAGCTTGGCGAGCCCCGCCCGGGTGCGGCGCTGCGCGGCGAGCCGGAAGCCGAGGATCTCCAGGGCGGACCTGACCTCGCCGAGGTCCGAGATGTCGGACGCGCTGAACTCCCGTACCACCGCCCAGGTGCGCGGTCGCGGCGTCACCAGGCCCTCCGCGACCAGGTCCCGCAGGGCGTCGCGGACGGGCAGCCGGCTCACGTCCAGCTCGGCCGCGATCTCCCGCTCCACCAGCCTGCTGCCGGGTGCCCGGGTCCCGTCGATGATCTGGTCGCGCAGTGCGCGCGTCACCCGCTCCGATTCGGGTCTGAATTCCTCAGCGCCTGTCATGGCGCCATTCTCCCACCGAGGAGTGGACGGCGATCCGCAGGACCCGGCCGCCGGAGCGGGGCCGCGCGGCCTTCACTGAATCTGCGTCAACAACCTTCGTCCGGTGCGTTGACGTGGCTATGACACGTGTCACAGCATGGGCGCTGCCCGGGTACCTACCAGTCGGTAGGTGCGGTGGGTCACTCGGCGTCGTCCTCAGCGTGGAGGTCTCTGTGTCCCGTGCCGTGCCCCGGTCCCGCAAGGTCCTCGCGCTCGTGGCCGGTGCGGCCGCGCTCGCCGCGCCGCTCGCCCTCGCCGGCCCCGCCGCGGGCGCGGAGCCCGGCGACGCCCCGTACACCGTCACCCCACTGCGGTTCACCGTCGAGGCGGGCGGCCGGAGTTGCACCGTCGACGCCGACCTCTACCGCCCGGCCGGCGTGGACGCCGCGCACCCCGCGCCCGCCGTCCTCGCCACCAACGGCTTCGGCGGCAGCAAGAGCGACGGATCCACCGCCGCCATCGGCAAGGCCTTCGCCGAGCGCGGCTACGTGGGCCTCGTCTACTCGGGCCTCGGCTTCGGCCGGTCCGGCTGCCTGATCTCGCTCGACGCCCCGGAGGCGGACGGGCGGGCCGCCGCCCGCCTCGTCGACTTCCTCGCCGGAACCCGCGCCGCCGACGACGGCACCCGCGCCGACTTCGTCACCCGGGACGGCGCGGAGGACCCGCGCGTCGGCATGATCGGCGGCTCCTACGGCGGCGCCGTCCAGCTCGCCGCCGCCTCCGTCGATCCCCGTATCGACGCCCTCGTCCCCCTCATCACCTGGAACGACCTCGCGTACGCGCTCGCCCCCAACGCCGCCGACCGGAACACCCCCGGCGTCTTCAAATGGCAGTGGGCCAACGGCTTCTACCTCATCGGCGAGGGCCAGCCCCTGCTCTCCCCGTCGCTCGACCCCAGCCGGATCAACTCCCTCGGCTGTCTGCACTTCGTCACCGACGCCTGCGACACGATCAAGCTCCTCAACTCCGGCCGTTACCCGGCCGCCGCGAGCGAGAAGATGCTCGCCTACGCCCGCTCCGTCTCCCCGGTCTCCTACCTCGACCGGATCACCGCCCCCACCCTGATCGTCCAGGGCCAGTCCGACAGCCTGTTCAACCTCAACGAGGCCCGCGCCACCTACGACCGGCTGCGCGAGCGGGGCGTCGACACCCGGATGATCTGGCAGTCCTGGGGGCACAGCGGGGGACAGAAGCCGGGCGAACTCGACCTCGGCAACCCGGAGGGAAGCTACGTCGGGCAGCGCGTCCTCGCCTGGTTCGACCGCCATCTCCGGAAGAACGCCGCCGCGGACACCGGCCCCGCCTTCGCCTGGTACCGCGAGGGGCAGAGCGGCTACGGCACCGCCGACCGGGTCCCGGCCCTCAGCCAGAAGCTGTACCTCTCCGGCGACGGCAAGCTCGTCGACAACCGTACGAAGGTCGCCCGCGGCTCCCGCCAGTACGCCAACTGGCTGGTCCCGACAAGCCATTCGGAATCCTCGCTCGCCGGCATGATCGGGCTCCCCGACCCCCGCCCCTACGACACCCCCGGCACCTACCTGGGCTGGACCAGCGCCCCGCTCACCGAACCCGTCGACCTCGTCGGGGCGCCGAAGGCGACCCTCCAGGTCGTGTCCCCCGCGACCGAACGCGTCCAGGACTCGGGCGACGCCGCCGACAAGCTCGTCCTCTTCGCGAAGCTGTACGACATCGCGCCCGACGGGACGAAGACCCTGGTCAACCGCTTGGTCGCGCCCGTACGCGTACCGGACGTCACCCGCCCCTTCACCGTCGAGCTGCCGGGCATCGTCCACCGCTACGAGACCGGTCACCGGCTGGAGTTCGTCCTCGCCGCGAGCGACACCGCGTACTCCGGCAACCGCGGCATCAAGCCGGTGACCGTCGTCAGCGCCCCCGAATCCACGGGGACGCTGTCCCTGCCCCTGGTGGAGGGCAGGGTCGGCTAGGGCCTGTCCGGCGGATCAGGGCCGGACAGGCCCTGGCCGTCCTAGAGCGCCGCGTACCCCGGGCGGACGACCTCGTCGATCAGCCGCTGCCGCTCCGGCAGCGGCAGGAAGGCGGCCTCCAGAGCGGCGACCGTGAACTCCTCGAAGACCTCCGGGCCGTAGCCGAAGGCCTCCACCATGTGCTGGAACTCCTCGCTCATGGTGGTGCCGGAGACCAGCCGGTTGTCGGTGTTCAGCGTGATCCGGAAGCCCAGGCGGCGCAGCTCGTCGATCGGGTGCGAGGCGTAGTCCTTCGCTGCGCCCGTCTGGAGGTTGGAGGTCGGGCAGACCTCCAGGGCGATGCGGTTGTCCCGGACGTACGAGGCGAGCCGGCCCAGCGTGCCGTCCTCGGCGATGTCGTCCGTGATCCGCACGCCGTGGCCGATCCGCTCGGTGCCGCAGACCTGCACCGCCTCGTGGATCGACTCCGCGCCGACGGCCTCGCCGGCGTGGATCGTGTAGTGGCAGTTCTCCCGCTTCAGGTGCTGGAAGGCGGCGAGGTGGCGGGCCGGCGGGTTGCCGATCTCGCCGCCCGCTATGTCGAAGCCGGCCACGCCGTTGTCCCGGTGCGCGACCGTGAGCTCCGCGATCTCCAGGGAGCGGTCGGTGTGCCGCATGCCGGTGAGCAGGGTACGGACCGTGATCCGGCCGCCGGTGCGGCGCTCGCCCTCGCGGAAGCCGTCGTTGACCGCCTCGACGACCTCGTCGAGGGTCAGCCCGCCCTCCAGGTGCTGCTCGGGGGCGTAGCGGATCTCGGCGTAGACGACGCCGTCCGCCGCCAGGTCCTCGGCGCACTCGGCCGCGATGCGCGTGAGCGCCTCGCGGGTCTGCATGACCGCGCAGGTGTGCGCGAAGGTCTCCAGGTAGCGCTCCAGCGAACCGGAGTCGGCGGCGTCCCGGAACCAGACCGCGAGCTCGGCCGGGTCCTCGGTCGGCAGCGCGGTGTAGCCGCACTCCCGCGCCAGCTCGACGATGGTCGCGGGGCGCAGCCCGCCGTCGAGGTGGTCGTGGAGGACGGCCTTGGGGGCCCGGCGGATCCACTCGGAGACGGTGGCGGCGGCAGGCGTGGCAGGGTTGTCAGACAAGTGCATGGCGGGGAAGTGTACGCCACGGCCGGGCGGGGTGCTGTGACGCACCCGGCAGGCCCCCCGCGGGCCCGTTCTCCCGCTGTCAGTGCGACTGCAGCACCGGCAGCGCGGGGGTGCCCGTCGGGAGCATGTGCTTGGCGGCCAGGACAGGGGTCTCGCCGACCCGCACCACCTGGGTGACCAGGACCGCGGGAGTGTCCGCCGGGCGGCCCAGCTGCTCCCCGCGCCGCCGTCCGAGGAGCGTCGCCGTGATCCCGCTGTGCGCGCTCAGCGCCGTCTCCCGCGAGGCCGCGACCAGGACCGCGAGCATCGAGACCGCGCCCCCGGCGTCCGCCGCCGCCTCCCGCAGGGCGCGCGCGAACTCGGGGTGCACCCGGTCCAGCAGCTCGTCGGGCGCCGCCCACTCGTGGCTCAGCGCCGCCACCGCGCCCTCCCCGGTCAGGACGGACTCCCAGAACCGCAGCTCGGCGCGGGCGGGCGCGAGCAGGTGCTGGGTGGTGAAGTCGGTCGGCTCCTCGACGGTCCTCAGCAGCGCCCGCACCCGCAGCGGGGCGCCCGCGCCGATCAGCTCCTCCAGTGGCTGGACGTGCTCGAAGCCGCGCCGGGGCGGGCGGTCGTTGACCGTACGGCCCACGCCGCGCCGCACTGTGAGGACGCCGTCCTCCTGGAGCAGCAGCAGTGCCTCGCGCAGGGCCGGCCTGCTGACGCCCAGCTCGGCGGCGAGCTTCGGCTCGGAGGGGAGGGTGGAGCCAGGCGGGTAGGTGCCGTCGTGGACGGCGTCCGCGATCCGCTCGTAGAGCGCCACGACCGGTCGCCGCCGCTGTCCGCTGACCGCCACGGCCCCTCCTCGTCTCGTCCCCGGCCTGCTCTCCGCCGGTCTTCGTCCCCACGGTAGTCGGCCTACGTTGTCTGACAAGTCACCCGTACGGCTCTCCTCGCCGTCACGGGCGGGCGCCGCGCGTCCCATTCTGGTCCCACGGCGGTGGCCGGGTACGACCGACGGCACGACGGAGGAGAGGGGCCGGGCAATGAGTCCGAAGCAGACGCCACGGACATCGGGCGGGGGCACCTCGTCCCGGTTCGCCGGCGCCTTCACCCCGGGGCGGATCGCGATGATCGCGGTCGCGGTCCTCACCCTGGTCTTCATCTTCGAGAACACCCGCGAGGTCAAGATCCGCCTGCTGGTCCCCGAAGTCACGCTGCCGCTCTACGTGGCACTGCTCGCGACCGCCCTGCTCGGCGCCGCCTGCGGCTACTACGTCGCGGCCCGGAGGCGGAAGTGAGGCGGGCGGCCCTCGTCGTCGGCGCCGCGGTCCTCGCGCTCGCGGCCTTCGCGGCCTCCTCGGCGGAGGAGGCCGCGACGCCCGACGACGAGTCCGGGACGCGGCCGATGCCGGACTTCCTCGGCCGGGGCCTGTGGCAGGTCTTCACCCGTCTGGACCGCCGCACCCGGCTCGACGTCCACGACGTGAGCGGCCGCGACCGCCGGGTGCTGTGGCCGCCGCGCTGGCAGGTCTGCACCCAGTACCCGGCGGCGGGGACGGCCCTCGACCGGCGCACCACCGTCATGATCGGAGTCGTACGGAAGGGCGAGACCTGCCCGCCCCGCGTCCGCGACGCCCGCCGCTGACGGGAGGGCCCGCGCCCCGCCCCCCCGTGTGGGCAGGCGTCCCGCGGTGCCATGAGGGTCCCCCCCCCGCTGGAGCGAAGCCGAGAACTTCGGGGAGGGTGCCCACAACGGGCGTGCACCGCCCCCCGCCGCATAGCCTGGCCCCATGTCCGACGATCACGGCCCGTACCTCGCCGTCGGCCCCCGCGTGGGCCTGCGCCCCTTCACCCGGGCCGACGCCGAGGAGTTCACCGCCCGCGCCCGGGAGAGCCGGGAGCTCCACCACCCCTGGCTCTTCCCGCCGTGCACGCCCGACGCGTACGCCACCTACGCGGGCGCCCTGATCGACGACCCCGCCCGCGCCGGCTTCCTCGTGTGCGAGCGCGCCGAAGGCGGCGGCATCGCCGGCTTCGTCAACATCAACAACATCGTCCGCGGAGCCTTCCGCAGCGGCGCCCTCGGCTACGGCGCCTTCGCGCACGCCGCCGGACGCGGACTGCTCACCGAGGCCCTCGGCCTGGTCCTGGAACATGCCTTCGGACCCCTGGAGCTGCACCGCCTGGAGGCGAACATCCAGCCCGGCAACACCGCCTCCCGCGCCCTCGTCCGCCGCGCAGGCTTCCGCCTGGAGGGCTTCTCGCCCGCGATGCTGCACATCGACGGAGCCTGGCGCGACCACGAACGCTGGGCCGTCACCGACAGCGCGGCATCCGGCTAGCGCTTGCGGTTGATCTTCATCGTGTCGAGGTCCGTCACCGTCGAGCGCAGCGCCTTGTACGCGTGGCCCAGCTCCCGGAGCGCCGTCTCCACCCGGTCCTCGGCGATCGCGCCCGCCATCTCGTCGCCGTCCTCGGCGTCCGAGACGACGACCAGGCGGTACGAGAAGTGCTTCAGCGTCCGGTCGTAGGCCAGCGAGCCCTCCTGCGTGAACTGCATCGCCGTCAGCCCGTGCGCGTCCACCTCGGCGAGCAGCCGGGACCGGCTCTCCTCCGACAGACCGTCGAACGTGCCGCGCACGATGACCCGGTAGGTGTGCTGCGTGCCCATTCCTCGTACTCCCTGTGCCCATGATCCCCGGCCGCCACGGCGGCGGACCGACCCTCCACACTAAGGCGGCGGGCGCCGTCGCCGCCGGGAATATCCGGGGGTTCCGGCCCCGCCTCCTTTGCCGAAGCCTGACGCGGAGAACCCCTGGTCAGGACCGGCTCCGGCGTGTTCCATGGATCAATGACGACCGTACGACGTGCCGTACTGACGCTGCCCGCGGCCCCGCTGGGCCCGGACAACCCTCTCCCCGCACTGCGGGCCCCCGCCGGAGCCGGGGCCCACGCGGTCGACGCGCGGACCCTCGCGGAGCTCCCGCGCGACATGGCCCGGGGCATCGGACGGGCGCCCCTGCGCAGCCTGCTCCCCGCTCCCGTGCGCGACGGCTACGGCCGCGAGCGCACCCCCGCGGACCTCGACACGATCGTGATCGAGAACGACCGGCTCCGGGTGACCGTGCTGCCCGGTCTCGGCGGCCGCGTCCACTCCCTGCACCACAAGCCCACCGGCCGTGAACTCCTCTACCGCAACCCCGTCCTCCAGCCCGCCGCCTTCGCCCTCAACGGCGCCTGGTTCTCCGGCGGCATCGAGTGGAACATCGGGGCCACCGGCCACACCACCCTCTCCTGCTCGCCCCTCCACGCGGCCACCGTCCGCGCCCCCGACGGCGGCCCGATGCTCCGGCTGTGGGAGTGGGAGCGCCTGCGCGACCTGCCCTTCCAGGTCGACCTGTGGCTCCCGGAAGGCTCCGACTTCCTGTACGTCGGCGTCCGCGTCCGCAACCCGCACGAGCGGACCGTCCCCGCCTACTGGTGGTCCAACACCGCCGTCCCCGAGGAACGCAGGGTCCTGGCGCCCGCCGACGCGGCCTGGCACCACGGCTACGAACGCGGCCTCAACCGGCTCCCCGTGCCCGTCACCGAGGACGGCACCGACCGCTCGTACCCGCTGAACGGCACGCACGCCGCCGACTTCTTCTACGACCTGCCCGAGGAGCAGCGCCGCTGGATCGCCGCCCTCGACGCGGACGGCCACGGACTCGTCCAGACCTCCACCGACGCGCTGCGCGGCCGCAAGCTCTTCCTGTGGGGCACCGAGCGCGGCGGCCGGCGCTGGCAGGAGTGGCTGACCGAACCCGGCACTCCCGGTTACGCCGAGATCCAGGCCGGACTCGCCCGCACCCAGCTGGAACACCTGGAGCTCGCGGGAGAGGCGGAGTTCAGCTGGCTGGAGGCGTACGGACCGCTCGCCGCCGACCCGGCGACGGCGCACGGCGACGACTGGGCCGCCGCCCGCGCGGACGTCGAACACCGACTGGAGACGGCGCTGCCCCGCGCCGCCGTCGACGCCGCGTACACGGCCTGGCGGGAGGGTGCGGCCGACGCCGAGCCGGAGACCGTCCTCGCGGCGGGATCCGGCTGGGGAGCGCTCGAAGTCCTGCGCGGGGGACACGTGTTGCCCGGTACGCCCTTCCCCGGGTCGACGCTCGGCCCGGACCAGGAACCCTGGCGGGAACTCCTGCTCACCGGCGTCCTGCCGCCCCCGCCGAAGGGCGCGGGACCCGGCGCGCCGCTGGTCGCCGCGCCCTGGCGGGACATGCTGGAGACCGCCCCCGCCGACCCGACCACCGAGTACCACCTCGGCATCGCCCAGTGGCACGCCGGAGACCGCGCCCAGGCGGTACGGAGCTGGGAGCGCGGACTGCACCGGGCGGAGGTCCGCTGGCCCCTGCTGTACTGCCTGGCCGTCGCCGACCGGGAGGACGGCCACCCGGAGCGGGCCGCCGAGCGGTTCGTGGAGGCCTTCGCCGAGCACGCGGAGCGGGACGGCGGCGAGGCCGTGGCCGCCGCCCTCGGTCGCGAGGGAGTGGCGGCGCTGCTCGCCACGGGCCGGGCCGCCCGGGCCCGTGAGCTGTGGGCGCGGCTGCCGGACGGGGTCCGCGGCGGGGGAGCGTTCCGCCTCCTGGAGATCCGGATCCTGCTCGCCGAGGGCAGGCCGGCCGAGGCGCGCGCCGTCTTCGACGAGGGCTTCGAGGTCCCGGACCTGCGCGAGGGCGCGGAGATCCTCGGCGAGCTCTGGGCGGAGCTCACCGACGAACCCCTGCCGGACGCCTACGAGTTCCGGATGCGCCCCGGCCGGTGAGCGGCGCGGGCCCGCCCGGAGTTCCGGGCGGGCCCGCGGTGGTACGGGTCAGGACACCCGGCACAGGATCTCGCCGTGCGGGACCATGAACCAGGCGTCCTCCTGCTTGCCCCACTCCCGCCAGGCCTCCGCGATCGACGCCAGTTCGGCGGTGGTCGCGTGCCCGCCGGCGACGGCCAGGTCGGCGTAGCCGGAGGCGGTCGTGCGGTCCGCCCACAGGCCGCTCCACCAGTCCCGCTCCTCCGGGGTGGCGAAACACCAGGTGCCGGCCGTCGCCGCGATGTCGGTGAAGCCGGCCTGCCGGGACCAGGAGAACAGCCGCCGTCCCGCGTCCGGTTCGCCGCCGTTGGCGCGCGCGACCCGGTGGTACAGGTCCAGCCAGCCGTCCAGGGCGGGCCGCTCGGGGAACCAGGCGAAGGCCCCGTAGTCACTGTCCCGGGCCGCGACGACACCGCCGGGCCGGCAGACCCGGCGCATCTCGCGCAGCGCCTGGACCGGGTCGCCGACGTGCTGCAGCACCTGATGGGCGTGCACGACGTCGAAGGAGTCGTCGGGGAAGTCCAGGGCGTGGACGTCGGCGACCGCGAACTCGACGTTCTCCAGGCCGCGTTCGGCCGCGACCGCGCGGGCCTTCACCAGGACGTCCTCGGCCGCGTCGACCGCGGTCACGCGGCCCGGCGCGACCAGCGCGGCCAGATCGGCGGTGATGGTGCCGGGCCCGCAGCCCACATCCAGGACGTCGAGGCCGGCGCGCAGTTCGGGCACCAAATAGGCGGCCGAGTTGGCGGCGGTCCGCCAGCTGTGCGAGCGCAGGACCGACTCGTGGTGGCCGTGCGTGTAGACGGCGGTCTCATGGGCCGCGGACTGCGCGGAGGCGTGCGTCATCGAAGCGACTCCCTCGGTGTGGGTGCGTGCCTCCACCGTACGCAGAGCACCCGAATAATGAGACCCGCGTCTTGCGATATGGACAGTCGGTCACGCCAACAGGTCCCGCCGGTACCGGAGTTCCTCAAGGACCCGACCACCCGTCTCCTCCCGCACCGCCGTCCCGTCCGGCCGCCAGCCCCCGGCCTCGTAGAACCTCCGGCCGCGCGCGTTCCCCGCGAACACCCACAGCGCCGCCTCCCGGAACCCGGCCGCGACGAGCGCCTCGGTGGACGCGGCGAGGAGCGCCCGCCCCACGCCCGTACCCCAGACCTCCGGCAGGGCGTACAGCGCCGCCAGCTCGGCCGTGCCGTCCGGGCAGGGCCGGACGCAGGAGAACGCGACCACCCGCCCGTCGCCCCCCGTCGCCACGAGGACCGCGGGCCGGTCCGGGGCCGTGAGGCGCTCGCGCCACACCGCGGTCCGCTCCTCCGTGTCGAGGGCGTCGAGATACCGATCGGGGACCAGGCCGCGGTAGGCGGCCCGCCAGGACCGGACGTGGACGACGGCGACGGCCGCGGCGTCCTCGGGACACGCTTCACGTATCGACATGCCGCATTCTGGCCCGGGGGACAACCCCGTCGCCCCCGGATATCGGCGGGAGCCCGTCGACCTGACGAACCCTCGTGTGACAGCACCGTGAACGGACCGTCCGGAGCGCCCCCGCGCTCCTAGTGTGGGCGCGTCGATCCGCCGTCCCGCCCGCCGAGGAGTCCCGTGCCGTACTCACCCGCGCCCGCCCGCCGCTCCCTGCTGAAGCTGCTCGCGGCCGGCCCCGCGGCCTCCGCCCTGGGCGGGCTCGCCGCCGCTCCCGCGTACGCTGGTCCCATGGACGTCGTGGCGGATGCCGCGCCCGGCATCGTCAAGGCCCTCCCGCCGGAGTACTTCACGGTCCGCGGGACGAATGCCGAGGCCCGCTACGAGACCTTCGCCGACACCGGCCTCCTCACCCCCGCCGACCGCTTCTTCGTCCGCAACCACACCGCCACCCCCGTCCTCGACGCCGCCGACTGGCGGCTGACCCTCTGGGGCGACGGACTCCACGGCCGCACCCCCGTCACCTTCACCTACGGACAGCTGCGGGACCTGCCCTCCGTCACCCGGACGGCCCTGATCGAGTGCGCCGGAAACGGGCGCACCCTCTACGCCACCCAGCAGGGCGAGCCGGTCACCGGCACCCCCTGGACCCTCGGCGCCGTCGGAGCCGCCCGCTGGCGCGGCGTCCGCCTCGCCGACGTCCTCCGCAGCGCCGGGATCGCCCACGACGCCGTCGAGCTCCAGCCCCGCGGCCTGGACGAGCCCTACGTCTCCGGCGGCGTCGACTTCGGCCGGGTCCGCCGCCCGCTGCCGGTCGCCAAGGCGCTCGACGACGTGATCCTCGCCTACGAGATGAACGGCGAGCCGCTCCCGTACGACCACGGCTACCCGGTCCGCCTCGTCGTCCCCTCCTGGGTCGGCATCGCCTCCATCAAGTGGCTCGGCGACATCGAGGTCTCCACCAAGCCGCTGACCTCGCCCTGGTCCACCACCTGGTACCGCCTCTTCGGTGACGCCCACCCCGCCGGCGGCAGCGCCCCGATCAGCCGCCAGACCCTCAAGTCCGCCTACCAGCTGCCCTTCGGCGCCACCCTGGAGGCCGGCCGCCTCCACCGGCTCACCGGCCGCGCCTGGTCCGCCCTCGCGCCCGTACGGACCGTGGAGGTCTCCACCGACGGCGGCGCCCACTGGCGGCACGCCCTCCTCCACGACACCCCGCGCCGCGACGGCTGGGTCCGCTGGAGCGTGCCCTGGCGCCCGCACACCACCGGGCCGGTCACGCTGCTCTCCCGCGTCACCGACACCGCCGGCAACACCCAGCCCGAGCGGGCCGTCCACAACACCCAGGGGTACCTCTTCAACGCGGTCGTGCGTCACCCGGTCACCGTCGCCTGAAGGGGCGGAACCGCCCGAACCTTCGTATAAAGGGCACGGGGGTGCCTGCCCGGCGCCCCCGTGCGCTCAGGAGGTACGGGACATGCGGCAGACGGCTCCGGAAGGCCGCGGCCCGGTGCGCTACGGACCACCCGCACCCGACACCGGCCTCCCCGTGCTGCCCGGACTCGCCGGGCTCCTCGCCGCGGCCGCCGGACGCGCCACCCCCGAGCCGCCCGGCGGCGGGCCCGTCCTGCGGGAGGCCGCCGCCGGCTACTGGTGGCGCCGCGGCCTGCGCACCCACCCCGAGGACGTGGTCGCCGCCCCCGGCGCCCCCGCCCTCCTCCTCGCCCTGGTCGCCGCCCACGGCGGCGACCTCCTGCTGCCCCGCCCCTGCCCCGCCTGGTGGACCCCGCAGGCCCGCCTCCTGGGCCGCCCGGCCTACCACGTGCCCACGCCCGCCGAGGCCGGCGGCGTCCCCGACCCGTACGCCCTCCTGGAGACCGTCCGGCGGATCCGCGCCGAGGGCGGCGACCCCCGGGTCCTGCTGCTCTCCGTCGCCGACGACCCCACCGCCACCGTCGCCCCGCCCGAACTCGTCCGCGAGGCCTGCGAGGCCGCCGTCGCCGAGGGACTCCACGTCATCAGCGACGAGACCTGGCGCGACACCCTGCACCACCCGCACGACACCGTGCTGCTCAGCCCGGCCGAGATGTGCCCCGACGACGTCACCGTCCTCACCGACCTGAGTGGCGCCCTCACCCCCGCCGCCTGGCCCTGCGCCGTCGTCCGCTTCCCGCCCACCGACCCGTCCCGCGCCGACCGCTGGACCGACCGCAGGGCCCGCGTCCTCGACGTGCTCACCGCCCTCGGAGCGCTCGTCCCCGGGCCCGTCGCCCCCGCCATGGCCCACGCCCTCGACGAACCCGAGGACGTCACCGTACGGGCCCGGCGCGCCGCCACCGTCCACGGACTCCTCGCCGCGGCCGCGCACCGCGCCGTCCTCGCCGCCGGAGCCCTCGCCCGGCCCCCGCAGGCCGGCCGCCACCTCTACGCCGACCTCGGCCCGCTGCGCGCCGGGCTCGCCGCCCGGGGCGTCACCGACTCCCTGGAACTGGAGAGCCACCTCACCGAGCGGCTCGGCGCCCCGGCGACCGGCGGCCACCGCTTCGGCGACGAACTCGGCGCGCTGCGCGTGAGGTTCGGCACCGGCATGTTCCTCGGCGCCACCGAGGAGGAACGCGCCGAGACCCTCGCGGCGCCCGATCCCGTGGAACTGCCCCATGTGGCCCGCGCGTTGGAGGAGTTCCGGGGAGCCCTGGAGGAACTGCGATGACCGCGGCCGTACGTCGACGTCCCACGACCACGCCACCCGGCGCCGAGCGGAACGGAGCCCGCAGATGACCGAACGGACGGCGCCCCCCGCTCGCGCCGCACAGGCCCCGTACACCCCCGAACAGGTCACGCCCCCCGCACCCGCTCCCGTCCTCCAGCCCGTCGGACGGCTGCGCCACGACTGGCCCCGCACCTTCGCCGACCGGCTCACCGCACCCCTCCCCGGCGTCCGGGCCCTGGCCCGCCTCGCCCGCGAAGGAGCCGTACGCCCCCGCGCCGAGGGCCTCCGCGACATCCCCCTGCTGCCCTTCGAGCCCGGGCCGCTGCCACCCGCCGGACCCGACACCCTCGCCGTCACCTGGGCCGGGCACGCCAGCTGGATCCTGCGCGTCGGCGGACTCACCGTCCTCACCGACCCCGTCTGGTCCCGCCGCATCTTCGGCACACCGGCCCGGCTCACCCCCGTCGGCGTCCGCTGGGAGGACCTGCCGCCCGTCGACGCCGTCGTCATCAGCCACAACCACTTCGACCACCTCGACGGCCCCACCCTCAAGCGGCTGCCCCGGCACACCCCGGTCTTCGTCCCCGCCGGCCTCGGCCGCTGGTTCACCCGCCGCCGGTTCAGCCGTGTCACCGAGCTCGACTGGTGGGAGGCCGCCGAACTCGACGGCGTCCGCTTCGACTTCGTCCCCGCGCACCACTGGTCCAAGCGCACCCTCCTGGACACCTGCCGCTCCCTGTGGGGCGGCTGGGTGCTCACCGACCGGGCCGGGCGCCGGATCCACTTCGCCGGGGACACCGGATACGGCCACTGGTTCGCCGAGATCGGCCGCCGCTACCCGGGCATCGACCTGGCGCTGCTCCCGATCGGCGCGTACGACCCGCGCTGGTGGCTCAGCGACGTCCACACCGACCCCGAGGAGGCGGTCCGAGCCCACCAGGACCTCGGCGCGCGGCGGATGGCGCCCATGCACTGGGCCACCTTCGTGCTCTCGTCGGAGCCGGTCCTCGAACCCCTCACCCGGGTCAGGGCCGCCTGGGAGAAGGCCGGTCTGCCCCGCGCGGACCTGTGGGACCTGCCGGTCGGCGCCTCGCGCGTGCTCGTGCCCTGACGCGCCGGTCGGCGTCTCGCAGGTCCT
>NZ_JBIBST010000007.1:0-441958 GCF_043077765.1 Streptomyces sp. NPDC015661 | reverse complement strand
GTGCTCGTGCCCTGACGCGCCGGTCGGCGTCTCGCGGGTGCTCGTGCCCTGACGCGCCGGTCGGCGTCTCGCGGGTGCTCGTGCCCTGACGCGCCGGTCGGCGTCTCGCGGGTGCTCGTGCCCTGACGCGCCGGTCAGCGTCTCGCGGGTGCTCGTGCCCCGACGCGCCGGTCGCGTCTCACCGGTGCTCGTGCCCCGACGCCGCCTCACGGGGAGTGCCCCGCAGTCGCCGCCACAGCGCCGGGACCGCGCTGATCAGCAGCGTCAGGCCCACGGCCGCGAGCACTCCCTGCCAGGGCTCCGGGAAGAGCGAACCGCCCAGGATCCCGATCAGCTGGTACGTCGCCGCCCACGCCAGACACGCCGCCGCGTCCCCCCGGACGAAGCGGCGCAGCGGCATCTCCGCGAGCAGGCACGCCAGCATCACCGGGATCCGCCCCGCCGGCACGAGCCGGGACAGCACGAGCACCGACACCTGGTGCGTGTCGAGCCGCTCCTGCGCGTGCGCGAGCCGGTCCGGCGTCACCCGGGACCGCAGCGCGGCGAGCCACCGCGAGCCGTTGCGGGAACGGACCCCGCGCTGCCCGAGCCAGTACAGGGCCGTGTCGCCGAGCAGCGCGGCGCCCGCCGACACCAGGAAGACGAAGAGCAGCGAGAACGGCGAGGACTGGTGGAAGGCGACCACCGCCGCCGAACTGACGATCGCGCCCGTCGGCACGACCGGCACCAGCGCGCCGAGCGCCACGAGCAGGAACAGCGAGGGATAGCCGACCGCCTGCTGCGTCGACTCCGGCGGCAGCTCGCGCACCGCCGTGACCATGCCGGTGAGACCACCGATCACCGGGCGCCCTCCCGCAGCTCTCCGGTCACCGCGCGACCTCCGGCCGCACCCGGTCGCCGTGGCCGAGGAGGTGGACCGCCACCTTCGGCGCGAGCCGGGCCGCGTGCCGGACGAACTCGTCGCCCGGCGCGTGGAACTCGTGCGGCCGCACCCCGTCGAGCCCGATCGGCCAGTACGTGCCGTAGTGCACCGGCACCGCCGCCGCCGGCGAGAGCGCGGCGAGCGCCTCGGCCGCCCGCCCCGCGTCCAGATGCCCGTGGCCGAGGTAGGGGCCCCAGCCGCCGACCGGCAGCAGGGCCACGTCCACCGGGCCCACCGCGTCCGCCATGCCGTCGAACAGACCGGTGTCCCCGGCGAAGTACGTGCGCGCCTCGCCCTCGACGACGTACCCGAGCGCGGGGGAGCGGTGCGGCCCGACCGGCAGCCGCCGCCCGTCGTGGAGCGCCGGGACGGCCCGGACCGTCACGCCCTCCACCGTCACCGCGTCGCCCGGCTCGACCTCGGTCAGCCGCAGCCCGTTCCTGTCGAGCCTGCGCAGCCCGGGTACGGAGGCGGGCGCGCCGCGCGGCACCAGGATCCGCGTCCCCGGCGGGAGCTGGGCGAGCGAGGGGAGGTGGAGGTGGTCGGCGTGCAGGTGCGAGACGAGGACGGCCTCGGCGCGGGCGGCCTCCGGCGGCGGCAGGGCGCCGCGCCGCCGGCGCAGATGGGCGAGCCGCCGCGCGAACAGCGGATCGGTGAGGAAGCGGACCCCGGAGTCCTCGACCGTGCAGGTCGCGTGACCCCACCAGGTGACCTCCACCGGCATGCCGCCCTTCTGCTCTGCGTCGTCCGTGCTCGTTCCGTAACGAGAGTAAATGTCCGGAGCATGCTCCGGAGGATGTTCGGGCGTCACCTTCCGGCAGTAGGGTCGGCCCATGGACGACGTTCGGGTGGCGGCGATCGCCAGCCTCACCCCGCTCGAAGAGCTGGACAGCGACCCTTTCCTTGTCGACACGCGCGGCCAGCACGCGCTGTGTGCCCGCTGGGCCCAGGACAAGGGGTACGTGCTCGCCCGCCAGCTGTTCTGTTACGGAATCCGCCCGGATCACGCGGAGCTCTGGGCCGACGTGGAGGCCGGGACGGTGGACCTCTTCGTGGCCCCGAGCGAGCGGGTCCTCGCCCGCGCGCTGACCTCCGTGCCGGGCTTCCGCGCCGAGTGCGAGCGGCGCGGTGTGCGGGTGGAGACCGTCGGACTTGACGAACCCCTGTACGACACGGCGGCGAAGGCGGGGGTGCACCGGCGTCTTTCGATGCCCACCGCCGGATACGACGGCTCCTGAGCCCCCTTGCTCACCCCCGGCTCCCGGCGCGCACCTTTCCCGCCCGATCGCGGGCGTTGTGCCACGCTTGAGGCAGGAAACGGGCGAAAGGTGAAGCGGGCGTGGGTGACGGGCGATGGGGTGGCGCCGACCGCTGGCGGTCCGCGGGCAGAGCGGTGTGGCGGATGGTCGCGGTGTGGGCGGTCTCCACGCTCACGATGCTCCTCCTCGCCGGACTCCTCCCCGACTTCCAGCTCCAGTCCGCCAACGGCGACAGCTTCACGAGAACCGCCCTCACCGCCGCCACGGCCGCGGGCGTCTTCGGTCTGCTCGGCGCGCTCGTCTGGCCGGTGATCGTGCGGGCCCTGCTGCTCGTCCCCGCGCTCGTCCTCGGCCTGCTCGTCTTCTTCCTCAACGGCTCGCTGCTGCTCGTCGCGCTCTGGCTGATCCCCGACGGACGCGGCACCGCCGACCCCGAGACCGCCGTCGTGGTGGCCGCCGTCATGTCCGCCGTCGCCTCCGGCACCTCCACGGCCCTCGCCGTCCGCGACGACGCCGCCTACCGGCGCCGGCTCTACCGGCTCACCGGCCGCACCCGCCCCCGCGACCCCGTCGACACGGCGGGGGTGGTGCCCGGCACGGTCTTCCTGCAGCTCGACGGGGTCGGCCACCACGTGCTGCGGGGCGCCGTCGCCGACGGCCTCATGCCGACCGTCGCCGGCTGGCTGGACGCCGGCCACCGGCTCACGCCCTGGCGCACCGACTGGTCCAGCCAGACCGGCGCCAGCCAGCTCGGCATCCTGCACGGATCCAACGAGGACGTGCCCGCCTTCCGCTGGTACGAGAAGGACACCGGCCGGATCATGGTGTCGAACCGCCCGGCGAGCGCCGTCGAGCTCCAGCGCCGGGCCGTGCGCCGCACCGGGGACGGCGGACTCCTCACCGTCGACGGGGCCTCCCGGGGCAACCTCTTCAGCGGCGGCGCCGACCAGCTCGCCCTCGTCCTGTCGATGGCCGCCCGACGGGGCCGCCGCAACCGCTCCAGGGCCGGCTACTTCGCCTACTTCTCCGACCCGGCCAACGCCGTCCGCACCGCCGGATCGCTCGTCACCGAGTGCGTCCGCGAGATGTACCAGTCGACGCGGGCCCTGCTGCGCCGGGAGACCCCGCGGGTCTCGCGCGGTGGCACGTACCCCTTCGTCCGCGCCTTCGCGACGGTCGTCGAGCGGGACGTCGTGGTCTCCGCCGTGATGGGCGACATGCTGGCCGGGCGGACCGCGGTCTACGCCGACCTGGTCGCGTACGACGAGGTGGCGCACCACTCGGGGCCGCACGGCCGGGACACGGACCAGGTCCTCAAGCGCCTCGACCGGGCGATCGCGCTCATCGCCACCGTCGCCGAGCACGCCCCGCGTCCGTACCGGATCGTGCTCCTCTCCGACCACGGGCAGTCCCCGGGCGAGACCTTCGAGTCGGCGTACGGGCTCACGCTCAAGGACCTCGTACGGGCCGGGTGCGGGCTTCCGGTGTCGCGCCGGGTGCGGCGCACCCGCTGGGGACACCCGCGGACGGAGTCCGGGGGCGGGTCGGAGGCGCGGGACGCGGCCAGGGACGCGCTGCGCAACGCGCTGCACCGGCCGGTGGACGAGCGCGGCGAGACGGCGCGGGAGCTGCCCGCCCGGCTCTCCGAGCCGGTGGTCCTCGCCTCGGGGAACCTGGGGCTCGTCTCCTTCCCGGACGTGCCGCACCGGATGACCCGGGAGGAGATCGACCGGCGCCATCCGGCGCTCCTCCGGACCCTCGCGCACCATCCCGGGGTCGGTTTCGTGCTCGTGGCGAGCGCCGAGCACGGTTCCGTGGTGCTCGCCCGCGACGGGGTGGAGGTGCCGGTCGCCGAGCTCGCGGACGACGGGCCGCTCGCGGTCTTCGGGCGGGGCGCGGCGCGGGCGGTGCGGCGCACGGACGGCTTCCCGCACGTCGCGGACATCATGGTCAACTCCATGTACGACCCGGCGACGGGCACGGTGCACGCCTTCGAGGAGCAGATCGGCTCGCACGGCGGTCTCGGCGGGGAGCAGTCGCACGCCTTCCTGCTCTCGCCGCCGGACCTCTCGCCGCCGGTGGGGGAGGGGGAGGAGCTGGTGGGGGCGGAGCAGGTGCACCGGGTGCTGCGGCGCTGGCTGCGAGAGTCCTCGGGTCCTCAGGTGCCGCTGGGGCCGCTGCAGATTTCCCCGTCCGCGAGCTCCTCGGAATCACTTCTTCCGGTTGATGACCCGGTCGCGCAGGACAAAAAGCACTGATTTGGACGCCTGTTCGCGTTACCGGACGATGGTCCGGATTTGCGCGACGGAAGGCGCACCACCCCATGAGCACGGCCACCACAACTCCACAGCGGGACGAGGCACAGCGGGAGGGCGCCCAGCACGCCCGCCGCTTCGGACTCCCCATCGCGACCGCCCTGGTCATGGGCAACATCATCGGCGGCGGAATCTTCCTGCTGCCCGCCTCCGTCGCCCCGTACGGCACCATCAGCCTCGTCGCCTTCGGCGTCCTCACCCTCGGCGCTATCGCCCTCGCCCTCGTCTTCGGACGGCTGGCCCACCGCCTGCCGCAGACCGGCGGCCCGTACGTGTACGCCCGCGCCGCCTTCGGCGACTTCGCCGGCTTCCTCGCCGCCTGGTCGTACTGGATCACCGCCTGGGTCTCCAACGCCGCCCTCGCCGTCGCCGCCGTCGGCTACCTCGACGTCCTCGTCCCCGTCCACGCGTCCAAGCCCGCCACCATCGCCGCCGCCCTGGCCTTCCAGTGGCTGCCCGCGCTCGCCAACCTGGCCGGCACCCGCTACGTCGGCGCGGTCCAGCTCGTCGCGACCGTGCTCAAGTTCGTCCCGCTGATCCTGGTCGCCGTCGGCGGCCTGTTCTTCTTCGACAGCGCCAACCTCGGCCCCTTCCACCCCGGCGACGGCGGCGCGCTCGGCGCGGTCTCCGCCTCCGCCGCGATCCTGCTCTTCAGCTACCTCGGCGTCGAGTCCGCCGCCGTCAGCGCCGGAGAGGTGCGCGACCCCCGCCGCAACGTCGGCCGCGCCACCGTCCTCGGTACCCTCGGCGCCGCCGCGGTCTATCTGCTCGGCACCCTCGCCGTCTTCGGCACCGTCGCCCACGACAGGCTGGTCACCTCCACCGCGCCCTTCTCCGACGCCGTGAACGCCATGTTCGGCGGCTCCTGGGGCGGCGCCGCCGTCGCCTGCATGGCCATGGTCTCCATGCTCGGCGCCCTCAACGGCTGGACCCTGCTCAGCGCCCAGGCCCCCTACGCCGCCGCCCGCGACGGACTCTTCCCGAAGGCCTTCACGGTCAAGCGACGCGGCGTGCCGACCGTCGGCGTCCTCGTCACCGTCGTCCTCGCCTCGCTCCTGACGGTCTACAACTACACGGCCGGCACGAAGGGCGTCTTCGAGATCCTCGTCCTCGTCACCACCTTCACCGCCACCGTGCCCTACCTGCTGTCCACCGCCGCCCAGATCTACTTCCTGCTCTCCGGGCAGACCGAGAAGGTGTCCCGGGCCCGGCTCGCCCGCGACGGCGTCCTCGCCCTCGCCGCCTTCGGCTTCTCCCTCTGGCTCGTCGCCGGCTCCGGCTACGCCGCCGTCTACCAGGGCGTCCTGTTCCTCTTCGCCGGCGTGCTCGTGTACGCGGGGATGGCGGCCCGCAAGCAGCGCCCGGGGGCCCGGGGAGTGAATCCGGAGCTCCAGGCGTAGGCCGCCCGGGCGGATCTCCGGCCGGGCGCGGCGTACCCCCCGTACGGCGGGGCAGTACGGATCACCGTGAGCCCCGCGCGCCAGACGACCGCCGCGCCCGCCGCCCCGGCGGGGCACCGGGCGCGCCCGGACCGCGGCGGGCACCGGTGGATCGCGCTCCTCCTCGTCCTCGCCGCGCTGTTCGGCACCGGGGCCGCCGCGCACCCCGTCGCCGAGACGCGCGCCGCGGCCGCCGCCCCGGCCTCCGACCCGGGCGGCGAGACCCACGACCACGCCGCCCCCGAGGCCGGACTGCCAGGCAGGACCCGGCGTCCCGGCACGGGCCTCCGCCCCGCCGGGACCGGGCCCGCGCCCCGGCCCCACGGCCCGCGCCCGGCCCCTGTGTCCGCTCCCGTACCCGCCCCGCGCGAGGACGCGCTCCGGTGCGTGGTGATGCGCTGCTGAGAGGCCCCGCCTCCCCGCAGTCACCCCCATCACCCCCGCACCACGAGGAGCTTCGCCATGCCCGTCGACCCGTACGCCGTCCTCCAGGCCCTGCTGCGCGCCGAGGCCTCCCGCGCCCGGCGCACCGAACGCACCGCCCCCGAGCCCGTCACCCCGGCACCCGCGCCGGCGCCCGAGCCGCCCGCCCGCCGGGAGGACGGCCTCCGCCGGGAACGCCCCCTGGGCTGACCCCCGGCACCGGCCTCCCGGAGCGCGCCTCCGGGAGGCCGCCGGACCGTCAGGCCAGCACCGTGAAGGCATGGGCCGTCAACGCCCGTTCGAGCCGCACGCGCAGCCGCAGCGCCGTCTCCTCGAGACGGTGCTCCTCGTCCACCGGCAGCGAGAAGCCCACTGCCGAGTGGACCCCGCCGACCGTGATCGGCACGGCCCCGCACACCGTGCCGAGCACGTACTCCTCCCGTTCGATCACCGGCGCGCCCCGGCGGAGCCCGGCCAGCCGGCGCATGAGCGCCTCCTCGTCCGGGACCGTCCGAGGCGTCAGCCGGCTCACCGGCCGCCGCGCCAGATACGCCCGGCGGGCCTCCGGATCCAGCTGGGCGAGGAGACACTGACCGAGCGCGTGCGCGTGCGCGGTGGCGCGGAACTCCACCCACTCCGCGACGGCCGGCCGTTCCGGGGCGTCCACACTCATGACGAACTCGACCTCGCCGTCGTCCATGACCGCGTAGTAGACGGGGGCGTCGAGCTCCTCGCCCAGCACCCGCAGCCACTCCGGCAGCCGGGCGCCGGGCCTGCGGCGCCCCTGGCCCGCGAGCCGGGGCGCGGCGGGTCCGAGCCGGAACGCCCCGCGCTCATGGCGCAGATGGCCGTCGTGGACGAGGGTGCGCAGCAGGTGGTACGTGGTGGCCAGGGGGAGCCCGGCCATCCGCGAGAGGCGCTTGGCGGTGAGTTCGCCGTGCTCGGCGACGAGTTCGAGCAGAGCGAGCGCGCGACGGACGGAACCTATGAGAGTGGGGCTGGTGGGGGCCATGGGGCCAGTGTGACGACGAGCCCGCGCCTGCGGGCCCAACTTCTGGATCTTGTACGTTCAGCCCGCCGGTGCCGGGGCGAAGGCGCACGATCCTCCAGCCCGAGCCCTCTGACCTGCCCTTCCGCCCTGCCCGCCCCGCCCGTCCCGCCCTTCCCGCCCTTCCCGGCCTCCGGCCGACCGCGCCCGCCTCAGGCCGCTTCCACCTCGGGCCGCTTCAGCCTCGGGCCGCGCCCGCCTCGGGCCCCCGCCGCCTCGGGCCCCCGCCGCCTCGGGCCGCCTCCGCCTCAGGCCGCTTCCGCCTCAGGCCGCTTCCGCCTCGGGCCGCTTCCGCCTCGGGCCCCCGCCGCCTCGGGCCGCCTCCGCCTCAGGCCGCTTCCGGCTCGGGTGACGGGACCGCGCCCCGCCTCGTGTGCAGACCCACCAGGACCGTCGCCGTCGCGGCCAGGACCGTCAGGGCCACCAGGGCCGGGACGAGGGCGACCAGCGGGCCCGCCGCCAGGCAGCACGCACCGCCCACGGCCAGGGCGGTCGGCCGTCGGCCGGACATGCGCAGCACGATCGCGGCGGAGCCGAGCAGATAGACGCCGACACCGCCGGTCAGCGACCAGGCCACGGCCCCGTGCAGCGGCTCGGCGAGACCGTAGTGCCCGGTGTCGGCGACCTGCTGGAGGACCTTCTTCATCCCGAGCGCGCAGAGCACCACCCCCGCCACCAGCGGCAGGTGCAGGAACGTGTAGACGTCCCGCGCGAAGCGGGTGCGCTCGTCGCCGTCGAGCCCCGTGAGACGGTGCTCCGCGGCCTCCCCGAGCTGCCGGAAGTACAGCCGCCACAGCCCCGCCGAGAGCAGCAGCCCCGCGGCCGAGGCGCCGAGCACCGCGTACGAGAGCGGAAGGCCGGAGACGCCGACGCCCATCGCCACGATGGACTCGCCCAGGGCGATGATCACGATCAGGCCGTGCCGCTCGGCGAAGTGCCCGGGGGAGTTGACCCGCCAGCCGGAGGAACCGGTGATGTAGATCCCGCCGTAGTCGACGGCCACCGCCCCCAGCCACCACAGGAGCTGGGCCCGGCCGTCGTACGCGCAGCCGATCAGCAGCAGCACGAGCGGCGGCAGCACGGACGACAGGGCCGTGCGCCGCAGGGTGACCCGCAGCGCGGCGTCCCCCGGGCTGGAGAGCCAGTACGAGGTCAGGTGCAGGGTGCGCACCGCGCCGTAGCAGAGCACGAACACCAGCGATGCCGAGAGGCCGTCCGGCTTGTCCGCGAAGACGTCGGGCACGGCCAGGGACACGATCAGGACGACGGCCATCACGGTGACCAGCACGCCGAACAGGGCGCCGGAATCGGCCCGTACGACATTGCCCAGCCAGGCGAAGGCGCACCAGCACCACCACAGCAGCGCGAGCACCACCATCGCGCCCACCATCCGCACCGGCGAGGGCGCGGCCGCCATCAGGGCGGTGACCTGAGTGATCGCATACACGAACACCAGGTCGAAGAAGAGTTCCGCGGGCGTCACCTTGTGATCGTCCCCCGTGGCCACCAAGGCCCGTTCCCTGTTCCACGCCATCCGTGTTCTCCCCCCTCAGGGGCACCGGTTCCGGCCACCCCGGCGCGAAGACTACCCACCCCGGGGGAGCGGCGGCCCGGCCGCCCGCGAACCGGCATTACCCAGGAGGTAATCGACCCCCTCCGCGCCGCCCGGCATGCTCATGGACACCGGAACCCGGGCGGCGCACTCCGCCCGGGCTCCGGGCCCACCACCAGCACCAACGTCCCCTTCTGGAGGGTGATCCGTCATGTCCCAGACCCTGCTCGCCGGCCTCGCCCGCACCACCCGGCCCCAGTCCGCGGTGCGCCGCTTCCTCGCCCTCGACGCCGTCGTCACCGGGGCCAACGGGATCGCCTACCTCGCCGCCTCCGGTCCCCTCGGCGAACTCCTCGGCGTCGACGCGGGACTCCTCGTCGAACTCGGCCTCTTCCTCACCGTGTTCGCCGCGGGCGTCGGCCTGCTCGCGAGCCGCCCGCAGCCCCCGGCGCTCGCCGTCAAGCTCGTCGTCGACGCCAACGTCCTCTGGGCCGTCCTCAGCGTCGTCGCCCTGGTCGCCTGGCTGGAGCCGACCACCGCCGGCCTGCTGTGGACCCCGATGCAGGCCGCGACGGTCGCCGGTTTCGCCGGACTCCAGTGGGCCGCCCTCAGGGCTGTCGCGCGGTGAGCGAACGCAGGTACGCGACCGTCTCCGGGTCGGCCGGGAGGAACGTCTCGATGGCCAGCTCGGCGACGGTCACGTCCATCGGCGTGTTGAACGTCGAGATCGACGACACGAACGACAGCACACGCCCGTCGTGCTCGATCCGCAGCGGCAGCGCGAAGTACGGGTACGGCTCCGCGTCCGGCCGGTCCTCCGGGTCGACCCGCTCGGGCAGCGGATAGGCCGCCACCTCCTCGTACAGCTCCCGCAGCGGCTCCGAACGGGCCAGCGCGATCTGACGCTCCATCTGCGCCAGGAGGTGGCCCCGCCACTCCCGCAGGTTCCGGATCCGGGGCGCCAGGCCCTCCGGGTGCAGGGTGAGCCGCATGGCGTTCATCGGCGGCGTCAGCAGATGCGGCGGAAGCCCGCCGAGCAGGAGCTCGATGCCCCGGTTCGCCGCCACCACGGTGTAGGTGCCGTCGACCACGAGCGCCGGATACGGCTCGTACCCGTCGAGCAGCTGCTGGATGCCCCACCGCAGTGTCTCCAGGCGCGGCGCGTCCAGCGGCGACTCCGCGTACCGAGGCGCGTATCCCGCCGCCAGCAGCAGCGCGTTCCGCTCGCGCACCGGCACCTCCAGGTGCTCGGCCAGCTTCAGGACCATGTCCTCGCTCGGTCGGGAGCGGCCCGTCTCCACGAAGGAGATGTGCCGCGCCGAGGAGTCCGCGCGCAGCGCCAGCTCCAGCTGGCTCAGTCGCCGCTGCTCGCGCCAGCCGCGCAGCAGCGGCCCCACCCCCGTGTCGCTCACGACAGTCGTCATGGCCAGACGGTATCCCAGAGGGGGACGCCGGGTAGCTTTCCCCCGGGGCCCCTGTCCGTCACCCCGTCACCCGCACCACCCGACCGGAGGGAGCACCGCCGTGCCCACACAGCCGCTGTCGCAGAAGGAGATCGAGGACCGCCTGAGGGAGCTCCCCGGCTGGTCCGTCGACGCGGACCGGCTCACCCGGACCTACCGGCTCGGCGACCACTTCGCGGCGACCGCGCTCGTCGTCCACGTGGCCCAGATCCAGCAGGAGCTCGGCCACCACTCCGACCTCACCCTCGGCTACAACACGGTCGCCCTCGCCGTGAACACCCACTCCGCGGGCGGCGCCGTCACCGAGAAGGACTTCGAACTCGCCGACCGCGTCGAACGGATCGCCCCCGGCCACGGCGCGAACTGACCCTTCGTTAGGCTCACGGGCATGGCGGAGACCGTGCTCGACTACGAGGCCGAGGCAGCGCACTACGACCGGACCCGCGGCGGGGTGCCGCGCGCCGAGGCGGCCGCCGGGGCCGTACTGAGCCTCGTGCCGCCCGGCGCCCGCACGCTGCTCGACCTCGCCTGCGGCACCGGCCTCGTCACCGAACGCCTCGCCCGGCCCGGTCTGCGCGTCTACGGGGCCGACGCCGCCCACGCCATGGTGCGGGTCGCGGCCGGCCGGGCCCCCGGCCGCGCCGTACGCGCCGACGCCCGGCGGCTGCCGCTGCCCGACGCCTCCCTGGACGCCGTCACCGCCGTCTGGCTGCTGCACCTCGTGCCCTTCGCCGCGGACATCGTCGCCGAGGCGGCCCGGGTGCTCCGCCCCGGCGGTGTCCTCGTCGCCACCGTCGACAAGGACGCCGCCCACGACGTCGGCAGCGACATCGACGCGGTCCTCCGCCCGTACCGCTGGACCGAGACGGCCTCCGACCGCGCCGATCTCGTCACCGCCGCCGCGGCCGCCCACGGCCTCGACCCCGCCCCCGGCGCCCGCTTCACCGGCCACGGACAGGGCGCCACCCCGCGCGACACCGTCCGGAAGCTGCGCGCCGGATACTTCGCCTCCTGGTTCGACGGCGACCCGGCGGCCACCGAGACGCTCGCCGCCGAGCTGTCCGCCCTCCCGGACCAGGACCGCCCCCGAGCCGACCCCCGGTACCGGCTCGCGAGCTTCGTCAGGCGCGGCTGAACTCCATCACCCAGTTCGTCACCCACGCGTCGGTGTCCACGGCCGCGAACGCCTGCTCCCAGCGGGCCGTGTCCGCCGTGATCCCCGACCACCGGAACCGTACGCGGACCGGCCGCCCCTCGTAGGCGTCGGTGCCGTGGAACTCGCCCGTCCCGTCCTCGGCGAACCGGCCCCGGACCGGCGGGTCCAGCCTCCCCGTACGGCTGTTGGACCAGTTCAGCGTCCACTCGCCGGTCTCCGGCTCGTACAGCCGCAGCGTCAGCCCGCTGAACCCCTCGGAGGGGAAGACGATCTCGTCGACGTGCGCCCGGCCGTCCCAGAACAGCGAGCCGGTCGTGTGCCCCTCGAACTCCTTCCACCCGCTCTCCGCGTCGAGGAAGTCGGTGAGACGGCGGTTGCGGACCCGCCACCGCCCGTCGAGGAAGGCGAAGCCGTCGGCGGTCACGCGCGGCCTCCCGTCGTGCCGGAGGGCAGCGCGTCGCCGAGATAGCCGGCGAGGTCGGGGGTGTCCGGCGTCAGCATGTGCCGTACCCAGGCGTCCCGTTCGTGCCCGAGCGGCACCAACTCCCACACACAGCCGATCCACGACCGGTCGACCCGGACGAAGTGCGTCGGATCCGTGTCGGGGCAGTCCAGGGCGGGCTGGCCGGCCGCCCCGCCGCCGAAGTGCAGCACGTTGTCCCACACCCAGCTGTACACGTTGAGGTACGCGCCGCTGTCACCGCCCCGGTGCAGCACCACGAAACCCGCCGCCGGCGTGCCGTCCAGCGGCGGAAGCAGCTCGGGAAGCAGCGCGTACGCAGCCTTCTCCACCTCCGGTTCGATGCCCTCGGCGGCGGAGGTGACGTGGTAGCGCTTGAGGTGCCGCCCGGCGATCTCGACCGGCGGCAGCGCGAGGAGATTCTTCTCTGCGAAAGCCATGGCTGGACTCTAGGAACCCTTCACTGACACCTTGTGTCAGTGAAGTCCAGCCGTCTCCTCTCGATCCTCCTGCTGCTCCAGACCGGCGGCCGGATGACCGCCGGCCGGCTCGCCGAGGAGCTCGGGGTCTCCGTCCGCACCGTCTACCGCGACGTCGAGGCGCTGCACGCCGCCGGCGTGCCCCTCTACGGCGACGCCGGGCACCGCGGCGGCTACCGGCTCCTGCCCGGCAGCCGCACCCGTCTCACCGACCTCTTCGCCCGCGAGGCCGAGGCGCTGGTCCTCGCCGGCATGCCCGGGGCCGCCGAAGGACTCGGACTCGGCCCGCACTTCGCCGACGCCCAGCTGAAACTGCGCGCCGCCCTCCCGGCCGCCCTGCGCGAGCACGTCGACCGGCTGCGGGGCCGCTTCCACATCGACGCGCCCGGCTGGTACGACGAGGGCGACGAGGCCCCCTTCCTGCCGGAGGTCGCCGACGCGGTCCGCACCGGACGCGTCCTGGAGGTCCGCTACCGGCGCTGGAAGGAGCCGACGGACGTCGACCGGCGCCTGGAGCCGTACGGTCTCGTCCTCAAGGCGGGCCGCTGGTACCTGATCGCCGGGCCCGGACCGCGCACCTACCGCGTCGACCAGATCCTCGCCCTCACCGTCACCGACGAGGAGGCCACCGTCCCGGAGGGCTTCGACCTCGCCGCGCACTGGCGTGCCGGCCAGGAGGACTTCCACCGGCGGCTCCACCAGGGCGAGGCCCTCGTACGGATCTCCCCCCGCGGCGCCGCGCGCCTCACCGGCGCCGCCGCCCGGGCCCTCGCCGCCACCGGCACCCCCGAACCCGACGGCTGGACGCGCGCCACCCTCCCCGTGGAGACGCCCGAACACGCGCACGACACCTTCCTCGGGCTCGGCGCGGAGGTGGAGGTCCTCGCACCCGAGGACCTCCGCGACCGCATCGCCGCGACCGTACGGACCCTGGCCGCGCGGTACGCCTGAACCCCTCAGGCCCGCGGCCCGCCCCAGGTCTCCGCCGCGAACTCGGCGAAGGAGCGAGGCTCACGGCCCAGGATCCGCTTCACCCCGTCCGTCGCCGAGGCGTTGTGCCCGTCGAGGAGCGTCGCGAACAACGCCGCCAGCCACTCCGCCTCCGGGGCCGGAAGCCCGAACCCGCCGAGCAGACCGGCGTATTCGGCCTCGGAGACCGCCTGGTACACCACCGGGCGGCCCGAGGCGCGGGAGATCTCCGCCGCCACCTCCGCGAAGCCCACCGGCCGGGGGCCCGTCACCTCGTGCACCCGGCCCGCGTGCCCGTCCGCCGTCAGGGTCTCGACGACGACGTCCGCCAGGTCGTCCGCGTCGATGAACGGCTCCGCCGTGTCACCGGCGGGAAAGACGACCGCGCCCTCCGCGACGCCCTCCGCCATCAGCCCCTCGGAGAAGTTCTGCGCGAAGAACGAGGCCCGTACGACGGTCAGTTCGGCCCCGGGCGCCGCCGCCCGCAGGGCCTCCTCCGCCTGGACCGCCACCGGCTCCCCGCGACCGGAGAGGAGGGTGAGCCGCCGCACGCCGTTCTCCTCGGCCAGCCGGCCGAAGGTCTCCATCGCCTCGATCACCCCGGGGGCGGACAGGTCCGGGTAGTAGGCCACGTACGCGGCGTCCGCGCCCCGCAGCGCGGGCCCCCACGTCTCCGGGGCCTCCCAGTCGAAGGCGGTCGTCCCCCTCCGGGACCCCGCCCGGACGGTCAGGCCGCGGGCCGCCAGCCGCTCGGCCACCCGCCGCCCGGTCTTGCCGGTGGCGCTCGTCACCAGGACCGTCGTGTTCTGCGTGTCGTTCGTCTGCGTCGTCATGGCTCAAGACTCCCGCCCCGGGCGCCGCCCGCCCATGCTGCACAGTCTCACCTGCCTACGCCTGCGTCTCAGGCCCCCGACGCCCTACCCTTGCGGACCATGGACGCACTCGCCGGACTCCTCGACGGGCCACGCGCCAAGGGCGCCTTCCTGCTCCGCATGATCATGGAGCCGCCGTGGTCCGTACGCATCGAGGACGAGGCCCCGATCTGCCTCATGTGCGTCACCGACGGCGAGGCCTGGATCGTCCGCGACACCGGCGACCCCGTCCTGCTGCGCCCGGGGGAGATCGCCGTCATCCGCGGTCCCGAGCCGTACACCGTCGCCCACGCCCCCGACGCCCCGGCGCAGGCCGTGGTCGGCCCCGACGGCGTATGCGCCACCCTGTCCGGGGTGCCGCTCGCCCAGTCCATGAGCCTCGGCGTCCGCACCTGGGGCAACGCCCCGGACGGCGGCACCACCGTCCTCGTCGGCACCTACCTGATGGACGGCGAGGTCGGCCGCAGGCTCCTCGACGCCCTGCCGGGCCTGGTGCACCTGCCCGCCGACCTGTGGAACTGCCCCCTCATGCCCTTCCTCGACGAGGAGATCTCCCGCGACGAACCCGGCCAGAGCGTCGTCCTCGACCGGCTCCTCGACCTGCTGCTCATCGCCGCCGTCCGCGCCTGGTTCTCCCGGCCCGGGGCCGAGGCACCCGCCTGGTACCGCGCGATGGGCGACCCGGTGGTCGGCCGGGCGCTCCGGCTGCTCCACAACGACCCCGCCCACCCGTGGACCGTCGCCTCGCTCGCCGCGAAGTCGGGCGTGTCCCGGGCCGCGCTCGCCCGCCGGTTCACCGAACTCGTCGGGGAGCCCCCGATGGCGTACCTCACCGGGTGGCGGCTCGCGTTCGCCGCCGATCTGCTCCGCGAGACCGACGCCACGGTCGAGTCCGTCGCCCGGCAGGTCGGCTACAGCGGTGCGTTCGCCCTGAGCGCCGCCTTCAAACGCGTACGGGGCATCAGCCCGCAGGAACACCGGAGCGGCGCCTGAAACAGACCGGGACTTTGCCGGACCGGCAACATTTCTCGCGCCCCGGGCCGTCCCGCCGCACCCTGGAGCCATGAGCCAGCATCGCGAGTCCCACCACGGCCACCAGCACGGCGCCGGTCACGGCCACCGTCACCACGACCACACCCACCTCGACTGGAACGAGTTGGCTCCGCTCCTGGAGCGGCAGGCCGAGATCGCGAGCCCCGCCTACGCGGAGGCCGCCGCCTGGCTGGGCACCCTCGCGCCCGTGCAGGGCGTCCGCCGGGTCCTCGACGTCGGCAGCGGCCCCGGGGTCGTGACGAGCCTCCTCGCCGAGGCCTTCCCGGCCGCCGAGACGGTCGCCGTCGACGGCTCCCCCGAACTCCTCGCCCGCGCCCGGGCCCGTGCCGAGGCCCGCGGCCTCGGCGCCCGGGTCTCCACCCTCCACGCCGAACTCCCCGAAGGGATCGGCACCCTGGGGCCGGCCGACCTCGTCTGGGCGGGCAACTCCCTGCACCACATCGGCGACCAGGGCGCCGCGCTCGCCGAGTTCGCAGACCTCCTGAACCCCGGCGGTCTGATGGTCCTCGTCGAGGGCGGTCTGCCCACCCGGCACCTGCCCTGGCACATCGGGATGGGCCGCCCCGGCTTCGAGGCCCGGCTCGACGCCGCCCACGCCGACTGGTTCGGCGAGATGCGCGCCGAGCTCCCGGGCTCCAAGGACGAGCCGGACGACTGGCGGGCCCTGCTCGCCGGCGCCGGACTCACCCCCTCCGGCACCCGGACCTTCCTCACCGACGTCCCCGCGCCGGTGTCCCCGGTCGTCCGGGAGCTGGCCGTCGCCCACTACGAGCGCCTCCGGGACGGCCTCGGCGCCGTCCTGGACGCGGACGACAAGGCGACCCTCGACCGGCTCCTCGACCCGGCCGACGAACTGTCCCTGCACCACCGCACGGACCTGTTCCACCTCACCGCCCGCACCGTCCACACCGCCCGCAAGGGCTGACCCGCACCGGGCCCGGCGTCAGGACACCGGCTCCAGCCGCCACCACTGGAACGGCGAGTCGGTGTCCTCCCACTGCCGGACGTTCCCCCCGTCCTCCGTCGACGCGTCGGCGACCTCGAGGAGGAGGCCGCTGACGAAGCTCACCAGGGCCACCGTCCCCGGCGACTGGAGGTCCTGCTCGATGATCCACTCCTGCGCGCCGAAGTTGTTGGCCCGCCACTGCTGGATGCCTGCGCCGTTCTCCGTGGACGCGTTCGCGACGTCGAGCCGTTTGCCGCTGGCCGCGTTGACCAGGTGGTGGAGCCCGCCGCCGTTCGGCACGGGCGCGATGTGCCAGTGCTGTCCGGGAGTCCCGTTCCCGGTGCCCTGCTGCACCTTCGCGCCGCTGCGGCTCGACCCCTGGTACACCTCCAGGAGCAGCCCGCTGGCCACGTTCCGCACCCGGTAGAGGCCCTCCCTGACGGGCTCCGGGGCACCGCTCACCGTACCGACTCCTTCTCCTCGCCCGGCAGTTGCACCGCGCGGCCGACACCGCCGCGCGCACCCCTCGGGGGCCGTCTCCGACTCTACGTCCCGGGTACGACAACGGCCCCGGGCCGCCGCCCCGCCCGGTGCGGCGGCTGACAGGATGGGCCGGTGACCGATCCCGATCTCCGTACCCTGCTCGACGACCCCGCCGAGGTCCTGCGCCACGACCGCGCCGAGCTCCGTGCCCGTCTCGACGCCCTGCCGGAGGAGCACGGCGGCGTAGGCCGCGAGGTGTTCACCCAGGCCGAGGCGGTGTTCGGGAGCACCCCGGTGACCTCCGCCGAGTTCGCCTCCTGGCTGCACTTCGCCGCGACCGTCCTCGGCCACCGTGAGTACGCCGAGCGGGTCGCGGCCGCCGAACCCGGGCTGCCGTGGCGGACGGTGTGGGCCTGGTGGCGGCCGGTCGGCGCCCACGAGGCCGCGCCGAACCTCAGCGGCGACCGCTCCGCCGAGGTGTACGAGGCCGACGGCACGCCGCTCCTGAAGGTCTGGGCCCTGTGGTGCGAGGACACCTGGTTCGACCTCGCCACCGGCCGGCGCCGGCCCGCCCCCGCCGAGGGCACGGCCGAACCGTACGAGGAGACCGAGCCGGACGGGCCCTGGCTGTTCGACGGCGACGAGGGGTCCTGGGCGCTGCGCGGCCCGGACGCCTGGGAGGAGCCGATCCCGCTGGACGGCGGCCGCTACGTCTTCCTCGACGCCCGCGGAGTGGCCGTGGTGGAGCAGAACGACACGGCCCTCGCCGACTGGCCCACGGGCGGGGCCGACTGCTCCGGACCGGCACCGGCGGACGGCGGTCCGTGGTTCCGGCCCGGCACGAGGAACGCGGCCGGGCCGCTCACCGCGGACCGGCTCGACGAGGTCTTCGGCCCCGCCTGGGTCCTCCGCGTCCCGGCGGCCGGCCTGCCCGCCGCCCTCACGCACGCGCCGACCAGGACGCTGCTCGCCGAGGCAGGACTGCCCCGCCACTGGGCGGCCGGCGTCACGTCCTTCGCGCTCGCCGCCGAGCCGCTGGGCCCGGGCCCCGAGGGCATGCTGCGCGTCGGCGAGTTCGACCTCGGGTACTGCGACCCCGGGGAGGTCTTCGTCCACCCCGGGACCGGTGCCGTCGGCATGCGCCAGCCGGACGGCAGCCACGGCCCCGGCGGCGACGAGGTCTTCCCGCTCGTCCGGGACCTGGAGTCCTTCGTCCGGTTCCTGGAGGGCGTCCGCCGTCACATGGGCGCCTGCTGGGACCCGTACCCGGGGGAGGACGGGGTGAAGGCGTTCCTCCGGGCGATGGACGAGGTCGACGCCGGGGCACTGGCCGACGGCGCTCCCGGCGCCGAGGCGTGGGAGCACCTCTTCGCCTCGATCACCGAGCTCGGCGTGGACGGCTACTGAGCCGGCGCACCGCCGAAGGGCCCCCGTGCGCGGCTACCGCCGCGACGCACGGCTGCCCAGCCGGCGCACCGCCGAAGGGGCCCCGTGCGCGGCTACCGCCGCGACGCACGGCTGCCCAGCCGGCGCACCGCCGAAGCGGCGCGCCGGCGCCACCCCCTCCGACTCCTTCAGGCGCCGACGTTGAACTCCGCCGGGTTCGGGCCCAGCCGGCGGCTCTCGTCGAGGGCGGCGATCGCCGCGAGGTCCTCGGCGTCCAGCTCGAAGCCGAAGACGTCGATGTTCTCCCGGATCCGCGAGGGGGTGACCGACTTCGGGATCACCACGTTCCCCAGCTGGAGGTGCCAGCGCAGCACCACCTGGGCCGGCGTCCGGCCGTGCTTGCGGCCGATCGCGACGATCGCCGGCACCTCCAGGAGGCCCTTGCCGGAGCCGAGCGGCGACCACGCCTCGGTCGCGATGCCGTACCTGGCGTGCGCCGCGCGCGACTCCGCCTGCGCGAGCTGCGGGTGCAGCTCGATCTGGTTGACGGCGGGCACGACCGAGGTCTCGCCGATCAGCCGCTCCAGGTGCTCCGGGAGGAAGTTGGAGACGCCGATCGCCCGGGCGCGCCCGTCCGCGAGGATCTTCTCGAACGCCCGGTACGTGTCGACGTACGCGTCCTTCGCCGGCACCGGCCAGTGGATCAGGTACAGGTCGACGTAGTCGAGGCCCAGCTTGTCGAGGGAGGCGTCGAAGGCACGCAGCGTCGAGTCGTGGCCCTGCTCGCTGTTCCACAGCTTCGTGGTGACGAACAGCTCCTCACGGGCGATCCCCGACGCGGCGACGGCACGGCCGGTGCCCCGCTCGTTCCCGTAGATCGCGGCGGTGTCGATCGAGCGGTACCCGGCCTCCAGGGCCGTCGTCACGGCCGCCGTCGCCTCGTCGTCCGGCACCTGCCAGACACCGAAGCCCAGCTGCGGCATGCTCACGCCGTTGTTCAGGCTGACCGAGGGAACGCTGTTGTCCGTGCTCACGTGGGGTGGATCCTTACGTCGTCGTCACTGGCTGTACGGAGGTACTCCCATGGTCAACGGGCGAGCGGCCGTACGCATTCCGGCGGACCGGTCCGCTCTCCGGGGCGCCGGCGCCGGCTCACCCCTCCGTGAGCCGCGCCAGCTCCGCCCGGGCCGTCCGTGTGGCCGGGTTCTCCTCCCCGAGAACCCGCGCCCGGTCGGCGCACACCTCGCGGAGGAGCGCCACCGCCTCCTCCGTCGCGCCGAGTCGCGCGAGGATCCGGGCCCGCCCGAACCGGGTCGTGATCACTTCGGGGTGGTCCGGGTTCCCGTACCGGGCCAGACGCTCCTCGAGGAGACGGTCCAGCTCCCCGAGCGCCGCCGCCGGATCACCCAGCTCGGCCTTGAGCATGACGAGGTTGTAGCGGGTGATCATGACGGCGGGATGGGTCGCGCCCAGTGCCTCCCGCTGGTCCACGAGGAGCTCCTCGTGCAGGGTCCGGGAGGCCACCGCGTCGCCCAGTTCCCAGGTGAAGCGCGCGGTGTTCAGCCGGACCAGGAAGGTGTTCGGGTGGTACCGGCCGCGGACCCGGGTGGCCAGCGGCAGCAGTTCGCGGTACCCGTCCAGCGCCTCCTGCTGCCGCCCCGACTCGCCCAGGAACCTGCAGATGTTCATCCGGCTGAAGACGATCTGTTCGTGCTCCTCGCCGAAGACCGCGATCCGGTCCCGCAGCAGCGTGGCGTGGAGGGACAGGCTGCGCTCGTGGTCGCCGAGGGCGCCGTGCCAGTACGCGATGTAGTGGCGCTCCTCGAAGACGGCCGTATCCGTGGGCTCCAGGACCCGCTCCAGGTCCGGCAGCAGCTCCTGGTGCATCCGCAGCGCCTGCTCGCCCGCGCCCGCACGGCCCGTCCAGTACGCGATGTGGTGACGGGTGTGCAGGGTGCGCGGGTCGTCCGCGCCGAGCACGCGCCGCTGGTCGGCGAGGACCTCCCGGTGCAGCTCCAGGGCCCGCGCGAAGTCGCCGTTCTCGCCCGCCGCGTACGCCAGCCTGCCCCGGGTCTCCAGCACCTCGGGGGAGTCCGCCCCGTACACCCGCAGCTGGTCGGGGAGGAGCTCGGCGTGGAGTTCGGCACTGCGGCGGTACGCCCCCGCCTTGCTGGTCCAGTAGGCGGCCCGGGCCCGCGCGCGCAGGGTCACCGGCGTGTCCGCGCCCAGCTGCTCCCGCAGCCGCTCCGCCCAGCCCGCCCAGCGCGCCCGGTTCACCGCCGCCTCGGGCGCCGGACGCAGCTCCAGGGAGTCCAGCAACCGGTCGTACAGCGGCCCGGCCTCCTCGCCTCCGACGGCCGTCGCCAGGTGCCAGAGGTGTTCGGGTTCCGCCTGCTCGGCGTAGCGGTGCAGGGCGTCGTCGCGATCGTGCCGTTCCATGGGAGCCATGATCTCCAATGCGTCGCGGAGCGCGCGATGTCCCTCCGCCACCGACTGCCGGCCGGCGACGTACTCGATCAGCGAGGAGTGGTGGATGCCGAACAGTTCGGTGCCGGCCGGGTCCGGCGCCCGGCCCACCAGTCCCACCAGCATGTCCACCACGCGCCCGCACGCCTCCTCGTCGGCGGGGCGCCCCGGCCGGCCGGCCGCGTGGGCGAGCAGGGGGCTCGGCAGCGTCGTCCCGAGCCCGGCGGCGGCGAGGACGAGCAGCACCCGGTCCAGCAGCCTCGGGTCGCCGTCCCGGGCCTCGCGCATCGGGGCGAGGACCGCGTCGTAGACGACCCGGACGCCCTTGCCCACCATCCGCGCCACCGAGGTGTGGTGCTCGGCCAGGACACTGGTGAGCTGCCAGTTCCCCGCCGTGCTGTCGAGGAGCACGCGCTGGACGTCCGCCGACACCTGCCGGGCGTCCAGGAAGGTCCGCAGGCTCCGGGCCTCGGGAGCGGCCGGTTCCACCCGCTCCCACGCCGGGGGCAGCGGCACTCCTTCCCGTACGGTGGCGACCAGGCCGAACCAGTCGGGTGCCGCGTCGCACAGCGCCGTCAGCTCCGCGAGCAGTTCGGCCCGGCTCGTCGCGACGGTCACCTGCTCGATGCCGTCGACCACGATCCGCACGGGCTCGCGCGGACCCATGAGCGAGAGCGGGCCGCCGAGCAGGGCGACCGTGCGCGGCAGCAGCGACCGTTCGCCCTCGGGCACCCGCGCCGTGTAGGAGTCCACCGCTTCGGTGAAGCCCGGCAGATGGTCGTGGAGCTGGTCGGCGATCTGCTCGACGTAGGCGCCGGAGGCCCACCGTCCGTCGGTGAGCTGGACGACCGCGCACACGGCCGGAGCGGTCTCCGCCTCGCCCGGCGGCAGCAGTTCGGTGCGGCTCAGCGCCGTGGCGAGCGTCGTCTTCCCGGTGCCCATGTGGCCCACCACCGCCACGCTCCGGTGAAGCCGCGCCAGCCGCACCAGCCCCGCCAGCTCCCGCGGTGGCTGGAAATGGCGCAGCGCCGGCATCAGGCTCCTCCGGTCAGGCGAGGCGGCCAGCACGCTCAGGAAGGGGTCGTGCGCCACGTTCAGTGCGATCCAGGCGGGATCCGGGCGGCGGCCCGCGGCGCCGCGTCCGTCGAAGGACGCGACCTGCGGAACCTGACGCCGGAGCATGCCGTACACGACGTCCCGGACGTCGGCGGTCCGCAGCTCGGGGTCGAGCCGGATGTCGCCGTTCCGGATGACCCGGTTGAGCGCGCCCGAGAACTGGAGACCGTACGAGACCTGGTCGTCCGAGGAGGTGAGGTGGTCGATCCGGCGCCCTCTCGTCATGGCGGGGGTGTACCAGCCCTTCACCGCCTCAAGCAGTGAACGCCCGGAGCGGCAGGCGTCGATCAGGACGGTCAGCTCCAGCACGCCCCCGTGCCGCAGGGACCGGGAGCCCACCTCCCCCACGAGGTCGAAGGCGGTCTCGACCCCGGGGTTGCGCGGAGAGGTGCGCACGGGGAACAGGAACGGGCCGGAATCGGGCGCGTGCCCGTGCCCCAGGAAGGCGAGGACCAGCGAGGCCTCGGCGGCCGAAGCGTCCTCGAACGCCTCGTCCAGGGCGGCGGTCACCTCGTCCACCGACTCGGGGTTCAGCAGCAGCCCGTCGCCGCGGGCGGGCACGCAGGCCCCGCGAGCCGGGTCGAGGAGCAGGTCCCGCAGTTCGCCGGCGTGCGCCTCCAACAGGGTCAGGCGGTCCTCGTCCTTCTGTTCCAGGACGTCCCAGTGGGAGGCGATCACCAGTGCTCTGCGCTCATCGTTCACCCGCACATTGTCCGGATGACGACACGTCAGCGTCAGGCGATATAAGGACAGATGATCGTGGCTCAGGAACCGACCGCCCCCGGCCGGCGTTGAGCGGAAAGAGGCGGAAGCACGCCGCTCGGACGTTCGGACAGACGGGGAGACACATGGCAGAGCTCGTCATGGTGCACGGCATCGGACCGGCGGAGCAGACCGGTGAGCAGCTCCGCGAGGAGTGGACGCGCACCCTCGTGCGCACGCTGCGGAAGGAGAGTCGCGAGGAGGTCGCGGACCGCCTCGACGCCGGTGCGGTCTCGGTCGGCATGGCGTACTACCGACATCTGTACGCGCCGTACGTGCCGCGGGACGACTTCGAGGTGCGGCTCCCCGCGCAGATCGAGGCCACCGGCACCGAGGTGGGCCTCGACATCGCCGACAACATCGTCCGGCACGCCTCCAAGCCCCGGGACGTCGACGAGGCGGCCTACGCGCTGGAGGAGCTGAACGCCGAGGTCGGCCCCGAGCAGGGCCCGCTGGCGCCGCTGCGGATGACGGTGGCGCTGCTCTCCCGGCTCGGACCCGTCGCCCGGTCCGGCTTCGCCGCGGTGGCCAGCACGGGCGCCTTCCACCTCGGCCAGGTGGCGGCGTACCTGGAGGACGAGCGGGTCCGCGAGGGTGCCATCGAGGCGGTGCTCTCCCAGGTGACGCCCGACACCAAGGCGGTCCTGGCCCACTCGCTGGGCACGGTCGTCGCCTACGAGGCCCTGCACCGGCTCGACGGCCCGCTGCCGCTGCTCGTGACCTTCGGTTCGCCGCTCGGGCTGCGTTCGATCCTCAAGGGGCGGCTTCGGCCGCAGCCGTTGCGTTCCCCGGCCCACCTCAAGCGCTGGGTGAACGTGGCCGACGGGGACGACTTCATCGTGGCCACGCTGCGGCTGCGCAAGCTCTTCCCCGAGGACGACGCGGTGCTGGAGCGCACCCGGACGGTCAAGAACCGGAACTTCGACCCGCACGGTGCCACCGAGTACCTCAGCCGGTGGGAGACGGTGGAGCCGCTCGCCGACCTGCTCTGACCGGTCGGGCGACGGCGGGGGGCCGGTCGGGCGCCCGATGGGGCGTGCGCCGGTTGCGCCGGGTGGGGCGTGCGCCGGTTGCGCCGGGTGGGGCCTGCGTCGGTCGCGTCGGTCGGGGCGTGCGCCGGTCGTGGTGGGCGGGGCCGTCAGCCGTACAGGGCCGCGACCTCCGCCGCGTACGCCCGTTCGATCGCCTTCCGCTTCAGCTTCAGCGAAGGGGTGAGCAGCCCGTGCTCCTCGCTGAACGGATGCGCCAGGATCCGGAACGTCCGGATCGACTCCGCCTGCGAGACCAGCGTGTTCGCCGCCACCACCCCGCGCCGGAGCTCCGTCTCCAGGGCCGGGTCGCGCACCAGCTCCGCAGGGGAGAGCGGCGCCCGCCCCTGCATCGCGAGCCAGTGCTCCACCGCCTCCTGGTCGACCGTCACGAGGGCGGCGATGTACGGACGGTCGTTGCCGACCACGATGCACTGGGCGATCAGCGGATGCGCCCGCACCCGCTCCTCCAGGGCGGTGGGGGAGACGCTCTTGCCGCCGGAGGTCACCAGGATCTCCTTCTTCCGCCCGGTGATCGTGAGGTAGCCGTCCGCGTCGAGGGCGCCGATGTCCCCGGTGGCCAGCCAGCCGTCGTTGAGGACGGCGGCCGTCGCCTCCGGGGCGTTCAGATAGCCGGAGAAGACCTGGCCGCCGTGGAGCCACACCTCGCCGTCCTCGGCGATGTGGACCGTCGTCCCCGGGACCGGCTGGCCCACGGTGCCGTACTTGGTCCGCCCGGGCGGGTTCGCCGTCGCGGCGGCCGAGGACTCGGTCAGCCCGTACCCCTCGAAGACCGTGATCCCCGCGCCCGCGAAGAACAGCCCCTGCCGGCGGTCCATCGCCGAACCGCCCGACATCGCGTGCCGCACCCGCCCGCCCAGGGCCGCCCGCACCTTGACGTACACCGTCTTCTCGAAGAACTGGTGCTGCACCCGCAGCGCCGCCGACGGCCCGGGACCGGTCCCGAAGGCCTTCTGCTCCAGCGCCTCCGCGTACGCGACCGCCACCTCCACCGCCTTGTCGAAGGGGCCCGCCTTCCCCTCGCTCTCCGCCTTGCGGCGGGCCGCGTGGAAGACCTTCTCGAAGACGTACGGCACGGCGAGCACGAAACTCGGCCGGAACGCCACCAGGTCCGGGAGCAGCTCGGCCGCCGCCATCACCGGCTGGTGTCCCAGCTTCACCCCGCCCCGGACCGCCGCGACCTCCACCATCCGCCCGAAGACGTGCGCGAGCGGCAGGAACAGCAGCGTCGAGGCCTGCTCGTCGGGGCGCGAGCGGAAGACCGGCTCCCAGCGGCCCATCACCATGTCCGTCTCGAACATCAGGTTCGCGTGGGTGATCACACAGCCCTTGGGACGGCCGGTCGTCCCCGAGGTGTAGATGACCGTCGCGATCGTCTCCGGGGTGACCGCCCGCCGGTGCCGGTGCACGACCTCCTCGTCGATCTCCGTGCCCGCCGCCGTCAGCTCGCCCACCGCGTCCGCGTCCAGCTGCCACAGCCGCTGGAGCCGTGGCAGCCGGTCGATCACCGAGCCGATCGTCATCGCGTGGTCCTCGTGCTCCACCACGCAGGCCGTGACCTCGGCGTCGTGCAGCATCCAGAAGACCTGCTCGGCGGAGGACGTCGGATAGACCGGCACGGGCTGCGCGCCCAGCGTCCACAGGGCGAAGTCGAAGAGCGTCCACTCGTACCGGGTCCGGGCCATGATCGCGACCCGGTCGCCGAACCGCACGCCCTCCGCGATCAGCCCCTTCGCGAGCCCCAGGACCTCGTCCCGGAACCGCGCGGCGGTCACGTCGTGCCACTGTCCGTCCGGGCCCTTGCGGCCGAAGGCGATCCGGTCCGGCTCGGCGAGGCCGCGATCGAACACCGCGTCCGCCAGACCGCCGACCTGAGGCGCCGCCTCGACGGGCGGCACGGTGAACTCGCGCACTGACCTGCTCCTCGACGGCTCGTGGCTGGAAAAGCCCGTTGTCGCACTCCGTACGGCGCCGGTGACGGTACCCCACGCGACCGGCCGGGGGGAGGGCCTTCACCAAGCCGGGACATTCCGCGTTCACACAGGTCAGGGCCGGTGAGGCGGCCAAGTCAGGGGTGTCCCGGGCTTGTTACTGACCGGACGGTACGCCCTCCGGGGGTGAATCTCCACGGAATCTGTACCGCCCGCTCACGCCCCCGACTCCGAAGCACCCCAGTGGCGGCTTCTCGACGCACGGGAGCCCCGCGCCCACCGGGGGCGGGGCAAGCGGTTACCCCGGGCGCGGCAAGCGGTTACCGTCGGTTCGGTTCGGAGCGGTTCGGAGTGGCTCGGTCGGCACGGAGCGGTTCGGAGTGGCTCGGTCCGCACGGAGCGGCCGGTTCGGCGTGGCCGTGCGGCGCGGGCGGTTCAGCGCGGCCGGTCCGCCGTGGCCGGATCAGCGCCGCCGGATCAGCGTGGCCGGTGCAGTCGGTCGCCGCCCGCCAGGATCGCCTCCGCCAGGGCGTCCGCCGCCTCCTGGGTCTCCCCGCCCCGGCGCCCCTTGCGCAGCACGAAGCCCACGTCCCCGAGTTCCGGGAGCCCCGCGCGGGCCGGCACCTGGACAAGACCCGGCGGCACGAGGCCCCGTGTGTGCGCCATCACCCCGAGCCCCGCGCGGGCCGCCGCCACGTTCGCGCTCAGGCTGGAACTCGTGCAGGCGATCCGCCACGCCCTGCCCTGCGCCTCCAGGGCCTCCAGCGCCCGCGCCCGGGTGATCCCCGGCGGCGGGTACAGGATCAGCGGCACCGGTCGGTCCGGATCGAGCCGCAGCCCCGGCGCACCGATCCAGACGAGCGTGTCCTCCCAGACGAGCCGACCCTCGCTCTCCGCCCCGCGCCGCTTGGCCAGGATCAGATCCAGCCGGCCGGCGGCGAGCCGGGCCTGGAGCGTCCCGGACAGTTCGACCGTCAGCTCCAGGTCGACCTCGGGATGCTCGCGCCGGAAGGACTCCAGGATCTCCGGCAGCCGGGTCGTCACGAAGTCCTCCGAGGCGCCGAACCGCAGCCGCCCCCGCAGCCGCGTCCCGCCGAAGAAGGCCGCCGCCCGCTCGTGCGCCTGGAGGATCGTGCGCGCGAAACCGAGCATCGCCTCGCCGTCCTCCGTCAGCTCCACGCGATGCGTGTCCCGGGCGAAGAGCGGCCGGCCCGTCGCCTCCTCCAGGCGCCGCACATGCTGGCTGACGGTCGACTGACGCAGTCCGAGACGGTCGGCGGCCCGCGTGAAGCTCAGCGTCTGGGCCACGGCGAGGAAGGTGCGCAGCTGGGTGGGCTCGTACATCCCCCGACGTTATCGCGTTCCGTGATGACAGTCAGAGCACTGTGCGGGATTCCCGATCACCGCGCCGTGGAGCAGGATGGACGGGCGCGATCCCCGTAGGAGCACTGGAGCCCATGACCCCCCGCACGTCCGGCCGCACCGCACGCCGCCCCCTTCGCCTGCCCTCGTGGCTGCCCGTCGACGGCTACGTCCTCGCGCTGCTCGGTACGGTCGCCCTCGCCGCGCTCCTCCCCGCCTCCGGCACCGCCGCGACGGTCACGGAAGGCGCGTCGACCGGGGCCGTCGCCCTGCTCTTCTTCCTCTACGGGGCCCGGCTCTCCACCCGCGAGGCCCTCGACGGCCTCAAGCACTGGCGGCTCCACCTCGCCGTCCTCGGCTGCACCTTCCTGCTCTTCCCGCTCCTCGGCCTCGCCGCGCGCGGCCTCGTGCCCGGCGTCCTCACCCCCCAGCTCTACAGCGGCTTCCTCTTCCTCTGTCTGGTGCCGTCCACCATCCAGTCCTCCATCGCGTTCACCTCGATCGCCCGGGGCAACGTGCCCGCCGCGATCTGCGCGGGCTCGTTCTCCTCGCTCGCCGGCATCGTCCTCACCCCTCTGCTCGCCGCCCTGCTCCTCGGCAACAGTGCGGGCGGCCTCTCCGCCGACGCACTCCTCAAGATCGTGCTCCAGCTGCTGGTGCCCTTCCTGGCCGGGCAGTTCCTGCGCCGCTGGGTCGGCGGCTTCCTCCTCCGCCACAAGAAGGCCCTCGGCTACGTCGACCGGGGCTCGATCCTCCTCGTCGTCTACACCGCCTTCAGCCAGGGCATGGTCGCCGGCATCTGGCACCTGGTGACCCCCGCGCGGCTCGGCGCGCTGCTCGCCGTCGAGGTCGTGCTCCTCGCGGTGATGCTGGGCCTGACCTGGTACGGGGCCCGGCGCCTCGGCTTCGACCGGGCCGACCGGATCGCGATCCAGTTCGCCGGCTCCAAGAAGAGCCTCGCGGCCGGGCTGCCGATGGCGAGCGTCCTCTTCGGCCCGCATGCCTCCCTCGCGGTGCTCCCGCTGATGCTCTTCCACCAGATGCAGCTGATGGTCTGCGCGGTCATCGCGAAGCGCCGTGCGAGGGACCCCGAGGCCGCCGAGGAGACCGGAACCGCTTCCGCACCCGCACCCGCCGCACCAGGAGTCCCGGCGGCCGGCGCCTGACCCACGTACACCCCTGTCGAGGGAACGTTCCGTCGACAGGCGCGGGCACGAGGCCGACACCCGACGCGGTGCACCCGCTGGCGCGGCGGACACCCGACCCCGTACGTCTGTTCCCGCGGCCGACACCCGACCCCGTACGCCTCTTGCCGCGGCCGACACCTGACCCCGTACGCCTTTTGCCGCGGCCGACACCTGACCCCGTGCGCCTTTTCCCGCGGGTCGGCGCCCGACCCCGTGCGCCATTTGCCGCGGCCGACACCCGGCCCGGTGCACCCGCTCCCGCGGGTCGGCGCCCGGCCCGGTGCACCCGCTCCCGCGGGTCGGCGCCCGGCCCGGTGCACCCGCTCCCGCTGCCTGCGCCCCGCCCCCCGTACACGCCACTCCCGCCGCCGGCCCCCGCCCCCGTACACCCGCTCCGTCGGCCGGATCACACCCACACCCGGACCGTGATGATCATCCGGGCCGCTACGGTGCTCCCATGCCCTCACTCGATCCCGGCCGCACCGCACTCGTCCTCGTCGACCTGATGGAACGCATCGTCGCGCTGCCCCTCGCCCCCCGTCCCGGCACCGACGTCCTCACCTCCGCCGCCCGGCTCGCCGACACCTTCCGGGCCGCCGGCGCGCCCGTCGTCCACATCCGCGTCGAGCGCCCGAACGTCGACGCCCAGCCGCCCGGCAGCGAACTCGTCCCCGACCTCGTCCAGGACGGCGACCCCGTCGTCGTCAAGCGCACCATCGGCGGCTTCCAGGACACCGGACTCCACGAGCTGCTCGCCGGACTCGGGGCCACCACCCTCGTCCTCGGCGGCATCGCCACCAACCTCGGCGTCGAGTCCACCGCCCGCGCCGCCTGCGACCTGGGCTACGACCTCGTCTTCGCCGAGGACGCCATGTCCGCCCTCACCGCCGACGAGCACCGCGCCTCCGTCGACCTCGACTTCCCGCGCCTCGGCACGGTCGCCCCCGTCTCCGCGATCACCCTGGACGGCCCCGAGTGACCCCGGTCCCGATACGGTACGGGGCCCGCCCCTGCTCCCTGGTCGTCTGCCGCGGCTGCTGCTGCGGCGACGGCCGCAAGAACCCCGGCACCGACCACGCCGGTCAGCTCGCCCGCCTCCGCGAGGCCGCCGCGGCCTCCGGCGGCCGGCTCGCCGTCCGTACCTCCGACTGCCTCGGCCCGTGCGCCCAGGCGAACATCGTCGTGGTCCAGCCCTCCACCGAGGGCCGGCGGCGCGGCGGACGGGCCGCCTGGATCGGCTTCACCCTGGACGAGGACTGCCTCGACGACATCCTCGCCTGGACGGCGGCGGGCGGCCCCGGCATCGCCCCGCCGCCGGACACCCTCGCCCTCCAGATGATCGACCCGCCGAAGAACTAGGGCGCCTTCACGTCGATCCGGTGCTCGCCCGCGTACACGTTCATGTCCGGCCCGCGCAGGAAGCCGATCAGCGTCAGGCCCGTCTCGGCGGCCAGGTCCACGGCGAGCGAGGACGGCGCGGACACCGCGGCGAGCACCGGGATCCCCGCCATCACCGCCTTCTGCGCCAGCTCGAACGAAGCCCGCCCCGACACCAGCAGCACCGCACGCTCCAGCGGCAGCAGGCCCTCCCGCAGCGCCCGCCCGACCAGCTTGTCCACTGCGTTGTGCCGGCCCACGTCCTCCCGTACGTCGAGCAGTTCGCCGTCCTCCGCGAACAGCGCCGCCGCGTGCAGCCCGCCGGTCGAGTCGAACACCCGCTGCGCCGCCCGCAGCCGCTCCGGGAGCACCGAGAGCAGCTCGGGAGCGATCCGCAGCGGGGGAGTGTCGGCGATCGGGAAACGGGCCGTGGTGCGGACCGCGTCCAGACTCGCCTTGCCGCACAGCCCGCACGAGGACGTCGTGTAGACGTTCCGCTCCAGAGTGATGTCCGGGACCGTCACACCCGGGGCCAGCTGCACGTCCACCACGTTGTACGTGTTCCGGCCGTCCTCCGTGGCGCCCGCGCAGTACACGATGTTCCGCACGTCCGACGCCGCCGCGAGAACCCCCTCGCTCACCAGGAAACCCGCCGCGAGCGCGAAGTCGTCGCCCGGCGTGCGCATGGTGATCGCGATCGGCCGCCCGTTCAGCCGGATCTCCAGCGGCTCCTCCGCCACCAGGGTGTCGGGCCGCGTGTTGACCGCACCGCCCCGGATCCGCAGGACACGCCGTCGCTCGGTGACCCGTCCCATCGTGACCGCACTCGATTCTCTCCGCAGGGAAGGCCGGGAAGGCCCTGACCGCCCCATTCTCCGCCACGCCCCACCACCGCGGGCGCACCCGCGGACCCGGTACTCCCCGGCCCGTTGTCACGGTCGGCCAAGCGATTCGGGGGAATGTTGGTGGTTTACGTCACCTGTTACTGATCAGTCGCTGGCAAGACTGGGGGATCCTGCCGGACGAACGAACCACCTAGGGGGTCCCGAGTATGACGGGCACTCGCATTGCCGCGCTCGGGCACTACCAGCCCGCCAAGGTGCTGACCAACCACGACCTCGCCGAGCTCGTCGACACGAGCGACGAGTGGATCCTCAGCCGGGTCGGCATCCGCACCCGGCACGTCGCCGGGCCCGACGAGCCCGTCGACGAGCTCGCCGCCCACGCGGCCGGCAAGGCCCTCGCCACCGCCGGCCTCACCGCGGGCGACATCGACCTCGTCCTCGTCGCCACCTCCACCGCGATCGACCGCTCGCCCAACACCGCCGCCCGGGTCGCCGCCCGCCTCGGCATGGGCTCGCCCGCCACCATGGACCTCAACGTGGTGTGCGCCGGTTTCACCCACGCGCTCGCCACCGCCGACCACGCGGTCCGGGCCGGGGCGGCCCGCCGCGCCCTCGTCATCGGCGCCGACAAGATGACCGAGATCACCGACTGGACCGACCGCACCACCTGCGTCCTCACGGGTGACGGGGCCGGCGCCGCGATCGTCGAGGCCACCGAGACCGACACCGGCGCCATCGGCCCGGTCCTCTGGGGCTCGGTCCCGGAGATGGGCCACGCCGTCCGCATCGAGGGCACCCCGCCCCGCTTCGCCCAGGAGGGCCAGTCCGTCTACCGCTGGGCCACCCAGCAGCTGCCCGCCCTCGCCCGGCAGACCTGCGAGCGCTCCGGCATCGCCCCCGAGGACCTCGCGGGCGTCGTCCTGCACCAGGCCAACCTGCGGATCATCGAGCCGCTCGCCGCGAAGATCGGCGCCGTGAACGCGATCGTCGCCCGGGACGTCGTCGACTCCGGCAACACCTCGGCCGCCTCCATCCCGCTCGCCCTGGCCAAGCTGGTCGAACGCGGCGAACTGCCGTCCGGCGCCCCGGTCCTGCTCTTCGGCTTCGGCGGCAACCTGTCGTACGCGGGCCAGGTCGTACGGGTGCCGTAGGGGCCGGGCTTCCGGGCCCTGGGCCTCGGGCTCCGGGCTCTCGGGTCCCGGGCTTCCGGGCCCTGGGCCTCGGGGTCCGCGCTCTCGGGTCCTGGGCTTCCGGGCCCTGGGCCTAGGGCTCCGGGCTCTCGGGTCCTGGGCTTCCAGGCCCTGTGCCCCGGGCCCCCGGGCCCCTGGCTTCCGGCCCCCGCCTTCCGGCCCCGGGCCCTCGGGGCTCCGGGCCCTCAGGCCCCCCGGATCCCGTCGGCCGTCCCCGGCGGTAGCGTGACCCGTTCGGCGGAGACCGGTGGCGGCGGGCCAGGCGCGGACCTAGCTTCGATCGCGGTGAGGGTCGTCCCTTTCCGGCCGTGGAATCGCTCCGCGTCCGAGCCCTCGCGTGATCTGGAGGACCGCCATGCGCGCGATACGTGCCGCTTCCGCCGCCCTGCTCAGCGCCGTCGCCGTCGTGTCGGTCGCGCCCCTGGCCCTGGCCGGGGACGGCAACAACAACATCACGTCGTTCGGCTTCGCCGTCACCCCCGCGACGATCGCCCCCGGTGGCACCGTCACCCTCACGTCCGAGGGCTGCGAAGTGCCGTCCGTGACCGTCACCTCCACCGTGTTCGAGACCGTGACCCTCAACGAGGGCCGCCCCGGCACCGCGACCGTGGACGTCGACGCCAAGGCCGGCAGCCAGGTCGAGATCACCTTCGACTGCAAGGGCGAGCGGGGCACCACCCAGCTCACCATCGCCCAGGGCGGCGACACCGGCGGCGACACCGAGCGCGACACCGGCACGCACACCGGAGCCCACAAGGGCGTGAAGGCCGGCTACGGAACCGCCGCCGCCTCCGGCGCCGACACCGACGGACTCGGCACCACCGAAGTGGTCACGGGCGTGCTGCTCATCGCCGGAGCGCTCGGCGCCGCCGTCGTGCTCACCCGCCGCCGCGCCGACGGCCGCGCCTGACGGCCGGGACCCCGGGGGCCCGAAACGGCCCCTCCGCCCCGGTGTGACGAGGTCCGGGGCGGAGGGGCGCCAGTACATGAGGAGGAGTGCGGACGTGGGGCGTGCGGACGGCACGGGAGACCCGGACGGATCGGGCGGCCCCGACGGCACGGCGCAGCCGGACCGCACCGGACGGCGCGGCGCCTGGGGCGTCGTCGCCGTCGTCCTCCTGGTCGGCGTGCACCTCGTGCGCGGCGGTACGGGGGAGCTCCAGGGCGCCGGCCCGCCGCAGCCCCTCGCCGCGGCCGCGCCCGACGGGACCCGCGCCGGCCTCGCCGCCCTCGCCCCCGCGTCCGTACCCGCTCCGCTGCCCGCCTCGCCGCCGGTCCGGGTCCGCGTCCCCGCCGTCCGTATCGACGCCCCCGTCACCGAGGTCGGACTCGACGCCGACGGCTGGATCGAGGCCCCGCCGCCCGAGGACGACCGGCTCGCGGGCTGGTTCACCGGCGCGGTCACCCCCGGCGAGCGCGGCACCGCCGTCGTCGTCGGCCATGTCGACACCCCGAACGGCCGGGCCGTCTTCTACGACCTCGGCGCCCTCGCCAAGGGACACCGCGTCGAGATCGCCCGCCGCGACGGCAGGACCGCCGTCTTCGCCGTGTACGGGGTCGAGGTCGTCCCCAAGGAGGGCTTCCCCGCCGAGCGGGTCTACGGCGACGCCGGCGTCCCCGAACTGCGCCTGATCACCTGCGGCGGCACCTTCACGGAGGAGAACGGCTACGCCGGCAACGTGGTGGTCTCGGCCCGCCTGGTCGAGGTGCGCTGACCCTCCTCTTCTCCCCGCCCGCACCCTCCTTTGTCCCCAACCGGGAAAAAGTCGGGGTGGATTCCTGCGCAACTTCTTCCCACTCCGGTACGCCGCTGCTACGTTCCCCTCGAAAGCCCGAACACGAGCGTGTGCGAGAGGGAGGGGCGCGTGAGGCGCATGACGGCACGACCTGCCAACCGGCACCAGGCGCGACTCCTGCGGCTGTTGCGCGACGGAGGACCCAACTCCCGCGCACAGCTGGGAGACCAGATCGACCTCTCGCGCTCCAAGCTCGCCGTCGAGGTCGACCGGCTCCTGGAGACCGGCCTCGTCGTCGCCGACGGCCTCGCCGCCTCCCGCGGCGGACGCCGCTCGCACAACATCCGCCTCGCGCCCGAACTCCGCTTCCTCGGCATCGACATCGGCGCCACGTCCATCGACGTGGCCGTCACCAACGCCGAGTTGGAGGTGCTCGGGCACCTCAACCACCCCATGGACGTCCGCGAGGGCCCCGTCGCCGTCTTCGAACAGGCCCTGTCGATGGCGGCGAAGCTCCGCTCCACGGGCGTCGCGGAAGGATTCGACGGCGCCGGCATCGGCGTCCCCGGACCCGTCCGCTTCCCCGAGGGCGTCCCCGTCGCACCCCCGATCATGCCCGGCTGGGACGGCTTCCCCGTACGGGAGGCCCTCAGCCAGGAGCTCGGCTGCCCCGTCATGGTCGACAACGACGTGAACCTCATGGCCATGGGGGAGCAGCACGCCGGCGTCGCCCGTTCCGTCGGCGACTTCCTCTGCGTCAAGATCGGCACCGGCATCGGCTGCGGCATCGTCGTCGGCGGCGAGGTCTACCGCGGTACGACGGGCAGCGCCGGCGACATCGGGCACATCCAGGTCGAACCCGAGGGCCGCCCCTGCGCCTGCGGCAACAACGGCTGCCTGGAGGCCCATTTCAGCGGCGCCGCCCTGGCCCGCGACGCCGAGGAGGCGGCGCGCGCCGGCCGCTCGGAGGAGCTCGCCGCCCGTCTCGCGGCGGCCGGACACCTCACCGGCGCCGACGTCGCCGCGGCCGCCGCCGCGGGCGACGCCACCTCACTCGCCCTCATCCGCGAGGGCGGCAACCGGGTCGGGCAGGTCATCGCCGGACTCGTCAGCTTCTTCAACCCCGGTCTGGTGGTGATCGGCGGCGGCGTCACCGGCCTCGGTCACAACCTCCTCGCCAGTGTCCGCACCCAGGTCTACCGGCAGTCCCTGCCCCTGGCCACCGGCAACCTCCCCATCGTCCTGGGCGAGCTGGGCCAGACCGCCGGCGTCACCGGCGCAGCCCGCCTCATCAGCGACCACCTCTTCTCCCCTGCGTAACGCGTCCGTGTGATGCGCCGGCGCCGCCGGCGGTCCATGGGCACGCGTTCCTCCCCCGGACTCTGCTTGGGGGACCCCCAGGGCGGAACGGGTGGGCACAGACCGCCCCCGGTCTGCACCCGCCCGGCCACTCCGTACCTTGCCCCCGCCCGGCCACTCCGCACCCTGCACCCGCCCGGCCACTCCGTACCTTGCACCCGCCCGGCCACTCCGTACCTTGCACCCGCCCGGCCACTCCGTACCTTGCACCCGCCCGGCCACTCCGTACCTTGCCCCCGCCCGGCCACTCCGTACCTTGCACCCGCCCGGCCACCCCGCACCCTGCACCCGCCCGGCCACCCCGTACCTTGCACCCGCCCGGCCACCCCGTACCCCGCCCCCGCCCGGCCACCCCGCACCCCCACTCGTCCAGGCACCACCCGCACCCGCCCGACGGCCACCCGCATCCGCCGAGGGAACCCCCGCCATGCCCCAAGAACACCCACCCCTGCTCACCATGTCCGGAATCACCAAGTCCTTCCCCGGCGTCCGCGCCCTGGACGGCGTGGACCTTGACGTCACCCCCGGCGAAGTCCACTGCCTCCTCGGCCAGAACGGCGCCGGCAAATCCACCCTCATCAAGGTCCTCGCCGGCGCCCACCAGCCCGACGACGGCCGCATCACCTGGAACGGCGAACCCGTCCGACTCCGCTCCCCGAGCGCCGCCGTCCGCCTCGGCATCGCCACCATCTACCAGGAGCTCGACCTCGTCGAAGGCCTCACCGTCGCCGAGAACGTCCACCTCGGACACGAACCCACCACCGCCGGCTTCGTCCGCACCCGCGCCGCCCGAGCCACCACCACCGCGCTCCTGAAACGCCTCGGCCACCCCGAGATCGACCCCGCCCGCCGCGTCGGCGAACTCTCCGCCGCCCAGTGGCAGATCGTCTCCATGGCCCGCGCCCTCTCCCACGACGTCCGTCTCATCGTCATGGACGAACCCTCCGCCGCCCTCGACCCCGACGAGGTCGACAACCTCTTCCGGATCGTCGCCGACCTCACCGCCGCCGGTGTCGCCGTCGTCTACATCTCCCACCGACTGGAGGAGATCCGCCGCATCGGCGACCGCGTCACCGTCCTCAAGGACGGCCGGGCCGTCGCCCGCGGACTGCCCGCCGCGACCACCCCCACCCGGGACGTCGTCGCCCTCATGACCGGCCGGGACGTCCCGTACGTCTTCCCGGAGAGGCGCGACCGGCCCCCCACCGCCGAACCCGTCCTCCGTGTCCAAGGCCTCGCCAGGAAAGGGGAGTTCGAGGCCCTGGACCTCGAACTGCGCCCCGGGGAGATCGTCGGCCTCGCCGGACTCGTCGGCTCCGGACGGTCCGAGATCCTGGAGACCGTCTACGGGGCGCGCAGACCCACCGCCGGCCGGGTCCTCGTCGACGGGCGGCCCCTGCGGCCCGGCAGCGTCCCCGCCGCCGTCCGCGCCGGCCTCGGCCTCGCCCCCGAGGAACGCAAGGCCCAGGGCCTGCTCCTCCTCGAATCCGTCACCCGCAACGTCTCCGTCTCCTCCCTCGCCCGCTTCTCCCGGGCCGGCTGGATCGACCGCACCGCCGAACGCGAGACGGCCAGGACCGCGACCCGCGAGCTGTCCCTCCGCCCCGACCACCCCGAGGCCCGCGTCCGCACCCTCTCCGGCGGCAACCAGCAGAAGGCGGTCCTCGCCCGCTGGCTGCTCCGCGGCTGCCGCGTCCTCCTCCTCGACGAACCCACCCGCGGTGTCGACGTCGGCGCCCGGGCCGAGCTGTACGCCGTCATCCGCCGCCTCGCCGACGACGGCCTCGCCGTCCTCCTCGTCTCCAGCGAGGTCCCCGAAGTCCTCGGCCTCGCCGACCGCGTCCTGGTCCTGCGCGAGGGCCGGGTCGTCCACGAGGCGCCCGCCCGCGACCTCGACGAACACCGCGTACTCGACCTCGTGATGGAAGGGAGTCCGACGGCATGACGCTCACCACCCCGGCCGGGGCACCGGCCAGGGAAGGCCGCCGGCGCGCGCTCGGTCTCAAGGCCGACGTCCGCAACCTGTCCCTGCTCGGCGTCCTCGCCGCCCTGGTCGCCGTCGGCGGCTTCACCCGGCCCGCCGAGTTCCTCGCCACCTCCAATCTCCAGCTCGTCCTGACACAGGCGTCCGTCATCGGCGTCGTCACCGTCGGCATGACCTTCGTCATCACCAGCGGCGGCATCGACCTCTCCGTCGGCGCGATCGTCGCCCTGGCCTCCGTCTGGGCCACCACCCTCGCCACCCAGGAGTTCGGCTTCGCCGGCATCCTCTTCACGGCGGTGGCCGTCGGGCTCGGCTGCGGACTCGTGAACGGCGTCCTCGTCGCGTACGGCGGGATGGTCCCCTTCATCGCCACCCTCGCGATGCTCGCCTCCGCCCGCGGTCTCGCCCTGCAGATCACCGACGGCAAGACGCAGATCGTCACCGTCCCGTCCGTCCTCGACCTCGGCGTCCCCGACGCCTACGTCCTCGGGATCCCGCCGCTCGTCCTCGTCTTCGCCGCCGTCACCGCCGCCGGCTGGCTCCTGCTCAACCGCACCACCTTCGGCCGCCGCACGATCGCCGTGGGAGGCAACCCCGAGGCCGCCCGCCTCGCCGGCATCGACGTCCGCCGCCAGCGCCTCTCCCTCTACCTGCTCTCCGGCCTGTGCTGCGGCATCGCCGCCTTCCTCCTGATCGTCCTCGCGGGATCGGGCCAGAACACCAACGGCAACCTGTACGAACTCGACGCCATCGCCGCCGCGATCATCGGCGGCACCCTCCTCAGCGGCGGTCGCGGCACCATCGTCGGCTCCGTCCTGGGCGTCCTCGTCTTCACCACCATCACCAACATCTTCGCCCTCAACAACCTGCAGAGCGACGTCCAGCAGATCGCCAAGGGCGCGATCATCGTCGCCGCCGTCCTGGTCCAGCGCCGCACGGTCCGCGACGGCGACGCCTGACCCCCGGGCAGCCCCGGCAGCCCCCCGCCTTCCTCCCCGCGGCAGTCCTCCCCGCGGTAGTCCCCCGGTAGTCCCCCCCCCGTACTCCCCCCGTACTCCCCCCGGTACTCCTTCCCCTCGAAGGGTTGATCCGCCATGCCCGAAACCAGCCGCAGACACCTCCTCCTCGGCAGCGCCGCCGTCTCCGCCGGCGCCCTCCTCACCGCCTGCACCAGCAACGAACCCAAGAACCAGGCGCCGGTCGCGAGCGCCGCCCCCGCCGACGGCGACAAGCCCGGCACCCCCGTCACCATCGGCTTCGCCGGCCCGCAGGCCGACCACGGCTGGCTCAACGCGATCAACGAGAACGCCGAACGGCGCGCCAAGAAGTACGCCGACGTCACCCTGGAGATCACCGAGGGCTCCAACGACACCGCCGCCCAGATCGGCCAGGTCCAGACCCTCATCAACAAGAAGGTCGACGTCCTCGTCGTCCTCCCCGCCGACGGCAAGGCCCTCACCCAGGTCGGCCTCCAGGCCATGAAGGCCGGCATCCCCGTCGTCAACCTCGACAGGATCTTCGCCTCCCCGCAGGCCTACCGCTGCTGGATCGGCGGCGACAACTACGGCATGGGCCTCAACGCCGGCCGCTTCATCGGCGAACAGCTCAAGGACAAGCCGAACGCCACCGTCGTCGAACTCGCCGGCATGGACAGCCTGGAACTCACCAAGCAGCGCACCCAGGGCTTCGACGACGCCCTCAAGAACTACCCCAACATCCGTAAGGTTGCCCGCCAGGCCGCCGACTTCACCGTCGAGTCCGGCCAGGCCAAGATGGCCCAACTCCTCCAGGCCCAGCCGAAGTTCGACGCCCTGTGGAACCACGACGACGACCAGGGCGTCGGCGCGCTCCGCGCCATCGCCCAGGCCGGCCGCAAGGACTTCCTCATGGTCGGCGGCGCCGGAGCCAAATCCGCCATGGACGCCATCAAGGCCGACGACAGCGTCCTCAAGGCCACCGTCCTCTACCCGCCGACCATGGCCGCCTCCGCGATCGACCTCGCCCGCGCCCTCGGCCAGAAGAAGGGGATCGGCGGCATGGCCGAGCTGGAGATCCCCGCCTCGATCACCCTCTACTCGGCCGTCGTCACCAAGGAGAACGTCGACGAGTACCTGCCCACCGGCTTCAACTGACCACCGACGCCGGCACGCACGACCCCACGGGAGGAACGCAGATGGAAGAGACGCTTGGCGTCGGGATGGTCGGATACGCCTTCATGGGCGCCGCCCATTCGCAGGGCTGGCGCACCGCTAGACGGGCCTTCGACCTCCCGTTGCGGCCGGTGCTCGCCGCCGTCGCGGGTCGGGACGCCACCGCCGTGCGGGCCGCGGCCGAACGGCACGGCTGGGCGGCGGCGGAGACCGACTGGCGGGCCCTCGTCGCCCGGGACGACGTCCAGCTCGTCGACGTGTGCACGCCGGGCGACAGCCACGCGGAGATCGCTATCGCCGCCCTGGAGGCGGGCAAGCACGTGCTGTGCGAGAAGCCGCTCGCCAACACGGTCGCCGAGGCCGAGCTCATGGCGGCCGCCGCGGAGGCGGCCGCGGCCCGCGGGCAGGTCGCCATGGTCGGCTTCAACTACCGCCGCGTGCCCGCCCTTTCGTACGCCCGACAGCTGATCGCCGAGGGCCGGCTCGGCGCCCTGCGGCACGTCCGGGTCACCTACCTCCAGGACTGGCTCGTCGATCCCGGCTTCCCGCTGACCTGGCGCCTCGAGCGCGAGCACGCCGGGTCGGGGGCGCTCGGGGACCTCGGGGCGCACGCCGTGGACCTCGCCCAGTACCTGGCGGGGGAGCTCCTGGTCGGCGTGTCGGCGCTGACCGAGACCTTCGTACGGGAGCGGCCGCTGCTCGCCGGGGTCGCGGGCGGGCTGTCGGCGGGCCCGGGCTCCGGCGCGTACGGGGCCGTGACGGTCGACGACGCGGCCCTGTTCACCGGGCGGCTCGCCTCCGGGGCGCTCGCGTCCTTCGAGGCGACCCGGATGGCGGCCGGCCGCAAGAACGCGCTGCGCCTGGAGATCAACGGCGAGAAGGGCTCGCTCGCCTTCGACCTGGAGCGGCTCAACGAACTGTCCTTCCACGACCACACCGAGCCCGCCGTCTCCGCCGGTTTCCGCCGCATCCTCGTGACCGAACCCGGCCACCCCTACCTGGAGGGCTGGTGGCCGCCCGGCCACGGGCTCGGCTACGAGCACACCTTCGTCCACCAGGCCCGCGACCTGGTCCTCGCCGTCGCCTCCGGGACCGCCCCGACGCCGTCCTTCGCGGACGGCCTCCAGGTCCAGCGGGTGCTGGCCGCGGTCGAGGAGAGCGCGGAGCGGAACGCCGTCTACACCCCCGTACCCCGACAGGAGCCGTGACGTGCCACGACCCTTCACCCTCTTCACCGGCCAATGGGCCGACCTGCCCCTGGAGGAGGTCTGCCGGCTCGCCCGCGACTTCGGCTACGACGGCCTCGAACTCGCCTGCTGGGGCGACCACTTCGAGGTCGACAAGGCCCTCGCCGACCCCGCGTACGTCAAGGGCAGGCGCGAACTCCTCGACGCGTACGGCCTGAAGTGCTGGGCGGTCTCCAACCATCTGGTGGGGCAGGCCGTCTGCGACCATCCGATCGACGAACGCCACCGGGCGATCGTGCCCGCCCGGATCTGGGGCGACGGCGACGCCGAGGGGGTGCGGCGGCGGGCCGCGCGCGAGCTCGCGGACACCGCGCGGGCCGCGGCGGCGCTCGGCGTCGACACCGTCGTCGGCTTCACCGGCTCGTCGATCTGGCACCTGGTGGCGATGTTCCCGCCGGTCCCCGAGCGCATGATCGAGCGCGGCTTCGAGGACTTCGCCGAACGGTGGAACCCCGTCCTCGACGTCTTCGACGCCGAGGGCGTGCGCTTCGCCCACGAGGTGCACCCCAGCGAGATCGCGTACGACTACTGGACCACCCAGCGTGCCCTGGACGCCGTCGGCCGACGGCCCGCCTTCGGGCTCAACTTCGACCCGAGCCACTTCGTCTGGCAGGACCTCGACCCCGTCGGTTTCCTGTGGGACTTCCGCGACCGGATCTACCACGTGGACTGCAAGGAGGCCCGCAAACGGCTCGACGGCCGCAACGGGCGGCTCGGCTCGCATCTGCCCTGGGGGGACCCCCGGCGCGGCTGGGACTTCGTCTCCGCCGGGCACGGCGACGTGCCCTGGGAGGACGTCTTCCGGATGCTGCGGTCCATCGGCTACGGCGGTCCGGTCTCCGTGGAGTGGGAGGACGCCGGCATGGACCGGCTGACCGGCGCGCCCGAGGCGCTCGCCTTCCTCAGGCGGTACGACTTCGACCCTCCCGCGGCCTCCTTCGACGCCGCCTTCGGGGGCGGTGACTGAGGCCCCCCGCTTCCACCGCGGGAGGCTTTGTCCTCTCACGGTGGAAAGTTCGATCGAAGCGTGCACAAGGGGTTCCCGGAGTGGACGAACCTCGCTACGGTCCCTGATGTGTACATGGCGTAACTGGCCCATTCGACCAGCGTGACGGCGCACGCCGGTCCCCGGACACCCGCACACCCCCAATCCGGAGGACATCCGTGCACAGACAACGACTCCGAGCCAGGAAGACCCTCGCCCTCCTCACCGTCGGACTCCTCGCCCTCGCCGCCCCCCAAGGCCTCGCGGCGGAGACTGACCCCACCGCCCCCACCGCCCCTACCGCCCCCGCCGCCTCCACAGCCTCCACCGCCTCCACCGAGGAGTTCCAGCAGGTCACCCTCGCCAAGGGCGGCGAGGAAGTCGGCGAACCCATGTCCCTCGCCGTACTCCCCGACCGCAGCGTCCTGCACACCGACCGCGGCGGCGAACTCCGCCGCACCGACGCCGCCGGCAACACCACCGTCATCGGCACCGTCCCCGTCTACTCCCACGACGAGGAAGGCCTCCAGGGCATCGGCCTCGACCCCGACTTCGCCCGGAACAGAGCCATCTACCTCTACTACGCCCCGCCCCTGGACACCCCCGCCGGCGACGCCCCCAACGACGGCACCCCGGCCCAGTTCGCCCCGTACGACGGCGTCAACCGCCTCTCCCGCTTCACGCTGAACACCGACTTCACCCTCGACAACAGCAGCGAGAAGAAGGTCCTCGACATCCCCGCCACCCGCGGCATCTGCTGCCACGTCGGCGGCGACATCGACTTCGACGCCCAGGGCAACCTCTACCTGTCGACCGGCGACGACTCCAACCCCTTCGCCTCCGACGGCTTCACCCCCATGGACGAGCGCCCCGGCCGCAACCCCGCCTTCGACGCCCGCCGCACCTCCGGCAACACCAACGACCTCCGCGGCAAGATCCTCCGCATCAAGGTCGCCGACGACGGCAGCTACACCGTCCCCGACGGCAACCTCTTCGCCCCCGGCACCGCCAAGACCCGGCCCGAGATCTACGCCATGGGCTTCCGCAACCCCTTCCGCTTCAGCGTCGACAAGGCCACCGGCGTCCTGTACGTCGGCGACTACGGCCCCGACGCCGGCGCCGCCGACCCCAAGCGCGGCCCCGCGGGACAGGTCGAGTTCGCCCGCGTCACCAAGCCCGGCAACTTCGGCTGGCCCTTCTGCACCGGCAAGAACGACCCCTACGTCGCCTACGACTTCGCCACCGGAACCTCCGGCGCCACCTTCGACTGCGGCGCACTGAAGAACGAATCCCCGTACAACACCGGACTCGTCGACCTGCCCCCGGCCGAACCCGCGTGGATCCCCTACAACGGCGGCTCCGTACCCGAGTTCGGCTCCGGCTCCGAATCACCCATGGGCGGACCCGTCTACCACTACGACCCCGCCAACACCTCCCCGGTCAAGTTCCCGGAGTCGTACGACGGCGACTTCTTCGCCGGAGAATTCGGCCGCCGCTGGATCAAGCGCATCGACCAGGACACCGACGGCACCGTCCGCTCCATCAACCCGGTCCCCTGGACCGGCACCCAGATCATGGACATGGCCTTCGGCCCCGACGGCGCCCTCTACGTCCTCGACTACGGCACCGCCTGGTTCGGCGGCGACCACAACTCCGGCCTCTACCGCATCGAGAACGCCACCGGCGGCCACTCACCCGTCGCCGAAGCGAGCGCCGACAAGACCTCCGGCACCGCACCCCTCAAGGTCGCCCTCTCCTCCGCCGGCACCACCGACGCCGACGGCGACCCCCTCACCTACAGCTGGGACTTCGGCGACGGCACCACCTCCACCACCGCCAACCCCACCCACACCTACCGCACCAACGGCACCTTTGTGGCGACCGTGACCGCCCAGGACACCACCGGCCGCACCGGATCCGCCTCCGTCCACCTCACCGTCGGCAACACCGCACCCAAGGTCAACCTCCAACTCCCCGCCGACGGCGCCCTCTTCACCTTCGGCGACGACATCCCCTTCAAGGTCACCGTCAACGACCCCGAAGACTCCGCCTCCGGCCCCATCGACTGCACCAAGGTCAAGGTCACCTACGTCCTCGGCCACGACAGCCACGGCCACCCCGTCACCACCGCCAACGGCTGCACCGGCACCATCAAGACCTCCGCCGACGGCGGCCATGACGACGACGCCAACATCTTCGCCGTCTTCAACGCCGAGTACACCGACAACGGAGGCGGCGGACAGGCCCCCCTCACCGGCAGCGACCAGGCCAAACTCCAGCCCCGCCACCGCCAGGCCGAACACTTCGACACCCAGAACGGCATCCGCACCTACGACAAGACCCAGGCCCACGGCGGCCGCACCGTCGGCGACATCGACAACGGCGACTGGATCGCCTTCACCCCCTACCAGCTCGCCGGCGCCACCCGGCTCACCGCCCGCATCTCCTCCGGCGGCGCCGGAGGCTTCCTCGAAGTCCGCACCGGCTCACCCACCGGCACCCTCCTCGGCTCCGCGCCCGTCCCCGTCACCGGCAGCTGGGAGACCTTCCAGGACATCGACATCCCCCTGCGCGCCGCACCCCGCAGGACCACCCAGCTCTACCTCGTCTTCAAGGGCGGCGCCGGAGCCCTCTACGACCTCGACGACTTCACCCTCTCCAGCACCCCCATCGACCGCACCACCCGACGCGTCCTCGTCTTCTCCAAGACCGCCGGCTTCCGCCACGAATCCATCCCCAGCGGCATCACCGCCCTCAAGGAACTCGGCGCCGGCAACAACATCGTCGTCGACACCACCGAGGAACCACGCCAGTTCACCGCCGGCAACCTCGCCCGCTACGACGCCGTCGTCTTCCTCTCCACCACCGGCGACGTCCTCAACGCCGACCAGCAGACCGCCTTCGAGCAGTACGTCTCCGCCGGCGGCGGCTACATGGGCATCCACGCCGCCGCCGACACCGAATACGACTGGGCCTTCTACGGCGGACTCGTCGGCGCCTACTTCCAGTCCCACCCCCAGATCCAGCCCGCCACCGTCCGCGTCGAAGACCACGACCACCCCGCCACCGCCCACCTCGACGGCCCCTGGCAGCGCACCGACGAGTGGTACAACTACCGCACCAACCCCCGCGAGCAGGCCCGCGTCCTCGCCACCCTCGACGAGACCACCTACCAGGGCGGCACCATGAAGGGCGACCACCCCATCGCCTGGTGCCAGACCTACGGCGGCGGCCGCTCCTTCTACACCGGCGGCGGCCACACCAAGGAGTCCTACACCGAACCCGCCTTCCGGCAGCACCTCCTCGGCGGACTCCAGTACGCCACCGGGCGGACCGCCGCCGACTGCCGCCCGCAGACCGGCTACCGCAGCCTCTTCAACGGCGAGACCCGCGAAGGCTGGAAGCAGGCCGGACCCGGCGCCTTCGACGTCACCGACGGCGAACTCCGCTCCACCGGCGGCATGGGCCTCCTCTGGTACCAGGCCAAGGAGTTCCACTCCTACTCCCTCACCCTCGACTGGAAACTCACCGGCGACTCCAACTCCGGCGTCTTCCTCGGCTTCCCCGCCTCCGACGACCCCTGGTCCGCCGTGAACAACGGCTACGAGATCCAGATCGACGCCACCGACACCCCCGACCGCACCACCGGAGCCGTCTACGGCTTCCAGTCCGCCGACCTCAAGGCCCGCGACCAGGCCCTCCGCCCGCCCGGCCAATGGAACACCTACGAACTCCGCGTCACGGGCGAACGCCTCCAGGTCTTCCTCAACGGCGTCAAGATCAACGACTTCACCAACACCGACCCGGCCCGCAGCCTCACCAACGGCCACATCGGCATCCAGAACCACGGAGCCGAGGACCAGGTCGCCTTCCGCGACATCCGCATCAAGGAACTCCCCTCCTGACGGGACCTCCCACCCGACGGAACCCGGGCCGCTCGACGAACCCGTCGCCCTGACGGGACACGCCGTCCGACGGAGCCCGTCGCCCTGATGGGCCGCGTCGTCCGACGAAACACGCCGTCCGACGGAACCCGTCGCCCTGACGGGACACGCCGTCCGACGGGACACGCCGTCCGACGGAACCCGTCGCCCTGATGGGCCGCGTCGTCCGACGGGACACGCCGTCCGACGGAACCCGTCGCCCTGACGGGACACGCCGTCCGACGGAACCTGCCGTCCGACGGGAGCCCGCCACAGCCGACGGTGGGCGGGGAGGCGCCGTACCCCCCGCCCACCGTCACCACCCCACTTCTCCTCCAGAGGGAGGCCGACGCCATGACCACCGCACCCCGCACCGGAATCTGGCTCATCGGCGCGAGAGGCTCCGTCGCCACCACCACCGTGGCCGGCTGCGCCGCCCTCGTCGCCGGACTCCACCCGCCCACCGGCATGGTCACCGAGACACCGGATCTCGCGGACGCCGGCCTCCCCCCACTCACCTCCCTCGTCTTCGGCGGCCACGACACCACCGACTGCCCCCTCCCCAAACGCGCCGAACAACTCACCACCGCCGGCGTCCTCCCGCACGGCCTCGCCCACGCCGTCGCCCGCGAACTCGAAGCCGCCGACCGCGAGATCCGCCCCGGCGGCCCCCTCCCGGGCGACACCCGCACCGACGAACAGCTCATCACCACCTTCACCGCCGACCTGACGGACTTCCGCCAAAGGATTGGCCTGGACCGCGTCGTGGTCGTCAATGTGGCCTCCACGGAGCCGGCGTCGGGGGGCGCCGGGCTCCCACCCAGCACCCTCTACGCCGCAGCGGCACTCCGCGCCGGCTGCCCGTACGTCAACTTCACCCCGTCCACCGGACTACGGCACCCCGCCCTCGCCGCACTCCTCGCCGCCGGCGGACCACCCCACGCGGGCCGCGACGGCAAGACCGGACAGACCCTCCTGCGGGCCGTCCTCGCCCCGATGTTCCGCCAGCGGGCCCTCACCGTACGCGCCTGGTCCGGCAGCAACCTCCTCGGCGGCGGCGACGGAGCCGCCCTCGCCGACCCCGCGGCCGCCGCCGCCAAGAACGCCGGCAAGGAACGCGTCCTCACCGACACCCTCGGCACCACCGTCGAAGGCCAGGTCCACATCGACGACGTCCCCGCCCTGGGGGAGTGGAAGACCGCCTGGGACCACATCGCCTTCGACGGCTTCCTCGGCACCCGCATGATCCTCCAGACCCTCTGGCAGGGCTGCGACTCCGCCCTCGCCGCCCCCCTCGTCCTGGACCTCGCCCGCCTCACAGCCCGCGCCCACGAAACCGGGCACACCGGCCCCCTCCACGACCTCGCCTTCTACTTCAAAGACCCCGAAGGCACCCCACCGGCCTCCCTGGCCGACCAATACCACCGCCTCCTCGCCTTCGGCCGCACGCTCGCCGGACCCACCACGGGCGAGGACACCCGATGACCGGCCGCGCCCCGACGGCAGCGGGCCCGACGACCCGCCGCGCCGCCGGAACGGCACGCGCCTGGGCGGAGCTGCTCCGTGTCTCCGCACTGGTCTCCGTACCCGGCGACGCCCTCGCCGGAGCCGCCACCACCGGCGCCCGCCCCGGACGCGGCACCCTCCGCGCGATCGGCGCCTCCCTCTGCCTGTACGAGGCGGGCATGGCCCTCAACGACTGGGCCGACCGCCACGAGGACGCCCTCGAACGCCCCCACCGGCCCCTGCCCTCGGGCCGCATCCCACCCGCCGCCGCCCTCGCCGCCTCGGCGGCCCTGACACTCGCCGGCCTCGGCCTCGCCTCCCGGGCCGGCCGCCCCGCCCTCGCGACGGCCACCGCCCTCGCCACCACCGTCTGGGCCTACGACCTCGGCCTCAAGCACACCCCGGCGGGCCCCGCCACCATGGCCACCGCCCGCGCCCTCGACCTCCTCCTCGGCGCGCTCGCCTCGACAACACCCCCACCCGGCCCCCACCCCCACGGCCCCCGGTCCCTCCCTTCCACCCGCCCCCACGCCACCCGGTCCCTCCCTTCCACCCGCCCCGATGTCGCCCGGGCCCTCCCCTCCACCCGCCCCGATGTCGCCCGGGCCCTCCCCTCCACCCGCCCCGATGTCGCCCGGGCCCTCCCCGCCGCCGCACTCCTCGCCGCGCACACCTACGCCGTCACCGCCGTCTCCCGACACGAGACCCAGGGCGGCTCCACCCGCACCCCCCTCGCGGCCCTCGCCGTGACCCTCGCGGTCGCCGGAGCGACGTCCGGCACCGGCAGGAGCCCGTTCGGACCCCTGCCCGCCCTCGCCTACGCCCGCACCCCCGCCACCCTCCTCCTCCATGCCGCGCTCAACCCGTCCGCGGCGCTCACCGAGCGGGCCGTCGCGGGCGGGATCCGGGCGACGATCCCGCTCCAGGCCGCCCTCGCCGCCCGAGGCGGAGCATCGGCAACCGCGCTCGCCCTGCTCGGCCTCGTCCCGGCCGCCCGCGCCCTCGCCCGAAAGGTGAGCCCGACATGAGCCGGCCCCACCCGACAGGCCGCCCCGGCGGGGCCCCCGCCCCCCGCCCCGCCCCCGCCCCCCTCCCCGATCCCCTCCCCACCCCCCGCTTCGGCTATGGCACCAACGGGCTCGCCGACCTGCGTCTCGACGAGGCCCTCGGGCTTCTCGCCGACCTCGGTTACGACGGCGTCGGGCTGACCCTCGACCACATGCACCTCGACCCCCTCGCGCCCGACCTGGCCGTCCGCACCGCCCGGGTCGCCCGGCGCCTGGGCGAGCTGGGGCTCGGCGTGACCGTCGAGACCGGGGCCCGGTACGTCCTGGACCCGCGCCGCAAGCACGGCCCGTCCCTGCTCGACCCGGAGCCGGAGGACCGCGCCGCCCGCGTACGCCTCCTGCTGCGGGCCGTGCGGGTGGCCGCCGACCTCGGCGCCCACGCGGTGCACTGCTTCAGCGGCACCCTCCCCGCCGGCACCCCGCCCGACGAGGCCTGGAAGCGGCTCGCCTCCTCACTCCCTCCCGTCCTGGAGGCCGCGGAAGCCGCCCGCGTGCCCCTCGCCGTCGAACCCGAACCCGGTCATCTCCTCTCCACCCTCGGCGACTTCCACCGACTGCGCGAACTCCTCGGCGACCCCCCTCCCACCGTCCTCGGCCTCACCCTCGACATCGGCCACTGCCAGTGCCTCGAACCCCTCCCTCCCGCCGACTGCCTCCGCGCCGCCGCCCCCTGGCTCCACCACGTGCAGATCGAGGACATGCGACGCGGTGTCCACGAGCACCTTCCCTTCGGCGAGGGAGAGATCGACTTCCCGCCCGTCCTGGCAGCCCTCGCGGAACTCACCGCGGCCGGCTACCCGGGGCTGACGGTCGTCGAACTGCCCCGGCACTCCCACGTCGGCCCCGAACTCGCCCGCTCCTCCCTCCCGTTCCTGCGCCAGGAGACCCCGGCATGCTGACCGACACCACCCGCGCCTGGCTGGACACCGCCCTCGCCGAGGCCGCCGGCGGAACTCCCGCGTGGGAGCCCCACTTCGTGGCCGCCGGACGGCACTGCGGCCCCGCGCACGCGGACGAGGTCCGCACCCGCCTCCTCAGGGCGGCCGGAGCCGGGCCCGACACCCTCGCCCGCCTCTACCACCACGGCACCGCCGCCGAACGCCGCGCCGTCCTCCTCGCCCTCCCCTCCCTCGTCACCGGCCCGCAGGCCCTGCCCCTCGTCGAGGACGCCCTGCGCACCCACGACACCACCCTCGTCGCCGCCGCCCTCGGCCCCTACGCCGCCACCCACCTCACCCCCCACGCCTGGCGGCACGCCCTCCTCAAGTGCCTGTTCACCGGAGTGCCCGTCACCGCCGTCGCCGGCCTCGCCGAGCGCGCCGCCGGTGACACCGAACTCGCCCGGATGCTCGCCGACCACGCCGCCGAACGCACCGCCGCCGGCCGCCCCCTCCCCGCCGACCTGTCCCGCGTCCTCGCCCTCACCGCCCCCGCCGAGGAGTCCTGATGCGCATCTTCGACCCCCACATCCACATGACCTCGCGCACCACGGACGACTACCGGGCCATGCACGACGCCGGTGTCCGCGCCCTCGTCGAACCCTCCTTCTGGCTCGGCCAGCCCCGCACCTCGCCCGCCTCCTTCCTCGACTACTTCGACTCCCTCCTCGGCTGGGAGCCCTTCCGTGCCGCCCAGCACGGCATCGCCCACCACTGCGCCCTCGCCCTCAACCCCAAGGAGGCCAACGACCCCCGCTGCACCCCCGTCCTCGACGCACTGCCCCGGTACCTCGCCAAGGACGGCGTCGTCGCCGTCGGCGAGATCGGCTACGACTCCCTGACACCGGCCGAGGACACCGCCCTCGCCGCCCAGCTCCAACTCGCCGCCGACCACGGCCTGCCCGCCCTCGTCCACACCCCGCACCGCGACAAGCTCACCGGCCTGCGCCGCACGATCGACGTCGTCCGCGAGTCCACCCTCCCCCCGGACCGCGTCCTCCTCGACCACCTCAACGAGACGACCGTCAAGGAGGCCGCCGACAGCGGCGCCTGGCTCGGCTTCTCCGTCTACCCGGACACCAAGATGGACGAGGACCGGACGGTCGCGATCCTCAAGGAGTACGGCACCGGCCGCGTCCTCGTGAACTCCGCGGCCGACTGGGGCAGGAGCGACCCCCTCAAGACCCGCGCGGTCGCCGAGACCATGCTCGCCGCCGGCTTCACGGACGACGACGTCGACCAGGTCCTGTGGCGCAACCCCGTCGCCTTCTACGGCCTGAGCGGACGCCTCCACCTCGACCTCCCCGCCCCACCTGACCTGCACGAGGGCAACTCCGTCCTCCGCGGCGGGGAATGAGACGCCCGGGATGCGCTTCCGGCACCCCGACGGCTCCACCGTCCACCTCGCCTACTGCACCAACGTCCACCCGGCGGAGAGCCTCGACGGCGTCCTCGCCCAGCTCCGCGACCACTGCGAACCGGTCCGCCGCCGCCTCGGCCGCGACCGCCTCGGCATCGGCCTCTGGCTCGCCAGGGACGCCGCGCGCTCCCTGACCGCCGACCCGGCCTCGCTCCGGGCCCTGCGCGCCGAACTCGACCGCCGGGGCCTCGAAGTGGTCACCCTGAACGGCTTCCCCTACGAGGGCTTCGGCGCCGACGAGGTCAAGTACCGCGTCTACCGGCCCGACTGGACCCGCCCCGAACGCCTCGCCCACACCACCGACCTGGCCCACCTCCTCGCCGCGCTCCTCCCCGAGGACGTCACCGAAGGCTCCGTCTCCACCCTGCCGCTCGCCTGGCGGACCGGCTGGACCGCCCGGGCCGCCGCCACCGCCCACACCGCGCTGACCACCCTCGCCACCCGCCTCGACGCCCTGGAGGAGCTCACCGGGAAGAGCATCCGGATCGGCCTCGAACCCGAACCCGGCTGCACCGTCGAGACCGTCGCGGACGCCGTCGCCGCCCTCACCGCCGCCCCCGGCCTCCGCGGTCCCCGGATCGGCGTCTGCCTCGACACCTGCCACCTCGCGACCTCCTTCGAGGACCCGCGCACCGCCCTGGAATCGCTCGCCGCCGCCGGCATCACCGTCCCCAAGGCCCAGCTCTCCGCCGCCCTGCACGCCGAGCACCCGCACCTCCCCGAGGTCAGGACCGCGCTCGCCGCCTTCACGGAACCCCGCTTCCTCCACCAGACCCGCACCAGGACCGCCGCCGGACTGCGCGGCACCGACGACCTCCCCGAGGCCCTCGCCACCCGGCACCCCGGTCCCGAGGCCGCCGGCCCCGGACTCCCCGACGCGACACCGTGGCGCGCCCACTTCCACGTACCCCTGCACGCTCCCCCCGCCCCTCCGCTCGCCTCCACGCTGCCCGTCCTCCGGGACGCGCTCGCCCTCCTCGTCGGCGGCCCGCGCCCCCGCACCCGCCACCTGGAGGTCGAGACCTACACCTGGCAGGTCCTCCCTCCCGACCGGCGCCCCCGCACCCGGGCCCGGCTCGCCGACGGCATCGCCGCCGAACTGACCCTGGCCCGCGACCTGCTGACCGACCTCGGCCTCAAGGAACTGCCATGACCGACAAGCGGCCCACCCCCCTCCTGGTCCTCGACGTCGTCGGCCTCACCCCACGACTCCTCCCGCACATGCCCCATCTCGCCGCCCTCGCCCGCAGCGGCTCCCAGGCCCCGCTCTCCACCGTCCTGCCCGCCGTCACCTGCACCGCCCAGACCACCTTCCTCACCGGCACCCTCCCCGCCGAGCACGGCATCGTCGGCAACGGCTGGTACTTCCGCGAACTGGGCGACGTCCTGCTGTGGCGCCAGCACAACGGCCTCGTCGCCGGCGACCGCCTCTGGGACGCCGCCCGCCGCGCCCACCCCGGCTACACCGTCGCCAACATCTGCTGGTGGTACGCCATGGGCGCCGACACCGACATCACCGTCACCCCCCGGCCCGTCTACTACGCCGACGGACGCAAGGAACCCGACTGCTACACCCGGCCCCCCGCCCTCCACGACGAACTCACCGAGAAGTTCGGCACCTTCCCCCTCTTCCACTTCTGGGGCCCCGGCGCCGACCTCGTCTCCAGCCGGTGGATCGTCGACGCCACCCGGCACATCCTCCGCACCCGCCGCCCGGACCTCGCCCTCTGCTACGTCCCGCACCTCGACTACGACCTCCAGCGCTACGGCCCCGACGATCCGCGCTCCTTCCGCGCCGCGGCCGAGCTCGACACCGTCCTCGCCCCGCTCCTCGCCGACGCCCGTGCCGAGGGACGCACGGTCGTCGCCCTCTCCGAGTACGGCATCACCCGCGCCGACCGGCCCGTCGACATCAACCGCGCCCTGCGCCGCGCCGGCCTCCTGGAGGTCCACACCCAGGACGGCATGGAGTACCTGGACCCCATGACCTCCCGGGCCTTCGCCGTGGCCGACCACCAGATCGCACACGTCTACGTCCGCCGCCCCGGCGACCTGCCGGCCGTGCGGGAAGCGCTCGCGGACCTTCCCGGTCTGGACACGCTCCTCGACGACGACGGCAAGAAGGAACACGGCCTCGACCACCCGCGCTCGGGGGAGCTGGTCGCCCTCGCCGAGCACGACTCCTGGTTCACGTACTACTACTGGCTCGACGACGACCGCGCCCCCGACTTCGCCCGGCTCGTCGAGATCCACCGCAAGCCCGGCTACGACCCCGCCGAACTGCTCATGGACCCGCTCGATCCGTACGTCCGGATCAGGGCGGCCAAGGAGATCGCCCGCAAGAAGCTCGGCATGCGCTACCGGCTCGCGGTCGTCCCTCTCGACCCGTCATCTCTTCGCGGCAGCCATGGCCGCCTCCCCACGAGCGAGGACGAAAGTCCGCTCATTCTGTGCTCCACCCCCCGCGCCGTAAGCGGCCGCGTCGCGGCCACCGATGTGAAGAACCTGCTGCTCAGGCTGGCCGGAGTCGCGTGAGGCCCCGACCGGATTCCAGTGAAGCAGACCCCGACGACAGCCAAGGAGTTATCCACAGATGAGTCTCATCCGCCGCACCGGCCGTACCGACACCGCCGCCGACCCCGAGCTCGGCCGAAGGCTCAGCAGGAGGAACATGCTGGGCGTCGCCGCCGGCGCGACCGCCGCCGCGCTCCTCGGCGCCGCGTCGCCCGCCGCGGCGGCCGGCGCCGCCGACCCCGCGACCCAGGGGGAGGGGCTCGGCCGTCCCGTCCTGCCGCCCGGCCGCCTCGGCATCCAGCTCTACTCGCTGCGCGACAAGGTCGCCACCCTCGGTTTCGCCGCCGTCTTCGCCGAACTGCAGAAGTACGGCTACGACGAGGTCGAGTACGCCGGATACGGCCAGGGCGCGGCCGGCCCGCTGACCCTCGCCGAGCTGAGGAGCCTCACCCGTGACCACGGGCTGCGGGCCATCGGCAGCCACGTCGGCTACTACGCCACCGACCCCGCCGCGTACACCTTCGCCCAGAACCTCGACCGGGTCCTCGACGACGCCGCCGCCCTCGGCCTGCCGCACATCGGCACGGCCTCCGGACCCTGGCGCTACGGCCCCACCGTGGACGGCTGGAAGCGCTGTGCCGAGGAGTTCAACCGCTTCGGCGAGGAGGCGCGCAAGCGGGGCATGAAGTTCTACCAGCACAACCACTCGGAGGAGTTCTCCTTCGCCACCGACCGCCCGGACGTCCGGCTCTACGACGTCCTCCTCGCGGAGACCGACCCCGAGCTCGTGCACCTGGAGATGGACATCTTCTGGGCGTACGTCGGCCAGTACCGCTACTCCGTACGTCCGGACGGCACCCCCGCGCCGTTCGATCCGCTCGACTACGTCCTGGCTCAGCCGGAGCGCTATCCGCTCTTCCACGTGAAGGACGGGGACCGCGACGACTCGGTCGTCCCCTACGGCTACCGGATGACGGACGTGGGGGACGGGGACATCGACTACCGGCGCTTCATCTCGGCGGTCAACCGCACCCACCACGGCAGGAACGCCCACCACTGGCAGACCGAGCGCGACAACCCCGTCGACTCCCTGACCTTCGCCCGCAGGTCCGGCGAGCACCTCCACTCCCTGCGAGAGAAGGGCTGACCGGGGCCCGACGCCCCCGTCACCCTGGACGTACGGGGACGAGCACTCCGTACGGGGGGTGGGGCGGTCCGGGCCGGATCGGGGTCGATGAGGCCGTCCCACCCCACTGACCATGGAAAACGCTGGTGAAAGGCACCTCGAACCCCTGGTAGAGTTATCTCTGTCGCCGCGGGGGAAACCCCGGAGCGACAGACACCTTGTCCGGGTGGCGGAATGGCAGACGCGCTAGCTTGAGGTGCTAGTGCCCTTTATCGGGCGTGGGGGTTCAAGTCCCCCCTCGGACACCACGCGAAAGTGCCGGTCGATCTCGTATCGACCGGCATTTCGCGTTGTCCACAGAGGGGCATCGCCCGAGGTCGGCGGGGGTGGACGGCGCCTATCCTGGGGGAGTGAACGAGAACATTCCCCCCTGCCCCCAGTGCTCCAGCGAGTACACCTACGAGATGAACAATCTGGTGGTGTGCCCGGAGTGCGGCCACGAGTGGGTTCCCGCCGCCGAGGGCGCCACCGGCTCCGCCGAGGCCACCGGGGAGCGTGTGATCAAGGACGCCGTCGGCAACGTGCTCAGCGACGGCGACACCGTGACCGTCGTCAAGGCGCTCAAGGTCAAGGGCAACCCGTCCGGCATCAAGGCCGGCACCAAGGTCCGCAACATCCGCCTCGTCGACGGCGTCGACGGTCACGACATCGACTGCCGCATCGACGGCTTCGGCGCGATGCAGCTCAAGTCGAGCGTGGTGAAGAAGGCCTGACGCGACCCCGTCCCCCGCGGTGACACCCACCGCGCGGGGCGCCCGCCTCCGTCCTACGCTGAGGTGATCGCACGTCGCCCACCGAGCGGCGGAGGCATCCCATGGCCGACGGCACCGACGGCAGCACCCCCTCAGGGCCACCTCCTTCCGGTCCGCCCTCCGGCCCCCTGAGCGGCCCGCCCCCGCGGAGACCCGCAGGGAGGTGGACCGTCCTGGCCCTGCTGATCGGCGGGATCGGGCTCGTCGTGGGCGTCTTCGGCATCCTCATGGGCGCGGGGGCCTTCGACGGCGGTGGGCGGGCCACGGGGGAGACCCCGGGACCGTCATCACCGACCACGCCCCCGTCCCGGAGTGCCGAGAGCACCGCGCCCCCCGCACCGACGGCCCGGCTCTCCGACGACGGTGTGCACGCCTTCGGTGGGACGCAGAAGTACGGGGACGGGGTCGAGGTGACGGTGTCGGCGCCGAGGACGTTCTCGCCGTCGCAGGGTGCTTCGGGGCACAAGGCCGGGAACCAGGCCGTGGCGGTGGACGTGGCCGTGCGGAACGGCAGCGGCGGGCGGCTCGACCTCGGGGGTGTCGTGGTGACGGGGCGGGACGCGGAGGGCAGGGAGCTCGCGCGCGTCTTCGACGCGGAGCCGCCGCCCGTGCTCGGGCTGCACGGCACACTGCTCCCGGGCCGGAAGGCCGTCGGCGTGTACGGCTTCGACCTGCCGCCGGGTTCGGCGATGGCGGTCGACATAGAGGTCGCCCTCGGCTTCGACGGCAGGCCCTCCGCCTTCTGGGGCGGCCGGATCCCGTGACGGGCCCCCCTACGCCTTCCGCGCCACCACCAGCCGGCAGCGCGGGCTGCCGTCCTCTCGGCGGCCCAGGGGTTCGAGCGGGGTGAGGCTGACATCGAAGCCCGATTCCCGCAGGCGCGTGAGGACGTCCGCCAGGCGGAAGGTGCGGTAGTACATGACGAACGGCGGGCGCCAGACGGCGTTCCGCACGCGCATCGCCGCGTCGAAGCCCCACAGGGTCCAGTAGACGCGGGAGCCGACCGGGGGCGGGGCCGGGAGGGGGAACGCGAAGGTGCCGCCGGGGCGCAGCGCGGCGTGGACCTGCGTGAAGAGGGTGCGCTGGGCGGCCGGGAGGAAGTGCCCGAAGGCGCCGAAGCTGACGGCCAGGTCGAAGACGGGGGCGAACGGGAGCGCCAGGGCGTCGGCGCGGACCAGGTCGGCGGTCGGGTGGGCGTTCCGGGCCCGGGTCAGCATGCCCGTACTGAAGTCGACGCCCATGACGCGGCCCGCGCAGACGGAGCGGAGGACGCCGAGCCCGGCGCCGGTCCCGCAGCAGACGTCGAGGCCGGAGTCGAAGGGGCCGAGGGTCTCCAGGGTGTGGGCGACCGCGGTCAGGAGCCGGTCGGAGGTGCGGAAGGGGGTCGCGTCGAACTTGTTCGCGAGCAGGTCGTAGCCGTGCTCGACCGAGGAGAGGGCCTGGACGGTCAGCTCGCGGAGGCTGGGACCCTGCGGGGTGAACATGGCATCGAGCCTAGCCGGATCGCGGTGACCGTTTTCGCCACGCACCGTACGTGTCAGAGCGCGCTGCGTACCGGCGGTGCCGGCCAGGACGGGGCGATGCCCGTCAGTTGGCAGACGAGGAGGTAGAGGGGGATCGGCGGGGTGTAGGGGGAGGTGCCGTCGGGGTGGTGGATGAGGCGGGGGCCGCGGTCCGGGATCTCGGCGCCGGGGGCGTAGCAGGCGGGGAGGGGCCAGGTGAGGTCGTGGTCGGAGCCGGCGGGGACGAGCCACCACCACCAGTCGGAGTCGGCGTAGACGCAGCCCTTGGCGGGGAGCCGGGAGAGGATCTTGAAGCCGAAGCGGGCGGGGACGCCGACGGCGTCGCAGCCGAGGCCGGTGTGGAGCCCGACGGGGACGGTGAGGCGGGTGGCGTCGAGTTCTCCTGCCCGTGTCCGGGTGCGGAGGGACTCCGGTGAGCGGCGCTGGGTCGGTACGACGGTGGTGTCGGGGCCCTTGAGGCTGCGCGGGATGATGCGGAGGGACCTCAGCACGGTTCCCCCATGCCGTGGGCGAGTTCCGCCCAGACGATCTGTGCGGTGCCGTGGCCGGTGCGGTCGGCGCCCCAGGCGGAGCAGAGCGCGTCGACGATGAGGAGGCCGCGGCCACGTTCCTCCTCGCCGCAGTCGCGTATCCGCGGTCCGGCGGGGCCGCCCTCGTCCCGTACGGATATTCGCAGGGTCTCCTCGCCTTCGCGGAGTTCGCAGACGATGCGGTCGCTCGCGGTGTGTACGACGGCGTTGGTGACGAGTTCGGAGACGACGAGTGCGACGGTGTCGCGTATCTCGGGGTCGCAGCCCCAGAGGATGAGCCGTTCTTCGGCGAGCCTGCGGGCGCGGGCCACGGAGGAGGTGAGGGCCGGGAGCTCGAAGGCGAAGCGGCGGACGGGGTCGGTGTGCTGCTGTGGGCGCTGGGCCATGACCCGAGGGGCTCGAGGGCTCATGAGACCTGAGGGCTGCGCGTTACCAGAAGCCACGACCGGTTCCTCACAACAGTGGGCAGGACTGCCGTACGGCGCTGTCGCCGTGGCGCGGTGGCGCACGGCGGCAGCGTGTACTGGTTCACCGGAACACTGTCCTCCTGAGTCGGACACTTGGCAAGTGGCACTCTGGAAATTGCAGAGTGCTGTGTTCTCTCTGGCCCGGCTTCGTGGCACACTCGTCGAAACAGTGCGTCGGGGAGGTCTGAGAGTGAGCGAGCCGCGGTCCGCCCCGACGGTGGGACAGGTCGTCCTCGGAAAGCGTCTGCAGGACCTGCGCGAGCGGGCCGGTATGAAGCGGGAAGAGGCGGCGAAGATCCTGCGGGTGGCCCCGGCCACCGTCCGGCGGATGGAGACCGCCGAGGTCGCGCTGAAGATTCCGTACGTGCAGCTCCTGTTGAAGGAGTACGGGATCACGGACTCCGAGGCCGAGGGCTTCGTCGCCCTCGCGGAGGAGGCCAACCTCCCCGGCTGGTGGCAGCGGTTCCACGACGTGCTGCCCGGCTGGTTCTCCATGTACGTCAGCCTGGAGGGGGCCGCGAGCCTCATCCGGGCCTATGAACCCCAGTTCGTCCCCGGTCTGCTCCAGACCGAGGAGTACGCCCGCGCCATTCTGCGCAGCGGGGCGGTCGGTGGCGGCAGCGATGCCGGCAAGGACGAGGACGCCGAGCGCCATGTAGCCCTGCGGATGGAGCGCCAGTCCCTGCTGACCAGGGACGACGCTCCGAAGCTCTGGGTGATCATGGACGAGACGGTGTTCCGCCGACCGGTCGGCGACGGGCCCGAGGTGATGCGCGACCAGCTCGACCGGCTGCTCGAGGCGTCAGAGCTGCCGAACGTCACCCTGCAGATCGCGGAGTTCGCGTCCGGCCACCATCCCGGCACCTACGGTCCGTTCGTCCTCTTCCGCTTCGCCATGCCCGAACTCCCGGACATGGTCTACAGCGAGTACCTGACCGGCGCCGTCTACCTCGACGCGCGTCCCGAGGTGGCGTCCCACCTGGAGGTCATGGACCGCATGGCGGCGCAGGCCGCGACTGCACAACGCACGAAGGAGATTCTCCGCAATCTCCGCAAGGAGCTGTGAATGGATCGCATATACAACGGCATGCCCGCCGCTGAGCTCGGTGCCGAGGGTTGGCACAAGCCCTGGAGCGGCGGGAACGGGGGCAACTGCGTGGAGGCCATGAAGCTGGCCGACGGCAGAGTCGCCGTGCGACAGTCCGCAGACCCTGAAGGACCAGCGCTCATCTACACCCACGGGGAGATCGCCGCTTTCATCCAGGGCGCCAAATCAGGCCAGGCTGACTTTCTGCTCACCTGACCTCTTCCGTCCCACCCCTACCATCGCGTAACTCTTGTTGCAGTGCCACCCGTTCGACCCGACCAGGAGAGCCGATGACCCAGGAACCCGCAGCCCCACAGGGCGGACAGACCATCGACACCAGCAAGCCGCATCCGGCGCGCATGTACGACTGGTTCCTGGGCGGCAAGGACAACTACCCGGTCGACGAGGCGATGGCACGCCAGCTGCTCACCGTGGACGCCCGGGGACGGGACATGGCCCGCGTCAACCGGGCGTTCATGCACCGCGCCATCCGCTGGCTCAGCGCCAACGGCGTCCGCCAGTACCTGGACGTCGGCACGGGCATCCCGACCGAGCCCAACCTGCACCAGATCGCGCAGCAGGCCGCGCCGGAGTCCCGCATCGTCTACTGCGACAACGACCCGATCGTGCTCGCGCACGCGGCCGCCCTGCTGCGCTCGACCCCGGAGGGGGCCACCGAGTACATCCAGGCGGACGCCCGCGAGCCCGAGGTCATCCTCGAAAGGGCCGGAAAGGTCCTTGATTTCGACCAGCCCATCGCACTGTCGATGCTCGCCCTCCTGCACTTCGTGGGGGACGAGGACGGCGCGTACGAACTGGTCTCCAAGATCGTCGACAAGCTCGCGCCGGGCAGCTATCTCGTCCTCTCCCACGTCACCGGGGACTTCGACCCCGAGGGCGCGGCGAAGGCGAGCGCCATGTACAAGGCGCGCGGGCTGACCCTGCGGCCCCGCTCGCGCGACGAGCTGGCCGCGTTCTTCGACGGCCTCGAGTTCGTCGAGCCCGGGGTCTCGCTCACCGCCGAGTGGCACCCGGAGCTGGGCGAGCCCGTGCCGGTCCAGGGCGACGACCCCATCCCGGGGTGGGCCGCGGTGGCCCGCAAGCCCTGACCCGTACCGACCGCGGACGAGGAGGCCCGCCCGGAAGTTCCGGGCGGGCCTCCTCGTCTTCCTCGTCTACCGCTCCGGCTCCACCAGCGTCACCAGGAAGCTCTGCGCCCGGCCGATGTTGCCGGCCGCGTCGACCGTCCGGTACTCGACGGTGTGCGTGCCGTAGTCCGGGGTCGCGTCGTCCCACGGCACCGCCCGGCTCCGGCCCAGCTTCCCGTACACCAGGTCGTCGACGACCGTGCCGCCCGGCGAGAAGAGGAAGGGCGCGGAGGCGTCCGTCGGCCAGCCGTAGTACGTGTACCAGCCGTCGCCGTCGACTCGGAACTGGCTGACCACGGCGCCCTCCTGGTCGTCCCGCGTGGTCAGCCGCATCGTGAACGCGCCGTCGTAGACGTACTCCACGGGGCGCCCGGGACGCCGTACCGTCCGCAGCGGTTCGGACAGTTCGTACGCCGCCGTGGCCGGGCGGGCGTCCACCGTCCAGCTCAACTCCTTTTCCGTGCCCGCGAGACGGGCCGTGAGGGTGTGCGTTCCCGGCGTGATCCGCAGCGAACGCAGCTCCAGGTCACGGTCGTTGCTTCCGGCCGTCGCGACTGGGCGCCCGTCCAGGAGCCAGCGCACGGCCGGGGTCCCGTCCACCGTGTGGGTGGTGTCCGCGTGGACGACGCTCCGGGCGCCGACGGGGGACCCGGTCGGGGTGTGCCCGGTGAAGCCGGGCTCCTCCGGACTCCGTACGGTGGTCAGCGAGGCGTCCACCGTCCAGTCGACGGTCCGGGTGAGCGCCGTCGAGGCGCGGACCGCCGGGTCGCGGACGAAGGGCGTCGGATCGGTGACCGTCGCCGTCAGGGTGTGCGTGCCGGGGGAGACCGTCAGCCTCCGCAGATCGACCGTGCGGGCGCCGTCGGTGTCGAGGCCCCGCCCGTCCAGCTTCCAGGTGACGGAGAGCGCGCCGCCCACCGGGTGCAGGGTGTCCACCCACACCGTGCGGTCCGCCCCGATCGGAGCCGTGTTCGGGGTGTGGTCCTGGACCAGGTTCACCTTCGCCGAGATCGCCCGGACCATCACCTCGCGCTCCACCTGGTCGAAGGCGTAGCCGAGGGTCTTCATGAGGGAGTGCCTGCTCGGGCGCCAGACGCCCTTCGTGCTGTACATGCCGCCCTGGTGGCGGCCGATGACCCCGCCGGACTCGCTCTCCTCGCCCAGCCAGCGCCACCACTTGGCCTGCTGCTCCCGCATCTGGCGCTCCGTCAGGAGCGTGTGATGGGCGGAGGACGGCTCGGGGCCTTCGTAGGCCCCGCCCGGTACGCCGCGCGCGTAGTAGTCGTACTCGTCCTGGAGGCCGCCGAGCGAATGCCCTATCTCGTGCGGGGTGATGAGCGAGGAGAGCGCGTTGCCGCCGGAGGCCGTGGCGTAACTCCCGCCCGCGCCGCCGTAGGTGGAGCTGTGGGCGAGGGCGACGATCTGGCGGTTGGCGCGGCTCGTGCCGGGGACGAGGTCGGCGAGCGCGGCGGCCTTCCGGCCGTCGACGGTGAGCAGCCGCTGCACGCTGTCCGGATCGCAGCCGCCCCAGAAGCCCATGTCGAGCGCCGTGTCGCGGGCGGGGGCGGTGAGGCCCGGGTCGCAGTCCACGCCGGACTCCGCCGAGGGGGCCTCCACCGCCCACACGTTGATGTACGAGCGGTAGGAGGCGAAGGGCTCGATGCTCCACAGGGTGTTCAGGTGCCGTTCCAGGTCCGCGCGGAAGGCCGGCATCTCCGCCGCGGTGTAGCCGTCGCCCATGAACACCAGGTTGAACCTGCGGTCGGCGGGCCCGGTGGTCTGTACGGGGACGACGGCCGGCCCCTCACCGGACGTGGGTGTCCCGGCGGCCGCCGGTGCTGTTCCCAGCAGGCCGGCGGCCAACAGACAGACCGCGGCGAGGCGCGCCGCCGCACCGCGAACTCCCTTGCGCTGTGAGGTCATGGGGCGCGAGCCTAGGCCGCGCCCCCGGCCTCGTAAAGATGTTCGTCAGCCGTCCGTTCGTCGCCCGGCCATCTCAGCTTCGAAGCCAGGCAAGTCCCGGGTGCTCCGCCGTGTACCCCTCCACGAGACGTCGGGCCACCGCCACCGAGTCCACCAGCGGATGCAGCGCGAAGGCCTTGACGGCCGTCGCCCGCGAGCCGCTCTCCACCGCGGCGAGGACCTCGCGCTCCACCGCCTTCACGGCGGTCACCAGACCGACGGCGTGGTACGGCAGCGGGGCCACCGACACCGGATGGGCGCCGTTCGCGTCCACGAAGCACGGCACCTCGATCACCGCGTCCGCGTCGAGGACGGAGAGCGTCGAACCGTTGCGGACGTTGAGGATCAGGGTCGTGCGCTCGTCCCGGGCGATCGCCCGCATGAGCGCGAGCGCCACCTTCTCGTAGCCGCCCGACTCCAGGTCCTCCTCGTCGCGCTCCCCGATCCCGGCGGCCTCCCGGTTGGCGGCCATGTACGTGGCCTCGCGGTCCGCGAGCGTACGGTGCCAGGTGGCCAGGGCGGGGGTGTCGGGCTTGCCCATCTCCTCGTAGAAGGAGCCCTGCTGGTCGCGCAGATACGCCCCGCGCGTCCGCTCGGCCGTCCGGTAGGCGTGGACCGCCTCCCGGTTGAAGTAGTAGTAGTGCAGGTACTCGTTGGGGATCGCGCCGAGCGAGCGCAGCCACTCCGGGCCGAAGAGCCGGCCCTCCTCGAAGGAGCCGAGCGCCTCCTCGTCGGCGAGCAGCCGCGGCAGCACGTCCTGCCCGCCGACCCGGAGTCCCCGCAGCCAGCCCAGGTGGTTGAGGCCCACGTAGTCGATCCAGGCCTCGTCCGGGTTCGCGCCCAGGATGCGGGCGACCCGGCGGCCGAGGCCCACGGGGGAGTCGCAGATGCCGACGACCCGGTCGCCGAGCACCCGGGACATCGCCTCCGTGACCAGCCCCGCCGGGTTGGTGAAGTTGATGACCCAGGCGTCGGGGGCGAGTTCGGCGATCCTCCGGGCGATGCGTACGGCCACGGGCACGGTCCGCAGCCCGTACGCGATGCCGCCCGCGCCCACCGTCTCCTGGCCGAGCACGCCCTCGGCGAGCGCGATCCGCTCGTCGGCCGCGCGGCCCTCCAGACCGCCGACCCGGATCGCGGAGAACACGAAGTCCGCTCCGCGCAGCGCCTCGTCCAGGTCCGTCGTCGCCGTCACGGCCGGCGCGTCCGGCACGCCCTCGGCCTGATCGGCGAGGACCCGGGCGATGGCCGAGAGCCGGCCGCCGTCGAGGTCGTACAGGGTGACGTGGGTGACCCGCCCCTCGGCGTGGTCGCCGAGGAGGGCGCCGTACACCAGCGGCACCCGGAATCCGCCGCCTCCGAGAATCGTCAGTTTCATGCTCGTACGCTACTCGGACGGGCCCGCTGAGCAGGGGGATTCCGGACCGCCGTCCACGGCGGCGTCCGCATGCCGGGCGTCCGCCGCTCGCGGAGGGTGGGGGACAATGACGCCATGTCCCGACGCAAGACCCGCCCCCGCACCTCCCCGGCCGCCGCGCCCGCCGTGACCGCGACCTCGCCCTGCCCCTGCGGACTCGACGCCACGTACGGCGCGTGCTGCGGCCGCTTCCACGCGGGCACCGGTGGTACGGCGCCCACCGCCGAGCTCCTCATGCGCTCCCGCTACAGCGCCTTCGTCGTCCGCGACGAGGCGTACCTGCTGCGCACCTGGGCGCCGGAGACCAGGCCGGGCGAGGTCGACTTCGACCCGGGGATGCGCTGGACGGGCCTGGAGATCGAGGAGACCGGCGAGGGCACCGCCTTCCACCAGCACGGCACCGTCACCTTCACGGCCCGGTACGTCCACGGCGGTGAGGCCGGCGCCCTGCACGAGCGGAGCCGCTTCGCCCGCCACGAGGGCGCGTGGGTGTACGTGGACGGCGACTTCGTCGACTAGCGGGAACGTTCAGCGCGTGGACGGCGAAGCCGTCGACTGGCGCGGACGCTCGGCGCGTGGACGGCGACTTCGTCGACTGGCGCGGACGCTCAGCGCGCGCCCACGCCCGCCGTCACCCGCTCCCTCGGGAGTCCGTGCGCGAGGTCCTCGGCCACGATCTTCTTGGCGATGGCGTCCGTCGCCACCCGCAGTTCGGGACCGCTGGGCCGGCCGCGCTCCTGCTCCACCTGGTCGGACAGCCAGTCGCCCCAGGCGTGGGTGATGACGTCCGCCTCGCGCTTGCCCGCCGTGGTGTGGGAGAGCAGATTGCCGTCGCGCGTCAGGAAGCCCTCGTCGACCATCCGGTCGAAGACCGGCAGCAGCACCTCCGGCGGCACCCGGCGGCCGGCCGAGATCAGGCCCAGGCTGGCGTGCCCGACGGTCCGGGTGAACAGTTCGACCTGCATGACCGCCCAGGCCCCGGCGAAGTCGAGCCGGGTGTCGGAGCCGCTGACGATCCGGCGGGCCGTGTCCAGGTCCTGGCGCCGCAGGATGCGGCCGACGGAGAGTTCGAGGAGCTTCTCCGAGTCGCCGGACATGGTGGGGGAGCCGAAGCCCTCGCCCATGTCGGGGGCGGCGGAGCGGGCCGAGTCGCGCAGCTCCACCTGCTTGAGGAAGAGGGCGACGACGAAGCCGACGGCCGCGACCGGAACCGTCCAGAGGAACACGGTCTGCAGGGTGTCGGCGTAGGCCTGGACGATCGGCTCCGCGATCCGGGACGGGAGCCCGTGCAGGCCGGCGGGGTTCTGGGCGGCCTGCGGGATTCCGGCCGGGTTCACACCGAGGCTGCTCGCGATGGTGCCGGCCTCGACGACGCCCGCCGTGAGGTTGGGCTTGAGGGAGTTGGCGTAGATCGTGCCGAAGACGGCGGTGCCGAAGGAGCTGCCGAGGGTCCGGAAGAAGGTGACTCCGGAGGTGGCGGTGCCCAGGTCGGCGTAGTCGACGGTGTTCTGCACGGCGATGGTCAGGACCTGCATGCAGAGGCCGATGCCGACGCCGAGGACGAACATGTACAGGGACTCCAGCCACGTGCCGGTGTCCGGTCCCATGAGGGAGAGGAGGTAGAGGCCGATGCCCATCACCAGGCACCCGACGATCGGGAAGGTCCGGTAGTGGCCGGTCTTGCTGACGTAGTTGCCGCTGAAGATCGAGGCGATGAGCAGGCCGACGACCATGGGGAGGGTGCGGATGCCGGACATCGTGGCCGATTCCCCGTCGACGTACTGCAGATAGGTCGGCAGGAAGGTCATGGCGCCGAGCATGGCGAAGCCGACGACGAAGCTGAGCACGGAGCAGACCGTGAAGACGGGGTTGCGGAAGAGCCGCATGGGCAGCATGGGTTCGGCGGCCCGGGTCTCCACCCAGCAGAACAGCGCCAGGGCGATGAGGCCGCCGGCGAAGAGCCCGATGATGACGCCCGAGTTCCAGGCGTACTCGTTGCCGCCCCAACTCGTCGCCAGGATCAGGGCGCTGGACCCGACGGCGACCAGCGCGATGCCGAGGTAGTCGATGACCGGCCGGCTCGCCGAGCGCACCGAGGGGATCGTCCGGGCGGCGGCGATCACGACCAGGATCGCGATCGGCACGTTCACGTAGAAGCACCAGCGCCAGGTCAGGTGGTCGGTGAACAGACCGCCGAGGAGCGGGCCGATGACGGTCGAGACGCCGAACACCGCCCCGATCGCGCCCTGGTACTTGCCGCGATCGCGCAGCGGGATCACATCGGCGATCAGCGCCATCGAGGTGACCATGAGACCGCCGGCGCCGATGCCCTGGAGGCCGCGCCAGACGATGAGCAGCGTCATGTTCGTGGCGAGTCCGCAGAGGAACGAGCCGGTGATGAAGACGACCGCGGAGATCTGGAAGATCACCTTGCGGCCGAAGAGGTCGCCGAACTTGCCGACGAGGACGGTCGCGACGGTCTCGGCCAGCAGGTACGCGGTGACCACCCACGACATGTGGGCGGCGCCGCCCAGGTCCGAGACGATCGTGGGCAGGGCGGTGCCGACGATCGTCTGGTCGAGGGCGGCGAGAAGGACGCCCAGCATGATCGTGCCGAAGACGATGTTGCGGCGGCGGCTGTCGAGCACGGGTGGCTCGGTGGCGGCCGAGGGCGCGGGCGCTGCGTCGCTGGTCGTGGTCACTCTCGCAGCGTCACACCGCCACCGCCCTCACGCATGCGGGGGACGGCCGAAGAGGTGTAACCGGTCAGGGGGTGACGGGCAGTCGGGGGTGGTGCTTGGCGAGGATCTTGTTGGCCCGTGCGAGGGCGGCGAGGGCGTGCTCGCGGTCCGCCCGGTCCTCCGCGCAGAGGGGTCCCCGGAAGCGGTACACCTCGCGCGCCGCGCAGTCCGCGTCGACCTCCGCCTGGAGGACGTGCAGCGGCAGGCAGGCGCCGATCATCGCGGCCACGCTGTCGGGGATCGGTACGGGAACGAGGCGCGAGGGCGAGGTGATCACGGGTCAGTCCTAGTCGGTCCGGGGAGGGTACGGAAGGGTCTCCACTCCATACGTACCGGATCGCGGTACGGGTTCCGGTACGGCGATGTCGCGGCCAGGCAACGGCGGAACGGGCCGCCGGAGCAGCGGGAAGATCGAACCGGGCGGCGCCGTGACCGGCGGCCGGGACGTTCCCGCAGGTACGGGGCCGGGTGGCCGGCCGCCGTACCGCGCACCCTCTCCGCGCGTCGCCCGGAAGCCCGGGGCGGGCGCGGGCGGTTCGGGCATGCCGAATGTGTGGCATCTCACGTTGCGCTCGGGCGGCTGCCGGTCGGCCGGTCGGCTGTCGGGGTGGGGGGAGGGCTACGTGAGGATCGCGGGCCAGGTCGTACGGGAGGGGGTGGGCTACGTGAGGATCTCGGCCAGGTCGTACGGGAGGGGCCGGGCTACGTGAGGATCTCGGCCAGGTCGTACGAGACGGGCTCGTCCAGCTGACCGTAGCCGCAGGACTCCGGCGTCCGGTCCGGGCGCCACCGCTTGAACTGGGCGGTGTGACGGAAGCGGTCCCCCTCCATGTGGTCGTAGCCGACCTCGCAGACCCGCTCCGGCCGCAGCGCCACCCACGACAGGTCCTTCTTGCCCGACCAGCGGCTCGGCGCCCCCGGCAGCCGGGCCCCCTCGTGCGCCGCCTCGTCCGTCCACGCGGCCCAGGGGTGCCCGTCCGGGGGGTCCATCCGGAGCGGTTCCAGCTCCTCGACGAGCTCGGCACGGCGGGCGGCGGTGAAGGCCGCGCACACGCCGACGTGCTGGAGGACGCCCCGGTCGTCGTACAGGCCGAGCAGCAGCGAGCCGACCACCGGACCGCTCTTGTGGAAGCGGTATCCGGCCACGACGACGTCGGCGGTCCGCTCGTGCTTGATCTTGTACATGAGGCGGGCGTCCGGCCGGTACGGCAGGTCGAGCGGCTTGGCGATCACCCCGTCGAGCCCGGCGCCCTCGTACTGCTCGAACCAGGTCGCGGCGAGCTCGGGGTCCCGGGTCGCCGGCGCCAGGTGAACCGGCGCGTCGACCCCGTCGAGGATCCGCTCCAGGGCCTCCCGGCGCTCGCTCAGCGGGGTGTCGAGCAGCGCGTCGTCGCCGAGGGCGAGCAGGTCGAAGGCGATGAACCGGGCCGGGGTCGTCTCCGCGAGCATCCGGACCCGGGAGTCGGCCGGATGGATCCGCTCGGAGAGCCGGTCGAAGTCGAGCCGCCCCTCGTGCTCGATGACGATCTCCCCGTCGACGACGCAGCGCTCCGGCAGCCGGGCGGAGAGGGCCTCGACCAGCTCGGGGAAGTAGCGGGTGAGCGGCTTGCCCGTACGGCTGCCGATGACGAGCTCCGGCCCGTCCCGGTGCACGATCGCGCGGAAGCCGTCCCACTTCGCCTCGTACTGCATCCCGGGCGGGATCCGCTTCACGGCCTTGGCGAGCATCGGTTTCACGGGCGGCATCACCGGAAGATCCATGCCGCGATTGTCCGGTATGCGGGAGTTGTCGGCGAGCTCTAGGCTGACCGGCATGGCAGGCAAGGCGGCAGCGGTGGAACTGGAAGTCGGCGACCGGACCGTACGGGTCTCCAACCCCGACAAGGTGTACTTCCCGGAACCCGGCTACACCAAGATCGACCTCGTCCAGTACTACCTGGCCGTCGGCGACGGCGTCACCCGCGCCCTGCGGAACCGCCCCACCACCCTGGAGCGCTACCCCGACGGGGTGACCGGCGAGTCCTTCTTCCAGAAGCGCGCCCCGAAGTACCTGCCCGACTGGATCCCCACGGCCCACATCACCTTCCCCAGCGGCCGTTCGGCCGACGAGATGTGCCCCACCGAACCCGCGGCCGTGCTCTGGGCGGCCAACCTCGGCGCCGTCACCTTCCACCCCTGGCCGGTACGCCGCGACGACACCGACCACCCCGACGAGCTGCGCATCGACCTCGACCCGCAGCCCGGCACTGACTACGCCGACGCCGTCCGGGCCGCCCACGAACTGCGCGCGGTCCTCGACGAGCACGGACTGCGCGGCTGGCCGAAGACCTCGGGCGGCCGGGGTCTCCATGTCTTCGTGCCGATCCTCCCCGAGTGGACGTTCACCCAGGTCAGACGGGCGGCGATCGCCTGTGGCCGGGAGCTGGAGCGGCGCATGCCGGACCGGGTCACGATCAAGTGGTGGAAGGAGGAGCGCGGCGAGCGGATCTTCGTCGACTACAACCAGACGGCCCGGGACCGCACGATCGCCTCCGCCTACTCCGTACGCCCCCGCCCGCACGCCCCCGTCTCGGCGCCGCTGCGGTGGGAGGAGATCGACGAGGCCGTGCCGCGGGACTTCGACATCAGGACGATGCCGGGCCGGTACGCGGAGCTCGGTGACGTCCACGCGGACATGGACGACGAGCGGTTCAGTCTGGAGTCGTTGCTGGAGCTGGCCCGGCGGGACGAGGCGGAGCACGGTCTCGGGGACCTGCCGTACCCGCCGGAGTACCCGAAGATGCCGGGCGAACCGAAGCGGGTGCAGCCGAGCCGGGCGAAGAAGGAGCCTCCCGCCGAGGGGTGAGGGCCGTGGGCGGACCGCTGGGGGTGAGGGCTGACGGCTGAGGGCCGGGACGTCTCCGGGTGGGCGTCCCGGCCCTCGTCGTTCACCCTAAAACAACACGAACGATCGTGCTAGCATTTTTCTGTACCCAGGACGACCGAGGAGATCCGGCATGTACCCGATGGCTCCGCTCATCCGCACCGCCCTGAACACCACCGCCCGCGTCGCCCCCGGCCCGGCCGGCCGCTGGGCCTTCCACCTCTTCGTCCGCCCGCTCGGCAGGGCCAAGGCCAGACCGGACGAACAGGCGCTCCTCGCCTCCGCCCGCACCGGGACCCTCCGCGTCCGGGGCAAGGAGGTCGTCACGTACGCCTGGGGCGACGGCCGGCGGCCCGTCCTCCTCGTCCACGGCTGGTCCTCCCGCGCCTCGCGGCTCGGCGCCTTCGCCGAGGAGCTGCTCGCGCGCGGCTACAGTCCCGTCGCCTTCGACGGGCCCGGGCACGGGGAATCCACGGGCCGGGCCACCAACATCGTCGAATACCGGGAGATCATCCGGCAGTTGCACGCCCGGCACGGCGACTTCGAGGCCGTCGTCGCCCACTCCTTCGGCGTCCTCGCCTCGCTCTTCGCCCTCCGCGACGGCGTCCGCACGGCCCGCTTCGTGGGCCTCGGCGGCGTCGGCTCCTTCGCCATGCTCCTGGAGGGCTTCCGGGCCGGACTCGGCCTGGACGACCGGGTGGTGCGGGCCATGCGCCGGTACGTCGAGGGCCACCTCGTCCCCGGCGAGCCGGGCGTCTGGGACCGCTTCGGCGCCGACCACGCGCCGGAGGAACTCGGCGCGCCCGTCCTGCTGTTCCACGACGAGGGCGACGACATGGTGCCGCTGGCCCAGGCGCGGTTCCTCGCCCGGGCGCACGGCGGGCGGGCCCGGCTCGTCGTCACCCGCAGCCTCGGCCACCGGCGCATCCTCACGGACCCGGAGGTGGTGGCCGAGGCGGTGGAGTTCGCGACCGCCGGCTCCGGCCTCACGGCGGAGCCGGCGGTCACGTCCCGCGAGGGCGTCAGCCCAACGGCGTCGTGATCGAGGCCGAGTTGTTGCCGGACCGGGGATCGGGGGTGGTTGCGGTCGCCGAGGCCCCGTGGGTGACGGCCGCCGTCGAGCGCACCAGCACCCTGAGCGTGAGAGTCGCCGTTCCGCCCGCGGCCAGGGTGCCGAATCGGCAGGTCACGGTGTCCGTACTGCCGGTCGGCGGAGTGTCGCAGGCGCCGGTGGACGGGGTGGCCGAGACGAAGCGGACGGTGGCGGGGAGGTTGTCGGTGAGGACCACGTCCTCCGACGCGGTCGGGCCGTGGTTGCGGACACTCACCGTGTAGGTGAGGGTCCCGCCGTTCGCCACCGGTTCGGGGCTCGCGGCGACGGACGTGGCCAGGTCCGCGAGCGGCCGGTACACGGCGATGCTGTGCGTGTCGCCGGCGCCGATCGAGGTGACGCCTTCGAGGTACCGGAGGCAGGGCGAGGTCTGGCCGACGGCGCAGACCCGGAAGGGCGTGTTGCGGTCGAGCCTGGTGCCGTCGCCGAGCTGGCCGTACCCGTTGTAGCCCCACGCGCGGACGGAGCCGTCGGAGCGCAGGGCGAGGCTGTGCAGACCGCCGGCGCCTCCGGCGACGGCGGTCACACCCGTCAGGACGCCCGAGCAGCCGCCCGGCGCGCACACCTGGACCGGGACGGATCGGTTGACGGTGCTCCCGTCGCCGAGCTGGCCGCTGCTGTTGACGCCCCAGGAGACGGCGGTGCCGTCGGTGCGGACCGCCAGGCTGTGGTAGGCGCCGGCTCCGACGGACCTCACATCCGAGAGGAAGGAGCCGCAGGGTGCGGTCTGCCCCGTCGCGCAGACCTGTACGGGGAGCGAGGTCTGCGCGCCGGTGCCGTTGCCGAGGGCCGTTCCCGAGCCCCAGGTGAAGACGGAGCCGTCGCTCCGGGCCGCGACGCTGTGGAAGAGGCCGCCCGCCACGGAGACGACGCGGGACATGCCGCTGACCACTGCGGGGGAGGAGTGGGGCGTGGTGGTGCCGTCGCCGAGCTGGCCGAAGTCATTGAGTCCCCAGGCGCGCATGGATCCGTTGGTGAGCACCGCGAGAGTGTGCTGGTAGCCGCCGGCGATACGGGCGACGTTGGTCAGGTGCGAGGTGCATGGTGCGGATGTGCCCACGTCGCAGACCCGGACCGGCGACGTCACGTGGTTGACGCCGCTGCCCGCGCCGAGCTGACCCCAGCCGTTGTTGCCCCAGGACACGACAGTCCCGTCGGTGAGCACCGCGAGGCTGTGGATGGCACCGGCCGCGACGGAGACGACGCCCTTCAGGAACGACGCGCACGGCGCGGGTTCGCCGACGGCGCAGACCCGGACGGGCGTGCTGCGGTCGGTCTCGGTGCCGTCGCCGAGCTGGCCGCTGTAGTTGGCGCCCCAGGCGAGGACGGAACCGTCCTCGAGGAGGGCGATGCTGTGGCCGGTGCCGGCCGCGACCTGCACGATCCTGCCGAGCGGTGTGGTGCAGGTCGCGTTTCCGCAGACCCGCCCCGGGGCGGCGCTCGACTCGGTCGTGTTGCCGTCGCCGAGTCGGCCCAGATCGTTGAACCCCCAGGTGAGCGCGGTGCCCGGCGGTTCCGTACGGATGTCCCGGGCCCCCGCGCTGTCGGCGTGCGCGGGGGACGGGGCGGGCAGGCCGGGGCCGGGCAGCAGCAGACTGGTGGCCAGGGCCGCCACGACGGCGAGTCGTCTTCGCAGGAGTGGTCTGCGGCGGGCGCCGGGCGGGGTGTCCGGGGCGGACATACGCGCTCCTCTCAGCAGGCGGACCGGACCGCGGGCGGGAGTGCCGACGGTTCCGGCCGTCCCGCTCACCATGCGGGCGGGCCCGGGAGCACACGGACGAGCGACACCTGGCCTTCACTCGATCAGCGAGTGCGCCGTAGCCGGGCGGGCGGCCCGGGGTGCGGTGGGTGCGGGGACGTGAGAGGAAGGAGCCTTGGGGCGGCCGCCGTCAGGCGGGATCGCCGAGCGCCGCCCGGCCCCTGTCCGTCGCCGCGGCGAGGAGCCGGGCCGTGATGCCCCGTTCGGCACGGGCGTACGTGCCGGGGTCGCCGAACAGGACGGACCGCGCGTTGGCCGCCTCCATGAGGGCGATCACCTCGAAGGCCAGCTGCTCCACGTCCAGGTCCTCGGCGAAGTCCCCGACGGCACGCGCCTCCGTCAGGGCCCCCTCCATGTACGCGGTCCAGTCGCTGCGGGTCTTGGCGACGGCGTCGTGGACCGGGCCCGTACGGGCGTCGAACTCGGCCGAGACGGCGTAGAAGAAGCAGCCGCCCGCGAAGACCCGCTCCGAGGAGTACGCGAGCCAGTTCCGGCACAGCTCGCGGACCCTCCGCGCGCCCGGCGGCAGGTCCTTCAGCGGGGTGACCACGCGGTCGGCGAAGACGGCGACGGCGGCCCTGACGGTCGCGAGCTGGAGCTCCTCCTTGGAGCCGAAGAGGGCGAAGACACCACTCTTGCTCAGCTTCAGCTCGGTCGCGATGCGCCCCAGGGACAGGCCTTCGAGGCCCTCGACCGAGGCGATGTCCATCGTCCGGCCGAGGACGAGCCGCCGGGTCTGGTTGCCCCGCTCGACGCGTCCGTCGGTCCTGGTGCCGGTGCCGCTTCCGGTGCTGCCGCTCATGACCCCATCGTACTGAACGCACGACCGTGCGGATATCTCGGCGCTCCCGGGGCTATCCGGCCCGCTCTCCCGGGTCCCGACGCTCCGCCGGGGCGAGCAGCAGCACCTCCAGGGCCCGCGCGCAGGCCCGCGCCTGCGCCAGGTACCAGTCGAGCCGCGCGTCGGTGATCAGCTCGGGGGTCGCGCGGACCGCGAGCGCGAAGCGCGCGTGTCCCGTGCGCTCCAGGACCGGCACGGCCACCGTCCGCACCCCGTGGGCCGACTCGCCGTCGTTGAGCGCGTACCCAGCCTCCCGTACGCGCGCCAACTCGGCTGCCAGCGCGGGCGGTTCGACGATCGTCCGCTCGGTGAACGCGTACAGTGGCGGCAGTGAGCGCGGGCCCGCCTCGCCCGCCCGGGGCCAGGCGAGCAGCACCTTCCCGAGCGCCGTCGAGTGGAGCGGCCTCCGCAGCCCCACCTTCGGGGTCACCGAACCGCCCGCCACGATCACCGCGTGCGGACCGCTGCGCAGCGCCAAGTCGGCCGTCGCGCCGGTCCGTTCGGCCAGATCGGACAGCTCGGGCGCGGCCAGGTGCAGCCCCCGCTGGTGGTACGAGAGGCGGCCCAGCTCGGTCATCGCCGGACCGAGCCGGTAGCGCGCGGTCCGGGCGTCCTGCTCCAGGAAGCCCGCGCCGAGCAGGGTGCGGGCCAGGCGGTGCGCCGTCGAGGTGGAGAGTCCGAGACGGCGCGCGAGGTCGGAGGCGCTCAGGTCGGGCCCGTTGTCGTGGAAACAGTGCAGCACGTCCAGTGCGCGGCGGACCGCCTGGGCGCCCGCCGGGGGTCGGACGATGCCGGCCTCGGTCGTCATAGGGTTCGCTCCCCGTGGGTGATCGGGCTCCCACGCTCCCACATGGCGGGAGCCGAATCGGGCTCCGGGAGAGGTCGGAAACACTGCGTTCACAAGCAATCCCACATGGTGGGAGCCGAGTTGTGGGCGGCGGAACGGCCGTGGCAAGGTTCCGGCCAACACCACGTCGGCGGCGATCCGGAAGGAGCAGGCGATGAACGCACGACACGTACCGCTCGCCCTCACCCGGCGCCGCCACATCGACCTGGGGCGCGTCACCGGCACCGGCTGTCGCTGACACCCGGCCTTCGCCGACCCACCCCCCGCGCCGACCCACCCCTCCGCCGACCCGCGCCCGTCGCGGGCCCACGCCCTTCGGCCGACGCGTCCGGTCCCCGGCCTGTCCGACAGGCCCCGGCCGACGGTCGCGCCGCGGGTGCCGCTCACCCCGCACGCCCACGCCCTCCGTTCCTCCGGCGGTCCCGTCGGCTGCTCGCGAGCCCCTTCCCGCACGCCCGGCCGTGCCCCGCCGCCCTCTCCCGACCCTTCACACCCCGGGATGCCCTCCATGACGTACGCCCGTGTGCCCGACACGCTCTGGTTCACCCGCTGCCCCGTCCCCACCGCCACCGGCGTCGCCGCCGACCGCGGCTGGCTGGCGGGGGAGTTCGCGCCGGACGGCATCGCCGTCCGCTCGCTCCAGGACGCCGAACCCGGCGCCGACCGCGCCACCCACTTCACCCACGCCCTGCCCGGACTCTTCCGCGAGGGCGGCAACGTGCCCGCGCTGTGGGCCCGTTCGCGCGGCGAACGCACCCGGCTCGTCGGGCTCACCTGGATCGAGGAGCGCCAGGTGGTGCTCGTCGCCCCCGGCTCCCCGGTCCGCGGGGCCGCCGCCCTGCGGGGACTGCGGCTCGCCGTGCCGCGCCACTCCGTGCCCATCGACTTCTGGCGGGCGATGGCCCTGCGCGGCTTCGAGGGAGTCCTCGCCTCGGCGGGGTACGGACTCGGCGACGCCGTCCCCGTCGACGTACCGGCCGACGGCCGTCAGGGCCAGTGGGCCGCAGAGCTCGACGCCCTGCGCCGGGGCGAGGTCGACGCCGTCTACGTGAAGGGAGCGCTCGCCGTCGAGGCGGCCCGCCGCGCCGGCGCGGAGGTGGCCGTCGAGCTCGATGAACTGCCCGACCCCGCGCACCGCGTCAACAACGGCACCCCGCGCCCCCTCACCGTCCACCAGGACCTCCTGGACGAACACCCCGAGCTCGTCGCGCGCTTCCTCGCCGTACTGCTCCGCGCCGCCGACTGGGCCGCCGGCGAGCCCGACGAGGTCGCCCGCATCCTGGGCGCCGAGACCGGGGCGGGCGCCGAGGGCGTCGCGGGCGCCTACCGGCCCGGCACCCACCGCACCCTCCACCCCGACCTGTCCGGCACCCGACTCGACCTGCTCGCCCGCCAGGAGGAGGCCCTGCGCGCCCACGGCTTCCTGCCCGAGCCCGTCGACGTGCGGGCCTGGGCCGATCCGGAGCCCCTGCGCCGCGCCCGTCTCATCGTGACCGGCGCCGCGCCGGACCGGTCCCCGCAGTCCGTCTCGTGACATCCACCCCACCCCCTGATCCCCGGAGGAAGACCGCCATGCGCCCACTCACCCCGCTCGCCGCTCTGGCGGCCCTCGCCGCCCTCTCCACCGTCACCGCCTGCGGCGGCACGGACCACGACGGCGCCCCGGAGGGCAAGGGGGGCGGGAAGGGAACGGTCACCGTGCGCATCCCCGACCCCGGCAACGCAGGAGTCCTCGCCCGCGGCAAGAAGGACGGCAGCCTCGACAAGGCCCTCGCCGCCGTCGGCGCCGAGGTGGCCTGGACCGGCAGCGCCGGCCCCTTCGCCCCCGCCGCCCAGGCCCTGAACGCCGACCGGCTCGACATCGCGACCGGCTCCATCACCTCCGGCATCACCTCCCTCTCCCAGAACCCCGGCTTCGCCTTCTTCACCGCCACCGACCCCGACCCCGTCGGCGAGGGCATCCTCGTCCGCGAGGGCTCGGACATCGCCTCCGTCCAGGACCTCGTCGGCCGCAAGGTCGCCGTCAACAAGGGCGGCACCGGCGAGTACCTGCTCCTCAAGGCCCTCGCCAAGGCCGGGATCCCCGCCGACAAGGTCGAGCGCGTCTATCTGCGCCCCGACCAGACCGCCGCCGTCTTCAACGCCGGCCAGGTCGACGCCTGGGCCGTCTGGTCCACCTACGCCGTCGCCGAGATCGGCAGCGGCAAGGCCCGCTTCCTCGCCGACGGGACCGCCATCGGATCCGACAACTACAGCCTCAACGCCGTCCGTTCGGACTTCGCCGAGGAACACCCCGAGATCGTCAAGGCGCTCTACGCCTACCTCCACGAGCACAGCGCCGAGGAGAGGAAGAACCCCGCCGCCTACCTCAACGTCTTCACCGACGCCGGCCCCACCGCCGTCAACGGCAAGGCCAAGGACGTCCAGATCGCCTTCACCGCCAAGGGCGGCACCGTCGACCCCATCGGCCCGGAGGACATCGAGCGCTTCAAGACCGTCGCCCGGTTCTATGCCGACCAGAAGGTCACCCCGAACCAGGTCGACATCGCCGCCCACCTCCTCGACGTCGAGAAGCTGTCATGACGGCCCCCACCGAGGAACGGGAGCGGACGGAGGGGCTCGTCGCGCCGCGTCCACCCGTGCGCCGCTCCCGCCCCCGCACGTACGCCGTCACCGTCCGCGCCCTCGGCCCGCTCGCCCTGCTCGCCCTGTGGTGGGCCTCCTCCGCGAGTGGCCTGCTCACCCCCGACGTCCTCGCCTCGCCCGCGCAAGTCGTCGAAGCGGTAGGGGAGTTGTGGGGCAACGGGCAGCTGCCCGACGCGCTCGCGACCTCCCTCACCCGCTCCGGCCTCGGCCTGGTCATCGGCCTCGCCGCCGGACTCACCCTCGGCATCACCACCGGCTTCACCCGGCTCGGCGACGAACTCCTCGACTCCTCCCTCCAGACCCTGCGCACCATCCCCTTCCTCTCCCTCGTCCCCCTCTTCATGGTCTGGTTCGGGATCAACGAGACCGCGAAGATCCTGCTCATCGCCGTCGCCACCACCTTCCCCATGTACGTCTCCACCACCGGCGGCGTCCGCAACACCGACCGCAAACTCGTCGAGGCCATGCGCAGCTTCGGTCTCGGCCGGCTCGCGATCGTCCGCCAGGTCGTGCTGCCCGGCGCCCTGCCCTCGCTCCTCGCCGGACTGCGGCTGTCCATGACGCTCAGCGTCATCGCGCTGATCGCCGCCGAGGAGATCAACGCCACCGAAGGCATCGGCTATCTGATGTCCCAGGCCCAGAGCTACGCCCGCACCGACATCCTCGCCGTCTGCATCCTCGTCTACGGACTCCTCGGCCTCACCGCCGACGTGTTCGTCCGCGGCCTGGAGCGGATCCTCATGCCCTGGCGCACCGCCGGACCGGGAGGGACGACATGACCGCCGTACGGGTCAGGGGGCTGCGCCGGGTCTTCGGCGACCGCGCCGTCATCGACGCCCTCGACCTCACCATCGGGCGCGGCGAGTTCGTCGCCCTGCTCGGTGCCAGCGGCAGCGGCAAGACCACCCTGCTGCGCATCCTCGGCGCCCTCGACGGAGCCGACGGGGGAGAGGCCCTCGTCCCCGCCGCCCGCACCGTCGTCTTCCAGGAGCCCCGGCTCATCCCCTCGAAGAAGGTCCTCGCCAACGTCACCGTCGGACTGCCGCGCGGCGCGGAGACCCGGGCGACCGGCCTGCGGGCGCTCGCCGAGGTCGGCCTCGAGCGGCACGCCGACGCCTGGCCGGCCACCCTCTCCGGCGGCGAGGCCCAGCGCGTCGCCCTGGCCAGGGCCCTGGTCCGCGAACCCGAACTCCTGCTGCTCGACGAGCCGTTCGCCGCGCTCGACGCGCTGACCCGGCTCCGCATGCAGGACCTGGTCGGCGAACTGCGCCGGATCCACCGGCCGGCCGTCCTGCTCGTCACCCACGACGTCGACGAGGCCGTGCGCCTCGCCGACCGGGTCGCCGTGCTGCGGGACGGCCGGCTCGTCACCGACGAACCCGTCGCCGTCGCCCGTCCCCGCGACCCCGGCGACCCGGCCTTCGTGGCCCTGCGCCGCCGCCTCCTCGCCGAGCTCGGCGTCCACACGCCCGAAGAAGCGATCGAAGAAACGCACGTCTCCCCTCTCGAAGGAGCCCCCGCATGACCGTCGTCATCGGTGTCCACCGCAGCAACCCCTCCCTCTACCACCTCTCCCGCCTCGGCTACGCGGAGGAGGAGCTCGCCGCCCTCGGCGAGACCGTGACCTGGCACCCGTACACCGACGGCGTCCGCACCGGCGCCCACCTCGCCGACGGCACCATCGACTTCGGCGGCACCGGCTCCACCCCGCCGGTCACCGCGCAGGCCGCGGGCCACGACATCGTCTACACGGCCGTCTCCGCGCCCCGGCCCGACCACGGTGCCCTCCTCGTCCCCGAGGACAGCCCGGTCCGCACCGTCGCCGACCTCGCGGGCGGCACCGTCCACCTCGCCGTCGGCTCCTGGCAGACGCACCTCGTCGCCAAGGCCCTGGACGACGCCGGACTCTCGTACGCCACCGACATCACCCCCGTACGCGGCGGCGCCGGCAGCGAGGCGAAGCTCCGCACCGGCGAGATCACCGCCTGGGTCGCGCAGGGAGCCGAACTCGCCGCCGCCCGCCGCACCGGCGGCCTGCGCACCCTGATCCGTACCGGCGAGGTCATCAGCGACCGGTCCGTCTTCTTCACCCGCCGCGACCTGGCCGAGCAGCGGCCCGAGCTCGTCGAGGCACTCACGCGCGCGCTGCGTCGGGCCGACGCGTGGGCCGCGGCGCACCCGCGCGAGGCCGCCGAGATCGCCGCCGCCGACCAGGGCGGCACGGTCGAGGACTGGGAGACCGCCCTGCGTGCCCTGCCCTGGACCATCGAGGAGGTCGGCGAGGAGTTCATCGCCGAGCAGCAGCAGGCGGCGGACATCTTCCACCGCACCGGATTCGTCGACCGCGCGGTCACCGTCGCCGACGCGCTGCCCCGGAAGGCCTGATCGCCGTGACCACGCAGGCACCCGAAGTCCTCTGGTACGTCATCCCGCGCGAAGGCGCCTACCCGTGGGAGCCGGAGGGCCGCCGCCCCGTCGACCTCGGCTATCTCACCCAGCTCGCCGGTACGGTCGAACGCCTCGGTTTCACCGGCGCGCTGCTCGCCACCGACCTGTACGACGTGTGGCCGCTCGGCTCCGCGCTCGCGGCCTCCACCAGCACACGTTTCAAGCCGCTGCTCGCCGTCCACCCGGGCCTCGTCTCACCGACGCTCCTGGCCAAGATGGCGCTGAGCTTCGACAACCTCTTCGGCGGCAGGCTCCGGTTCAACGTCGTCAACGGATCGACGAACTCCCTGCGGGAGTACGGCCTGCACGTCGAGCACGACGAGCGGTACGAACTGAGCGCCGAGTACTGGTCGATCGTCAAGCGGCTCACGGCCGGCGAGGTCTTCGACCACAAGGGGAGGTTCTACGACCTCAAGGGCGCCGGGGCCTCCTTCCGCGACCTGTGCCCCGTCCAGGCGCCGCACGTCCCGCTCTGGTTCGGCGGTTCCTCGGCGCCCGGCATCGAGATGGCCGCCGAGCACGTCGACGTCTACCTCACCTGGGGCGAACCCCCGCACCTGCTCAAGGAGAAGCTCGACCACGTCCGGGCCAGGGCCGCCGCCCACGGGCGCACGCTGCGGATCGGGCTGCGGCTCCACCTGATCGTCCGGGACACCGAGGACGAGGCCTGGGCCGCGGCCGACCGGCTCCTGGACGTCACCAGCGAGGCGACGTACGCCCGGCAGCTCGGGGACCGCGCCGGTGAGGACGGCGTGGGCTGGCAGCGCCAGTTCCGCCAGCACGGCGGCAAGGTCCCGGCCCGGGCCCGCGAGCTGGAGACCCACCCGAACCTGTGGCCCGGCATGAGCCTGTTCCGGCCCGGCCCCGGCACGGCCGTCGTGGGCTCCACGGCCCAGGTCGTGGCGCGGCTCAAGGAGTACCAGGAGCTGGGAGTGGACACGTTCATCCTGTCCGGGAACCCGCTCCTGGAGGAGGCGTACCGGGTGGCCGAAACGGTCCTCCCGGCGCTGGGCGTCACCCGCTGAGGTCGAACACGCCCCAGTCCGTGAACGGCTCCGTCTGCACGTAGACCCTGCTCCCCCGACCGACGACCCGGCGACGGCCGAGGGGAGCGCCGTCCGGCGCGGTGAGCAGACCGGTCCCGCCCACTTCGACGGAGGTCTCGGTGAGCCCCCCGTACACGATCCGGTCCTGCTCCTCGCCGTAGCCGCCGACGAAGGCGACCCACCCCTCGTGGACGGCCACCGCCTTGGCGCCCCGCACGGTGTTGGAGCGCACCTTCATGGGCCGGCCGGGCGCGATCTCCAGTAGGGGGAAGTCGGTGTACGGGCAGGCCCAGGCGGTGGAGCCGGACACGTTGAGGGCGTAGCAGTCCATGATCCAGCCGGCACCGGGGGCGTCGTCGGACGCCCAGCGGAGCTCTCCCGCGGCGCTCCAGCGGCGGATCCCGTCCGGGTTCTCGTCGAAGTGCCCGACCCAGAGGTCGCCGGTGGCGTCGACGAGGAGGTGCTCGACGGCGTCGCCGACGGTGAACGACCGGGTCTCGCGGCCGAGCCTGTCGAAGACCTGCACCTGGTGCCGTTCGTCGGCTCGGCGGGCACGGGCCGAGGCGACGACGAAGCCGCCGTCCGGCAGACGGTCCAGATGCGGCCACCGCGTGCGTACGGCGCTCAGCGCGGTGACCTCGGCGTCACCGCCGTCGTGGACGGAGACCACGAGCGCGTCGAAGGGGCGCAGGTCACGGCCGGGCCTCGGAGCCCGGTCCGCGAGCAGCCAGTGGGCGGTGCCGAAGGCGTCGACGGTGCTGGTCAGCACGTGACGGCCGTGGTGGGCGCGGGGCAGGCGGGCGTACGGGGCGAGGGCCGTCTTCTGCATGGCGGCGATCCTCGTCGAGGGCCGGACCACGCCGCAAACACTTTCGGCGCGCCGCATTGATCGAACGTTGATGGCCCGTTTACGACCCCTCGGCAGTCTGTACGCCATGCAGACCTACACGAGCGTACTGACCGCACCGGAGCCCGACATGACCTGGCGCGAGAACGCCCTGTGCGCCCAGGCCGGACCGGAGTTCTTCTTCCCGGCGCCCGGCTCGTCGACGCGCGAGGCGAAGCAGCTGTGCGGGGCGTGCGAGGGGCGCCTGGCGTGCCTGGAGTACGCCCTGACCCACGACGAGCGGTTCGGGGTGTGGGGCGGGCTCTCCGAGAAGGAGCGCGGGCGGCTCAAGCGGCGGGGCCGCTGAGCCGCCGGGCCGCCCCGCGGGGTCGGTGGCTCAGCCGGCGGCGCGGGCGGCCATCCGGGCCTTGCGGGCCGCGAGCTTCTCGTCGAACTTGCTCGCCTCGCTGTCCAGGCCGTTCATGTAGAGCCCCAGCTCCTCCTGGGCGCGCAGGCCGTCCGGGCCGAGGCCCTCGATCTGGAGGACCTTGAGGAAGCGCAGGACGGGCTGGAGGACGTCGTCGTGGTGGATGCGCATGTTGTAGATCTCGCCGATCGCCATCTGCGCGGCGGCCCGCTCGAAGCCCGGCATGCCGTGTCCGGGCATCCGGAAGTTGACCACGACGTCCCGCACGGCCTGCATGGTCAGGTCGGGGGCGAGCTCGAAGGCCGCGCCGAGCAGGTTGCGGTAGAAGACCATGTGCAGGTTCTCGTCGGTGGCGATGCGCGCGAGCATGCGGTCGCAGACCGGGTCGCCGGACTGGTGGCCGGTGTTGCGGTGCGAGATGCGGGTCGCGAGCTCCTGGAAGGCCACGTACGCGACGGAGTGCAGCATCGAGTGCCGGTTGTCGGACTCGAAGCCCTCGCTCATGTGCGCCATCCGGAACTGCTCCAGCTTGTCCGGGTCGACGGCGCGCGAGGCGAGCAGGTAGTCGCGCATCACGATGCCGTGGCGGCCCTCCTCGGCGGTCCAGCGGTGCACCCAGGTGCCCCAGGCGCCGTCGCGGCCGAAGAGGCTGGCGATCTCGTGGTGGTAGCTCGGGAGGTTGTCCTCGGTGAGCAGGTTGACGACGAGGGCGATCTTGCCGATGTCGGTGACCTTGGACTGCGACGGCTCCCAGGCCTCGCCGTCCTCGAAGAAGCCGGGGAAGTTGCGGCCGTCGGACCACGGCACGTACTCGTGCGGCATCCAGTCCTTGGTGACCTTGAGGTGCCGGTTGAGCTCCTTCTCCACGACCTCTTCCAGTGCGTAGAGCAGCCGTGCGTCGGTCCACTCAGCCGAGCTGCCGAGGTGGGGAGAGGTGAGCGTCACGGGAACTCCTGGGGACGGAGAAGGGCATACGGGCATACCTACGGATTCGTAGGTTACGAGACCGTAGGTTAAGCCTCCGTAAGGCGACGGCCAAGCCCGTCCCGGCGATGTCCGGTTACGTTCCGTTATGTGTGCTGCTCCGGCGGGGTGCCGGAGACGCAGGTCACGTCCCGGCGGGCAGGTGCCGACCGCACGGTCGACTACGCAGCGCAGACGGCCGGCGGCTCAGAGCAGATGGTCGGCGGCTCCGGCCTTCACCGCCGAGATGAGCGCCCGCAGCGCCTCGACGGAGTCGCTGACGTACTGGTCGGGCGAGAGCGTCGAGCCGATGTAGGCCCGGCCGGAGCCGTCGAGACCGAAGCGGAAGCAGTTGGCGCCCTCGCTGCAGAAGGCCTCGTTCCAGTCGATCGCGGCGGCGGGGGTGGTGGGGGCGTGCGTGGCGTTCATGGTGTGGGGGTCCTTCACAGATCCTGGGATATGGCGCGGACGAACGCGCGCGATTCGGTCGCGGGCAGCGCGAGCCCGCGCAGTCGGTCCAGCAGGCCGCGGTACCGGCGCAGTTGCATGTCGGTGTCCAGCAGGAGCGAGCCGTGCGAGGAGTCGAGCTGCACGGTGTCGAGCTGCGGCACCGGCGCGCCTACGTAGGTGAACGACTGGCCCGCCCCCGGGAAACCCCCCGCGGCGAAGGGGATCACGCGTACGGAGACGGTGTCCCGCTCGGTGTGGTCGAGGATGTGTTCCAGCTGGGTCCGGGCGACCTTCGGTCCGCCGAACTGCATGCGCAGCGCCGCCTCGTGGATCACGGCCTCGTACCGCACCGGCCGGTCCCGGTCCAGGACCTCCTGGCGGCGCAGCCGCAGGGCGAGCCGGGCTTCCAGGTCCGGTTCCGGCAGTGGGGGGACGGCGGTGTCGAAGACCGCCCGCGCGTGCTCCTCGGTCTGCAGGAGGCCGGGGATGTGGGTGGTGACGGAGGTCTCCAACTCCGAGGCGTGGAACTCCAGTTCGGCGATGTCGAGGAGCGCGGGCGGCAGCAGCCCGCGGTGCTCCTCCCACCAGCCCCGGTCCCGCTCGCCGGCCATGCCGGCGAGGAGGTCCACGAGTCCGGTGTCCGGGCAGCCGTAGTTGAAGGCGAGGGTGCGGACCCGCTCGGCGCTGATCCCGAAGCGGCCCGACTCGATGTTCGGGATTCGGGTGCGGTCGACGCCCAGGAGGGCCGCGGCCTGCTGGGCCGACATCCCCGACTGTTCGCGCAGTTTGCGCAGTTCGCTCCCGAGGCGCTGCTGTCGCGCGGTCGGGCTGCTCCTGGGTGGCACGCTCTGACTCCCTTTCGTTCCGTGACGCCGCGGCGCGGGCGAGCCGCCGGTTTCGGCCGGATTGCCACGAGTACCCGCAAGTAGTAGCACCGTGCTCCGGTCGTAGGCTACGGTCGGTAGCGCAAGTCTCACACGGGGCTACGGATTCCGTGTGCAGGTACCCCCCCATGCACCAGGAAATGTGAGCAAACCGATGAAGGGCGCCCTGCGTTGCCTCCCGGCCGCCGCCACGGCCGGGCCCATACCTCCCGCCACGGAGAACCTCAGCTACTCGATGCTGCTCCCCGGCGGCGCCTACTGCGCGGGACTCGCGCGGCAGGCGGTCCGCACGCTCCTCACCCGGCACGGCCTGTCCGAGCTCTGCGAGACCGCCGCCCTCGCCGCCTCCGAACTCGTCTCCGCCGCCTACCGGTTCACCCCCGACCGGGAGATGATCCTGCGCGTCCGGTGGCAGTTCGAGGCCCTTCGGATCGTCGTCTACGACCAGCACCCGGCCCATGGCACGCCGCACGCGGCCGAGGAATGCCGCGACCGCCGCAGCCGCAGCATGTGGCTGCTGGCCGCGGCGGTCGACGCGCACGGCGGGGACTGGGGACTCGCCCCCGTCCTCACGCCCGGCGGAGGCACCAAGTCCTGGGCCTTACTCCACCGCTAGCACCTGCTCCACCCCTGCCCCGGCGTTCCCGCCGGCGTCGGGCCTCCGGCGAGGGCTCGGGGCCGTCCCCCTGACCTCCTCCGCGGTCGTCGGCCGCAGCTCACCGTCGAGCAGCAGCCAGCGGGTGATCCCCAGCGACTCCAGGAACGCCACGTCGTGGCTCGCCACGATCAGCGCCCCCTCGTAGGCGTCGAGGGCCGCCGTCAGCTTCCGGACCGACGCCATGTCCAGATTGTTCGTCGGCTCGTCCAGCATCAGCAGCTGCGGAGCCGGCTCCGCGAGGAGCAGTGCGGCCAGCGTCGCCCGGAACCGCTCCCCGCCCGACAGCGTGCCGACGGGCTGATCCGCCCGCGCCCCCCGGAACAGGAACCGGGCGAGCCGGGCCCTGATCGTGTTCGGCGTCGCAGCGGGCGCGAAGCGGGCCACGTTCTCCACCACGCTCAGCCCGTCGTCGAGCACGTCGAGCCGCTGCGGCAGGAAGCGCAGCGGCACCCGCGCGTCCGTCTCGCCCGACAGCGGCTCCAGCTCGCCGGCGATCGTCCGGAGCAGCGTCGTCTTCCCGGCGCCGTTCCGGCCGACCAGGGCGATCCGCTCCGGGCCGCGCAGCTCGAACGCGCCGCCGACCCTCGCCCCGTACCGCAGCTCCAGGTCCCGCAGGTGCAGGACCTCGCGGCCCGGCGGCACCGAGGTGCGGGGCAGTTCGACCCTGATCTCGTCGTCGTCCCGTACCGCCTCCACGGCCGCGTCGAGCCGCTCCTTCGCCTCCGAGAGGCGCTCCGCGTGCAGGGTGCGCTGCTTGCCGGCCGTGACCTGCGCCTCCCTCTTGTTGCTGTTGGCCACGAGCTTCGACGCGACCTTGTTCTCGAAGCTCTTCTGCCCGTACCGCCTTCGCCGGGCCAACTTCGCCTGGGTCTCGGACAGTTCGCGCTTCTGGCGCTGTACGTCGGCCTCGGCGACCCGCACCATCCGCTCCGCCGCCTCCTGTTCCGCGGCGAGCGCGGTCTCGTAGGCGGACCAGTTGCCGCCGTACCAGGCGACCTCGCCGTCGCGGAGATCGGCGATCTGGTCGACCCGCTCCAGGAGTTCACGGTCGTGGCTGACCACGACCAGGACCCCGGACCACTTCTCCACCGCCTCGTACAGCCGGGCGCGGGCGTGCAGATCCAGATTGTTGGTGGGTTCGTCGAGCAGGAGTACGTCAGGTCGGGCGAGCAGCAGCGCGGCGAGGCGCAGCAGCACGGACTCGCCGCCCGAGATCTCGCCCACCGTCCGGTCGAGACCGACGTGGTCGAGACCGAGCTGGTCGAGGACGGCCCGGGCCCGCTCCTCCACGTCCCAGTCGTCGCCGACCGCGGTGAAGTGCTCCTCCGCGGGGTCGCCCGACTCGATGGCGTGCAGGGCGGCCCGCGTGGCGGCGATGCCGAGGATCTCGTCCACCCGCCGGGAGGTGTCCAGGACCAGGTTCTGCGGGAGGTAACCGAGCTCGCCGGTGACCCGGACCCTGCCGTCCTGCGGGGCCAGTTCGCCCGCGAACAGCTTCAGGAGCGTGGACTTGCCGGAGCCGTTCAGCCCGACGAGGCCGGTGCGGCCGGGGCCGACGGAGAGCCGGAAGTCGTCGAAGACCTCCGTGCCGTCGGGCCAGGAGAAGGAGAGCGAGGAACAGGTGAGGAAGGTGGGGTGATGTGCCATGGAGGCCTCCCGGTCGCGTAAGCAGGAAAAAGGGGCAACGCGAGAGACACCGGGGCGCGGGCAGTGTGGAGAACGGCTCGTACGCCGAGGTCGAGAACGGCACACGCGGCACAGGGGGCACGCGCGGCTCGGTGTCTCGCAACCTCAGACGAGCAACGTCCTTCTCCGATCGGGTGACGACAAGGTCAGGATCGACCGTACGCCCGGGACCGGAGGAGCGGCAAACGATTTGACGCGGATCCGCTCACGGGCGGTCGCGGAGCAGCTCCGCCAGGTCCTGGTCCCAGTCCAGGTACTGGTGCTCGCGCCCGGCCGGGACGAGGTGCTGCGAGCGCTCCAGGAAGCGGCGCAGCTCGGCGGTCCGCACGTGGACCATCGCCACCCCCTCCGGGGCGTGGAACTCGACCACGGTGCGGTCGTAGCCGTACGGACGCAGACGCACGTCCCCGACGCCGGCCGGGCGCTCGACCCCCTGGACGAGGAGCTCGCGCGCGAAGGCCCAGGAGACCTCGACGCCCTCCAGGGTCGCCGGCGGCGGGAAGGCCATGCTCACGGCGTACGGATCCTCACGGTCGTACCGGAGGGTGGCGGGGACGGTCTCCATCCGGGGAGCGGATGCGACCAGACGGGCTTGCACGGCCTGCTCGATGACGGCGGACAAGACCGGCTCCTCTCACGCGGGCTTCGGATCCTGTGCGTCTCCCCGACACCAGGGCACCTGACACCCCTCTAGACGAGCGGGAGGAGCGGAACGTGCACTGGGGTGCCACGTGACCTGTGTCACCGGGGTCCTGGGGATGCCCCACGCGAAGGCCGGGGTGGGCTGGTGCCGTCGGGCGTGCTTGCGCGTAGGGCTGGGGTGGGTGGGGCGTGTGCGGCTGGGGTGGGGTTGATGCGTGCACGTGGTTGGGCCAGGTGTCGGCGCTTCTCCGTGGTGGGGCGCCGGTTGTCGGCGCTTCTCCGTGGTGGGGCCGTTTCTCGGCGTTGCTTCATGGCTGGGCCGGGTGTCGGCGCTTCTCCGTGGCAGGACCGGGTGTCGGCGTTCCTTTGGGCGGAGCTGGTCGTCAGCGTTGTTCGGGGACGTCGTCGTCGTCCGGTTCCGCGCAGGGGCCCGAGTGGTCGCAGTACGGCTGGTTTCCCGAGGCTCCGCAGCCGCAGAGCATCACCCGGGTCTCGTGGCGGTCCCCGTGGGCGCCGGTCACGACCAGGTCGCCGCGGACCACCAGCTGCCCGGAGGGGGTGCGGTGCACCGTGGTGGGGGAGTCCGGGGGCTCGGGCACGGCGTCCTCGGGGCGGTGGTGGTACTGGAGCGCCCCGGAGGGGCAGCGCCGGACGATCTCCGCGACCCGGTCCGCCTCGGCGGCGTCGGGCAGCACCCACGGGCGCCGGGACAGGTCGAAGACCTCCGGCAGGCCGTGGACGCACTCGGCCGCGTGCAGACAGCGGCGCGGCTCGAACGTGACGGTGATCCCCTCGCCCTCGTACTCCTTGAGGCGGGGCCGCTCCTCCGTCGTACCTTCACCTTCCGTCATGCGACCCAGCCTAGGAACGCCCGGCCCGGGACGCACCCTGGACGGGGAGCGGCCCGGGGCACTAGCTTCCGGCGCCATGACGTCCATGGGGAAGACGAGACGAATGATGTCGGTGGGGCTGATCGGGGCGGCGCTCGCGCTGACCCTGGCCGCCCCGGCGCGGGCCGGGGAGACCCCCACGGCAGCGGCCGGCTGGCAGCTGACACCGACCGGCACCGACGCCCGTTTCCGGGGGCTCGCGCCGGTCGACCGCAGGACCGCCTGGGCCGCCGGTTCGAAGGGCACGGTGCTGCGCACCACCGACGGCGGCCGGAGCTGGCGCAACGTGTCGCCGGCCGGCGCGGGCGACCTGGAGTTCCGCGACGTCGAGGCCTTCGACGCCCGCCGGGCCGTCGTCCTCGCCATCGGGGAGGGCGAGGCCTCCCGGGTGCTGCGCACCGAGGACGGCGGCGCCACCTGGACCGAGTCCTTCCGCAACACCGACGCGCGGGCCTTCTACGACTGCATGACCTTCTTCGACCACCGGCACGGGCTCGCCATGAGCGACCCGGTCGACGGGAAGTACCGCATCCTCTCCACCGGCGACGGCGGCCGCTCCTGGCAGGTCCTGCCGAGCGCCGGGATGCCCGACGCGCTCCCCGGCGAGGCCGGCTTCGCCGCGAGCGGCCAGTGCCTCGTGTCGGCCGGCCCCCGCGACGTGTGGCTCGCGACCGGCGGCGGGGCCACCGCGCGCGTGCTCCACTCCGCGGACCGCGGACTGACCTGGACCGCCACGGAGACGCCGATCCCGGCCGGCGACCCGGCCCGCGGCGTCTTCGGGCTCGCCTTCCGCGACCGCACGCACGGCATCGCCGTCGGCGGCGACTACCGCAAGGACCAGCCGTCTCCGCAGGCCGGCGCGGTCTCCACCGACGGCGGCCGGAGCTGGCTCCCGGCCGGCACGCCGCCGCCCGCCTACCGCTCGGGCGTCGCCTGGCTCCCGCACAGCAGGGGCGCCGCGCTCGCCGTCGGCCCGACCGGCACCGACCTCACGACCGACGGCGGCCGCACCTGGCGCACGGTCGACACCGGCTCGTACGACACGGTCGACTGCACCGCGGACGGCTCCTGCTGGGCCTCGGGGGAGAAGGGCCGCATCGCCCGCCTGGCCGCGAAGCCCTGATCGGCAAGACCCCCCTAGGAGGGCAGCTGCTCCCGGTACGCGGCGATCCCGTCGGCCGTCTTGGTCGCGTAGAACTCCGTGATCCGGTACTCGCACACGCCCTCGACGCTGAACGGGTCGGCCGCCGCGATCCTCTCGATCTCCGCGCGGTCGACCCCGGCGGCCAGGATCACCCCGCCGTCCCGCGGGTTCTTCCGCCCCGACGCCAGGAACACGCCCTCGGCGTACTGCGCGTCCAGCCACTCGACGTGCGCGTCGAGCAGCGCGTCCACCCGCTCTACGGGCGCGGTGTAGGTCAATTCCAGTACGAACATGATCGCCAGGCTACCCGTGGCCGTCCCGGCGGGGACGGCGCGTTCCAGCCCTCGGAACGGCCGCCCCGCCCGCCGTAGGGTGGCCCGCATCATGACGATCATCGAGATTCCGGCGGGCTGGCCCGCCGACGAGAGCGCCGCCCGGGCCGTCCAGCGGGAGCTGCGCGGACGGCTCGTGCGCGACGAGGAGGGGCCCGCGGTCGGCGAGGGCCACGTCACCGGCCTCGACGTGGCCTACGACGACGAGCGGGACCTCGTGGCCGCCGCGGCCGTCGTGCTCGACGCGCGGACCCTGGACGTGGTGGAGGAGGCCACGGCGGTCGGCCGGGTCTCCTTCCCGTACGTCCCCGGGCTCCTCGCCTTCCGGGAGATCCCGACCGTGCTCGCCGCGCTCGACGCCCTCACCGCCGACCCGGGCCTCCTGGTCTGCGACGGCTACGGCCTCGCCCACCCCCGCCGCTTCGGGCTCGCCAGCCACCTCGGGGTGCTCACCGGACGGCCGTCCATCGGCGTCGCCAAGAACCCCTTCACCTTCACCTACGCCCAGCCCGGCCCGGCGCGCGGGGACGCCGCCCCGCTCCTGGCCGAGGGCGAGGAGGTGGGCCGGGCCCTGCGCACCCAGGCCGGGGTGAAGCCCGTGTTCGTCTCGGTCGGCCACCGCGTCTCCCTCGCCAACGCCTGCGCCCACACCCTCCGCCTCGCCCCGCGCTACCGGATCCCGGAGACCACGCGGCACGCCGACTCCCTCTGTCGCAGGGCCCTCAAGGAAGCACTCGGGGGCGTCTGAGTACGCGTACGGATACCGGTCCGCCGCCCGGCCCGGCAGAGTGGGGTTCATGACAACTCCCCTTTCCGCTCCGCCGCGTTCGACCGGGCGCGGCCTGACCCTGGTCCTCGCCGCCGCCGGCGTGCTCGCCCTGGCCTGGACCTGCGCCATCCTGTACGTCCTCACCAGCTGGACGCTCGGGTGATCGGGCGGCTGCGGTGCGTCGTGGTCGACTGCCCCGACGCCCTCGAACTCGCCGCGTTCTACCAGAAGTTGATCGGCGGCGAGATCGAGAGACCCGATCCCCGCTGGGCCGTCGGCGAAGGCTCCGCCGTCCTGCGCGGCGCGGAAGGACCGGTCCTCGCCTTCCAGGGGGTCGCCGACCACCTGCCGCCCGTCTGGGGCGCGCCCGAGCAGCAGTTCCTCCTCGACGTGCGCGTCGACGACCTGGCCGCCGCGCACGAGGCCGTCCTCGCCCTCGGAGCCGTACCGCTCGACGGGGAGACCGGCGACGCCCTCTGGCGTGTCTACGCGGACCCGGCCGGCCACCCCTTCCGGCTCGTACGGCCCTGACCCGCGGGACCGGCGAGGAGGGAACGCCCTCGCGCCGCCGCCCGTTGGGTGGGCATGGTGATGATGATCGGCGTGATGGTCATGGCGGTGGTCGTCCTGGTGCCCTTCCTGCTCGGCGCGGCCCGGCACGTGGTGCTGCGGACGGGCCGGCCGGCATGGGTGCGCCGTGCCCTCGCCGCCCGCGCCAGGGACACGCGGACCGGCGCCGGCGCCACCGCCACCGACGAACTGCTCGCCTTCCTGAACGCGAACAAGCGCGTCCAGATCGAGCAGCGCGAGGAGGAGCGGCTGATCCGCCACGACGTCCAGGACGGCGCCCCGCCCCGCACCGGCATCGACCTGGAGGCGGGCACCGCCGTCATCCGTCCCGGCGGCACGCAGAAGCGTTAGCCCCGGTGCGCCACCCGGAAACGGATGCCCGCCGCCCGCAGGCGGGCCGTCAGGGCGTCGCCCATCGCCACCGCCGTCGTCACCTGGCCCGCGGTCTTCGGCAGGGTGTCGAAGGCGAGGCAGAGCGCCGACTCGGCGAGCATCCTCGCCGTCTCGTCGTAGCCCGGGTCGCCGCCCGAGACCTCGGTGAAGACCCGCCGTCCGCCGCCCTCGCCGACGAACCGGACCGAGAACCAGCTGCGGGCCCGCCGCTCGGCCGAGGGGCCCTCGCCCGCGGAGTAACGCCCCATCAGCCAGGAGCGGACCGGGGGGATTTGGGCCGCCGCGACGCCCGCGCCGACGGCGGCGGCGCCTCCGAGGGCCATCGGGAGGGTCTTCACCGAGGCGTAGTGCCGGTAGCGGAAGTCCGGTCCGTACCGTTCGAGGGCGGCGGCCGAGCGGGCCACGACCTGCGGGTCGAGCGTCGGCAGCGGCAGCGCCCAGGTGCCGGTCTCCCGGCTGAACCGGGGCCCGCCGAGCGGCGCGCGGGCCCGGCGGCCCACCAGGCGCGGTTCGTGCAGCCGCCGTTCGTGCGCGGCCCGGAGGATCTCCCGGCCCCGGCCGAAGGCGGTCAGCGCCGAGGCGAAGGTGCCGCCGGAGAACGCGGCCCCGGCCCGGACGAAGCCGTCGACGCGCAGCGGTACGTCCTCCGGCAGCTGCCGGACGGTGAAGTACACGCCCAGGTCGTGCGGGACGGAGTCGAAGCCGCAGGCGTGCACGATCCGGGCACCGGTCTCGCGCGCCCGCGCGTCGTGCCGTACGAACATGAGGTCCACGAACTCGGCCTCGCCCGTCAGGTCCAGATAGTCCGTGCCCGCCTCCGCGCAGGCCGCGACCAGACCCTCGCCGTACCAGACGTACGGGCCGACCGTGGTCGCCACCACCCGTGCGGACTCGGCGAGTTCGCGCAGGGAGCCGGGATCGGCCGAGTCGGCGACGACCAGCGGCAGACCGGTGAGGTGTGGACGCCCGGCGGCGAGCCGCTCCCGCAGGGCCTCCAGCTTGCCGAGGCTGCGCCCGGCGAGCGCCCAGCGGCACTCCGCCGGGGCGTGCTCGGCCAGGTACTCCGCGGTGAGCTCGCCCACGAAGCCGGTCGCCCCGAAGAGCACCACGTCGTACGGTCTGGCTCCGGTCTCGCGTCCCACGCCCGCCCCTGTCTCCATCAAGACCCTCGTCTCGGCCGTACCGCGCCGCCGCGCGCGGTTGTCGTCGGCGGAGGATAGCGGAACCCGGGCACGGCTCCCCCCGGGCCCCGGCCTCCGGAATTTCCAAGCGCTTGCTCGGCCGGGGGGCTTGTGCCGAGTGGAACACGTTCCTAGCATCTCCGGTGTTACATCATTGGTGTCACACACTCCTGGGGGCTCGATGAGCACGACGCACACCGCCCGCAACGGCCCGCTCACCGGGGTGCGTGTGGTCGAACTCGCCGGCATCGGGCCCGGCCCCTTCGCCGCCATGCTCCTCGCCGACCTCGGCGCCGACGTCGTCCGCGTCGACCGGCCCGGCGGCGCCGGCCTCGGCATCGATCCCGCCCGCGACCTCACCAACCGCAACAAGCGCTCCGTCCTCGTCGACCTCAAGGCCGAGGACGGCCCCGCCACCGTGCTCGACCTCGTCGAGCGGGCCGACATCCTGGTCGAGGGCTACCGGCCCGGCGTCGCCGAACGCCTCGGCGTCGGCCCCGAGGCCTGCCTCGCCCGCAACCCGCGCCTCGTCTACGGCCGGATGACCGGCTGGGGTCAGGGCGGGCCGCTCGCCCCCACCGCCGGACACGACATCGGCTACATCGCGATCACCGGCGCCCTCGGCATGATCGGCCCCGACCCGGACGGCCCGCCGACGATCCCCGCCAACCTCGTCGGCGACTACGCGGGCGGCTCCCTCTACCTCGTCATCGGCGTCCTCGCCGCCCTCCAGCACGCCCGGACACACGGCGAGGGCCAGGTCGTCGACGCCGCCATCGTCGACGGCACCGCACACCTGACCACCATGATCCACGGCATGCTCGCGGCCGGCGGCTGGCAGGACCGCCGGGGCGTGAACCTGCTCGACGGCGGCTGCCCCTTCTACGGCGTGTACGAGACCTCCGACGGCGGCCACATGGCGGTCGGAGCCCTGGAGGAGCAGTTCTACGCGGAATTCGTCCGCCTCCTCGGCATCGAGGACGTCGCCCCCGCCCGCCGTGACCTCGCCCGCTGGCCCGAGCTGCGCAAGGCCGTCGCCGACCGCTTCCGGAGTCGTACCCGCGAGGAGTGGAGGTCCGTCTTCGAGGGCACTGACGCCTGTGTCGCTCCCGTCCTCTCCCTTCGTGAGGCCCCTTCCCACCCGCACCTGGCCGCCCGCGCCACCTTCGCCGAGCGGGACGGGATCGCCCAGCCCGCCCCCGCGCCCCGTTTCTCCGTCACTCCCGGCACCCTCCGCACGGGCCCCGCCCTGCCCGGTGCCGACACCGCAGAGGTCGCCCGCGACTGGGCCGTACCCACCCTGAAAACTCAGGAGCCCGAAGCATGAAGCGTCAGCTCTACACCGAGGACCACGAGGCCTTCCGCGCGACGGTGCGCACCTTCCTGGAGAAGGAGGTGCTGCCCCACTACGAGCAGTGGGAGAAGGACGGCATCGTCTCCCGCGAGGCCTGGCTCGCCGCGGGCCGGCAGGGCCTCCTCGGCCTCGCCGTCGAGGAGGAGCACGGCGGCGGCGGCAACCCCGACTTCCGCTACGCCTCCGTCCTCGCCGAGGAGTTCACCAAGGCGGCCGCCCCCGGACTCGCCATCGGCCTGCACAACGACATCATCGGCCCCTACCTCACCAAGCTCGCCACCGACGAGCAGCGCCGCCGCTGGCTGCCCGGCTTCTGCTCCGGCGAGATCGTCACCGCCATCGCGATGACCGAGCCCGGCGCCGGCTCCGACCTCCAGGGCATCCGCACCACCGCCGAGGACCACGGCGACCACTGGATCCTCAACGGCTCCAAGACCTTCATCTCCAACGGCATCCTCGCCGACCTGGTGATCGTCGTCGCGAAGACCACCCCCGAGGGCGGCGCCCACGGCCTCTCCCTCCTCGTCGTCGAGCGCGGCATGGAGGGCTTCGAGCGCGGCCGGAACCTCGACAAGATCGGCCAGAAGTCCCAGGACACCGCCGAACTCTTCTTCAACGACGTCCGCGTCCCCAAGGAGAACCTGCTCGGCGAGCTCAACGGCGCCTTCGTCCACCTCATGACCAACCTCGCCCAGGAGCGCCTCGCCATCGCCGTCGCGGGCATCGCCGGAGCCGAGCACCTCCTGGAGCTCACCACCCGCTACGTCAAGGAGCGCGAGGCCTTCGGCCGGCCGCTCGCCAAGCTCCAGCACGTGCGCTTCGAGATCGCGGAGATGGCCACCGAGTGCGCCGTCACCCGCACGTTCGTGGACCGCTGCATCGTCGAGCACGCCGATCCGACCGGCCTCGGACTCGACCCCGTCAACGCCTCCATGGCCAAGTGGTGGGCGACCGAACTCCAGAAGCGGGTCGCCGACCGCTGCCTGCAACTGCACGGCGGGTACGGCTACATGAGCGAATTCCCGGTCGCGCGTGCCTTCACCGACGGCCGGATCCAGACCATCTACGGCGGGACGACGGAGATCATGAAGGAGATCATCGGCCGCTCCCTCCTCGGCTGACCCCGTCCCGCACCCCTCGAAGAACCCTCATCGCGAAAGGCTTCCCGTGAGCACCGAAGCGTACGTGTACGACGCGATCCGCACCCCGCGCGGACGCGGCAAGGCCAACGGCTCCCTGCACGGCACCAAGCCCATCGACCTGGTCGTCGGCCTCATCCGGGAGATCCAGGCCCGCAACCCCGGACTCGACCCGGCCGCCATCGACGACATCGTCCTCGGCGTCGTAGGCCCGGTCGGCGACCAGGGCTCCGACATCGCCCGGATCGCCGCCATCGCCGCCGGACTCCCCGACACCGTCGCGGGCGTCCAGGAGAACCGCTTCTGCGCCTCCGGCCTCGAAGCGGTCAACATGGCCGCGATGAAGGTCCGCTCCGGCTGGGAGGACCTCGTCCTCGCCGGCGGCGTCGAGTCCATGTCCCGGGTGCCGATGGCCTCCGACGGCGGCGCCTGGTTCGCCGACCCGATGACCAACATGGAGACCAACTTCGTCCCCCAGGGCATCGGCGCCGACCTCATCGCCACCCTCGAGGGCTTCAGCCGCCGCGACGTCGACGAGTACGCCGCCCTCTCCCAGGAGCGCGCCGCCGCCGCCGTCAAGGACGGCCGCTTCGCCCGCTCCGTCGTCCCCGTCAAGGACCGCGCCGGACTCACCGTCCTCGACCACGACGAGTTCATCCGCCCCGGCACCACCGCCGACACCCTCGCCCGCCTCAAGCCCTCCTTCGCGGACATCGGCGAGCTCGGCGGCTTCGACGCGGTGGCGCTGCAGAAGTACCACTGGGTCGAGGAGATCAACCACGTCCACCACGCGGGCAACTCCTCCGGCATCGTCGACGGCGCCTCGCTCCTCGCCGTCGGCTCCAAGGAGGTCGGCGAGCGGTACGGGCTCACGCCGCGCGCGCGGATCGTCTCGGCGGCCGTCTCCGGCTCCGAGCCGACCATCATGCTCACCGGCCCCGCCCCGGCCACCCGCAAGGCGCTCGCCAAGGCCGGCCTCACCATCGACGACATCGACCTCGTCGAGATCAACGAGGCCTTCGCCGCCGTCGTCCTGCGCTTCGTCAAGGACATGGGCCTCTCCCTGGACAAGGTCAACGTCAACGGCGGCGCCATCGCGCTCGGCCACCCGCTCGGCGCCACCGGCGGCATGATCCTCGGCACCCTCGTCGACGAGCTGGAGCGCCAGGACAAGCGCTACGGCCTCGCCACCCTCTGCGTGGGCGGCGGCATGGGCATCGCCACCGTCGTCGAGCGCGTCTGACCGTCCCGTCCGCACCCCTCTTACGGAGAAGCAGCAGTCATGAGCGAGAGCACCACCATCCGCTGGGAGCAGGACGAGACCGGGATCGTCACCCTCGTCCTCGACGACCCCAACCAGTCCGCCAACACCATGAACCAGGCCTTCCGGGCCTCGATCAAGGCGATCGCCGACCGCGTGGAGGCCGAGAAGGACTCCATCCGCGGCATCATCTACACCTCCGCGAAGAAGACCTTCTTCGCCGGCGGCGACCTCAAGGACATGATCAAGGCGGGCCCCGAGCACGCCCAGGACATCTTCGACAGCGCCATCGAGATCAAGAATGCGCTGCGCCGGATCGAGACCCTCGGCAAGCCCGTCGTCGCCGCCATCAACGGCGCCGCGCTCGGCGGCGGCTACGAGATCGCCCTCGCCTCCCACCACCGCGTCGCCCTCGACGCCCCCGGCTCCAAGATCGGCCTGCCCGAGGTCACCCTCGGCCTGCTGCCCGGCGGTGGCGGCGTCGCCCGCACCGTACGCCTCATGGGCATCACCGACGCCCTCCTCAAGGTGCTGCTCCAGGGCACCCAGTACGCCCCGAAGCGCGCCCTGGACAACGGCCTCGTCCACGAGGTCGCCGCCACCGCCGAGGAGATGATGGCCAAGGCCATCGCCTTCATCGACGCGCACCCCGAGTCCCACCAGCCCTGGGACGTCCCCGGCCACCGCATCCCCGGCGGCACCCCGTCGAACCCGAAGTTCGCCGCCAACCTGCCCGCCTTCCCGGCCAACCTGCGCAAGCAGCTGAACGGCGCGCCCTACCCGGCCCCGAAGGCCATCATGGCCGCCGCCGTCGAGGGCTCCCAGGTCGACTTCGAGACCGCGATCACCATCGAGTCCCGCTACTTCACCGAGCTGGTCATCGGCCAGACCGCGAAGAACATGATCCAGGCGTTCTTCTTCGACCTCCAGGCGGTGAACTCGGGCGCGAGCCGCCCGAAGGGCGTCGAGAAGCGCCAGGTCCGCAAGGTCGCCGTCCTCGGCGCCGGCATGATGGGCGCCGGCATCGCGTACTCCTGCGCCCGCGCCGGCATCGAGGTCGTCCTCAAGGACGTCTCCGCCGAGTCCGCCGCGAAGGGCAAGGCGTACTCCGAGAAGCTCTGCGCCAAGGCCGTCTCCCGGGGCCGTACGACCCAGGAGAAGGCCGACGCCCTCCTCGCCCGCATCACCCCCACCGCCGACGCGGCGGACCTGGCCGGCTGCGACGCGGTCATCGAGGCGGTCTTCGAGGACACGGCGCTCAAGCACAAGGTCTTCCAGGAGATCGAGAACGTCGTCGCCCCCGACGCCCTGCTCTGCTCCAACACCTCCACCCTCCCCATCTCCGTCCTCGCCGAGGGTGTCGAGCGCCAGGCCGACTTCATCGGTCTGCACTTCTTCTCGCCCGTCGACAAGATGCCGCTCGTCGAGATCATCAAGGGCGAGCGGACCGGCGACGAGGCCCTGGCCCGCGCGTTCGACCTGGTCCGCCAGATCAACAAGACGCCGATCGTCGTCAACGACTCGCGCGGCTTCTTCACCTCGCGGGTCATCGGCCACTTCATCAACGAGGGCGTCGCGATGGTCGGCGAGGGCATCGAGCCCGCCTCGATCGAGCAGGCCGCCGCCCAGGCCGGCTACCCGGCGAAGGTCCTCTCCCTCATGGACGAGCTGACCCTCACCCTCCCGCGCAAGATCCGCAACGAGACGAAGAAGGCGATCGAGGACGAGGGCGGCACCTGGGTCTCCCACCCGGGCGAGGCCGTCATCGACCGCATGGTCGACGAGTTCGGCCGCCCCGGCCGCAGCGGCGGCGCGGGCTTCTACGAGTACGGCGAGGACGGCAGGCGCGGCAAGCTCTGGCCGGGCCTGCGCGAGCACTTCACCAGGCCCGGGTACGAGATCCCGTTCCGCGACATGCAGGAGCGGATGCTGTTCTCCGAGGCCCTGGACACCGTCCGGCTCCTGGAGGAGGGCGTCCTGACCTCGGTCGCCGACGCCAACATCGGCTCCATCATGGGCATCGGCTTCCCGGCCTGGACGGGCGGCATCCTCCAGTACATCAACGGCTACGAGGGCGGTGTGGCCGGCTTCGTCGCCCGCGCGCGCGAGCTGGCGGAGACATACGGCGAGCGGTTCACCCCGCCGGCCCTCCTGGTGGAGAAGGCGGACCGGGGCGAGACCTTCACCGACTCCTGAAGGCCGTCCTCAGCTCCTCGCTCAGCGAGCGCTGAAAGGCGGTGAGGAGGGCCTGGACCACCATCGGCTGCATGTGCGCCGAGAGCGACTTCATCGCGCTCAGGTGGTCCGGGTCCTCCCCGCTCTCCCGGTACGGGCTCCACACCTCGTCCCGGAAGAGCCGGGAGAGCTCCTGGGCGGCGGCGCGCGCGTGCTCCAGGAGCACGGTCCGGGAGGCGAGGATCGTCTCGTGCTCGATGGGCACGTCGAGCAGCTCGACCCCGAGCCGCAGCAGGGCGCCGTCGAGCCGGTACGTGTCGGCCTCGTCCGTCCGGTCGAGCACCCCCATCGCGGCCAGCCGGTCCACGTCCCGCTCGGCCAGCGCCCGCCCGGCCCGCCGCTCCAGCTCGCGCCGGGTGATCGTCTCGGCGGACTCGGGCGCCCACGAGGCCACCAGGGCCCGGTGAATGGCGAGGTCCTGCGCGCTGAGGTCGTCCGGCAGCTGCTCCAGATACCGCTCGATCGCGGCCAGCGTCATCCCCTGCCGCTGCAACTCCTCGATGAGCGCGAGCCGCGACAGGTGGTCGGCCCCGTAACGCCCGACCCGCCGGGGCCCGATGACGGGCGGCGGCAGCAGCCCCCGGGTCCCGTAGAACCGCACGGTCCGCACCGTGACCCCGGCCCGCGCGGCCAGCTCGTCCACGGTGTAGCCGGGTACCAGGCCGTCGTCGCTCGCGTCCTCCATGGTCCAACAGTATTGCTGTCTCACCAGCGCTGTAAAAGACCTTGGCGGAACCGGATCAGCCGGATCAGAGGGGCGCGGGGGAGGACAGGGCCGTGTCGACGGAGGCGAAGGTGACGCCGTGGTCGGCCAGTGCCTCGGCGACGACGCCGCCGAGCGCGGTGAGGGCCAGGAGGAGGTGCTCGTCGCCGATCTCGCGGTCCTTGCGGGCCAGGGCCACGCGGAGCGACTTCTCCAGGACGGTCTTCGCCTCGCGGGAGAAGCCGAGGCGGCCCGACCGCCACCCGGAGTCCTTGCGGTCGCCCGCCAGCGCGCCCGCGCCGTGGGTCTCCTCGACGCGCTCCACGATCGCGCCGACGTCGATGCCGAGGCCGGCCAGGGCCTCCGCGTCCGCCCGGGACAGTCCGGCCCGGCGCCGGGCGTCGGAGAGCGCGGAGATCAGGGACGGGCGGCGCTCCGGCGGGCACAGCCGTCCGAGCACGGCCGCCGCGCGGGTGTCCTCGCGGTCGAGCAGGGCCAGGAGGAGGTGCTCCGGCGTGACGACGGCCGAGCCGCCGCGCTCCGCGTACGCGCTCGCCTCCTTCACCGTGGCGCGCGCCGCTTTCGTGAACCGTTCGAACATCACTGCCTCCCGTACTTCTTGTGGACGGCCTGCCGGCTGACACCCAGCTCGGTCGCGATCTCCTGCCATGACCATCCCTGGTTGCGCGCGCTGCGCACCTGGACGGCCTCCAGCTGTTCCAGCAGCCGCCGCAGGGCGGAGACGGCCCGCAGCCCGACCCGGGGGTCGCGGTCGCCGGCCCGTGCGGCGAGATCGGTCGCATCGGTCATGTTGTCAATGTAGGTTGACACGAGGTGCGCGTCAACCCTGGTTGACGCCCGGGATGCCGCCCACTGTCAGTGCCGCCTCCTACGGTGGCCCCATGACCGTGATCGAGTACGTACGCGGGGACGCCACGGCGCCCAGGGGAAGGACGTCCGGATCGTCGCCCACGTCTGCAACGACCTGGGGGCGTCTTGCCCCGACCACCCCCGTGTGGGCAATCGTCCCGCTGGGGCGGGACGGGTGGGCACACGGGACGGCGCCGTTGTCGGGCGCCTCCGCCTTCTGCGCCTGCACCCGCACCACTGGTCCGGCGCGCGAGTCGGAGCGGGTTCAGGCGCGGGAGCCTGGGCCCGGCGAGGGGCGCCGTCCGTTGTGCCCACCCGTTCCGCCCCGGCGGAACGTATGCCCACAACGGGGCCCGGGCGCGAAGCGCGGGGGATACCGGTCACCGTGTACGACTTCGGCGGGTAACGGGCGCGGGGGCGGGGCGTCGTGGGGATGTTCGGTCGCGCGGGCTAGAGTCGGCGGCTGTTCGAATCGGGGGAACGCGAAACAGGGGAGTCAGATGTACGCGCAACTCAGGGAGACGGCCGACGAGTTGGCCGGAGTCCTGTGGCGGGAGCACACCGTCTACCGCGAGCGGGGCGGCGGTGTGGTGATCCGGGGCGAGCATGTGCGCCGCTGGATCAGTCTCGCCCCGACCGGGGGCAAGGACCGGGCCCTGCTGCGGGCCGGGCGGATCCTGGACGGCGGGACGACCGCCCCGGCCCGTACGGAGGTGGTCGTCGACCTGACGGCCGGGACGGTGGAGCTCGCGGCCGTCTGCCGCCGGCTGCTCGCCGATGTCGCCGCGGCCGCCGAGCCCGCGCCGGGAGCGGGTCCGTCCCGCGCCGGAAGGCCGGGGGAGGACCGGGCCGGAAGGCCGGGGAAGGACAGGAAGGCGGGGCGGACGGCTCGCGCCGCCCGCCCCGCCCGGCCGCCCCGCAGGGAGCGGCACACCAGCCCGGGTTCCTGGTTCGTCCTGCTCTGTGTCGCCGGAGTGCTCGGTGTCTGGCTCTACGGCGTCTTCGGCGGCTACGGGTACTGACGCGGGTCAGTACGCGGTCACGGGGTAGTGGTCGGAGAGGTTGGTGTAGGTGTACTGCTTGCCCCAGCTGGAGACCGTCCACGGCTCGCTCTGCTCCAGGACCACGTTGTTGGTCCAGCCGGCGGGGCGGGCGTTCCCGGAGCGGTAGAGGACGTAGTCGAGGTCCTCGCGCGGGTCGGTCGGGTAGCGGTAGGACGCGATCGAGTTCAGCTGGGTGTCGAAGGAGTACGGGTGGCCGGTGCGGGCGTCGGCCGGAGCCAGGTCCGCGTCGGCGAGCATCGTGCCGTACTCGGGGGTGTGCGAGTCGACGTTCATGTCGCCGGCGACGATGACCTGCTCGTTCGCCGGGATGTTCTTGGCGTCGAGGAAGGCGTCGATCGTCTTGAACTGCCGGCTGCGCATCTGCGCCGCCTCGCCCGCCGAGCAGCCCGGGTCGGTGGACTGCGCGTGCGTGCCGACGACGTGCACGCGGGTGCCGTTCACGTCGAGCACCGTGTAGGCGAAGCCCTTGTTCGAGTACCAGTCGGCACCGCAGGCGTCCTTGTAGACGTACTGCTCCTTGCGGACGATCGGCCACTTGCTGAGGATCGTCACGCCGCCGTCCTCGGGCGTGGTCGAGGAGTAGGCCCCGCCGGTGGCGTCCCAGCCGGTCTTGCTGCGGCCCACGACGGGCGTCTGGTACGGGTACTGCGCGGCGGCGTTCGCCTTGAGGGCGTCCGAGGCGGAATTGTCGAAGGTCTCCTGGAGCACCACGACGTCCTGTCCCTGGAAGAAGGGGGCGGCGGGGATCGCCCGGGCCCGGTGGTCCTGGCCCCAGTTGGGGTACAGGGTCTTGGAGAACAGGAACGTGTTGTACGTGAGCACCTTCAGCCGGGGGGCCTCGGTGGAGGCGGCGGACGCGGCCGGGGCGGCGGTCGCCAGGGTGGCGGCGGCGAGCGCGAGCGAAAGGGCGGCGCCGGGGGTGCGGCGGAGCGCGGCGAACGACACGTGAACTCCCATGAGTGCGTGGGGGGTTGGGCTGGCGCCGCACATACAATCAGCCGTGGTTACCTTCCGGTAGCCTTTGGGTGCCGGGAATCTGGCCGAGCCCGCAAGATCACGCCAACTCTCCTCCCGGTGTCTGAATTGTGGTGTTTTGGAGCAGGTAGAATGCGCGCATGACCCTCGCTTCCAACCCCACTGTCTTCGAGATGGACCTCGGTCCGCTCAACCCCGTCTGGGCCGAGCTCATCCTCGGTCTGGTGCTGTTCGGGCTCACCTTCCTCATCCTGGCGAAGGGCATCCTCCCGAAGATCAAGCGCACCCTCGACGAGCGCGACGACGCCATCGAGGGCGGCACCGGGCGCGCCGACGACCTGCGCTCCGAGGCCACCGCCATCCGCGAGCAGTACGAGGCGGAGCTCGCCGAGGCCCGCCACGAGGCCGCGCGCATCCGCTCCCAGGCCACCGAGGAGGGCTCGGCCGCCATCGCCGCCGCCCGTGCCGAGGGCCAGGCCGAGCGCGACGCGATCCTCGCCGCCGGTACCGCCAAGATCGCCGAGGAGCGCGCCGCCGCCGAGCGCGAGCTCAACGCCGACGTCGACGCCTGGGCCCACGCCCTCGCCGCCCGCATCGTCGGCGAGCCGGTCGGCGCCGACCGCGCCTGACCCCGTACTTCCCTGAAGGGGCCGTCACCCGCGCCGCAGCGCCCGGGTGACGGCCCCTTCGTCATGGGTGCAGCCTGGACATGTGAGGAGAGAGCGATGGCCATGGACCGTGTGAAGCCGCTCGACCGGGCCCCGGCGGGTCACGAGCCCGTGCCGCCGCCCGTCGGCGGAGTGCTGTGGAGCGTCGCGGGGGACGTCCGGGCGCTCCTGATGCTGCCCGCCGCCCTCACCCTGCAGGTCGCCCACCCCGCGATCGGCGCCGGCGTCGACGACCACTCCGTCTTCCGCACCGACCCCTGGGGGCGCGGCGAGCGCTCCCTGCGCTCGCTCCAGCTGTGGATCTACGGCGGCGAGGAAGCCGCGAAGGAGGGCCGCCGGCTCCGGGAACTGCACCGGACCATCCAGGGCACCGACGCCCACGGCCGCCGCTACCACGCCCTCACCCCGGCCTACTACTCCTGGGTGCACGCGACCGGCTTCCCCGTCTACCGGCACGGGCTCCGCCTCCTCGCCCGCCCCCTCACCGAGGCGCAGGAGCGGCAGCTGTACGCCGAGTGGCTCCAGGTCGGCCGGATCCTCGGCATCCACGACCGGGACATGCCGCAGACGATCGAGGCGTTCTGGCCGTACTACCGCAAGGTCCTCGCCGAGGAGATCGAGGCCACCGCCGTCGTACGGGAGCTGCTCGACACCGATCTGCCGCTGCCCGCCCCGGACCGCGGCCCGCTGCCGCTCCGGCTCGCCCTCCGCCTCCTCTGGCCCGTGCTCCGCCGCCCCTTCCTGCGGCTGCGGGCCTTCCTCACCGTCGGCCTGATGCCACCGGACGCCCGCGAGGCCATCGGCCTGGAGTGGACGGACTCCCAGGAGCGCGCCCTGCGCCGGTTCGCCCGGGTCGTGCGGACCGTGGTGCCCGTCCTGCCCGAGCGCCTGCGCTATCTCCCGCTGGCCCGAAAGGCCCGCGAGGCCGCCCGCCGCGCACAGCGCTGACGAACGGCCTCGCGGGACCGGGCCTCGGGATCAGTGTCCGGCGTGGCCCCCGGGGGCCTCGTTCTCGTGGATCGTGTTCGTCTCCGCGATCTTCTTCCACGACTTCGGCTGCGCGGGCTTCGCCGGCTTCGCGGCGGAGCGGGACGACGGCGCCGCCGCGGGGGCGGACAGGCCCGCCGCCGTCGCCGACGGGGCGGCCGGCTTCGACGGCTGGTACAGCCAGGTGTCGAAGAGACCGGCGAGCTGCTTGCCGGAGACCCGCTCCGCGTACGTGACGAAGTCCGAGACGTGCGCGTTGCCGTAGGCGTTCTCCTGCAGCCAGCCCTTCAGGATCGCGAAGAAGGTCTCGTCGCCGACCTCGTTGCGCAGCGCCTGGAGCGCCAGCGCGCCCCGGTCGTACACGGCGATGTGGAACTGGTTGTCGGCGCCCGGGTCACCCGGCTTCACCGTCCAGAACGGGTCGTCGGCCGCCCGCGTGGCGTACACGTAGTCCGCCAGCTCCTGGGCCGTGCCCTCGCCCTCCTTCTCGGACCAGAGCCACTGGCTGTAGCGGGCGAAGCCCTCGTTGACCCAGATGTCCTTCCAGTCCTTGACGGACACGCTGTCGCCGTACCACTGGTGCGCCAGCTCGTGGACGACCACCGACACGTTCGCGCCGTTGGCGAACTGCCGCGGGCTGTAGAACGGACGGGTCTGCGTCTCCAGGGCGAAACCGCTGGTCACGTTCGGCACGTAGCCGCCGAGGGAGTTGAAGGGGTACGGCCCGAAGACCGACTCCAGCCACTCCGCCACCTCGGTCGTGCGCTCGATCGAGGCGCGCGCCGCGCCCGCGTTGTCGCCGAGGTCCTTGCTGTAGGCGTTGAGGACGGGCAGCCCGTTCGCGGTCTTGTCCGTCGTGATGTCGAACCTGCCGACGGCGAGCGTCGCCAGATACGTCGCCTGCGGCTTGTTGGAGCGCCAGTTGTAGCGGGTCCAGCCGAGCTTCGAGGACTGCGACTGCAGCACACCGTTGCTGATGGCCTGGTGACCGTCCGGCACCAGGACCGACACGTCGAAGGTGGCCTTGTCCAGCGGGTGGTCGTTGGACGGGAACCACCAGACGGCCGAGTCCGGCTCCTGCGCGGCGACGCCGCCGTCCGGGGTGCGGGCCCAGGCCGACCAGCCGTCGATCTTGAACTCGGAGGGCTTGCCCGCGTAGCGGACGACCACCGAGACCGGAGTGCCCTTCGCCAGCGGGGACGCCGGGGTGACCTCCAGCTCGTGGTCGCCCGAGGCGGTGAACTTCGCCAGGCGGCCGTTCACCCGGATCTCACTGACCTTCAGACCGAGGTCCAGGTTGAAGCGGGACAGGTCCTGCCGGGTGGTGGCGAGGATCGTCGCCGTGCCCTCCAGGAGGTCCGTGGCCGGCTGGTACTTCAGGCGCAGGTCGTAATGGGAGACGTCGTAGCCGCCGTTGCCGCTGGCGGGGTAGTAGGAGTCGCCGATGCCCGGGGCGCCCGGGGTGAACGAGGCGGCCGATGCCGGGATCGCCAGCAGCAGCGAGGCCGCGAGGGCGCTCGGAACGATGAGTCTGCGGTGCACAGGTGCTCCCCAAGTCATAAGAAACGTAAGACGCGCGGGTGGTCGTCAGTCCTTAGCTCGGACCCTATTCAGCCCTCCGACGCACCGTCACGTCCAGAGGACCCCCTGTCACACGATCGCCATTCGGCCGACATGAACACGTCCGTCACCGGAGTGCCCTGAATCCCCCTGATTCCCTCCGGCACTCTTTTGCCCGGGAGTTGACCGGGGTACGTTCCGGCGCATGCCGATGCGAAAGCGGAGAACCCGCGGAGCCCGACTGACGTACGGAACCCTCGTGTCCGCGGCCACGGCCGCCCTGTTCGCCACCCTGGTCACCCCCGCCGGAGCCCGTCCGGAAGCGGTCTCGCCCTTCGTGCGCGAGTCCCGCCCGGTGCACTCGTACGCCGACGCCGTCCGCGAGTCCGTCTGGGTGGACACCGGCCTCGACGGCGACGGCGACGGGCGCGCCGACCGGGTCGCCGTCGACATCGTCCGCCCCCGTGAGCCCGCGGCGGCCGGCCGGAAGATCCCGGTCATCATGGACGCCAGCCCGTACTACGCCTGCTGCGGACGCGGCAACGAGGGCCAGAAGAAGACCTACGACGCCGACGGGAACCCCGTCCAGCTGCCGCTCTTCTACGACAACTTCTTCGTCCCCCGCGGCTACGCCTTCGTCGCCGTCGACCTCGCCGGCACCAACCGCTCCGACGGCTGCGACGACGTCGGCGGCCGCTCCGACGTCCAGTCCGCGAAGGCCGTCGTCGACTGGCTGAACGGCCGTGCCCGCGGCTACACCTCCCGCACCGGCGGGGCCCCGGCCCGCGCCACCGCCTGGAGCACGGGGAACGTCGGCATGATCGGCAAGAGCTGGGACGGCACCATCGCCAACGGCGTCGCCGCCACCGGCGTCGAAGGGCTGAAAACGATCGTTCCGATCGGTGCCATCTCCTCCTGGTACGACTACTTCCACTCGCAGGGCGCCCCGCTCTACAACGCCAACCCGAGCTGGCTCTCCGAGTACGTGAACAGCCCCGAGGCACAGGGCCGCTGCGGCGCCGTCCAGGACCGCGTCACCGCCGGCACCCCCTACAGCGGCGACTGGACCCCGGCCTGGACCGAGCGCGACCACGTGAAGGACGCGGGCAAGGTCAGGGCCAGCGTCTTCGTCGTCCACGGACAGCAGGACCTCAACGTCCGCGCCAAGCAGTTCGGCCAGTGGTGGGACGCGCTCGCCGCCCAGGGCGTCGAGCGGAAGATCTGGCTCTCCCAGACCGGCCACGTCGACCCCTTCGACTTCCGGCGCGCCGACTGGGTCCGCACCCTGCACCGCTGGTTCGACCACTACCTCCTCGGCTACGACAACGGCGTCGACCGCGAGCCCGTCGCCGACATCGAGCGCGCCCCGGACGTCTGGACCACCGACCGGCAGTGGCCGGCGGCCGGCACCGCGACCACCACCCTGCGCCCCGCCCCCGGAGCGGTCCCCGGCCCCGGCGTCCTCGGCCGCGCGCCCGCCGCCCCCGGCGCGACGGCGGCCTTCACCGACGACCCGGCCCTGGGCGAGCTGGACTGGGCCGCCCGGATCGACGACCCCACCCCGGAGAAGGCCGGGTTCGTCACCCGTCCGCTCTCCCGGGACCTGCGGATCTCCGGCTCCTCGAAGGTGACGGTCACCGCCACCCCCACCACCGCCACCGCGCACCTCTCCGCCGTCCTCGTCGACCTCGGCCCGGACACGATCCGGGACTACGGGGCCGCCGGCGAGGGGATCACCACCCTCACCGACCGCACCTGCTGGGGCGCGAGCACCCCGGGCGACAGCGCCTGCTTCAAGGAGACCGCGGCCCGCACGGCGGACGTCGCGTACACGGTCGTCAGCCGGGGCTGGGCCGACCTCGGGACCTGGGCCGACCCGCACAAGGAGCGCCCGCTGACCCCCGGCAGGGCGTACACCCTCACCGTGGACCTCGCGGCGACCGACCACGTCGTCCCGGCCGGCCACCGGCTCGCCCTGATCGTCGGCGGCACCGACAAGGACCTCATCGATCCCCCGTCGACCACCCCGACCCTCACCCTCGACCTCACCCGCACCTGGGCGAGGGTGCCGTTGGTCGGCGGTGCCGGGGCGTTCGACCGGGCGACGACGGGACCGGCCCCGGCCGTGCCCTCGCCGACCTCCGTTCCCTCCCTGACCGGCCCCGTCCCGCCGGCCGCCGTCTCCGGACCGCGTCTGCCGGGCCCCGGCCGTGAGGGAGCCGCCCGATGAACCCCCTTACCGGGCGGCGGAGTTCCCGCCGGACGCTCGCCCTCGCGGTGGGCGCCGCCGCCCTCGCCCTGCCGCTCGTCACCGTCCCCGCCAAGGCCGCGGACAGCGCGCCCGCGGGGGCCCTCCCGCGTACCGGCTTCGAGGAGAGCCGGGGCGCCCGGTGGACCACCGAGGCCCAGGAGGGGGAGTTCCTCGCGGCCGTCGACCGGGGGAGCGACCGGCTGTCGCTGCGTGAGATCGGCACCACCGGGCAGGGCCGCCCGCTGCGGCTCGCCACCCTCGGCGCGGGCGGGGCCGGCACGACCGTGCTGCTCGTCTGCAGCCAGCACGGGGACGAGCCGGCGGGCCGGGAGGCGTGTCTGAGCACCGTGCGCGACCTCGCGTACGCCCAGGACGAGGAGACCCTGCGTTTCCTCGCCCGCACCACCCTCCTCGTCGTCCCCACCGCGAACCCCGACGGCCGTGAGGCCGACACCCGGGGCAACGGCGACGGCATCGACGTCAACCGCGACCACCTCGCACTGCGCACCGCCGAGGCGCGGGCGATCGCCGCCGTCATCCGCGACCGGAGGCCCGCACTCGTCTACGACCTCCACGAGTACGGCGCCACCCCCCGCTACTACGACAAGGACCTGCTCGCCCTCTGGCCCCGCAGCCTCGACGCCGACCCGCACGTCCACGACGAGTCCCGGACGCTGTCGGAGTCGTACGTCCGGCCCGCCGCCGGGCTCGCCGGCTACAGCAGCGGCGTCTACGGCATCTGGACCGACCCCCTCACCGGCGAGCCGATCAAGCAGGTCGCCGGTGACGGCCAGGAGCGGATCCTGCGCAACACGGCCGGCATCAAGCACTCCGCCGGACTGCTCGTCGAGACCCGGGTGGACGCCCTCGACCAGGCCGAGAAGGACGATCCGGCCCTCAACCACCGGCGCCGGGTCGCCACGCAGCACGCCGCCCTGGAAGGGGCCTTCGCCTACCTGGACGAGCGGCGCGGGCCGCTCACGGCGGCCATCTCGATCGCCCGGCTCACCGGCTTCGCCGACCGGGGCCCGGTCTACCTCGGCGGCGCCGACAACGACCCGGCCGAGCCGGCGGAGATCCTCGGCGACCCGCCGTGCGGCTACCGCCTGGACGCCGCGCAGTACGCCGAGGCGGGCGACGAACTCGCCCTGCACGGCGTGACCGTACGGGCGGAGGGCGCCGGGGCGTTCGTGCCGCTGCGCCAGTCGCAGCGCGCGCTCGTCCCGCTGCTCCTGGACGCGCGGGCGACCTATCACCTCGTCAGTGGGAGTCCTGTGGAGAGGTGTTGACGATCGGGTGGCCCCGGCCCGGCGTGGCGTGATTCCGATGTTTGCCGAGGTAAAGTTACCTGCCGGTACTGACCATGCCTCGAACGGGCCGACCAGGCCCTGAAGTTGGAGAACCACCATGCGCCACATCAAGCCCGTGCGCCGGGCCCTGACGGCCCTGCTCGCCACGACGCTGCTCGCCGGGGGCGTGCTGCTCGGACAGACGGCGACCGCGGAGCCGGCCGCCGCCAAGACCGTCACCTGCAACGTCAGCAAGCTGCGGGCGGACGCCCACAAGGAGCGCGACCGGGGCAACCAGCTCAAGCGCCTCGGCGCCACGGAGGAGGCCCGCAAGGCCTTCGCCCGCGCCGACGCCCTGGAGCGCAAGGCCAAGCAGTGCGCCGACGCGGACAAGAACAGCAAGCCGCCGCTCTGGCAGTAGCAGGACACGCGGGGCGGTTGCCATCCGAAAGGACGGCAACCGCCCCGCGGTCGTTTCCGGCCCGCTTCCCGGGGACGGGGCCGTCCTCAGCCGAGGACCAGGTCCGCCGCCGCCTCCGCGCAGCCCCAGGCCACCGTCACCCCCGCGCCGCCGTGCCCGTAGTGGTGGACGAGCCGCCCGCCGCCCGGCAGCGGCACCGCCTCGATCCGCACCCCGCCCGTCCGGGCGGGCCGCAGTCCCACCAGATGCCCGAGGATCCGCGCCCCCGCGATCTCCGGCCGCACCCGCGCGCACCGCGCCACGATCGCCGCCGCCGTCGCGGGATCAGGGGTGAGCCGCTCGTCGCCCTCCTGCGCCGTCCCGCCGAGCACCAGCCGGTCGGTATGCGGGAAGAAGTACGTGGTCTCGCCCGCCGACTCGTCCGCCGCCGTGAACCACTCCTCGATCCCCGGGTTCTCCACCAGCACCAACTGCCCCCGCACCGGCCGCAGTCCGGGATCCGGTACGAGCTCCCGCGCCGCGAGCCCCGTGCAGTCGACCACCACCGGGGCGAGGGCGGCGGCCTCCCCGAAGTCCCTGACCTCGCGCTGCTCGAAGCTCCCGCCCATCGCCTCGAACCGGCCGCGCAGGAAGGCCAGATGGACCGGCATGTCGATCAGCGGCAGGCGGGCCGCGATCCCCGTCCGGTACGGCCCGGGCACCTCCTCCGGCGCCAACTGCCGCAGCCCCTCGACCTCCTTCGCCCACGGGCCCAGACCGCCGAGGACCGCGTCCGCGTGGACCCCGGACACGAACCGGACGCCGCTGCGCCCCGGACCGACGGCCAACTCCCCGTACACCCGCAGGGAGGTGAGCGCCCACGCCCCCGCCTCGGCCGCCGGCTCGATCCGGTACGGCCACCACAGGGCGCCCGCCACCGCCGAGGTCGTGCTCGGCAACGGGTCCCGGGACCAGATCCGTACCCGCAGCCCCCGCTCCGCCAGCCTGGTCGCCGTCGCGAGACCGACGACCCCGCCGCCCACCACGGTCACGTCGTTCTCCATGCCCGGACCGTACCGGGAACGGCCCGGACCGTACCGGGACCGGGACATTTCCGGGACGGTGCGGCCACGGAAGGGGGAAACACTGGAGTCATGCCGGTCCCGTACACGCCCCTCGACCTCGTCTCCGCCGCCAGCCCGGTCGGCGAGCACCTCCACCACGACTTCCTCGTCGACGGCAGGCCGCTGCTCCACCGGCTCGACGAGACCGACGGCTTCGACACCGTCTCGCCCCTCGCGGCGGACCTCCCGCCGACCGTCCGCCCCGAGGACGCGCACCGCCTCCTCCGCGCCGACGGCACCCGCCAGGTGATCCACTCCTGCCCCGACTGCGAGGACCCCGGCTGCGGCGCGGTCACCGCCGTCGTCGCCCACGAGGGCGGGGACGTCGTCTGGCGCGACTTCGCCTGGCAGACCGGCCCCGCCGACGGCCTCGTGCGCGAGGGCTACCCCGGCGTCGGCCCGTACCGCTTCCACGGCGCCACCTACCGCTCCGTGCTCCTGCGGCTCCTCGAATCCTCGGCGTGTCGCAGCGTCGCCTAGGATTCGTTCCCTGATGACTGCAACCCTCGTCGCCAAGGACCTCGCCGCCGGCCACGGCGAACGCACCCTCTTCGCCGGGCTCGACCTCGTCGTCGCCCCCGGTGACGTCATCGGCCTCGTCGGCGTCAACGGCGCCGGCAAGTCGACCCTGCTGCGGCTGCTCGCCGGGCTCGACACCCCGGAGGAGGGCGAGCTGCGGCTCTCCCCGCCCACCGCCGCCGTCGGTCACCTCCCGCAGGAGCCCGAGCGGCGCGCGGGGGAGACGGTGCGCGAGTTCCTCGCCCGCCGCACCGGGGTCGCCGCCGCCCAGGCCGCCATGGACGAGGCCACCCAGGGCCTCGTCGACGGCACGCCCGGCGCGGACGACGCGTACGCGACCACCCTGGAGCGCTGGCTGAACCTCGGCGGCGCCGACCTCGACGAGCGCGCCGAGGAGGTCGCCGACTCCCTCGGCCTCACCGTCGGCCTCGACCAGCCGATGACCGCCCTCTCCGGCGGCCAGGCCGCCCGCGCCGGCCTCGCCTCGCTGCTCCTCTCCCGCTACGACGTCTTCCTGCTCGACGAGCCCACCAACGACCTCGACCTCGAAGGCCTGGAGCGCCTGGAGGCCTTCGTGAAGGGGCTCCGCGCCGGGACGGTCGTCGTCAGTCACGACCGCGAGTTCCTCACCCGCACCGTCACCAAGGTCCTCGAACTCGACCTCGCCCAGCAGCAGATCACCCTGTACGGCGGCGGTTACGAGGCCTACCTGGAGGAGCGGGACACCGCCCGGCGCCACGCGCGCGAGGAGTACGACGAGTACGCCGGCAAGAAGGCCGCCCTGGAGGCGCGCGGCCACATGCAGCGCTCCTGGATGACGCAGGGCGTCAAGAACGCCCGCCGCAAGGCCACCGACAGCGACAAGCTCGGGCGCAACGCCCGCAGCGAGGCCAGTGAGAAGCAGGCCGCGAAGGCCCGGCAGACCCAGCGCATGATCGAGCGCCTCGACGTCGTCGAGGAACCCCGCAAGGAGTGGGAGCTGCGCATGGAGATCGCCGCCGCGCCCCGCTCCGGCTCGGTCGTGGCGACCCTGCGGGAGGCCGAGGTGCGCCGCGGCGACTTCTCCTTCGGCCCCGTCACCCTCCAGATCGACTGGGCGGACCGGGTCGCCGTCACCGGGGCCAACGGCGCCGGGAAGTCGACCCTGCTCGCCGCCCTCCTCGGGCGTCTCCCGCTGGACTCCGGCGACGCGGTGCTCGGCTCGGGCGTCGTCGTCGGCGAGGTCGACCAGGCCCGGAAGCTGTTCCACGGCACGGAGACGCTCCTGGAGGCGTTCTGCGCGGCCGTGCCCGACACCGAGCCCGCCGAGGTGCGGACGCTGCTCGCCAAGTTCGGCCTGAAGGCCGTCCATGTGCTGCGGCCGGCGACCACCCTCTCCCCGGGCGAGCGGACGCGCGCCGCGCTCGCCCTGCTCCAGGGCCGGGGCGTGAACCTGCTCGTCCTCGACGAGCCGACCAACCACCTGGACCTGCCGGCCATCGAGCAGCTGGAGTCCGCCCTCGACTCGTACACCGGCACGCTGCTGCTCGTCACCCACGACCGGCGCATGCTCGACGCGGTCCGCACCACCCGCCGCATCGAGGTGGCCGACGGCAAGGTGACCGAACTCTGATGCCGGTCTCGCCCGGACGGGGCCCGCGATGACCGTCTCCTTCGGCTGGGGCCCCGTCGAGGCGCGGGCCCTCGCCCCGGCGGCCGCCTGTGTGGTCGTGGTCGACGTGCTGTCGTTCACGACGGCCGTCGGCGTCGTGGTCGAGGGGGGCACGGCCGTCTACCCGTACCGATGGCGGGACGCCACCGCCGTGGCGTACGCGCGGGAGAAGGACGCCGCGCTCGCCGTCGGCCGGCGCGAGGCCACCGAGGCGAACCCCTGGACGCTCTCCGCGGCCGCCCTGCGCGCCGCCCCGCGGCCGGCCCGCCTGGTCCTGCCCTCCCCGAACGGATCCACGATCGCGGCGGAGGCCGCCTCGGGCGGCGCGACCGTCGTGGCCGCCTCCCTGCGCAACCCTTCGGCCGTCGCCCGCCTGCTCGCCGACCGGGGCTACGGCACGGCGGACCGCCCGCTCGCCGTCATCGCCTCCGGCGAGCGATGGCCCGACGGCTCGCTGCGCCCGGCGCTCGAAGACCTGCTGGGCGCGGGAGCGGTGCTGTCCGCCTTCGCGAGGACGCACACCCTGACCCCGGAGGCGACCGCGGCGGCCACGCTGTGGGACGCGACCGAGGACCCGGTCGCCGCCTTGCACGGCTGCGACTCGGGCCGTGAACTGTACGAGTACGGCTTTCCGCAGGACGTGGCCGTGGCCGCCGAGCTCGACGGCTCGACGGCCGTTCCGGTCCTGGTGGACGGCGCTTTCCAGGAGGCACGATGACCGACCTACTGACCCGGCTGACCGAGATGCTGGACGATCTGGACGCGGACGTGGACGAGACGATCGACCTCGCCGACGAGATCGCCGCCTCGGGCGACGCCGGTCTCCTGCCGCGCCTCCAGGCGGAGCTGGAGCGGGCCCTCGCCGAGCGGAACGCCTACGCCCGGGAACTCCTCGGCGGTGTGATCGCCTCCCTCGGCGGCGCCGACACCCTTCCGGCCCTGATCCGTGCCTCCGCCGTCGACCTCGGCGACGACCAGGACGGCCTGGCCACCGAGATCGTCGAGCTGGTCCAGGCGGACCCGAAGGAGGCCCGGCGGCTCCTCCAGCCGATGACGGAGGACGACGACCTCTCCGTCGCCAACCGCGCGGACTGGGCGCTGCGCTTCCTGCCGTGACGGAGTCCGCACGCGAAGAGGCCACAGCCCGGTGGGCTGTGGCCTCTTTCACGCGGACGCGGGGGTCAGCGGTCTACCAGAAGTTGCTGCAGGTCACGTTGCCGTTGTCGCTGATGCAGACACGGTAGTACGCGCTGGGGCTGCCGAGCATGTTGGACCAGTCGGAGCCCGCCTCGTAGGGGAACTGCACCGTGAGGCTGCGCTGGAAGTCGGTGCCGGGGCCCAGCCACTTCTCGATGGAGCCGTACCGGGGCCACCACTGGCTGCCGGAGGGGGACGTGACGCGGACCCACCCGGCCTGGCACGTGCCGGACCAGCGCAGCTCGGCCCTGAAGCCGTTGCTGTTGGTGGTGGACACCTTGGTGGTGGCGTCCTTGTCGCAGGCCTGCGAGACGGGGCCGAGGTTGTCGCAGCCGCTGCCGTAGCAGCCGGCGGCGTACGAGGTGCCCGCGAGCGGGACCAGGGCCATGGTCATCGCGGCGGCGGCCACGCCTGCGACCTTCGCGAGTGCGCGCTTCATCTGTTGCCGATACCTCCGGGAGCGGGGATTTCTCCGGACTGCCGTGGAGGCCGGAGTTGATCTTGTGATTCTGGCATGTCTGCGTCAGTAGGTAAAACGGGCGACCGTGTGCGCCCCGACGCGGGAGCCGGAGGGCCTACCAGAAGGTGCTGCAGTCGATGTGGCCCGTGCCCGTGTCCTTGATGCAGGTGCGGTAGTAGTAGCTGCTGCCGCCGAGCATGTTGGACCAGTCCGAACCCGGGTTGGGGAACTTCACCGAGAGGCTGCGCACGAAGCCGGTGCCGTAGCCCGACCACTTCTCGATGTAGCCGTACTTGTCCCACCACTGGCCACCGCTGGAGTCGGTCACGCGGACCCAGGCGGCCTGACAGGCGGCGGACCAGCGCAGCTCGGCCTTGAGGCCGCCGTCGGCGTAGGCGGTCGCCTTGGTGGTGGCGTCACCGTCGCAGGACTGAGAGACGGGGCCGAGGTTGTCGCAGCCGGTGCCGTAGCAGCCGGCGGCGTACGAGGTGCCGGCGAGCGGGATCAGGGCCATGGTCATCGCGGCGGCGGAAACTCCCGCCACCTTCGCGATCGCGCGCTTCATATGTCGTCACTACCTCTGGGAGCAGGAACATGTCGCGGCCTTCCGCGGAGGCCGGAGATGATCTTGGTTCCTTGTCCTGCGCGCGTCAATGGAAAAAACGGACGACCTGCTTCAACATCCGGTGAACGAGAGTCGTCCCCGCACACGCCCATCGGTGTGTACGGGGACGACTCCGGCAGTCCGGTCGGAAACCGCCTCCGACCTGCGGGTTCTATCGGCGCTTGCCGCCGCCCTCGCCGAGCAGGCCGGCCTTGCGGAGGGCGTCGGCCATCGCGCTGTTGGCGGGCGCCGGAGCCGCCGAGCGGTCCCGGCCGCCGCGGTCGTTCCCCTTGCCGCCCCGGTCCGCGCGGTCGTTCCGGTTCCCGCCCTCGGCCCGGCGGCCACCGCCCTGACGCTGCTGCGGCGGCCGGCCGGAGCGCTCGCCCCGGTCGCCGCCCCGCTCGCCCCGGTCACGCCGGGGCGCACCGCCCTGGCCGTCGGCGCCCGGCTCGTCGTCGAGCCGCAGCGTCAGCGAGATCCGCTTGCGCGGGACGTCCACGTCCAGCACCTTCACCTTGACCACGTCGCCGGGCTTCACCACGTCGCGCGGGTCCTTGACGAAGGTCTTCGACATCGCCGACACGTGCACCAGGCCGTCCTGGTGCACGCCGATGTCCACGAACGCGCCGAAGGCCGCCACGTTGGTGACGACGCCCTCCAGGACCATCCCGGACGCCAGGTCGCCGATCTTCTCGACGCCCTCCTTGAAGGTGGCCGTACGGAACGCCGGACGCGGGTCACGGCCCGGCTTCTCCAGCTCGCGCAGGATGTCCGTCACCGTCGGCAGACCGAAGGTCTCGTCGACGAAGTCGTCCGCCCGCAGCGAGCGCAGCGTGCCCGTGTCGCCGATCAGCGCCGCGACCTCGCCGCCGGTCGCCTTCACCATCCGGCGCACCACCGGGTACGCCTCCGGGTGCACCGCCGAGGCGTCCAGCGGGTCGTCCCCGCCCCGGATGCGCAGGAAGCCCGCGCACTGCTCGTACGCCTTCGGGCCGAGCCGTGCCACGTCCTTGAGCGCCTTGCGGGAGCGGAAGGGGCCGTTGGCGTCCCGGTGCGCCACGATGTTCTCGGCGAGGCCGCCGCTGATGCCCGAGACCCGCGAGAGCAGCGGCGCCGAGGCGGTGTTGACGTCGACACCGACACCGTTCACACAGTCCTCGACCACCGCGTCGAGCGAGCGCGAGAGCTTCACCTCGGCCAGGTCGTGCTGGTACTGGCCGACACCGATGGACTTCGGGTCGATCTTCACCAGCTCCGCGAGCGGGTCCTGGAGCCGCCGGGCGATCGAGACCGCGCCGCGCAGCGACACGTCGAGGCCCGGGAGTTCCTGCGAGGCGAAGGCGGAGGCCGAGTAGACCGAGGCGCCCGCCTCCGAGACCATCACCTTGGTCAGCTTCAACTCGGGGTGCTTGGCGAGGAGTTCGGCCGCCAGCTTGTCGGTCTCGCGGGAGGCCGTGCCGTTGCCGATCGCGACCAGTTCGACCGCGTGCTCCTTCGCGAGCCGCGCCAGTTTCTCCAGCGCCTGGTCCCACTTGTTGGCGGGCACGTGCGGGTAGATCGTGTCGGTGGCGACGACCTTGCCGGTCGCGTCGACGACGGCGACCTTCACACCCGTACGGAAACCGGGGTCGAGCCCCAGGGTCGCCCGCGTGCCGGCCGGCGCGGCCAGCAGCAGGTCCCGCAGGTTCGCCGCGAAGACCCGGACCGCCTCGTCCTCGGCGGCGGTCCGCAGCCGCAGCCGCAGGTCGATCCCCAGGTGCACCAGGATGCGGGTCCGCCAGGCCCAGCGGACCGTGTCCTGGAGCCACTTGTCCCCGGGCCGGCCCCGGTCGGCGACGCCGAAGCGACCCGCGACGATCCCCTCGTACGAGGAAGGACCCTCCGTGGGCTCCTCCGGCTCCAGCTCCAGGGCGAGGGCGTCCTCCTTCTCCCCGCGCAGCATCGCGAGCACCCGGTGCGAGGGCAGCGCGGTGAAGGGCTCGGCGAAGTCGAAGTAGTCGGCGAACTTCGCTCCCGCCTCCTCCTGGCCCTCGCGCACCTTCGCCACCAGGCGTCCGCGGCCCCACATGCGCTCGCGCAGCTCGCCGATGAGGTCGGCGTCCTCGGAGAACTTCTCGGCGAGGATCGCCCGCGCGCCCTCCAGGGCCGCGGGGGCGTCCGCGACGCCCTTGTCCGCGTCCACGAAGGCCGCGGCCGCGGCGGCCGGCTCGACGGACGGATCGGCGAGCAGTCCCTCGGCCAGCGGTTCGAGACCGGCCTCGCGGGCGATCTGGGCCTTGGTGCGGCGCTTCGGCTTGAAGGGCAGGTAGATGTCCTCCAGGCGCGCCTTGGTGTCGGCCGCCCGGATGCTCGCCTCCAGCTCGTCCGTCAGCTTGCCCTGCTCGCGGACCGAGTCGAGGATCGCCGACCGGCGGTCCTCCAGCTCGCGCAGATAGCGCAGCCGCTCCTCCAGGGTGCGCAGCTGCGCGTCGTCGAGCATCTCGGTCGCTTCCTTGCGGTAGCGCGCGATGAACGGCACGGTCGAACCGCCGTCGAGGAGCTCGACGGCTGCCCTCACCTGTCGCTCGCGTACGCCGAGCTCCTCGGCGATCCTTGCTTCGATGGACGTCGTCACGGTGTCCCGACTCGCCTTCTCGTGCCTCAAGCTTGCGAGTGCATTCTGCCGGGTCGGTCACCCGGACGCGGTAACCGACCCGTCCCGCGCGCGTCCCCGGCCCGCTCGGTCAGCCCTTGCCGACCAGGTCCGCCGGGAAGGCGCCCGCGCCGGCCGCCGCGAACAGGAAGCCGCGGCCCAGCTCGGTGAGGCGCTCGACCCCGGCCGCGCCCAGGTGCTCGTACGGGGCGGAGTCGAGCCGGTCGGTGTGGTCCTCCAGCTCGGCGCGCAGGGCCGTGCCCGACTCCGTCAGCTCGCCTTCGGCGTCGAGGAGCCCGCGCTCGCGCAGGCGCTCCGTCGCCGCCTCCCAGTCGGCCCGCTGCCAGCCGCGCGTGCCGAGGACCCAGCGCGGCGCCATGCCCTTGCCGGTGGCGGTGTGCGAGGCGAGGGCCTCGACGGGGTCGAGCCCGGCGGAGAGCAGCGCCGACAGATGGCCGTCGCCGCGGTGTTCGCGGAGCAGGGTGGCGGCGAGCCAGTAGGCGAGGTGGGGCTGCTCGGGCACCGGCAGATCGGCGTGGGCCGAGTACAGCGGCCGGGCGTGCCGGGTGCAGGCCTCGGTGGCGCGCAGGGCGAGCTCCGCCGCCTCGGCCATCTCCGGGGAGGCGACCACGTCGTCGCCGAGGAGCCGGCGCAGGGTCGCGTCGACGGTCCGCAGCCGCGCGTCGAGGACCTCGGCGGGGGAGGCGGTCTCCCAGACGGCCGGGAGGTGCCGCGCGAGGAACGCGTGGTTGTAGTTGTAGAAGGTCGCGGCGACCGTGCCCGCGCCCACCGCGCCGAGTGCGGCGCTCCGCGCGGCGAGCCGCATCGCGCTCGGGTCGGTGAAGCCGAGGGCGCCGAACTCGCGGTCCAGGTCGGGGGAGAAGTACAGCGTGGAGTGCAGCGGGTTGAGTGCGTTGTGGCAGCGGCGTCCCGCCTGCGGGGGAAGGGCAGTCGTCATGGAACCGAAGGTTACCGACTGGTCGGTACGACGGGAACAGCCGGGCCCGATCGGCAAGTCACCGCTTGGTGCCGTCGCCGTGACGGAAGAGGTGAAAGGCCCCGGCCGCGGTCGTCGCGCACGGGTGCGGCGAGACGGCGCCGGTACGGGAGGGCTGAGCCTCAGAGCCCGTACGTGAAGCGGGGCGCGCGGCGCTCCAGGAAGGCGGCGACCCCCTCGGCGGTGTCGCCGCTGCCGCGTGCCTGCTCCGCCCAGTGCTCGTCCCGGTCGAGGCGCCCGTCGGCGAACTCCTTGGCCGCCGCCTGGGTGAGCAGCGAGCGGGAGGCGAGCACCCGGGCGAACTCGGCCACCCGCTTGTCCAGCGCGCCCGCCGGATGCAGCTCGTCCACGAACCCGGTCCGCAGTGCCCGCTCGGCGTCCATCAACTCGCCCGAGAACAGCAGGTACTTGGCGGTCGAGGGCCCGACCAGGGCGGTGAGCCTGCGGGTCGAGGAGGAGGGGTAGACGATGCCGAGCTTCGAGGGCGTGATCCCGAAGCGGGCACCCTCCTCGGCGAAGCGCAGGTCGCACGCGGCGGCGAGCTGGCTGCCGCCCCCGACGCAGAAGCCCCGCACGGCGGCGAGGCTCGGCTTGGGGAAGGCCGCGAGCGCGTCCTCGGCCCGTACCGCCAGGGTCTGCTGCTCGTCGCCGGGCTCCCGCAGCCCCGCGATGTCCGCCCCGGCGCAGAAGGTGTCGCCCTCGCCGGTGAGGACCAGGACCCGGACCGCGGGGTCGGCGGCGAGCCGCTCCAGGACGGCGGGCAGGGCGCGCCACATCCCGGCGCTCATGGCGTTGCGCTTGGCGGGGTTGGCGATGACGACGGTGGCGATCCCGTCCGTGACGCTTTCCTTCAGCTGCGGCTCCATGGGCCGGATGCTATCCGCCGGACCCGAACGTACGATCAGGAAGGGGCCGATCCGAGGAGGCACCACATGGCCGAGGACGCCCGCGGGGCGCAGGCCGGCCCGGATCCGGTCCGTGAGATGGCCCGCGAGGGGAAGAAGCTCCGCCGCGACTTCAGCGGGCTGGCCGTGCTCGGCGCCCTGCTCGTGATCGGCGGTCTCGTCGGCCTCGTCTACACCGCCGCCGCCACGCTGACGTCCATGCTGCTCTTCGGCTGGCTGCTGCTCTTCGGCGGCGTCGTGGGGCTGCTGCAGGCCGTCCAGTCGCGCGGCACCAGCTACTTCTGGCTCGCCGTCGTGGTGGCCGCGCTGAACATCGCGGCCGGTGTCGTGGTCATCCGTCACCCGGAGGGCTCGGCGGAGGCGCTGACGATGTTCGCCGCCCTGCTGTTCCTCACCGGCGGGCTGTTCCGGCTGGTGGGCAGTCTGGTGGTGCGGGGGCCGCAGTTCGGCTGGACGCTGTTCCAGGGCGCCTTCGGACTGCTGCTTGGTCTGCTGGTGCTGTTCGACTGGCCGGACAGCAGCCGGTACGTCCTCGGCGTCTTCTTCTCGCTCGCCCTGCTCTTCGACGGTCTCGGCCTGATCGCGATCGGGGTGGGCGGCCGACGGATCGTCCGTATGGTGACCCCTTCGGCTCCCGATGCCGCCCCGCCTCCGGAGTCCTCAGAAACTGCGCAGGAGTAGTCGAACAACTGACGTTGGCATACTCAGCCGATCAGAAGGTGGCCGATAAGTGTCGACTTCTGGTCAGTAGGCCGGTCGACCCGCGCGCATTGCCAAGACTCGATCCGTGGCGAGAATCGAGCACGAGGGCGGGAACGGGACCGTGGAGACGCACGGAGGCGTCCCCGCCCGGCAACCGTCCTACGAAGGAGTCTGGCGCTTCACCGCTGCAGCGGTCGACGTCTCCGTCCCGCAGGCCCGGCACGCCGTACGCGACCTGCTGGTCCGCCAGGGAGTCCCGGTCCATGAGGAGATCATGGACGGCCTGCTGCTGATCGTCTCCGAACTGGTGACCAACGCCGTGCGGCACGCGGCGCTGCTCTCCCCGGAGATAGCGGTGGAGGTCGCGATCGGCCCCGAGTGGGTCAGGGTGTCCGTCGAGGACAACCACCCGTACCGGCCCAAGGCACTGGAGGCGGACTGGGGGCAGACCGGCGGCCGGGGGCTCCTCCTGGTCCGCGAGATCGCCCAGGAGGCCGGCGGCGCCTGCGACGTCGAGCACACCGCGAGCGGCGGGAAGATCATCTGGGCGGCGCTGCCCCTGGGGCCCGTCTGACGGACACCCCCTGGCCCCGATGGCACCGGGGCAGGGAGGCGCCTCCGGCGGTCACCAGCCGCCGGCCGGACCCGTCAGCTCCCTGATCGCCGGACGCGCCGCGTCCAGGACCGTCATGAACCAGGCCGAGAAGGGCACGGCGGCGTGCCGCTCGACGAGCTCGTCGGCGGTCACGAAGGCGGTGGACTCGATCTCCTCCGGGTCCGGCCGCGGGTCGGCCTGCACCAGGCCGACGAAGAGGTGGTTGAACTCCTGCTCCACCAGGCCCGAGGCCGGGTCCGGGTGGTTGTAGCGGACGGTGCCGGCCTCCGCGAGCAGCGTCGGCGAGACGCCCAGCTCCTCGAAGGTGCGCCGGGCCGCCGCGGCGAACGGCGCCTCGCCCGGGTAGGGGTGGCCGCAGCAGGTGTTCGACCAGACGCCGGGGGAGTGGTACTTGCCGAGCGCCCGCCGCTGGAGCAGCAGCCGGCCCGACTCGTCGAAGAGGAAGACGGAGAAGGCGCGGTGCAGCTGACCCGGCGCCTGGTGCGCGGCGAGCTTCTCCGCGGTGCCGATGGTCCTCCCCTCCTCGTCGACCAGTTCGAGCATGATCGGCGCCGGGACTCCGGACGGCTGGACGCCGTTCGACGCGGTCTCCGGCGAGATCTGAGCCGCGGGGGCTGGTGTGATCGGCATACCCATCCTTCGCATCGGTCCTCGGCCCGTTGGGGCCACCACAGTCTGCCGTACAAAACCGGCTTGTCCGTACTTCGGAGGCCGGACGTGGCCGCTCCCACCGCACCGGAGTACAGCCGGTGCGGCGGGAGCGGGAGGGGCTCAAAGGGGCACTACACCCCGAAAGGTGCCGGATAGACGAGCGTGCCCGGTGGAACGGGTACGGAACCGTCCAGGACGAGCGCCATCATCGCCTCGTCCGGAGCCTCGAAACCTGGCCGGATTCCATACTCGGACGCCCGTACGAACCCGAACCGCGGGTAGTACTCCGGATGGCCCAGGACGAGCACGAGCGGCTCGCCACGCAGCCGGGCCGCGTCCAGCACCGCCCGGACGACGGCCTGCCCGGCCCCCGTCCGCTGGTGGGCGGGAGCCACCGAGACCGGGGCGAGCGCGGCCGCGGGGACGCCGTCCACCAGACAGCGGGTGATCAGCGCGTGCGCCGCGACCGTGCCGTCCGGGGCCTCGGCCACGTACGACAGACCCGGCAGCCAGGCGTCGTCGCGCCGCAGCGCGTCGACCAGATCGGCCTCCGTCCGCGAAGGCGCGGCCTCCGACCCGAAGGCCGTGGCCACGACCCGGTGGATCGCCGCCGCGTCCGCGTCGGTCTCCGGACGGGTGCGCCAGCGCGGATCGGCGAGCCGCAGGACGAAGCCGGCGTACCCGTAGTCGGTGCCGTGATCGCGCCGCAGCGCGATCTCGGCGCGGGCCCCGGCCACCGCCTCGGCCATGCCGGGCACGGTGGTGTCCGCCGCCTCGGCGTGCGCGGCGAGCGGGACGTAGTACTCGTCCCAGTCGCTCTCGGGCTGCGGGACGGTCCCCAGGACGTGGTAGCCGGCCTCGACGGCCGCCGCCGCGTTCTCCGCGACGCTACGGAGGACGTAGTGGTCCTCCCAGAAGGCGCGGGCCGCCGGGCCCGGCTCCTCGGTGGTCCAGACGCACTCGGTGAGCACCAGGGTGCCGCCGGGCGCGAGGAGCCTGCGCCATTCGACCAGGGCCCGGTCGAAGCCGAGGACGAAGACCGAGCTCTCGGCCCAGACCAGATCGAAGGAGCCGTCGGGGAACGGCAGGGCGCCCATGTCGGCGTTCAGGGTGCGGACCGCGCCGTCGAGCCCGCGGGCGGCGGCGGTCCGCCGCAGCTCCGCGAGGAACGGTTCATGGGTGTCGACGGCGGTCACCTCGGCGCCCGCCTCGGCGGCCAGGAGCAGCGCGGAGCGGCCGGGGCCGCAGCCCAGGTCGAGCACGCGCGGACGCTCCGGCAGCCTCCCCGCGAGCGCGAGGAGCCGACGGGTGGTGGTGTCGGAGCCGGGACCCTGCCGCGGCAGACCGTGGTGCAGGGCGAAGAAGGAGTCGTGCAGAGCGTTGTCGGACAACGTGGAAACCCTTTGTGAAGAGGGTCCCGGCCGACGACGTGACGTACCGGTGGGAAGGACCGGGATCAGGTCAGCCGGAGACCCGGAGGCTGAGGGACGACCGGGCGCTGCCGCACTGGGCAGCCTCCATCGCGACGGTCATCAACCTCAGCTCCTCTCCACACGCGTTCGTCCGAGCAGATTAACAGGCGGCGCCCCGCGGCGTCAGAGGCAGAGCTTCGCCTCGTGCTCCGCGTGCCCGACCGGCTCCAGCTGGAAGGTGCAGTGCTCCACGTCGAAGTGCGAGCCCAGGCAGCCCTGGAGGGCGTGCAGCATCTTCTCGTGCCCGACCGAGTCCAGCGCGTCCTGGTCGACGACCACGTGCGCCGAGAGCACCGGCATCCCCGAGGTGATCGTCCAGGCGTGCAGGTCGTGGACGTCCTCGACGCCCGGCAGGGCCAGGATGTGCGCCCGCACCTCCGCCATGTCGACGCCCTTGGGGGCCGCCTCCAGGAGGACGTCCAGGGTCTCGCGCAGCAGCTTGAGCGTGCGCGGCACGATCATCAGGCCGATCACGATCGAGGCGATCGGGTCGGCGTACTGCCAGCCCGTGGCCAGGATGATCGCGGACGCGACGATCACGGTCACCGAACCCAGCGCGTCCGCGAGCACCTCCAGATACGCCCCGCGCACATTGAGGCTCTCCTTCTGGCCCCGCATGAGCAGCGACAGCGAGATCACATTGGCCACCAGGCCGATCACCGCGAACGCGATCGCCAGACCGCCCTTGGTCTCGGCCGGCTGGATGAACCGCTGGATCGCCTCGTACAGCACGTAACCGCCGACGACGAGCAGCAGCAGACAGTTGGCGAGCGCCGCCAGGATCTCGGCCCGGGCGTACCCGAACGTGCGGTTCCCCGAGGGCGGCCGGTTCGCGAAGTGGATCGCGAGGAGCGCCATCGCGAGACCGACGGCGTCGGTCGCCATGTGGGCCGCGTCCGCGATCAGCGCGAGCGAGTCGGCCACCAGACCGCCGATGATCTCGATCACCATCACGGAGAGCGTGATGCCGAGCGCGATCCGCAGCCGGTTCCGGTACGCGGCAGCCGCCGTACCCGTCGGCGGCGGGCCGCCGTGGCTGTGCCCGTGGTCGTGTCCAGCCCCCATGACAAGGCCTCCCGGTCGTGTCGCTCGTGTGCCCCGATTCGCAAGTGAACTACGGGTGGGGGGTATGTGCAACACGGTACTGAACACCGTTGTCATATGCTCTGACCTGCGACAACGTCGGAGCGCGGTGGCGGTGCCGCCGGCCGTCCCGAGCGGGTTTGTGGGGCGGGCCGCCGATCGCCCATGATGATCTCCGCAGCACACGGCGCACCCGGACAGACACGGACGGTCCCGGGGGAGTCCTGGCGGCGAAGCCTCGGTGAACTCGTGTTCCGTTCATCCGATAGCCTCAGCCGACGTGTCGCCGCCCGGTGCCGGGCCACACCGCCGCGCCCGGGGCCGCCATGGCCCCGCCGGCCCCTCCGTCAGCTTCAAGGAGTGAGTTCGTCTGTCGACCGCCATCCTCACCGGCCCGCCGGCACCCGGATCCTCGCTCGACGGCGATCTGCGGTCGCTCGGCTTCGACGTCCGGATCGCCTCCGGCGCCGAGGAGGCCGGTGCCCTGCTGGCCGCCGTCCCGGCGGGCGAGCGCGTCGCGCTCGTCGACCCCCGGTTCGTCGGTCACCTGCACGCGCTGCGCCTCACCCTGACCGACCCCCGTTTTCCCGCGGCCGCCGCCCCCGGCGCGCTCACCGCGCAGCGCGAGGCCCGCCCCGCGCTCGCCCGCGCCCTGGACACGGTCTCCGCGACCACCGGGCCCGCCGCCACCGGCACGCTCACCGACGGCCTCACCGACGCGCTCGCCGAGGCCCTCGACGCCGACGGCGTCGCCGTGCACCGGCCCCAGCTCGGCACCCTCGTCGCCACCGTGCCCACCGACGCCGAGGCCCGCCACGAGGCCCGCGCCGCCGTCGAGGCCGTCGACGACGAGGCCGTACGCCTGCGCTCGGCCGTCAAGGCGCACGACGGCTTCTTCACCACCTTCTTCATCAGCCCGTACTCGCGCTACATCGCCCGCTGGTGCGCGCGCCGCGGTCTCACGCCCAACCAGGTCACCACCGCCTCGCTGCTCACCGCCCTGATCGCGGCCGGCTGCGCGGCGACCGGCGAGCGCGGCGGCTACATCGCCGCCGGCGTCCTCCTCCTGGTCTCCTTCGTCCTGGACTGCACCGACGGGCAGCTCGCCCGCTACGCGCTCAAGTACTCGACGATGGGCGCCTGGCTCGACGCCACCTTCGACCGCGCCAAGGAGTACGCCTTCTACGCGGGCCTCGCCCTCGGCGCCGCCCGCGACGGGGACGACGTCTGGGCGCTCGCGCTCGGCGCCATGGTCCTCATGACCTGCCGGCACGTCGTGGACTTCTCCTTCAACGAGGCCAACCACGACGCCACCGCCAACACCAGCCCGACCGCCGCCCTCTCCAGCAAGCTGGACAGCGTCGGCTGGACGGTCTGGGCCCGCCGCATGATCATCCTGCCGATCGGCGAGCGCTGGGCGATGATCGCCGTCCTCACCGCCACGACCAGCCCCCGGATCGTCTTCTGGGCCCTGATCATCGGCTGCGCCTTCGGCGCCTGCTACACCACGGCCGGCCGCGTCCTGCGCTCCCTGACCCGCAAGGCGAAGCGCACGGACCGGGCCGCCCAGGCCCTGGCGGACCTCGCGGACTCGGGCCCGCTGGCCGCGCTGGTGGGCCGGGTGTGGAAGCACCACCCGATGCGCCTCCCGTTCGCCGTGGCAGGAGCCGCCCTCCTGCTCGCCACCGCATGGGTGGAGCCGTTCGGCTCCTGGATCACGGTCTCCGCGGCGATCGTCTACGTCCTGACGAGCGGCAGCGCGGTCGCCAAGCCCCTGAAGGGCGCCCTCGACTGGCTCGAACCGCCCGTCTTCCGCGCCGCCGAGTACGGCACGGTGCTCATCCTCGCGGCCAAGGCGGACGCCGCCCACGCACTCCCCGCCGCATTCGGGCTGGTCGCGGCCGTCGCCTACCATCACTACGACACGGTGTACCGCATTCGCGGCGGCACCGGCGCGCCGCCCGCCTGGCTGGTGCGCGTCACCGGCGGACACGAGGGGCGCACGCTCCTGGTGACCGTCCTCGCCGCCCTGCTGGCGGACCGCGGCGACGACTTCACCCTGGCACTGACCGCGACGGCGGTCGCCGTCGCGCTGGTGGTGCTCGTGGAGTCCATCCGCTTCTGGGTCTCCTCCGGAGCACCCGCCGTTCACGACGAAGGAGAAACAGCATGATCGGCCTCGTACTGGCAGCCGGTGCCGGACGGCGTCTGCGCCCCTACACCGAGACGCTTCCGAAGGCCCTCGTGCCCGTGTCCGGCGAGGGCACCGAGAACGAGCTGACCATCCTCGACGGCACGCTCAAGAACTTCGCCGAGATCGGCCTCACCGAGGTCGCGATCGTCGTCGGCTACCGCAAGGAGGCCGTCTACGACCGCAAGGACGCCCTGGAGGCCAAGTACGGCCTCAAGCTCACCCTGATCGACAACGACAAGGCCGAGGAGTGGAACAACGCCTACTCCCTGTGGTGCGCCCGTGAGGTCCTCAAGCGCGGTGTGATCCTCGCCAACGGCGACACCGTCCACCCGGTCTCCGTCGAGAAGACCCTGCTCGCCGCCCGCGGCAAGGGGCAGATCATCCTCGCCCTCGACACGGTGAAGAGCCTCGCCGACGAGGAGATGAAGGTCATCGTCGCCGAGGGCAAGGGCGTCGAGCGCATCACCAAGCTGATGGACCCGGCCACCGCCACCGGCGAGTACATCGGTGTCACCCTCATCGAGGCCGAGGCCGCCGAGGAGCTCGCCGACGCGCTCAAGGCCACCTTCGAGCGCGACCCCGACCTCTACTACGAGGACGGCTACCAGGAGCTGGTCAACCGCGGCTTCACCGTCGACATCGAGCCCATCGGTGACGTCAAGTGGGTCGAGATCGACAACCACGACGACCTCGCGAAGGGCCGTGAGATCGCGTGCCAGTACTGACTCGGCTGATCCCTTCGCCGGTCGTCGTCGACATCCGCCGGGGAGCGCTGGACGACCTGTCCGCGCTCCTCGCGGACCAGCGGATCTCCAGCAACGGCAAGATCGCCGTCGCCATCAGCGGCGGCTCGGGCCTCAAGCTGCGTGACCACTTCGCCCCCGAGCTGCCCGGCGCCGACTGGTACCCGGTCTCGGGCGGCACGATCGACGAGGCCGTCAAGCTCGCCGACGCCATGCGCGGCAAGCGGTACGACGCCGTGGTCGCCCTCGGTGGCGGCAAGATCATCGACGTGACGAAGTACGCGGCGGCCCGGGTCGGACTGCCGCTGGTGGCGATCGCCACCAACCTGTCGCACGACGGGATCTGCTCGCCGATCTCCACCCTGGACAACGACAACGGGCGCGGCTCCTACGGTGTGCCGACCCCGATCGCGCTGGTCATCGACCTCGACGTGATCCGGGACGCCCCCGTGCGGTACGTCCGCTCCGGCATCGGCGACGCGATCTCCAACCTGTCCGCCATCGCGGACTGGGAGCTCTCGCACCGCGAGACCGGCGAGAAGGTCGACGGCCTCGCGGCCGCCATGGCCCGCAGCGCCGGCGAGGCCGTGCTCCGCCACCCCGGCGGCGTCGGCGACGACGACTTCCTCGTCACGCTCTCCGAGGGCCTGGTGATGTCCGGCATCGCCATGTCGATCAGCGGTGACAGCCGCCCCTCCTCGGGCGCCTGCCACGAGATCAGCCACGCCTTCGACCTGCTCTTCCCGGCCCGCGCCGCCAGCCACGGCGAGCAGTGCGGTCTCGGCGCGGCCTTCGCCATGCACCTGCGCGGCGACCGCGACGCCTCCGCGCTGATGGTCGAGACCCTGCGCCGGCACGGACTGCCCGTCCTGCCGGAGGAGATGGGCTTCACCGTGGACGAGTTCGTCCAGGCGGTGTCCTTCGCCCCGCAGACCCGGCCGGGCCGCTTCACCATCCTCGAACACCTCGACCTGTCCGACGACGAGATCAGGGACGCGTACGCCGACTATGCCAAATCCATCGGTAGCTGAGGTCCGTCCCGTGCGGAAGCCCTCGGTGGCGGAGCTCCGCCCGGTCGTCCACCCGCCGGGTGTGAAGGACCGGCGGAGCGGTGAGCACTGGGGCGGCCGCCTGTACATGCGGGAGATCTCGCTCAGGATCACCCGGCAGCTCGTCGGCACCAAGGTGACGCCGAACCAGCTCACGTACGTCATGACGCTCGCGGGCGTCCTCGCCGCACCCGCCCTGCTCGTGCCCGGGATCCCGGGGGCGCTGCTCGGCGCGCTCATGGTCCAGCTCTACCTGCTGCTCGACTGCGTCGACGGCGAGGTGGCCCGCTGGAAGAAGCAGTACTCGCTGGCCGGGGTCTATCTGGACCGGGTCGGCGCCTACCTGTGCGACGCGGCCGTCCTGGTCGGCTTCGGCCTGCGCGCCGCCGACCTGTGGGGCTCGGGCCGGATCGACTGGCTGTGGGCCTTCCTGGGCACGCTGGCCGCCCTCGGCGCCATCCTGATCAAGGCCGAGACCGACCTCGTCGGTGTCGCCCGCCACCAGGGCGGACTGCCGCCGGTCAAGGAGGCCGCTTCCGAGCCGCGCTCCTCCGGCATGGCGCTCGCCCGCCGGGCCGCCGCCGCGCTCAAGTTCCACCGGCTCGTCCTCGGCATCGAGGCCTCGCTGCTCATCGTGGTCCTGGCGATCGCGGACCAGGCCAGGGGAGACCTCTTCTTCTCCCGGCTCGGTGTCGCCGTCCTCGCCGGCATCGCCCTGCTCCAGACCGTGCTGCACCTGGTGTCGATCATGGTCTCCAGCAGGCTGAAGTGAGGCCGGCCGTGAGTACGCCGCTCAGGGTGGGTGCCGTCGTCATCACGATGGGCACCCGCCCCGACGACCTGCGCGCGCTCATCGACTCGATCGCGAAGCAGGAGGGCGACCCGGTCGAGGTCGTCGTCGTCGGTCAGGGCGCCCCGGTCACCGGGGTGCCCGACTGGGTGCGGACCGTCGACCTGCCCGAGAACCTGGGCATCCCCGGCGGCCGTAACGTCGGCATCGAGGCCTTCGGCCCCGGCGGCACCGACGTCGACGTCCTGCTCTTCCTGGACGACGACGGGCTGCTCGCCCACACCGACACCGCCGAGCTGGTCCGGCAGGCCTTCACCGCCGACCCGCGCCTCGGGATCATCAGCTTCCGGATCGCCGATCCGGAGACCGGGGTCACCCAGCGCCGGCACGTGCCGCGGCTCCGCTCCGCGGACCCGATGCGCTCCTCGCGGGTGACCACCTTCCTCGGCGGCGCCAACGCCGTCCGCACCAAGGTCTTCGCCGAAGTCGGCGGTCTGCCCGACGATTTCTTCTACGCCCACGAGGAGACCGACCTCGCCTGGCGCGCGCTCGACGCCGACTGGATGATCGACTACCGTTCCGACATGGTGCTGCTGCACCCCACCACAGCCCCGTCACGGCACGCCTCGTACCACTTCAACGTGGCCCGCAACCGAGTGTGGCTGGCTCGTCGCAATCTGCCCGCGCCCCTGGTGCCGGTCTATCCCGGCGTCTGGCTCCTGCTCACCCTGGCCCGGCGGCCCTCGCCCTCCGCGCTGAAGGCGTGGCTCGGCGGATTCCGCGCGGGCTGGACGACCCCCTGCGGACCGCGCCGCCCCATGAGGTGGCGTACGGTGTGGCGCCTGACCCGGCTGGGTCGCCCCCCGGTCGTCTGACATCGTGGTACCCGACGTGCCGCGCATCTTGAACACGAAAGTTTCGACTTGTGAGTGACACACACCAGGGCGGGGCGGTCGCGACGAGCGCGCCTCCGTCCGTCGACGAGGGCCTCTCCTCGGCCGCGCTGGCCACGAAGTACGGCCTCTCGGTCAGCGGTGCCCGGCCCGGTCTCGGCGAGTACGTCCGTGAGCTGTGGAGCCGCCGCCACTTCATCCTGGCCTTCTCCTCCGCGAAGCTGACCGCCCAGTACAGCCAGGCGAAGCTGGGCCAGGTGTGGCAGGTGGCGACCCCGCTCCTGAACGCCCTGGTCTACTACCTGATCTTCGGGCTCATCCTGGACGCCGGCCGTGGCATGTCCAAGGGGGTCTACATCCCCTTCCTCGTCACCGGCATCTTCGTGTTCACCTTCACCCAGAGCTCGGTCATGGCGGGCGTCCGGGCGATCTCGGGGAACCTCGGACTCGTCCGGGCCCTGCACTTCCCGCGCGCCACCCTCCCGATCTCCTTCTCGCTGCAGCAGCTCCAGCAGCTGCTGTACTCGATGATCGTGCTCGTGGCGGTCGCGGTCTTCTTCGGCAGCTACCCCTCGCTCCGCTGGCTGCTGGTGATCCCGGCGCTGGCCCTGCAGTTCGTGTTCAACACGGGCCTCGCCATGATCGTGGCCAGGATGGGCGCCAAGACGCCCGACCTCGCCCAGCTGATGCCCTTCATCATGCGCACCTGGATGTACGCGTCCGGCGTGATGTTCTCGATCCAGACGATGCTCGCCGACAAGCCGGCCTGGATCTCCGACATCCTCATGTACAACCCGGCGGCCGTGTACATGGACCTGATGCGCTACGCCCTCATCGAGGGGTACAGCGCGCACAACCTGCCGGACCACGTCTGGATCACCGCGCTCGCCTGGGCCGTGATCTTCGGCATCGGCGGTTTCGTCTACTTCTGGAAGGCCGAGGAGAGGTACGGCCGTGGCTGACTCGAACCAGGGCATGGTCCCCACCGTCATCTGCGACGACGTCCACATCGTCTACCGGGTCAACGCCGGTGGCGGCGGCAAGGGCAGCGCCACGGCGGCGCTCAGCCGGATCGTCGGCCGCGGCAAGGCCGAGGTCTCCCGGGGCGTCCGCAAGGTCCACGCGGTCCGCGGCGTCACCTTCACCGCCTACCGCGGCGAGGCCATCGGCCTCATCGGCTCCAACGGCTCCGGCAAGTCCACCCTGCTGCGCGCCATCGCCGGTCTGCTCCCCACCGAGAGCGGCAGCGTCTTCACCGACGGGCAGCCCTCGCTGCTGGGCGTCAACGCAGCCCTCATGAACGACCTCACCGGCGAGCGCAACGTGATCCTCGGCGGTCTCGCCATGGGCATGAGCCGCGAGGAGGTGAAGTCCCGCTACGAGGGCATCGTCGACTTCTCCGGCATCAACGAGAAGGGCGACTTCATCAGCCTGCCCATGCGGACGTACTCCTCCGGAATGGGCGCCCGGCTCCGCTTCGCCATCGCGGCCGCCAAGAACCACGACGTCCTCCTCATCGACGAGGCCCTCGCCACCGGTGACCGCAAGTTCCAGATCCGCTCCGAGGAGCGGATCCGCGAGCTCCGCAAGGAGGCCGGCACGGTCTTCCTGGTGAGCCACAGCAACAAGTCCATCCGGGACACCTGCGACCGGGTCCTCTGGCTGGAGAAGGGGCAGCTCCTGATGGACGGCCCCACCGAGGAAGTCCTCAAGGCGTACGAGCGCGAGACCGCGCGCTGAGTTCCCTCGCGCCGTGGAGCCCCTGCCGGATTCATCCGGCAGGGGCTCTTCCGCCGACCCGTCTCCCACCACCACCCTTGCTCGACGGTGCTGCGCACCAGCCCCATTTCCCCGCGCGTCGCGACGCCCACCTGGAATGTTCATGCGGTTAACTTCGGGCAGGATGAGCCCATGGCAGCGACCTCGGCGGGAAAGACCTACCACCACGGCGATCTGCGCAACGCGCTGATCTGCGCGGCCGTCGACCTCGCCGGCGAAGGCGGCCCCGAGCGGGTCGTCCTGCGCGAGGCGGCCCGCCGGGTCGGTGTCTCGCCCACCGCCGCCTACCGGCACTTCGACGGCCGCGGCGAACTCCTCCGCACCGTCCGGGCCCACGCCCGCCGGGAGCTCGCCGCCGCCATGGAGCGGGCCGCCGCCCGCGAACCCGGCGCCGACGACCCCGTCCTCGCGGCCGAGCGCCGGGTCACCGCCCTCTGTCGGGGGTACGTCGGCTTCGCCGTGGAGCAGCCCGGCCTCTACCGGGCCGCGTTCTGTGTCCCCCGCCCCGCCACCGCGGGCGAGCCCACGCCCGACCGCCCGCCGGCCGAGCCCGAGATCCGCGCGTTCACCCTGCTCAGGGAGGCACTGGAAGCCCTCGCCGTGCTCGGCACCGCGCGGCGCGGTGCCCGCCCCGCCACCGGCGCCGCCGCGTGGTCGGCCGTTCACGGACTGTCACTCCTCCTGGTCGACGGGCCCCTTCGCCGTCTCTCCGCCCAGGGCAGGAGTGTCGTCGTCGAGGCGACCCTCGCCATGGTGGTCTGCGGGGCGACCGCGGACTGACCCCGAACTCCCTTGCGGGGAAGGCTTGTTGGCGGCCCGTGCGGGTGTGGTGCGCAACCCCGGCCACCCCGGAATGGCGAAGGTCGTCGTACAACGTAAGCTGGACCGGTCTGTTTCGCGGCAAGTAGGGCGATACCCCGCGGCCATCGGGCCCCCGGGTGGCGGCCCCACGGGCAGGGGTCGGCGGCGTGTCCGAAATAGGATGGATTGGATCGGCAGTGTAGAACGGGAGACGTGACGGCCATGACGCAGAATCTCCAGCTCCACGAGGGTGTCGCCGTCCCTCCGTCGGGAACCGCCCAGTGACGGAGACCCGGCAGGCGCGCACCGACGCCTCCTCGCGCGCCACACTCGGCAAGGCCGCGGACGAGAACTTCCCCGTGGCCCCCTTCTTCCTGCCCCGCGCCTGGCGCGACGACCTCATGGCCGTCTACGGCTTCGCCCGGCTCGTCGACGACATCGGCGACGGCGACCTCGCCCCCGGCGGCGCCGACGCCCGCCACCTCGGCGTCGACCCCGAGGCCGCGGCGGACCGGCTCGTCCTCCTCGACGCCTTCGAGGCCGACCTCCGCCGGGTCTTCGACTCCACCCCGCACCACCCCCTGCTGCGCGCGCTCCAGCCGACCGTCCGCCGGCGCGGGCTCACCCCCGGGCCCTTCCTCGGCCTGATCGCCGCCAACCGCCAGGACCAGCTGGTCCGCCGCTACGAGACGTACGACGACCTCCTCGCGTACTGCGAGCTCTCCGCCAACACCGTCGGCCGGCTCGTCCTCGCGATCACCGGCACCGACACCCCCGAGCGGATCCGGCGCTCCGACGAGATCTGCACCGCCCTCCAGATCGTCGAGCACCTCCAGGACGTCGCCGAGGACCTCGCCCGTGACCGGATCTACCTGCCGGCCGAGGACCTCAAGCGCTTCCACGTCACCGAGCGCGACCTCGCCGCACCCACCGCCGGCGCCTCCGTGCGGGCCCTGATCGCCTTCGAGGCCGAGCGGGCCCGCGCCCTCCTGCACGCGGGCGCCCCGCTCGTCGGCAGCGTCCACGGACGGCTCCGCCTCCTCCTCGCCGGGTTCACCGCCGGGGGACTCGCCGCGCTCGACGCCGTCACCGACGCCGGGTACGACGTACTGGCCGGCCCACCGAAGTCCACCAAGCCGAGCCTGATGCGCCAGGCGGGAGCGGTACTGCTCCGGGCGCGGAGAGAGGGGTGAGCGCGACCGTGGAGGCACAGCACCAGCCGTCCGCACCGGTCCAGGCCGCCTACAGCTACTGCGAGGCGGTCACCGGACAGCAGGCCCGCAACTTCGCCTACGGGATCCGGCTGCTCCCGGCCGAGAAGCGGCAGGCGATGTCCGCGCTGTACGCCTTCTCGCGGCGCGTCGACGACATCGGCGACGGCACCCTCCCGTCCGGGGAGAAGCGGGAGCGGCTCGAAGCCACCCGGGACATCCTCGACCGCATCCGCAAGGGCCTGGTCGAGGAGGACGACACCGACCCCGTCGCCGTCGCCCTCGCCGACTCGGCCCGCCGCTTCCCGATCCCGCTCGGCGGCCTCGACGAGCTCATCGACGGCGTCCTCATGGACGTGCGCGGCGCGACCTACGAGACCTGGGACGACCTCAAGGTCTACTGCCGCTGCGTCGCCGGCGCGATCGGCCGCCTCTCCCTCGGCGTCTTCGGCACCCAGCCCGGCGCCCAGGGCGCCGACCGGGCACCCGAGTACGCCGACACCCTGGGCCTGGCGCTCCAACTCACCAACATCCTCAGGGACGTACGCGAGGACGCCGGGAACGGGCGCACCTACCTGCCCGCCGACGACCTGGCCAAGTTCGGCTGCGGAGACGGCTTCGGCAGCCCGACGCCGGCCCCCGGCGCCGACTTCGCCGGGCTCGTCCACTTCGAAGTGCGGCGCGCCCGCGCCCTGTTCGCCGAGGGCTACCGGCTGCTGCCCATGCTCGACCGGCGCAGCGGCGCCTGCGTCGCCGCCATGGCCGGCATCTACCGCCGCCTCCTGGACCGCATCGAGCGCGACCCCGAGGCCGTCCTGCGCGGCCGCGTCTCCCTGCCGGGCCGCGAGAAGGCGTACGTCGCGGTGCGCGGCCTCTCCGGCCTCGACACCCGCCACATCGCCCGCCGCACGGTCAGGAGGCGCGCCTGATGCGCCCCTGCGCCCCCGCCCTCCGGGCAACCCCGGGCGCCGCTCCGGCGTCCCTGACCGAGGCGTCCCCGAATCCGACCGCGACGACCCGAACGGAGGCCGAGTGAACCCCGAAGGAACCGAGCGCACCACCCCGCCGGCCTCGCCCGGCGCCGGCCGGCGGCTCTCCGCCGTCGTCGTCGGCGGCGGGCTCGCCGGGATCACCTCCGCGCTCCAGCTCGCCGAGAGCGGCGTCCACGTCACCCTGCTCGAAGGCCGGCCCCGGCTCGGCGGCCTCGCCTTCTCCTTCCGCCGCGGCGAGCTGACCGTCGACAACGGCCAGCACGTCTACCTACGCTGCTGCACCGCCTACCGCTGGTTCCTCGACCGGGTCGGCGGCGCCCGGCTCGCGCCCCTCCAGGACCGCCTCGACGTCCCCGTCCTCGACGTGGCGCACCCCCGCGGCCCCCGGCTCGGCCGGATCCGCCGCGACAACCTCCCCGTACCGCTGCACCTCGCGCGCAGCCTCGCCACCTACCCGCACCTCTCCCTCGCCGAGCGCGCCTCCGTCGGCCGGGCCGCGCTCGCCCTGAAGAAGCTCGACCCGGCCGACCCGGCGCTCGACGGCATCGACTTCGCCACCTGGCTCGGCCGGCACGGACAGTCCCCGCGGACCGTCGAGGCCCTCTGGGACCTCGTCGGCATCCCCACCCTCAACGCCCCCGCCCCGCAGGCCTCCATGGGGCTCGCGGCGATGGTCTTCAAGACCGGACTCCTCTCCGAGCCCGGCGCCGCCGACATCGGCTGGGCCCACGTCCCGCTCGGCGAACTCCACGACACCCGCGCCGCGAAGGAACTCGACGCCCTCGGGGTCCGCACCGCGCTGCGCACCAAGGCCGAGCGGATCTCCCGTACGGACGACGGACGTTGGGCCGTCGACGTACCGGGGGAGCGGATCGAGGCCGACGCGGTCGTCCTCGCCGTCCCGCAGCACGAGACGCACGGCCTGCTGCCCGAGGGCGCCCTCGACGACCCCGACCGGCTCCTCGACATCGACACCGCGCCCATCCTCAACCTGCACGTCGTCTACGACCGCAAGGTGCTGAAGCAGCCCTTCTTCACCACGCTCGGCTCCCCGGTGCAGTGGGTCTTCGACCGCACCGACTCCTCGGGACTACTGAGGGGCGGGCCCGAAGGGCCCTCGGACAAGGGTGGTGGCGGGCGACGGGCGGGACAGTACCTCGCCGTCTCCCAGTCCGCCGCCCAGGACGAGATCGACGAACCCGTCGCCGCCCTGCGCGCGAAGTACCTCCCCGAGCTGGAGCGGCTCCTGCCCGCCGCCCGCGGCGCCGGGATCCGCGACTTCTTCGTCACCAGGGAGCGGACGGCCACGTTCGCCCCCACCCCGGGCGTCGGCCGGCTCCGGCCCGGCGCCCGCACCAGGGCCCCGGGGCTGTATCTGGCCGGGGCCTGGACCGCCACCGGCTGGCCCGCGACCATGGAGGGTGCCGTCCGCAGTGGTTTCAGCGCCGCGGGCGCCGCGCTCTCCGCCCTCGGCCGCCGCCATGACCATCCGCTGCAGGAGGCGGTATGAGTGTGAGTACCGGAACAAGAGGAGAGACCGTGCCGACAGTGCCGCCGGACAATCCGGCCGTCGACACCGCGGACGTGTCCGCACTGCTGGAGCGGGGGCGGACCCTGTCCACCCCCGTACTGCGGGCGGCCGTCGACCGCCTCGCGCCGCCCATGGACACCGTGGCCGCCTACCACTTCGGCTGGATCGACGCCCACGGCAACCCGACGGACGCCGACAGCGGCAAGGCCGTCCGCCCTGCGCTCGCCCTGCTGTCGGCCGAGGCCGCGGGTGTCGGGCCGGAGGTCGGGATCCCCGGCGCCGTCGCCGTGGAGCTCGTGCACAACTTCTCGCTGCTCCACGACGACCTGATGGACGGCGACGAGCAGCGCCGCCACCGCGACACGGTGTGGAAGGTGCACGGCCCCGCGCAGGCGATCCTCGTCGGCGACGCCCTCTTCGCCCTCGCCAACGAGATCCTGCTCGAACTCGGCACCGTCGAGGCCGGCCGCGCCACCCGCCGGCTGACCACGGCCAGCCGCAAGCTCATCGACGGGCAGGCCCAGGACATCTCCTACGAGCACCGCGAGCGGGTCACCGTCGAGGAGTGCCTGGAGATGGAGGGCAACAAGACCGGCGCCCTGCTCGCCTGCGCCGTCTCCATCGGCGCCGTCCTCGGCGGGGCCGACGACCGCACCGCCGACAAGCTGGAGGAGTACGGCTACCACCTCGGCCTCGCCTTCCAGGCCGTGGACGACCTCCTCGGCATCTGGGGCGACCCGGAGGCCACCGGCAAGCAGACCTGGAGCGACCTGCGCCAGCGCAAGAAGTCCCTCCCGGTCGTCGCCGCCCTCGCCGCGGGCGGTCCGGCCTCCGAGCGGCTCGGCGAACTGCTCGCCGCGGACGCCAAGTCCATCGACTTCGACACCTTCTCCGAGGAGGAGTTCGCCACCCGCGCGGCCCTCATCGAGGAGGCCGGAGGACGCGAGTGGACCTCCCAGGAGGCCCGCCGCCAGCACGCGATCGCGATCGCGGCGCTGAACGAGGTGGACATGCCCGCCCGTGTGCGGGCCCAGCTCACCGCACTGGCCGACTTCGTGGTCGTACGGAAGAGATGATCACCATCACCCTCATATGAGTTCGCAGTCGCCGGCCGGTGCCATCCGGCGCCGGCCGACGGCAGACCCGCAGGAGCAGAAGGAACCGACTGCACAAAGGGGAAGCCATGACAGCGACGACCGACGGAAGCGCCGGGGCCCTGGGCCCCCGGGCGGCCGCGGCCAGCAAGACGAACGACACCGACGCCTTCGCGTCCGGCCTCGACGGCACCGCCGCGCGGGCCGCCGAACGGGCCGTCGAGCATCTGCTCGCCCGGCAGGACCCGGCCGGCTGGTGGAAGGGCGACCTGGAGACCAACGTCACCATGGACGCCGAGGACCTGCTCCTCCGCCAGTTCCTGGGCATCCTCGACGCCGACACCGCCCGCGCCGCCGCCCTCCACATCCGCCGCAAGCAGGGCGAGGACGGCGCCTGGGCCACCTTCTACGGCGGACCCGGCGAGCTCTCCGCCACCGTCGAGGCCTATGTGGCCCTGCGGCTCGCCGGAGACCCGCCCGAGGCCGCGCACATGGCCCGCGCCTCCGCCTGGGTCCGCGCCCGCGGCGGGATCGCCGCCACCCGGGTCTTCACCCGGATCTGGCTGGCCCTCTTCGGCTGGTGGCGCTGGGAGGACCTGCCCGAGCTGCCACCGGAGCTGCTGTTCCTGCCGAAGTGGTTCCCGCTCAACATCTACGACTTCGGCTGCTGGGCCCGGCAGACGATCGTGCCGCTCACCGTCGTCTCCGCGAAGCGCCCGGTCCGGCCCGCGCCCTTCCCGCTCGACGAGCTGCACACCGACCCGGCGCGGCCGAACCCGCCCCGTCCGCTCGCCCCGGCCACCGGCTGGGACGGCATCTTCCAGCGGCTCGACAGGGCGCTGCACGTCTACCACCGCTTCGCCCCGCGCGGGGTGCGCGGCACGGCCATGAACGTCGCCGCCCGCTGGATCGTCGAGCGCCAGGAGAACGACGGCTGCTGGGGCGGCATCCAGCCACCCGCCGTCTACTCGGTCATCGCCCTCCACCTCCTCGGCTACGACCTCCAGCACCCGGTCATGCGGGCCGGCCTGGAATCGCTCGACCGGTTCGCCGTCTGGCGCGAGGACGGTTCGCGGATGATCGAGGCCTGCCAGTCGCCCGTCTGGGACACCTGCCTCGCCACCATCGCGCTCGCCGACGCCGGGCTCCGCCCCGACCATCCGGCGCTCGTGAAGGCCGTGGACTGGATGCTCGACGAGGAGATCACCCGGACCGGGGACTGGGCGGTGCGCCGGCCCGGACTCCCGCCGGGCGGCTGGGCGTTCGAGTTCCACAACGACAACTACCCCGACATCGACGACACCGCCGAAGTCCTGCTCGCCCTGCGCCGGGTGAAGCACCCCGACCCGGCCCTGGTGGAGGCGGCCGTCGCCCGGGGCGCCCGCTGGACGCTCGGCATGCAGTCGAAGAACGGCGCCTGGGGAGCCTTCGACGCCGACAACACCAGCGTCTTCCCCAACAAGCTGCCGTTCTGCGACTTCGGCGAGGTGATCGACCCGCCCTCCGCCGACGTCACCGCCCACGTGGTGGAGATGCTCGCGTACGAGGGAATGGCCGGGCACCCGCGCGCCCGCCGGGGCATCGAGTGGCTCCTCGCCGAACAGGAGCCCAACGGCGCCTGGTTCGGCCGCTGGGGCGTCAACCACGTGTACGGCACGGGCTCGGTGCTGCCCGCGCTCGCCGCCGCCGGGCTGCCCGCCTCGCACCCGGCGATGCGCCGGGCCGTCGACTGGCTCGCGTCCACGCAGAACGACGACGGCGGCTGGGGCGAGGACCTCCGCTCGTACAAGGAGGAGGAATGGGTCGGGCGCGGCCCCTCCACCGCCTCCCAGACCGCCTGGGCCCTGATCGCCCTCCTCGCCGCGGACGAGCGCGACTCCGAGCCCGTCCGCCGGGGAGTCGCCTGGCTGGCCGAGAACCAGCGGGAGGACGGCTCCTGGGACGAGCCGTACTTCACCGGCACCGGCTTCCCCTGGGACTTCTCCATCAACTACCACCTCTACCGGCAGGTGTTCCCGCTCACGGCGCTCGGGCGCTATGTGTACGGGGAGCCCTCGCCGCGCAAGGAGGACTGATGGGCCGCGAGCCCGGCCCCGAAGCCGGCCCGCCGCTGCTGATCGCCTGCGCGCTCGGCATCGAGAAGTTCGCCCTCCGCGGCGGGGACCGGGGCGGCGCGCCGGGCCCCGTGACCGTGCTCCGCACCGGCATGGGGCCCGACCGGGCCCGGCGGGCCGTGTCCCGCGCGCTCGGCGAGGAGCCCTGGCGGGAGGCCGCGGTGATCGCCTCCGGCTTCTGCGCGGGCCTCGCCCCCGGCATGCACCCGGGGGACCTGATCGTCGCCGACGAGACCCGCGCCCCCGACGGCACCACCCTCTGCACCGGGACCGAGCTCCTGGTGAAGGCCCTGGCCAAGGCGGTGCCCGGGCATGCCGTCCACACCGGGCCGCTGATCGGCTCCGACCACGTGGTCCGCGGCCCCGAGCGGGCCGCGCTGCGGGCCGGCGGCGCGATCGCCGTCGACATGGAGTCCGCCGCCACGCTCCGTACCGCCCGGGCCGCCGGAGCGCTCGGGGACGGACTGGGCGCGCGTCCGGTTGCGGCCGTCCGGGTGGTCGTGGACGCTCCGGAACATGAACTGGTCCGGATCGGCACGGTACGCGGGGGAATATCAGCCTTCCGTGTTCTTCGTGCCGTCCTTCCCGCATTCTTCGAATGGCACCGTTCTTTGCTGCTCCCCAGGAGGTGAACGAGTTATGGCCATGCCGCTCCGTCAGTCCATCCGGGTCGGGACCTACCTCTTCGAACAGAAGCTCCGCAAGCGGGACAAGTTCCCGCTGATCGTCGAGCTGGAGCCGCTCTACGCCTGCAACCTCAAGTGCGAGGGCTGCGGGAAGATCCAGCACCCGGCGGGTGTCCTCAAGCAGCGCATGCCGGTCGCCCAGGCGGTCGGCGCGGTCCTGGAGTCCGGCGCCCCCATGGTGTCCATCGCGGGCGGCGAGCCCCTGATGCATCCTCAGATCGACGAGATCGTGCGCCAGTTGGTGGCCCGGCGGAAGTACGTCTTCCTCTGCACCAACGCCATGCTGCTGCGCAAGAAGCTGGAGAAGTTCACCCCCTCCCCGTACTTCGCCTTCGCCGTCCACATCGACGGGCTGCGCGAGCGGCACGACGAGTCCGTCGCCAAGGAGGGAGTGTTCGACGAGGCGGTGGCGGCCATCAAGGAGGCCAAGCGGCGCGGCTTCCGGGTCACCACCAATTCGACCTTCTTCAACACCGACACCCCGCAGACCATCATCGAGGTGCTCAATTTCCTCAACGACGACCTCCAGGTCGACGAAATGATGATCTCGCCCGCCTACGCCTACGAGAAGGCCCCCGACCAGGAGCACTTCCTCGGCGTCGAACAGACCCGCGAACTCTTCAAGAAGGCCTTCGCCGGCGGGAACCGGCGCCGCTGGCGGCTCAACCACTCGCCGCTCTTCCTGGATTTCCTGGAAGGAAAGGCGGACTTCCCCTGCACCGCCTGGGCCATTCCCAACTACTCGCTCTTCGGCTGGCAGCGCCCCTGCTATCTGATGAGCGACGGATACGTCCCCACGTACCGCGAACTCGTCGAGGACACCGACTGGGACAAGTACGGCCGCGGCAAGGACCCGCGCTGCGCCAACTGCATGGCGCACTGCGGCTACGAGCCCACCGCCGTCCTCGCCACCATGGGTTCCCTCAAGGAGTCCCTGCGCGCGGTCAGGGAGACCGTCTCCGGGAACAGCACGTCATGACCGGCGGGTTCGACCTGCGGGCGCTGCTCTCCGAGCGCGGCGCGGAGCGGTACGAGCTGCACGCCAAGTACCTCAACCACCAGCTGCCCCGCATGCTGCACACCATCGGCTTCGACAAGGTCTACGAGCGGGCCGAGGGCGCCCACTTCTGGGACGCCGACGGCGTCGACCACCTCGACATGCTCGCCGGCTTCGGCGTGATGGGCCTCGGACGGCACCACCCCGTCGTCCGCAAGGCCCTCCACGACGTCCTGGACGCCCAGCTCGCCGACCTCACCCGCTTCGACTGCCAGCCGCTGCCGGGGCTCCTCGCCGAGAAGCTGCTCGCCCACAGTCCGCACCTCGACCGGGTCTTCTTCGGCAACAGCGGCACCGAGGCCGTGGAGACCGCCCTCAAGTTCGCCCGGTACGCCACCGGCCGGACGAGGGTCCTCTACTGCCACCACGCCTTCCACGGGCTCACCGTCGGCTCCCTCTCCGTCAACGGCGAGCAGGGCTTCCGGGAGGGCTTCGACCCGCTCCTCCCGGACACGGCGATCGCGCTCGGCGACCTCGCCGCCCTGGAGCGGGAGCTGCGGAAGGGCGACGTGGCCGCCTTCGTCGTCGAGCCCATCCAGGGCAAGGGCGTCCACGAGGCGCCCCCGGGCTTCCTCCTGGCCGCCCAGGAGCTGCTGCACCGGCACGGCGCGCTGCTCGTCGCGGACGAGGTGCAGACGGGTCTCGGCAGGACCGGCGACTTCTACGCCTACCAGCACGAGGAGGGCGTCGAGCCGGACCTGGTCTGTGTCGCCAAGGCGCTCTCCGGCGGCTATGTGCCGGTCGGCGCCACCCTCGGCAAGGACTGGATCTTCAAGAAGGTCTACTCGTCGATGGACCGGGTCCTGGTCCACTCGGCGAGCTTCGGATCGAACGCGCAGGCCATGGCCGCCGGGCTCGCCGTCCTCTCGGTCATGGAGGACGAGGGCACCGTCGCGCACGCGCGCCGGATCGGCGAGCTGCTCTCGGGCCGGCTGAGGGAGCTCGTGCCGCGGTACGAGCTGCTGCACGAGATCCGCGGGCGCGGCCTGATGATCGGGATCGAGTTCGGGCGGCCCTCCTCGCTCGGACTGCGCGGGCGCTGGACGATGCTCCAGGCGGCCCGCAAGGGTCTCTTCGCCCAGATGGTCGTCGTGCCGCTGCTCCAGCGGCACCGGATCCTCACGCAGGTCTCCGGGGACCACCTGGAAGTGATCAAGCTGATCCCGCCGCTGGTCGTCGACGAGGCGGACGTGGACCGGTTCGTCACCGCCTTCACCGAGGTCATGGACGACGCCCACGGCGGCGGCGGGCTGATGTGGGACTTCGGGAAGACGCTGGTCAAGCAGGCGATCGCACAGCGCTGACGCCTGCCACGGCGCGGGTTTTGCCTCTGAGGCAAGAAACTTGCCTCAGAGGCACGAACCTGGCGGAATGGACGCATGGACCACGTCCCCGGGGACACCTCCCCGGACCCTGTCACCCCCGACGTCCTGCCCGACGTCGCCCCCCAGCTGCGGGCCCTGCGCCGCCGCCGGGGACTCACCCTGGAGGCCGCCGCCCAGCGGGCCGGTCTCTCGCCGGCCCACCTCTCGCGCCTGGAGACCGGGAACCGGCAGCCCTCGCTGCCCATGCTGCTCGCCCTGTCCCGTATCTACGGTACGACGGTCTCCGAGCTCCTGGGGGAGACGCCCCCCGAACGCGATCCCGTCGTCCGGGCCGGCCGCTCCGAACCCGTCGAGGCCGACGGCTGGATCTACCGGCAGGCGGGCGGCGCCGGGCGCGCCCTCCAGTGCCTGCGGGTCCACGTGCCGTACGCCACCCGGGCCGACATCGTGCGCGTCCACCCCGGTGAGGAGTGGATCCACGTCCTGGAGGGGCGGGTGCGGCTCGCGCTCGGCGAGGCCGTCCATGTGCTCGACCCCGGGGACAGCGCGCACTTCGACTCGCTCACCCCGCACCGGATCGGCGCCGCCACACCCGGCGGGGCCGAGCTGCTCTTCGTACACACCCTGATGCAGAGCCCCGCCGCCGAGCTGTGCCTCGGTGACGGGACCCCGCACCGGCGCTGACGCACCAGAAAGGACCGACATGTCCGAGAAGTCCGTACCGGTCACCGGCGAGGAGCGCGGTGAAGGCAAGTTCCCCAAGGGGCTCGTGCTCCGGCTCTTCGCCTATCTGATCGCCGGCCACCTCTTCGCCGGTTTCCTCTACCTGCTCTTCGTGCTGGGCGGGCAGAACCAGTAGCCGGGGCTACGCCTCGGTGAGGAGGCGCTCCCGCAGCCGCTCGCGGGTCTGCGGGGCCAGCTTCAGGCCCTCGGTGAGGTAGCCGTCCACCGAGCCCCAGGTCGTCTCGATCGTGTCGAACGCGGCCCGCAGATACTCCACCCGCGCGTCGAAGAGCGGGCTGAGCAGCTCCATCACCTCGGGAGACATCGCGTCCGGGGAGGTGGAGCTGCGGCGCACCTTGTAGCGGCGGTGCGGGGCGTTCGACTTCACGTAGTCCGCCTCGATCGCCTCCCGCTCGACCCCGACCGCGAGCAGGGTGATCGCGATGGCGACCCCTGCCCGGTCCTTGCCGGCCGCGCAGTGCAGCAGGGCCGGGACGCTCTCCTCCGCCATGGAGTGGAGGAGACGGCTGTGCTCCTCGGTCCGCTCCAGCACGTTCTTGCGGTACGAATGGGACATTCGGGCGGCCGCCTTGCCGTCGCCGAGGATCTCCCGCAGCTGCGCGATCTCGCCGTCGCGCACCAGCTTCCAGAACTCCTTGCCGTCGGCCGGGTCGTTGAGCGGTATGTTCACGTTCCGCACGCCGGGCAGCTCGACGTCCGCGCCCTCGATCCTCCGGTCCGCCTCGTTGCGGAAGTCGAAGACGGTGTGCAGGCCCAGCGAGGCGAGGAAGGCGGCGTCGTCCTCCGTCGCGTGGGCGAGGTGGCCGCTGCGGAAGAGGCGCCCGGAGCGGACGGCGCGCCCGTCCGCCGTCGGCAGGCCGCCCACGTCCCGGAAGTTGCGGACCTCCGTCAGTTCGGGCTCGTCGGCTTCGGCGGGCGGGACCTGCGGCAGCTGCTGCGTCACGGCTGCTCCTGTTCTGTCGATCGGTTCCTGGGGCAATCATCTCGGGTGGGGGCCGGAACACGCACCCCCTCGGACGGGAATGGGTGATCTGTCCGTATTGAGCTGTTCGGTATAACCCGCCCCGTTTGCAGGGGAGATGGGGATCGGCGCGTGAGCAGCGTCATAAACGTGACGGACCGTGCCTGATCGTCTTTTCCAAATACCCCCCGGGAAAAGGAGATCGAGGGACCGTCATCCACGGAGGGTGACCGGAATTCCGGCCGGATATCACGCGATCCGCGAGCACTTGAAAAGCGTGGCTTGTTCACGCCGACCCCACTCGTCTAGCGTCGCGCTCACTCCGGTCGGACCGCCGAATCCTGCCACCGCCCGGAATCCGCACTCACCCGTACGAGGCAGGAGCGGGGGACCCAGGTAAGTACGCCGATCCCTCGAAGAAGGACGGCTCGGGGTGAAGCCGCGTGAGAACGCGGCCGGACATCTCCAGTCCGAACCCGACAGCTCACCTCGCAGGCGACGGAGAGGAATTCGCCATGCCCGCGAAGGGTAAGCACCGCCGCCCCAAGGTCAACCGCCTGACCCGTGGCATCGCCGCCGCCGGCACCGGCGGCGCCGTCGTCGCCCTCCCGCTCCTCGGAGCCACCGGCGCCCACGCCGCCGAGCAGGCCGCCCCGGCCGCCGCTCCCGCCGTCGCCCAGGTGAAGGCCGCCGTCGAGGCCGCGCCCGCCACCGCGAAGGCCGCGCCGAAGACGTACTCCGTCGTCCGGGGCGACTACCTGTCGAAGATCGCCGCCGAGCACCACCTCGCGGGCGGCTGGCAGAAGCTGTACAAGGACAACCGCCAGGTCATCGGCGAGAACCCCTCGCTGATCCTGCCCGGCATGAAGCTCACCCTCGGCGCCAAGAGCACCGCCAAGGCCACCGCGCCGAAGGCGCACAAGAGCACGCAGAGCTCCGGCAAGAACGGCGACGCCCCGCGCGCCTCCCGCAGCAGCGAGCGCTCCTCGGCCCCGGCCGCCGCGACCACCTCCTCCTCTTCGTCGTCCTCCTCGTCGGCCGGCACGACCTCCTCCTCCGGCTGGGTCGCCCCCGTCAGCGGCGGCATCGGCACCCCGTACCGCGCCGCGGGCTCCATGTGGTCCTCCGGCTACCACACCGGTGTCGACTTCATCGCCTCCACCGGCACCACCGTCGTCGCGGTCGGCCCCGGCACCGTCTACTCCGCCGGCGACGGCGGCGCGTACGGCAACCAGGTCGTCATCCAGCACGCCGACGGCACCTTCTCGCAGTACGCCCACCTCTCCTCGATCTCCGTCTCCGCCGGCCAGACGGTCACCGGCGGCCAGCAGATCGGCCTCTCCGGCGCGACCGGCAACGTCACCGGCCCGCACCTGCACTTCGAGATGCGCACCGGGCCGGAGTACGGCTCCGACATCGACCCGCTGGCCGCCCTGCGCCAGCACGGCGTGAACATCTGACGCCACGTCGCCCTCCCGAGGCCCGGCACGCAGGTGCCGGGCTTCCGGCGTATTCCGGCTTGGCGGAATCTTTATCGGTGGCATATGTCACCCTCCGTCAACCCTTCCTTACGGTCGCGTAGGTCACATCCGAAAGGGAAGGATGTGTTTCCGTGGCAGACGATTCGACATCAACAGACAAGAACGCATTCGGGTCGTACGCGGCGATCGGTGACAGCTTCACCGAGGGCGTCGGAGACCCCGGGCCCGACGGGACGTACGTCGGCTGGGCGGACCGCTTCGCGGTCCTGCTCGCCGACCAGCTGCCGGAGCACGACGACTTCCGCTACGCCAACCTGGCCGTACGCGGGCGCCTCCTCGACCAGATCGTGGCGGAACAGGTACCCCGTGCGAAGGAACTCGCCCCCGACCTGGTGACCTTCTGCGCGGGCGGCAACGACATCATCCGCCCCGGGACGGACCCGGACGACGTGGCCGAGCGCTTCGAGCGCGCCGTCGCCGACCTGACCTCCGCCGTCGGCACCGTCATGGTGACCACCGGCTTCGACACCCGCGACGTGACCCTGCTCAAGCACCTGCGCGGCAAGATCGCCACCTACAACGGACACGTCCGGGCCATCGCGGACCGCTACGACTGCCCGGTCCTCGACCTCTGGTCGCTCAAGTCCGTCCAGGACCGGCGCGCCTGGGACGACGACCGGCTGCACCTCTCGCCCGAGGGACACACCCGCGTCGCCCTGCGCGCCGCCCAGGTCCTCGGCATGCCGGTGCCCGCCGACCCGGACCAGCCCTGGCCGCCGGTCCCGCCGCGCGGCACGCTCGAAGTGCGCCGCGACGACATCCACTGGGCCAGGGAGTACCTGGTGCCGTGGATCGGGCGCCGGCTGCGCGGCGAGAGCTCCGGCGACCACGTCGAGGCCAAGCGCCCCGACCTCATGCCCCTCTAGCGGGCGGTACGGCGGCGGGGATCCGCTCCAGGACCCCGCCGGCGAACACGTCGTACAGCGGCAGCGTCTCCAGGTGGACGTAGCCGATGTGGCAGTCGCAGACGGCGAGGGGGCAGGCGCGGGGACGCAGTGCGGCACGGTACGAGCCGTCGTACAGGTTCCCCAGCTCGGCCCTGACGAAGTGGCAGCGCCGCACCGTCCCCTCGCCGTCCACCGAGATCACCGACTCACCGGTGCGGCAGGGGAGCCCCGCCGAGCGGTGCGGACGCCGGCTGTACGGGAACAGCGGGTCGAGCTCCGTCCACCCCTCGGCCTCCGCGTCGGTGTACGTGTGCCCCTCGGCCGCGTTCACCCAGAGGTAGACGTGCGGCGGCAGCGCGTCCCGCAGCCGGCGGGCGTCCTCCCGGTGCTCCGGAAGACCGACCACACCGACGCTGTACCGAACCCCCCGGTCCGCGAGCTCCCGGCACTTCGCGAGGAACCGCCCGGGCGCCGTCTGCCCCGGGTGGTACGTGCACCAGAGCGCCACGCTCTCCGGGTCGGCCTCGGCCAGCCACTCCGTCCGGCAGCTCAGATTGGTCTGGATCGCCACCCGCTCCACGTGCGGCAGCCGCGACAGCTCGACCAGCGCCCGCCGGTACCAGGAGCGGACCAGGCCCTCGCCCCACGGGGTGAAGAGGATCCGCAGCCGGTCCCCGGTCTGCGCCGCGGCCCAGCCGGTGAACCGTTCGAGCGCCGCCCGGTCCGCGCGCAGCTGCTCCCGGCTGTCCCGGCGCTTGGCGAAGGGGCAGTACGGGCAGTCGAAGTCGCAGGAGGAGAGCGGGCCCCGGTAGAGAAGGGTGAGATCCACGGCCGCCGCCTACTTCGCCTCGTACGCGGCCATCGCGGCCGCGACGGTGGGCGAGAACAGCTCGGGGCCGAGCCCGTCCGAGTGCGCGAGCCCCTCGGGCGACAGCCGCAGCAGCCCCGCCGGAGCGTCCGCGTCCAGCCATCCGTACTCCTCGAACCGGGTGAGCTCCGGGCCGAAGTCCGCGAACGGCGAGGACCCGAACCGCTCCTCGTACCCGGCGACCGGCATGCCCCCGGCCTGGAGCAGCGACTGGAGGAGATGACGGCGACGGGCCTCGCCCGCGCTCATCCCGTACCCGTGCCCCGCGCGTGAGAAGTCCTCGGTCTCCGTGTACGCGTCGATGATCGAACGGATCTCCCGCATGTCGACGGCGTAGTCGAAGGAGTAGTGCAGGGCCGAGGTGTACGAGCGGGCCCCGCAGCCCAGGCCGATCATGCCGTCCGTCTGGCAGGCGTAGTCGTCCGGCCCCGCCGGACCGGCGTCCGCACGGCGGAACATCCGCATCGACACCTGCTGGTAGCCCTGTGCCAGGAGATGGTCCCGGCCGTACCGGTAGAGGCGCAGCCGCCGCTCGTCCCACTCCCGGTCGGCGGCCGCCGGGTCCTGGAGCCGGCCGAGACCGGTCAGCGGGCGCACGTACAGCGGATAGAGGTACAGCTCCTCGGGCCGCCAGGCGAGCGCGGCGTCGAGCGAGACCCGCCAGGACCGCTCCGTCTGCTCGTCGATGCCGTAGATCAGGTCGATGTTGAGGACCGGAACCCCCGTGTCCCGGATCCGGCCGAGCGCCGCCTCCACGTCCGCGCGGCGCTGGGGCCGGACGGCGGCCCTCGCCTCGGCCTCCACGAAGCTCTGCACGCCGATGCTGAGCCGGGTCGCACCCCGGTCCGCGAGCAGCGCGAGCCGGTCGGCGGTCGCCGTCGCCGGCGAGGTCTCCACGGAGAGGGGCACCGCCCGCAGATCCACGCCCGTCCGCTTCTCGGCGATGTCGCACAGGCGCGACAGCTCCGCGGCGGTCAGGAAGGTGGGGGTGCCGCCGCCGAACGCCGCCGTGGCGAACCGCACCGGGGACGCGTCCCCGAGGGCCTCGCGGACGGCGGTGGCCTGGCGGTCGAGGGCGTCCAGGTAACGGGTGGTCAGCTCGTCCGGGGCGCCGATCCGGGTGAAGAGGTTGCAGAAGCCGCAGCGGACCTCGCAGAACGGTATGTGCGCGTAGAGGGAGAGCGCGTCCTTGGGCTCCCCGGCCCAGAGCGCGGCCAGCTCCGGGCGCTCGGGGAGCGACCGGTACGCCGTCTTGTGCGGGTAGGCGTAGACGTAGCTCCGGTACGGGCGAGGAGTGTCGCTCATGCCGCTTCCCCGCCTGCCGGACCGGCCAGGACGAACTGCGCGTACGGCACGGTCCACACGACCTCGTGGCCGAGCCGGTGCCCGGTGAGACCGTCCTCCCCGTAGGCCGTGCCGTGGTCGGAACAGACGATCGCGAAACACGGCCGGCGGCTGCTCATCGCGGCGAACAGCCGCCCGATGTGCCGGTCGACGTACTCCAGGGCCGCCGCGTGCGTCTCCCGGGAGTCACCGGCCTCCCGGGTCGCGCCCGGCAGATGGAACCAGTTGGGCTGGTGCAGCGCGGACACGTTGAGGAAGAGGAAGAGCCGCTCCTCGCGCGGGAGTCCGGCGACCACCTCCTCGGCGCACGCCACCTGGGACTCGAACGAGGTCGGGGAGGCGACGCCGAAGGACGGCTCCCAGTGGCTCTCCTGGAAGAGGCCGGGCAGCACCGCGCCCAGCGGTGCCTGCTTGTTGAAGAAGCCCACCCCGCCGACGCACACCGTCCGGTACCCCTCGCGCGCGAGGGCGGAGACGAAGTCGGGGGTGTCGTGGACCCAGGTGCCGTCGGCGGTCGACTCGCTGCCCGCGAAACGGGCCGCGAACAACCGGGGGTGAGGCCCCTGCGACGCGGGGGTCGGCAGGAATCCGGCGAAGATCGCCTGGTGGGAGGCGTAGGTGAAACTCCCGGGCGCGTGCCGGCGCTCCCAGCCGCCCCCGGGCAGATGCCCGGCCAGGTTCGGGATGCGTCCCTCAGCCGCCAGCTCGACGGCCACGTCGTACCGCAACGTGTCGAGGGTGACGAGGAGCAGATCGTGGCTGCCGACGATCGCGTTCATGTCGGGCTGGTTCACGTGGTGCTCGTTCCTGTGGTGCTGATGTCGTAGAGGTGCGGGAACCGCGCCGCGACCTGCGCCGCGTACGTGTCGAGCCCCTCGGCGCCGCTGCCGGGCAGGCCCGTCAGCCCCGGCAGCAGATCGCCGAAGGCGTTCACCTCGCCCACCGCGAACCGGCGCCAGCCGCTCGCGGGCAGCAGGTCCACGCCCACGCACCGGGTGCCGGGGAAGGCGGCGGCGGCCCGCTCGCACACCCCGAGGGCGTCCGCCCAGCGGCCCCCGGCCGCGGCGATCGCCGCCCGAGCGGCGGCCAGATCGCCCCGGGCGCCGCCCAGGTGCAGATTGGTCATGGGGGAACGGCTGGTGCGGAGCACGGCGTGGGTGGCGCGCCCGTCGATCACCACCACCCGTAGATCGGCGGCCCGGCCGTCCTGCGTGGCCTTCGGCAGCCAGCGCTCGACGTGCAGGCCGTCGGGGGCGAGGGCGTCCACGATCGCGGCGACCTCGCGCTCGCTCGTGTAGCGCCGTACGCGCAGGGAGTTGAAGAGCCGGCCGTCGGCACCGCGCTCCACCGAGGTGGTGGCCTGGACCCGGCCCGCGCCGGTCGTCTCCAGCGCGAGCACCCCCGAGGCGGAGGAGCCGTGCGCGAGCTTCACGAACACCCGGCGCATACCGCTCCCGGCGGTCAGCGCCCTGACGTCCGTCCAGCCGCGCACCGCGGGGGCGTCGGCTCCCGAGGTCGGCGACGCGGGCACCGGGACCCCGGCCGCCCTCAGCCGGCCGTGACCCAGCCGCTTGTCGAACAGGACCGCGAGCTCGGCGGGGTCGTCGACGAGGACGGCGCCCGCCTCGGCGACGGAGCGGCCGAGGTCCGCCACGGCCGCGACGAACCGCCCGTACCAGCGGCCGGTGCCCTCGACACGGGCGGGATCGTCGACCCCGCGCAACAGCCGGTCGGCCTCCGGATCCTCGCCGGGGGAGTCCAGCCGCACGGTCTCGCCCGCGGCGAACCGCGCCCGGCCCCGGAGCACGTCGGGCCAGGACACCGCCCGCGCCACGGGCAGCCCGGCGGCCCGCAGCGCGTCCTGGAAGAACGCGACGCGGCGGCCGGCGGGATCGCCGACGACGACGAGGCGCGGTCGTCCGGGGTCCGGCGCATCGCCGACGGGTCCGGGGTCCGGCGCGTCGCCTACCGCTGCGAGGAGCGATCGTCGGCGGCCAGGCGCATCGCCGACGGCCACGGGGCGCGGTCGTCCGGGGTCCGGCGGATCGCCGACGGCCAGGAGGCGCGGTCGTCCGGGGTCCGGCGGATCGCCGACGGCCAGGAGGCGCGGTCGTCCGGGGTCCGGCGCGTCGCCGACGGCCACGAGGCGCGGGCCCGAGGTCATTCGGCGACCGCGACGTAGCGCCAGACGTCCCCGTCGCCGTCGTCCTCCGCCACCTGCGCGTCGTCGAGGACGACGGTCACACCGTGCGGGACGAGCGCCGCGCGCACGCGCTCGCACATGGCCTCCGACAGATAGTGGTGGGAGAGGTCGAGATGGGTGAGATGGGTCAGCGGCTGCCCGTCGAGGAGAGCCGCCGCACCCTCGTCGGTGAGCACGCCCATGGAGAGGTCGAGCCGCTCGATCCGGGCGACGACGGGCGCGCCCGCGACGGCGGAGGCCACGGCGTCCTGGATCACGCTGTCGCACAGGCCCAGGTCGCGCAGGGCGGGAAACGCCGTGCCGGCGAGCAGCGGCGCCAGGTCGTCGGTGGTGCTGTCACCGCCGTACTCGTCGGTGCCGAGCCAGAGTTCCAGCTTCTCCAGGGCGGGCAGGTCGCTGCCGACGATGCCGCGCACCACCGCGGCACGGAGGCCGCCGGTCTGGACGACCAGGGTCCGCAGACCCGTGTGCCGGATCGACGGGAAGGCCAGCTCCGAGCCACCGCGCACCCCGAACTCCGCCAGGGCCGGGTAGGCGGCGAGGAGCGGCGTCACGTCGGACTGGATGATCCACGAGATCTCGCAGTCCTCGCTCGTCATGTCGCCGAGGAAGACCGCCTCAAGCCCGGTCAGCCGGTTGTTGGCGCCGATCAGCGCGGTGACGATGTCGGCGGACGAGTTCTCGTAGGCCTCGTCCCAGCCGCCGACGACCAGCGCGCGCACCCGGCCCGTGTCGACCGTCTTCAGGAACCGCTCGAACTGCGGCCCCCACAGCTCGTCCCCGGGATCGGAGTACGTCGGGGCGGAGATCCGCCAGGCGACCGCGTCCGTCGCCGGCAGCTCGACCTGCGCATCGGCGCCCGGGAAGTCGAACACGGGCAGGCCGTGGAATTCCTGCAGGTAGGTGCCAACGGTCATGACGGTGCTCCAGACAACGGTCGGGGTGGGTCGGCTGACGGAAAGAGTTCTACCAAGCGCCACCGACAACGCTCCTCGCCGGGTGGTGTCCGGACGGATGGTCAGCGCCGGCGCGGTTGGTGCGGAGAGGTGAAGGCGGCCGCCGGTCAGGAGTGGCGCGCGGGAGGCGGCGGCGCCGGGTGCTGGGATGTGCCCGCCGGAGCCCCGGCACCCACCCTCCGAAGGGACCGCCTGTGACGATCCGCCGGCCAAGCGCCGCCCGCACCGCCCGTCTGCTCGCCGCCACCGCCGTGCTCGGCGGCCTCCTCGCCGGCCCCGCGGCCCCCGCCCTGGCCGCCGCGCCCGGGCGGGCCGCCCTCCGCACCGCCGCCCCCGACCCGGCCACGACCACGGCCACGGTCACCGTCACGGGCAACGGCCGCGCGTCCGCCGCGCCCGACCTGGCGCTCCTGTCCGTCGGGGTCGAGGCCACGCGCCCGACGGCGAAGGAGGCGATGGCGGCGCAGACCACCGCGGCCGAGGCGCTCCTCGACGTCCTGCACAAGCAGGGGATCGCCGACCGGGACATCCGCACCGACAACCTCTCGCTGGCCCCGGTCTACACCCAGAACACCGCCGGGGACAGCAAGGTGAGCGGCTATCAGGCCGGGCAGTCCTTCTCGGTGAAGGTCCGTGACCTCGACCGGACCGGCCAGGTCATCGGCGCCGTCAACGAGGCCACCGGGAACGCGGGCCGGGTCAACGGTGTCGTCTTCGACGTCGCCGACCCCTCGGCGCTGCGGGCGAAGGCCCGTGAGGCCGCCTACCGGGACGCGTACGACAAGGCCTCGCAGCACGCCCGGCTGAGCGGCCACCGGCTCGGCCGGCTGGTCTCCCTGAGCGAGGGCGAGTCGGTCCGCCCGGGCCCGGGCGCGGCCCCGGCCGTCCCGGCGGACGAACCGACCGTGCCGCTGGCGCCGGGCGAGATCGAGGAGCAGGTCACGGTCTCCGCGGTCTACGAACTGATCTGACCGGACGACCCGCCGGCCACGGCCCCGCCCCGGGCCACCGGGTCGCCACGGTCGCCGTCCTTCCCGGCCTCGGCTGCGTGGTCGCCACGGTCGCCGTCCTTCCCGGCCTCGGCTGCGTGGTCGCCACCGTCGTCGACCGTCCCGGCCTCGGCTGCGGGGTCGCCATCGGCCGTCCCGGCTTCGGCCACCGGGTCGCCACCGTCTTTGGTCACCGGGTTCTCGTCGGCCCCTGCCGCCCCGCTCGCCGTCATCGGGGCGTCGGACGGAAGATCGAGTTCTCGGGCCAGGGCCTCGTCCGCCCAGCGGAGCATCGCGGTGCGGGAGAGGGAGCCGGCGTAGGCCGTCGTCTGTACGGCGAGGCCGTCGAGGAAGGCGGTGAGCCGCCAGGCCGCAGCGACCGGATCCGCGCAGCGGAACTCCCCGGCGGCCGCCCCCTCCTCGATCACCCGGGTCAGCGCCGCCTTCCACTCCCGGTCGAGGGAGGCGGCGACCCGGCGCAGCTCCGGGTCGCGCAGCGAGACCGCCCAGCCCTCGATCCACAGCCGCCAGCCCTTGGCCTGGCCCGTGGGGGCGTACCAGCGGACCGCGGCCCGCAGCCGCCGCACCGCTGTCGAGCGGCGTCCGAGCAACTGCCGCAGCTGGGCGAGGTCGGCCTCGGCGGCGTGCGCGAAGGCCGCGGCGACCAGTTGTTCCTTCGAGGAGAAGTGGTAGAGGACGAGCGCGTTGCTCACCCCGAGCGCGGCGGCCACGTCGGAGATCCGGACGGCCGCGACGCCGCGCTCCTCGATCTGCTCGACGGCGGCCCGCAGCAGTTCGTCCCGCCGCTCGGCCACGCTCAACCGCACTCTCGCCACGCCGTGCAGCCTACACAGCACATGACAAGAGCATGATCACCTTCGGTCGCGGCGCGTGGTGGTGTCAGTACCAGCCGTAGCGTTCGGCGATGACCGGCAGCCGCTCCTCCACCAGCGCGTGCGCCGCGGCGCGCGGGCTGACGCCGTCCGCCTCCGCCCGGTCGAGCATCCCGCCGACGAGGACCCGCATCGCCTCCCGTACCCGCGCGAAGGCCTGGTCGGCATCGGCCTCGATGTCACCGAAGAGCGTCCACCACCACCAGGCATTGGTGCACGAGTTGACGACCACGTCCGGCAGGACGGTCACGCCGCGCGCGGCGAGCGCCTCCTCGGCCTCGGGCAGGACCGGCATGTTGGCCGCCTCGGCGATCCAGCGGGCGGTGATCCGGCCCTGGTTCGCGGCGTCGATCGCGTACGAGACGGCCGCCGGGACCAGGACCTCGGCGTCGGCGGAGAGCCAGGCGTCCCCGGGCTCCTCGCGGTCGCCGGGCCGCAGTGCCGCACGGTCGACGGCCCCGTGGCCGTCCCGGGCGGCGAGCAGCGCCTCGACGTCGAGGCCGTCGGGGTTCACGATCGTGCCCCGTACGTCGGCGACGGCCACCACCCGCAGGCCGGCCCCGGCCAGGAAGCGGGCGGTCGCCCCGCCCATCGTGCCGAGCCCCTGCACGGACACCCGGGTCCCCGCGTACTCCCGCCCGGCCCGGTCGAGCGCGACGAGCACGGACTCGGCCACCCCGAGGCCGCCGACCAGCTCGTCGAGCCCGATGCCGTCCACCTCGATCGCGAACGCGTCGGCGAGCCGCTTCCGGGCCTCCGCCTCGTCCTCCAGGAGCGGGTACACGGCCTGCACCGAGGAGACGAGCCCGGCCTCGGCCACGGCGCGGTCCACCAGGTCCTGGGTGAGGCCCAGGTCCTCCCCGGTGGTCCAGAACCGCTCGACGTACGGCCGCATCGCGCACAGATAGCGCACCAGCACGCCGTACGCCTCGGGGGAGCAGGGGTCGCAGTCGATGCCGCCCTTGGCGCCGCCCAGCGGCACGTACCGGGCGGAGGGGTCGTAGTGCAGGGCCTCCTTCATGGTCATGCCCCGGGCGAGCCCGGCGACCTCCTCCGCGGTGCACCCCTCCCGCATCCGCAGGCCGCCGCTGGCCACCCCGCGTACCAGTCGGTCGACCACCAGATGGCCCCGGCGCCCGGTCACGTGGTCGGTCCAGGAGACGGACAGAAGGGGGGAAGGAGGCATCGCGGATCTCCTGCGGGACAAGGGCCGGAAGGGTGGGCGTACTGAACAGCGATTCAGTATGACCGACCGCCCGGCCGACTTCGTCCCGGGCCGCCCATAATGGAACGACCCCCAGAGATCAGGAGGTCCTGTGACCGGTACCGGCTCCGACCGTTCGCCACGGGCCCGGCTGCGCGCACTGCGCCCCGAGTCCTTCGGCGCGGAACCCACGGGCGAGCGCCTCGCCCGGATCCGCCGCTCGCCGAACTTCGCGGACGGGATCTTCCAGAACCCCGAACCGGCGCGCCGCGGCCCCTCCGGGTCGAGCATCGAGTTCGCCAAGGTCTACTTCGAGAAGGAGGGACGCGCGCGCCGAGCCCCCACCGGCGCGATCCCCGTCCACCCGACCACCCTGGCCGACCTGGCCCGGCCGCCGGCCACCGGTCTGCGCGTGACCTGGATGGGGCACTCCGGGGTCCTCGCGGAGATCGACGGCCACCGGGTCCTCTTCGACCCGGTCTGGGGCGACCGCTGCTCCCCGTTCCCCTTCGCGGGCCCCAAGCGGCTCCACCCGGTGCCCGTGCCGCTGGCCGAGCTCGGCCCGGTCGACGTGGTCGTGATCTCGCACGACCACTACGACCACCTCGACCTGCCGACGATCAAGGCGCTGGCCGGCACGGACACGGTCTTCGCGGTGCCGCTCGGCGTCGGCGCGCACCTGGAGCACTGGGGCGTGCCCGCGTCCCGGCTGCGCGAGCTGGACTGGAACGAGTCCACCGAGATCGGCGACCTGCGGCTCACGGCCACCCCGGCCCGGCACTTCTGCGGGCGGGGCCTGCGCAACAAGCAGCACACGCTCTGGGCGTCCTGGGTCGTGCGGGGACCGGCCCACCGGATCTTCCACAGCGGCGACACCGGTTACTTCTCCGGCTTCAAGGACATCGGCGCCGCCCATGGCCCCTTCGACGTCACCATGATCCAGATCGGTGCGTACTCGGAGTTCTGGACCGACATCCACATGACGCCCGCCGAGGGGGTCCAGACCCACCTCGACCTCCAGGGAGGCGCTCCGGGCGGCGTACTGCTGCCGATCCACTGGGGCACGTTCAGCCTGGCTCCGCACGCCTGGGCGGAACCGGGGGAGTGGACGCGGGACGCGGCCGAGGAGGCGGGCCAGGCGGTGGCCTTCCCGCACCCCGGCGAGCCCTTCGAACCCGCGGGGAAGCTGCCGGGGGAGTCGTGGTGGCAGGCGGTGTCCCTTCCGATCCCACGGCCGTGGCGCCGGCCCCGGAGCGTCGGGGTCGCGGCGGCCGAGGAGACGCGCAGCGACGATCTCGACCTGGCGGGCGAGGTGTGACATCCGCTGGGGAGGATCTTGGCTTCGTCCTCGTGGTGGGTGAGCCGACCCGGGTGCCGACGGGCTGACCGGGTCCACGCGGAACGTCTTTCTCCCCGGCCGGTCCGTGCCCTGCGGACCTGCGGAGCGACAGCGTGCGGCCGCCCACCGTGGGGATCCGTCGGATCCCGACAGCGTGCGGCCGCCCGCCGTGGGGATCCGTCGGATCAAGCCCGCCCTGGACGACTGCGATCGGTTCGGACTCGCGGAAGTCGAGTCGTCGACGGCGTGGCCGAACGCCTGGGCGACGGGCGCCGACCCTCGGGGGTGCGGCCGTCGTCGCCGGGGCGGTGGACTGCCGCCGATCAGGGCTGCCTCGGCCGGCGAGCCTTGAATGGCCTCGGGACCTGCCCCCCATCCCGCCGGCCGGGGCGGGCCCGACCTCGCCTGAGCCCCTCGACGAGGCGACGCTGTGGGCGCGCAAGGCCGCCACCACCAGCAGCCCGTACGGGACGCAGTACGCCGTCATCGTCGACCAGCCCGTCGTACGGCCCGACGGCTCCACCGGAAGCGAACGCGCGCTCCGCATCGGCTTCGCGGACGGCGTCAGCAAAGACGCCGCTGCCTGTACGTCGCCTGCTCAGCCCCGGCGGCCACCACGGGGACGCCCCGAACGCCCTGTTACGGCCACATCGTGGCCCGAGGTGGCGTGTCCTGTACCGGCGGTCAATACGGGCGGGCCCCGCGACAGCGGTTTTCGGCCGCCTGTCGACGAGCGTGGCCCGACAGGGCCGGCGGGCTCGAAGGTGGGGTCTTCCGGCTCGGCGGTCGCTTCGACCGGCCCCCGCACCGGCCTGCACCGCGCACTTCGGCCGTACATGCGCCTGATTCGGGCCAGTCGTGTGCGGGGTGTGGTCCGCCGAGTTCTGTGAGCGTAGCCTCAAGGGTTTTTCTCCCGGTCGCCGGATGTCGACGGAATTCCGTCCACGGCGAGGAATGTCCTGCTATCTGTGGCGTCCGATTTCCTCCACTCCCTCCCCAGACACTCGTCCGAAATTCAAGGGGTGTGTGACCATCGTCACATGGTGCTGTCTTTCGGCGCCTGATGACGTCTGCCTAAGGTGGCGCCCGCTCTGGAATTCCCATACCGAAGGAGGATGCTGTGGAGCAATCCGTGGATCTGTCCCAGGAAGTAGAAGGAACCGTGGACGAGGCGGACGAGCTCGAATTCGACCGCGAGACCCTGAGCGACTACCTCGCGATGGTTCACCGCTGTTAGTCCAGTGAATTGCCCCGGGCGGAACTCCATTCCGCCCGGGGCGGCCCCGGTGTGAAGAACGAGGTGTCCGTGCTCTCCCGCCTGAATGTTGCCCTGGATTCCATGCCGCTGGCCGGCGACTATCACTGGCCGATCGATTACGACTCCCGACTCGTTGGCGGGGCGCTCGTACGCACCCTTTTCTCGGAATCCGGGGAACCGGCGGAACCGGCCCCCGGCGCCGCCGGGAAGGCGTGGACCCTGGACGACGGCAGGACCTGGCGGGTCCGTCTCGACGAGCGCAGGCGATGGTCGGACGGCGAGCCGCTTCGCGCAGCCCACGCGGAGGCGGCGGTGGCCCGCATCCTCGCTCGCCCCGGCTCCATGGCCGCCCGACTCCTCGACCGGGACGCCGGAGCCGTCCGGGCCGTCGACGGAGCCACCCTCGACTACCGCTTCGCGCAGCCCACCTCCTTCGCCCGGGAGGTGCTCACCCTTCCCCAGTTCGCACCGTTCCGTGTGGCGGTCGACGGGAGGAAGGTGAGCCTCGGGAGCTACGAGGAGGTCGACGGCGGGGCGCACGAGATCCGCCTCGCCCGTCATGACTTCGCCGACGACACCGGGACCGGCCCGGCACCGGGACAGCTCGTCTTCACCCGGCCGGGAAGCCATGGCGACGCTCTGGACGCCTACGGGAACGGGGCTGTGGACATCACGCCCACGACCGGGTTCGGCCAGGAACAGCTCGACCGGTTCGCGGACCATCCGCGCCTGGTGGGTCGTGACGTGTCGATGTTCGGCAGTCTCGAATTCGGCACGCTCGCGACCCGGTTCTCGCAGTCCCCCGACGCCCGGCGGGCGTTGAGCCGCCTCCTGGACCGGGGCCGCCTGGTCGGACGGGTCCCGGGGCTGCTCAAGCCGTGGTCGCAGCGGGTGGACCTGTGGCGGTGCGCGTCGCCCGTCCGGGGCGGAAGCACGGCGGAGGAAGGCCGTCCGGACGACCGGGAGCTCTCCCTCCTCCGCGAGGCCGTGAAGGGCGACCGGGTGATCACCTACGCGGATTTCCCGCCCAACGGGGAAATCGTGGCCGGGATCCGGGACCAACTGGGGGAAGCGCTGGGGATCGAGGTCGCGATCCGACCCGTAGCATTCCCCGCGTACGTGCGGACCGTCGTCAGCGGCAATTACGACATGCTCTACACCTTGACGACAGCAGATTTCCCGCATATCGCCGCCCTGCTCACGCCCTGGCACTCGCGCGGTGTGGCCGGAGCTCGTACCGGGCTGTGCGACCCCGTTCTCGACCGGCTCCTCGATCGGGCACGCGCCTGCCTGGATCCGGCTGCCGCCGGGACGGAATGGGACCGGGCCGGCGAGCGGTGGCTCGACCTGATGCCCAGGATTCCGCTGGTTCAGGTGAGGGTCAACTGCGTGTATTCGGAGAAGGTCAGGGAATTGGAGATCTCGGGGGCGGGATTCTTCGACTTCGATCGAATGTCGACGAACTGTGCGGAATGACGGCGAGGGCTCGGAGTGAGGGGAAAAGGTATGCAACGGGATGTGTCGCACCCCGGCGGGACGAGAAGCTTCGACCGGCTTCCCGCCCAGGCGATCACCTCGGTCAATCCGGAACACCTCACCTCGGACGCCCTGACGGAACTGGGTGACTGGTTCCGGACCCGGCCGACGGAGCCGAAGGTCTACCGGGACTTCCTGAGGGAGGACCTGGCCCGGGCCATGGGCGAGACGATGCGCGAACTACCCGTCTGGGAGCGGTACAGCGCGGTGCAGCGCCAGAAGGACGACCCGCCCACCGCCGGACACTTCGTCGCCCGGTCGCTGCCCGACTGCCTGGTCGACGGACGCCTCCGGCCGGAACACCGGAAGGCGCTCCGCACCTTCCTCTCGTTCGCCGTCATGTCCGGAGCCCTCCAGACCTGGATCCAGGAGGGCATCGGCGTACGCCTCGACCCCACGCGATCCAGTCTGGAACTGGCGGCCTACCGGACCGGGGACCACATCGAGGAGCACCAGGACCTGCTGCCCGGCCGCATCCTCGCGGTGAACTTCTACCTCGACGAGACGTACCGGACCGGATCGGGCGGGCGCCTCGCGTACCGCAACGAGGACGGCCGGGAGTTCTTCGTCGACCCGCTGTTCAACACCTTCGCGCTCATCCCGATCCTTCCGGACTCCTACCACCGGGTCGAGCCGTACCAGGAGCCGGACATGGGGCGGTTCACCGTGAGCGTCGGCCAGCACCGGGTCGTCTGACATGGACCTCGCAGCGCACCACACTCACCCCGCCGATGTGGCCCTGCTGTTCCCGCCGCTGGTGGAGACGAGCTTCGGCAGCCTGTACCCGGCCCCCGCCGTGCTCGCCGGATACCTCGCCGACAAGGGGATCACGACCCACCAGGTCGATCTGAACGAGCTCTTCGCCGAGTACCTGCTCAGCCCGCCCGTGCTCGCCGACCTCGGCGCGGGCGTGGTTCCGGGCGTGCCGGCCGACTCGCTGAGCGCGGCAGCGGCACGGCTGTGCACGCGCTACCGCGACCGGCTCATCGACGCCGACGGGCGGCACCACTTCGGCGCCGGCTCGGAGTACGGGTACCTGCTCGAGATCCTCGCGCAGCCGTACTCGCTGGACCCCGACGAGACCGTCCTCGGCCCGCTCCGGGTCGGCAACGGCCTCGGCCGGGCCTACCGGGACTTCTACGAGTGGGCGGGTGTCGCCGACGGAATCGGCGACGAGACCCTCATGGTCGGCATCTCCGTCCCCATGGGCCCGCAGCTCTTCCCCGCCCTCGTCCTCGCCGCCCATCTCAAGTCCGTGCGGCCCCGCCTCCGATGTGTGCTCGGCGGCCCTGCCCTGAGCCTCATGGACGACGGCGACCTGGAGAGGCTGCTCCGCTCCCACTCCGCCGTCGACTGCGTCGTGCGCTTCGACGGCGAACAGCCGCTGCTCTCCCTCGCCGAAGGCCTGCGCGCCGGTGCGTGGAGCCCCGGGACGGTCCCGGGGGTCACCTGCCTGAGCCGCGGCCGGCTGATACAGGTGCCGCCGGGCGTCGGGCCGAACCTCAACACGCTGCCGCCGCCGAAGTACTCCAGGAGCGCGCTGGGCCGGCTCGCGAATCCGACCATGAGCATCACGCAGGCGCGTGGCTGCTACTGGGGGAAGTGCGACTACTGCGACTTCGTGGAGCTGTACGACGGGAGTCCGCCGTTCCGGGGGCGTCACCCGGGGAACTTCGTCGACGAGGTGGAGCACCTCGTCGCCGAGTTCGGGATCGAACGCTTCAACTTCGTGACCGAGTCGATCCCGCCCGCCTTCGCGCGGCGCATGAGCACTCTGCTCATCGAACGCGGAATCAAGATCACCTGGAACTCCTTCGCCATGGTGGACCGGCGTTTCGACCGCGACCTCCTCTTCCTCATGAAGGAGGCGGGCTGCGAGTTCCTGGTGATCGGCATGGAGACCATGGTCACCCGGGTGCTGAAGCTCGTACACAAGTCCGCCGACCGGGAGGAGAACATCCGGTTCCTCCGGGACGCGCGGGACGCGGGGATGCGACTGCAGGTCAACCTCATCCCCGACCTGCCGTCCACGACGTACGAGGAAGCCATGTCCACACTCGTGGACATGGAGGGACTGACCGACTGCGTCGACGGCATCTCGGTCTTCCCGTTCGAGGCGACCCGCTCGTCGAACGTCGGCAGGAACCCCCAGGACTTCGGGCTGCTGGCGGCAGGGGGCGGCCAGGCAGCCGGCCAGTCCCAGTACGCGCTCAACCACTTCGACAACGTCGACCCGGCGATGACCCCGGAGCAGCGCAGCGAGGTCCACCGCCGGTACCGCGAGTACGCCCACCGCGTCAACGCCCGCAGCTCCTCGGACGCTCCGGACTCGCGGGGCATCGAGCGCGACACCCTCGTACGCATCGCCCAGGAGAAGCTCGACGTGCTCGACACCGGCGACAAGCTGGTCTGCACACACATGGGTACGCGCGAGCGGGTGACCGTGCCGGTGGCGTTCTCGCGCGCCCTGGAGCCCTATCTCGACGGCTCCTGGTTCACGCGCGGGGATCTGTCGGACCGTCTCGGCGAGGAACGCTCCAGCGCCCTGATCCGCAATCTGGCGGCCTCCCGCATGCTGGTCGTCTCCGGCCCGGCAGCGGCCGGAGGGGGTTCCCGTGGCTAGCCCGACGGACGAGTACCCCGCCACGCCGGGGCGCCGCCTCCGCCTGGTGGAGAGCGTCGTCGCCGTGCCCGCTTCCGACGGCCTCCGGTTCGTCCAGGGGGCGCGAGCCCTGCATGTCAGGGGACCTGCCGCCCGCCTCGGGAAGCTGGCCGAACGGCTCCGGGCCGGACTCGACGAACGCGACCTCCACGGCGCCCGACTGGCCGGCCTGGCAGGGGAGCTGAAGTCGCTGGGGTGGCTGACCGAGCACCCGCCGCACCGCACGGAGGAACCCTCCGCGACCGAACGCCAGCAGGGATACCTGACGGTCTTCGGGCCGGACGCGCCGCTCATGCAGTCCCGCATCGAGGCGGCCCGCGTGGCCGTGCTCGGCGTCGGCGGAGTGGGCACCGTCGTCGCGCAGCACCTGGTCGGTGCCGGCGTCCGACGGCTGTGGCTGGTGGACTTCGACACGGTGGCCCTGCACAACCTCAACCGCCAATTCCTGTTCGGGCTCGGGGACGTGGGCACCCCGAAGGTCGAGGCCGCTGCCGCCGCCCTGCGCCGGCTGAACCCCCGGATCGACGTGACGGGCCTCCACCGCCGGGTCGAGGAGGCCGCGGACCTGACGGTCCTGCCCGCGGACCTCGACCTGCTCGTGGTGGCGGCCGACACCCCCCGCACCATCGTCGGCATCGCCTGGCTCTGGGCGCGGGAGTACGGTGTGCCCGTCCACATGGCAGCCGTCGGCTTGGAGAGCGGGTACTGGGGGCCGCTGCTCATTCCGGACCGGGGTCATTGCTGGTCGTGTTTCGAGCGGGGCCGTCGCGCCCGTCTGCCCGCCGGGCAGGCCGCGTTGGAGGACGCCGACCTGGCCCCCACCCCGTACTCCTTCGGTCCCTCGAACACGGTCATCTCCGCACTCCTCGCGCACGACGCCCTTGAGTACCTGGCGACGGGCCGGTGCCCGTCGGAGAACCGGCGGGGCCGACTGGCACTGGACGGGACGCCCGTGGGCTTCCTGGAGGGGCTGCCCTGTGAATGCGCCGACGGAACGGTCGGCGGTCGGACCGGCCGGTGAGAAGCACCGTCGCCGGCATGAGGAAAGTGAAGGGTACGAGCACGTGGCTGAGAACGTCTCGCTGAGGGAGACCGGGTTCTTCCGTTTGTGGACGGCGGAATCCGTCTCCCTCGCGGGTGCGCAGGTGACCGCGTTCGCGCTGCCGCTGGTGGCCGTGATCACGCTGGACGCCAGCGCCTGGGAAATGGGGCTGCTCAGCGCGGTGGGCTCCGCCGCCGCGCTGATCTTCGGGCTGTCCGCCGGAGCGTTGTCGGACCGGTACGAACGCCGGGCGGTGATGCTCGTCGCCAACATGGCGCGATCACTCGTCCTGCTCCTGATCCCGGGCCTCTACTTCCTGGACATGCTGACGCTCTACGCGATGGCGGCGGTCGCCTTCACCGTGGCGGCACTGACGCTCGTCTTCGACAGCGCGATGGCGAGCTACACCCCCCGCCTGGTCGGGAAGCACAACCTCGCCCGGGCCAACTCGTGGATGCAGGGCACCGTCTCGGTCGGCCACGTCGCGGGCCCCGGACTCGCCGGCGTCCTGGTGCAGGTCCTCGGCGCGCCGGTGACCCTGCTGATCGACAGCGCGAGCTATCTCGTCAGCAGCGTCAACCTGATCAGGATGCCGAAGGCGGCTCCCGAGCGGGAGGCCGGGGAGAAGCCGGAACCGCACCTCCATGCCGTCATGAGCGGTCTCCGCCTCCTCGCCCGCGACCGGATCCAGCGGCCGATCATCATCGGCGCCGCCCACTTCAACTTCTTCACGGCAATGTTCTTCACGCTGTACACGCTCTACACGATCAAGGTGCTCGGGTTCAGCTCGATGCTCTTCGGCGCCCTGACCATGATCGGTGGGGCCTCCGGTCTCCTCGGGGCGGCCCTGGCCCCACGTGCCGGAAAGAAGTTCGGCATGGGGACGACGCTCGTCACGGTCTTCGTCCTGCCGGGCGTCACCGGACTGCTCATCCCGGCCGCGGTCGCCGTGAACAAGCCCATGGCCGCGTTCTTCGTCGGAGTCTCCGCGTTCGTCTGGTCGTTCGCCGTGGTGATCAACCTGATCCTCAGCGAGACCATCAAGCAGGCCCTCGTACCGGACCGCTTCCTCGGCCGGGTCACCTCGGCGACGCGCTTCGTGGCCTCGGGCGTGGAGCCCTTCGGGGCACTCGTGGGCGGCGCCCTGGCGGCGAGCTCCTTCGGCATCCCGCGCACCCTCGTACTCGCCTCGGTCGGCCTGATGACCTCGGCCCTCTGGCCGTTCTTCAGCGATGTGCGCGGGCTCAAGGACATCGAGGGCCACGAGACGGCGGAAGCGGCGGACGAAGGCGGGGTCCCGGTGCCGGTGCGGGAAGACGGTGGAAGTCGATGAGCAGCGAGGGAGCGACATGCTGACGAGTGGCTACGACGGGCCGGCCGCCCGGCTCTACGACATGGTCTATTCGGGACGTGCGCGCGACTGGGCGCCCCGCATCCGGGCCTTCCACGAGGCGCACGGGACGCCGGACGGTCCCAGGACCGTCATCGACCTGTGCTGCGGCAACGGGCACCTCCTGCGCCACTTCGTGACCGAGGGGTACACCGGGATCGGCGTCGACCTCTCGGCCGACATGCTGGAGATGGCGCGCAAGAACCTCAAGGACGTGGACCACGACCGCTACGACCTGATCGAGGCGGACGTCTCCCGGGTGGCCCTGCCGGCCGGATGCGCGGGTCTGGTGGTCTCCACGGTCGACGCCCTCAACCACCTGCCCGGGCCTGCGGAGTTCCGGGACTGCGTGCGGACGGTCGCGGGCGCCCTCGCGCCCGGCGGGCACTTCGTCTTCGACCTGCTGACGCCCGCCGGTCTCGCCGACGCCAACCAGGTGGGAGCCACCGTCCTGGACGACCACGTGGTGGTGAGCCGCGGTGTGTTCCTTCCGGAACAGTCGCGGTCCCACTCCCGCGCCACGGGGTTCCTCCGCCGCAAGGACGGCCTGTACGAGCGGTTCGACCTCAACGCGACGCGCTACGCCTTCACGCCCGAGGAGGTCGAGGCGGTGCTGCGCGAGGAGGGCTTCTCCCATGTCCACCGCGCCCGGATCGAGGACCTGGGGACGCCGCTGACGGATGTCGGGCGGGACGAACGGGTGTTCTTCGTGGCCCGCCGCTGAACCCGAGCCCCCACTGGGCCCGGCCCTGCCGCCGAACCCGGGGCCCCGCCACGGTTTCCGTGGCCCCGCCCGTGCGAAACGCCTAAGGAGAGACGGATGAAGGTCGGCGCAATGAGCGAGTCATCGCTGCGCATCGTACGTCGCTTTGTCAATCCGGAGTACCTGGAGCCGGAGGTCCGCGCCGAACTGCACACCTGGCACAAGCAGGGCACGGGCGGGCCCCGTACGCTCCCCGGTTTCCTGCGCGACGACTTCGCCACGGCACTGGGGGACGCCCTCCACGCGCTGCCCTACTGGGTGCGCTACGCGTCGGTGTACGAGGGGGACGTCCGCACCCGGGAGGTGCCCGAGGAGGAGTGGGACGGGCACCCCGACAAGGCGGCCCGCCACTACCTGATACGGCCCATGCTGGCCGCCGTGGAGTCGCCGGACGTGCCGGAGGAGCACCGCACGGTGCTCCGGCAGTTCCTGGCGTTCGTCGTCACCGGACCCCACTTCCTCTCCTGGGTGGCGGGCGTCGTCGGCGACTCGCTGGAGCCGCGCACCTCGTTCGAGTTCACCCGTTACGGCACCGGGGACCACATCACACCGCACCACGACCTGATCCCGGGGCGGGCGCTCGCCGCCAACTTCTATCTGGACAACCGCTACACCGCATCCGCCGGAGGCCGCCTCTGGTTCCGTGAGGCCGACGGCCGGGACCACGTCACCGAGCCGGAGTTCAACAGCTTCACCATGATCCCGATCCGTGACGGCTGCCGGCACTGGGTGGAGCCGTACACCGGCTCCGAACCGGGCCGGTACACCGCGAACCTGCAGATCCACCGGGAGTACTGATGGAGAGTGCGGACACCATGACCAGGGGCACGGCGGTCCTCCCGAGGACCGGACTCCGGGTGCTGTTCGTGTGCATGCCGTGGGCCTCGCTCGACATGCCGTCCCTCGCGCTGAGCACGCTGGCGCCGGTCGCCGGCGACTCGGACGACGTGGCGGCGGTGGACGTCCACTACGCCAACCTCCCCTGGGCCGACTACGTCCACGAGGAGAGCGAGGGCCGCATCGGCGCCCAGGAGTACGACGACATCGCCCGCGGGGACAACCTCGCCCTGGGGGAGTGGGTGTTCTCCTCGGCGTTGTACGGCCCCGATGTCGCCGAGGAGACCGCATTCCACCGCGCGATGACCAGGCAGGGTGTCGACCTCACCCTGGCGTCCGAGATGTACCGGCTCGCGCCCCGGTTCGTGCGCGAGCTTGCGCGCACGGTGGTGGACGGCGGCTACGACGTCGTCGGGCTGACCTCCACCTTCGACCAGAACATCCCGTCGCTGGCGCTGGCCCGCGAGATCAAACGGCTGAACGCGCGCGTGGTCACCGTCCTCGGAGGCGCCAACTGCGACGGCGTGCAGGGTGCGGCGCTGCACCGGAACTTCCCCTTCCTCGACTACGTCGTGCGGGGTGAGGCCGAGCTGGTTCTGCCACGGCTGCTCCGGTCGCTCGCGGCGGACCAGGCAGAGCGGGACGAGGCCGCCCGCCGTACCGAACTCGCCAAGATCAAGGGACTCTGCTGGCGTACGTCCGAGGGGGAGTCGGTGGCCACCGCGCTCGGCCACACGATGGTCCCGATGGTCAAGGTCCCCTCGCCCGACTTCAGCGCGTACTTCGACGCCCTGGCGGCGGCCGAGGTCTCCGCCGACCTGCACCCGAAGGTCCAGGTGGAGGGAGGGCGGGGCTGCTGGTGGGGCGAGAAGCACCACTGCACCTTCTGCGGCCTCAACGGCTCCCTCATGACCCACCGGTCTAAGCCCGCCGACCGGGTGCTCGCGGAGATCAAGGACGCGGTGGAACGGCACCGCGTCCTCGACATCGTCTTCGCCGACAACATCCTCGACATGGCCTACCTCAAGTCGCTCATGCCGCCCCTGGGGGAGCTCGGCTGGGATCTGCGGATGTTCTTCGAGGTCAAGTCGAACCTCACGTACACCCAGCTGCGCGGTCTGGCCGACGCCGGCGTGACCCAGATCCAGCCCGGCATCGAGAACCTCAGCTCGCGCGTCCTGCAGCTGATGCGCAAGGGCGTCACCGCCTGGCAGAACATCCGGCTGCTGCGGGACTGCCGGACCCTGGCCATCTGGCCGGGCTGGAACCTGCTCTACGGCTTCCCCGGCGAGCGCGCGGAGGACTACGAGCCGCTCGTCGAGCAGCTCGACCACCTCGTCCACCTCTTCCCGCCGGAACGCATCATGCCGATCATGCTCACCCGCTTCAGCCCCTACTTCGACGACCCCGAACTGGGCATGGAGAACCACGGGCCCTCCCGACTCCTGAGCACCGTCTACCGGCTGCCGCAGGAGGAGCTCGACGAGCTGGTGTACGTCTTCGACAGCGCGCCCGCCGGCATAGCCCCCGACCTGGCGTCGCGCCTCGTCAAAGGCATCGACGCGTGGAAGCAGGCCCACGCCGGAGCCCGCCTGGTCGCCATGGAGGAGGGGGCGACCCTCCGCATCGTGGACGAGCGGCGCCGCGAACGCCCGCGCGAGTACACGTTGACGGAGACCTGGCAGGTGGTGGCCTACAGGGCGCTCCTGAAGGGCCGCTCCTTCAAGGCGCTCGGCGACCGCCTCAGGGACGCCGGCGTACACCCCGGCGACGCGGCGGTGCGCGAGCTGCTCGACGACTGGTACGAGGCCGGCCTGGTCTTCCGGGACGAGGACAACCACGTCGCGCTCGCGACGGGTCTGGAGTACGCATGACCGCCCCCGCCACGGGCAGCGCCGTCCGCACGGCGCAGCCGACCGCCGAGAGGCCCGCACGCCGGGGCCTGTTCGTCCCCCGGCACCCCGCCGCACGGTACTCCCGCGACGAACTGGTCACCCTGGCGCGGTCCGGCGTTCGGGGCTTCCGCCTCACCGAGCCGGTGACCCTCACCGCCGACGCCCCCGAGACCGCCGCCCGGCACCTGTGCGCGCTGCGGGACGCCGCGGCCGTCGGCCTCCGCACCATCTGGCAGGGCACCCTGCAGGGCATCCCGACGGCACAGCTTCACCACCTCGACCCGCCGCGGGGAGCGGACCGGACGCTGCTCTGGCCGGTGCCGCACGGCCCCCGGCTGACGCTGCGGCACGGGCCGGGATACCTCCAGGTCGAGGACCGCCGGGAAGGGAACACCGTACGCCGCTTCCTCATCGACTCTCCGCAGGAGGTCAGGGCCCTCAGTGAGCCCGCCCTCTCCTGCGTCGCCGAGCCGGAGCTGAGCCCGGACGACCTCGCCGCCGTGCGCTCCCTGGCCGACCGCGGACTCTTCCTGCGCATCGGCACCGTGTGGTTCGCCCTTCCCGTGCGCTTCCGGTACGCCCGCAGTTGACCCCCGAGGAGACCTCACGTGAACCCGACGCCCGAAACGATCCGTGAACCTGACACATTCATGCGCCGGTTCGCGTCATTCGTGAACCCGGAACACCTGCGGTCGGCGGACAGGCTGGCGGCCTGGATCCGGAGCGAGCCCGCCGAGCCGCTGGTGTTCCGGAACTTCCTCGTGGAGGACCGGGCCCGCGCCGTCGCGCGGGCCATGCGCGCCATCGACGTCTGGTCGCGCTGCGCCACCACGTACCACGGGACGACGGGCGCGACCGAGATCACCGAGGCCGAGTGGGCGGACCATCCCGACCGCGCGGCACGGCACTTCGTGGCCCGGCCCCTGGGCCGCGTCCTCGAACCGGGCGCGCTGGCGGACGCCTCCCGCAAGGCGGTCGAGCAGTTCTTGGCGTTCGCGGTGCTCCAGGGGCCGCTGCGCGCCTGGCTCTCCGCCGGAACCGGCATCGAACTCGACGGCCGCTCCACGGTCGAGTTCGCCTGCTACAGCGCCGGCGACGAGATCCGCCCGCACCAGGACCTGCTGCCCGGCCGGGTCATGGCCGTGAACTTCTATCTGGACGAGAACTACCGGCAGGGCACCGGCGGGCGGCTCGGGTACCGGAACGAGACGGGTGAGGAGTTCTTCGTCGATCCGCTCTTCAACACGTTCTCCCTGATCCCCGTCCGTGAGAAGTGCTGGCACTGGGTCGAGCCCTTCCAGGGCGAGGGCGTGGGGCGTTACACGGTGAGCATCGGCCAGAACCGTTCCGTCTGACCGGCAGTCCGTCCGACAACACCATCGGCCCCGTGCCGAGATCGTGGAAGGAAAGCGGTGGTGGAGCCCACTGAACTCCTCGGCGCCGTAAGGCGGTTCTACCGGGGACGCAAGGTCGTCCTGGTGGGACAGCCGTTGTCCCAGTACGCCCGGCAGATCGAGGCCCTGCGCGAGGCCGGCGCGTACAGCCCCTTCGTGGTCGCGAGCGGCCCGGGACCCGGGCCCGCCCCGGAGCCGCACGTGGACCACTTCATGGTGCGGCTGAGCACCGCGAGCCACACGGAGACCTCGCGCTCCACCGAGGAGCTGCTGGCCGATCCACCCGCCGCCCTGCGCGCAGCCCTCGACGCGTACGACCCGGACGGGACCGCGATCGTCCTGTGCGAGGCAAACATCACGACGCGTACGTTCTGCGGCCGGACGATCGCGGACGCCCAGCCGGAGGTCCTCACCAGGATCGCCGACTGGGACGAGGAGGACCTCCTCTGGGAGTCCGTGGGGGTGCGCCGGCCGCCGTCCTCCGTCGTCCGCTCCGAGGCGGGCGAACTCGCCCGGGCCCACGAGCGGCACGACCTGGGCCAGGGCACGCTCTGGCGCGCCGACCCCCGCGCCGGGATGCACGTCGCCATGGAGCAGACCCGGCTGGTCCGCGAGGGGACCGAACTCACCCGCGCGGCGCGGTGGGCGCGGGACCACGCCGATCGCATCCAGGTCTCCTCGTTCGTCACGGGAGTCCCCGTCGCCGTCAACGGCTTCGTCACGGCCGACGGGACCGCCGTCCTGCGCCCCTACGAGGAGCTGCTCTTCCGGCAGGACGAGCACCTCCGCTTCGCGGGCTGTTCCACCCACTTCGACCCCGCGCTGACGGACCGGGAGCGGCTGCGGCGGCTGACCACCGAGGTCGGTGACTACCTCTCCCGCACCTTCGGCTTCCGCGGCTCCTTCCACGTCAGCGGCCTCCTGGGCGGCGCGGGCTTCGTGCCGCACGCCCTGGTGCCGCGCGCCGGATCGGTGATGGGCCTGATGTCCCGGTTCCTTCCCTGGCTGCCTCTCGTCCAGGCGGTCCTCATCCACGGCGGGGACGCCGCGCCCCGCGCGAGCGAGCTGGAGGGAGAGCTGCTCCAGCACCTGGAGGCCCAGCGTTGCGCGGCCATCGCCATCCATACCGCGGTGCGACCGGACCCGGATGTGCGTACGCTCTGGCTGGTACGAGGCGAGACAGCCGTCAGGGCCGCCGGGGGCGGTGAGCACAGCGACGCCTGTCTGGTGCATTCGGGGACCGGCGGCGACGGTGCGCTGGTGGCGCTGATCGCGGGCCCCGCGTTCGCAGGGGTGGGCGAGAGCCTGGCCCCCCTGGTGTCGGAGGCGTTCGCACTGGCCGACGATCGCTGGGGGACCGGAATCGGCTCCCTCACCCCGGCGGGTCTGCTGCGATGACGGAACAGCGTTGCCCGGAACTGAGAGAGCGGTCGGAGACACATGGGATTCCTGGAGTTCAACGGCGTCGGGTGGGACCTTCCTGATGGTCGGGTACTCCTTCAGGACGTCAACTTCACGGTGAGCGCCGGAGAAGTGGCGGTCCTGGTCGGAGCCAACGGCGTGGGCAAGAGCACGCTCGTCGGCATCGCGGGGGGAAGCGTCGCACCGCGTCACGGCGCCGTGAACGCGCAGGGAGGCCTCGCCCTGATGCCCCAGTTCATCGGCTCGGTGCGGGACGACACCACGGTCCGCGACCTCCTGCTCGCCGCCGCGCCGGCGCGCATCAAGGAGGCCGCGGCGGCGGTGGACGCCCTCGAACTCCAGATGATGGAGCGCGACGACGAGCGGATCCAGATGCGCTACGCCGACGCCATCATGGCCTGGGGCGAGGCCGGCGGCTACGACATCGAGGTGCTGTGGGACGTCGTCACCACCGCCGCGCTCGGCGCCTCCTTCGACCGGGTCCGCTTCCGCCAGGTGAACACCCTCTCCGGTGGTGAGCAGAAGCGGCTCGTCCTGGAGGCGCTGTTCCGGGGGCGGGAGCAGGTGCTCATCCTCGACGAGCCCGACAACTACCTGGACGTGCCGGGCAAGCGCTGGCTGGAGGAGCAGCTGGCCGCGACGGACAAGGTCGTCCTCATGGTCAGCCACGACCGCGAGCTGCTGGGCAATGTGTCGACGAAGGTCGTCACCGTCGAGGGCCGCAGCGCCTGGGTCCACGGCGGCTCCTTCACCGGCTGGCGGGCCGCCCGCCAGGCCCGGCAGGACCGGCTGGCCGAGCTCCACCGCCGCTGGGACGAGGAGCACGAGCGACTGAAGGAGCTGGTGATCCGCCTGCGGGAACAGGCCAAGCTCAGCGCCGCGATGGCTCCCCGCTACCGGGCGGCACTGACCAGGCTGCGCCGGTACGAGGACGAGGGCCGGCCCCCTGAGATCCCCCGCGAGCAGCAGGTCAGGCCCCGCCTGGAGGGCGGGCGCACGGGCACCCGCGTCCTCACGTGTGAGGGGCTGGGCCTCACCGGACTCATGGACCCCTTCGACGTGGAGATCTTCTACGGGGACCGGGTGGCCGTCCTCGGATCGAACGGCTCCGGGAAGAGCCATCTGCTGAGGCTGCTGGCCGGAGACGAGGTGGCACACACCGGCCGCTGGAAACTCGGCGCCCGCGTCGTCGTCGGCTTCTTCGCCCAGACCCACCAGCATCCGGAGTGGATCGGCCGGACGCTGGTCGACATCATGGGACGCGGCGAGGGCACCCGGGACGGCCTGGACCGCGGCGCCGCGGTCGGCGTGCTCTCCCGGTACGAACTGGCCGGAGCGGCCGACCAGCGCTTCGAGACCCTGTCCGGAGGACAGCAGGCCCGGTTCCAGGTGCTGCTCCTCGAACTCGGTGGCGCCACACTCCTGCTCCTGGACGAGCCGACCGACAATCTCGACCTGGTGTCGGCGGAAGCCCTGCAGAATGCCGTGGAACAGTTCAACGGAACCGTGATGAGTGTGACGCACGACCGCTGGTTCGCCGGTTCCTTCGACCGCTTCCTCCTCTTCCGTTCGGACGGCACGGTGGTGGAGACGGACGAGGCGGTCTGGGACGAGAGCAGGGTGGCCAGGGAGCGCTAAGTAGCCGAAGGGCGGGCGAGGACGGGGCCGTGGCCGTCCGTCCCCGCGTGCGACAGAGGTAGGGCGGGCCTGGCCGGCTCCGTCCGGGGTGGTTCCTCGGCGTGGCACCCCGCCTCCCGGGGCCGGACGTCGGCATCCTTGCGGCCATGAGCGACGGCAGCGGTGGCGGCGGCGAGGTCGGAACGTACGAGGTCCAGGCCTCGGCCCGCGGGTGGCTCACGCTCCAGCTGGCGGCCCTGGGCTTCGTCGGCCTGTGCGGCGCGCTGAAGGCCGGCGGCTCCGGCACGTCCGCAGCCCCGAACGGCGTGGAGGCGCTGGCGGGCGTCCTGGTGCTGCTGGCCCTGGTCCTGGCCTGCCTGGCGGTCTACCTCGTCGGCCGCACCGCCTGGCCGCACTCCGCGGCCCCCGACGCCCCGGCACGCGCCGCCCACCGCCTGCGTACGGGCCTGGTCCTCACCTTCGCCACGGTCCTCCTGACGGCCCTCGCCGCCACCAGCTCCTGGTGGCCCACCCCCGAGGCGCCCACCACGGCCGTCGAGGTCACCACCTCGGCCGGCACCCTGTGCGGCGAACTCACCCGCGGCAGCGGTGCGCTGGCCCTGACGGTGCAGGGCCGCACCGTCGACATCCCCGTCACCGAGGTGCTGTCGGTGACCCCGGTGGCCGGCTGCGCGAGCGCGTGACGGGGGTGCAGGGCCGCACCGTCGACATCCCCGTCACGGAGGTGCTGTCGGTGACCCCGGTGGCCGGCTGCGCGAGCGCGTGACGGGCCCGGGGGACCGCACGATGTGCGTCCGCACCCCTCTTCCCGCGCGTCTTCGCGGGAACAATCCTGCGGCGGGCGTCGTTCGACTCGACGCCGATCCCCCTTGATCCAGGAGCGCCTTGACCGACGCCGTGACCGCCGCCGCCCTTGCCCCGCTGCCGTCCCTCGCCGCCCAGGCCGAGCGACTCATCGAGCTCGGAGCGCACGAGCTCGCCGGGCTGACCGCCGACCAGCTGCGTGCCTTCACCCGGGACGCCGAGGCCGCCGACGGCGACGCCCTGCTCGCCGTACACCCGGACCGGATCCCGGCGTCTGCGCTCGCGCCGCTGCTCCGTCGTGACGACAAGCCCGGGTTCGTGGTCGTCGACATGCCGGACGTCGACGACTTCCGACCGTACGGCGTCGAGCTTCCGGACGCCCCGCTCTATCTCGTCACCGGCCTCGACCGCGGCGACCACATGGCCAACTGGAGCCCCGAGGAGGCGTTGCCGGCGATCGGGCGGGAGGGGCGCAGCCCGCTCACGCTCGCCGAAGGGATCCACTGGGTGCTCCAGCAGCCGGCCGCCCTGGAGCGCAACCGCTGCTTCATGACCATCGGGTCGCGGCTGCGCAAGGCGAACGGCGCCTACGACGCCCGTACGCCGGCGATCTGGATCAGCAACGGGACGGGGCGCGACGGCCGCGAGCGGCGCAATGCCCCGAAGGTCGGCTGGTGTTGGTGGGGAAACCGGCACACATGGCTGGGCTTCGGCTCGGCCACGGGCCGCCGGTCGTAGCCTCGCGCGGGTGGTGCGCTGTCGTGCCAACCCCCGGGCACGGGGAGGAAAGTCGGCCGGTCGGGGCGGTCCTAGTTTTCGGGTGTGCCGGTTTCCGCTGATCGCGGACGGCACGGTACCGACTGCTCCGAAAGGACCCCTCATGTTCGACATCGCCAAGGTGCAGGCCGCCCCGAGCGCGGACCTCCTGACGCCGGACAACGCCGTCATGCTCTTCGTGGACCACCAGCCGCAGATGTTCTTCGGCACCGGCAGCGGCGACCGGGCCGCGATCATCAACAGCACGGTGGGTCTCGCCAAGGCGGCTCAGGCGTTCGACGTGCCGGCCGTTCTGACCACGGTGGCCGCCGAGTCGTTCTCCGGGCCCCTGCTGCCGCAGCTCGCCGAGGTGTTCCCCAAGCACGAGGTCATCGACCGCACGACCATGAACGCCTGGGAGGACGAGGCGCTCGTGGCGGCGGTCAAGGCGACCGGGCGCAAGAAGATCGTTCTCTCCGGCCTGTGGACCGAGGTCTGCCTCGTGCTGCCCGCGCTCTCCGCCCTTGAGCAGGGGTACGAGGTGTACGTGGTCTCCGACGCCTCCGGCGGCGTCAGCCCGGCCGCCCACGAGCACGCGCTCCAGCGGATGATCGCCGCCGGCGCGGTGCCGGTGACCTGGGTGCAGGTGCTCCTGGAGCTGCAGCGCGACTGGGCGCGCCAGGAGACGTACGGCGCGGTCATGGAGATCGTCAAGGCCCACGCGGGCGCGTACGGCCTGGGTGTCGTGTACGCGCAGAGCGTCATCGGCGCGCACGCGGCGGGCTGACCCCTTGGACACCGGCATTCTGATCCTGCGTCTGCTGGTGGGCCTGCTCGTCGCCGGCCACGGCGTGCAGAAGATCAGTTCGCACCTGGGCGGCAGGGGACTCGAAGGCGGTACGCAGGAGTTCCGCGCCGACGGCTTCCGGGGCGGAGCCCTCACCGCCCTGGCGGCGGGCGGCGGCCAGATCGGATCCGGTCTGCTGCTCGCCACGGGCTTCCTGACTCCGCTCGCCGCGACCGGGGCCATCGGGGTGATGACCGTCGCCCTCACCGTGAAGTGGCGGAACGGCCTCTGGGTGCAGAACGACGGCTACGAGTACCCGCTCGTCCTCATCGGCACCGCCGCCGCCCTCGCCGCCACCGGACCCGGCGCCTGGTCCCTCGACGCGGCCCTCGGGCTCACCCCGTACCCCTTGTGGTGGGCGGCCCTCGCGCTCGTCGCCGGTCTCGGCAGCGGGCTCCTCACCCGGCTCGTCCTGCACCGGCCCGCCCCAGCGGCCTCGCAGACCGCCACCCACGGCGCGCACTGACCGCACGCCGCACAGCCGGGTCCGGTCGCCCCACGCCCCGTCCGTGCGGGCGACCGGACCCTCCCGCCTTCCCGACCAGGAGTCTTCGATGGACACCACCACCACACTCCCGCACAGCGGCGGCCAGCCGCTGCTGCACCAGAAGGGCGCCGAGACCCAGGCGTTCGGCACGCTCAAGCAGCTGCCGATCGGTCTCGGCCACGACACCCGCATGTACGCGTGCCAGCGGCTGAACCGCGTACTCGCCGACACGCAGATCCTGTACTCCCTCTACAAGAAGCACCACTGGCTCATGCGCGGGGCGACCTTCTACTCGCTCCACCTGATGCTGGACAAGCACGCGGAGGCCCAACTGGCCATCGTGGACGCGCTGGCCGAGCGGATCCAGAGCCTCGGCGGCGTCGCGGTCGGAGACCCGCGCCACGTCGCGGAGCTGACCGCGATTCCCCGGCCTCCGGACGGTGTGGAGCCCGTTCCCGTCATGCTCTCCCGGCTCCTCGACGCGCACGAGCGGATCCTGATCGACGCGCGGGACGCCGCTGCCCGCATCTCGGCCGAGGGCGACGAGGGCAGCACCGACCTGCTCGTCTCCGACGTCATCCGCACCGGCGAGGCGCAGGTGTGGTTCCTGGCCGAGCACCTCGTCGACACCCCTCTGGTACGCGGCTGATGGAGGACGCGTACGGGGACACGTACGACGTGGTCGTGGTCGGCGGCGGGCCCGGCGGTGAGGTCGTCGCCGACCGGGTCGTGCGGTCGGGTCTGACCGCCGCCGTCGTCGAGGCCGACGAGGTCGGCGGCGAATGTTCCTACCGGGCGTGCGTGCCCAGCAAGGCCCTGCTGCGGCCCGGCGCGGCCCTGGAGGCGGCCCGGTCGGTCGACGGGGCACGCCAGGCGGTGACCGCGACGCTCGACCCCGAGCACGTCCTGGCCCGCCGCGACCGGTTCACCGGCCGCGGTGACGACACCGGCCAGGCCGACTGGCTGCACGGCGCCGGCATCACCCTCGTACGAGGCCACGGACGGCTCGCCGGAGAGCGCCGGGTCGAGGTGACCGGGGCCGACGGCACGGTCCGCACCCTGCGGGCCCGGCTCGCGGTCGTCCTCGGTCCCGGCACGGAACCCGCGCTGCCGCCGGTCGAAGGGCTCGACCGGATCGGTGTGTGGACCAACCGGCAGGCCACCACGGCGGATGCCGTGCCCGAGCGGCTCGTCGTCATCGGCGGGGGAGTGGTGGCCTGCGAGATGGCCACCGCGTGGCGCTCGCTCGGCTCCTCCGTCACCCTGCTCGTCCGCGGCCGGGCCCTGCTGACCGACTGGGAGCCGTGCGCCGGCGAGGAGGTCACCCGGGGGCTCACCGGCCTGGGCGTCACGATCCGCTTCGGGGTCTCGGCCACCCGGGTCGCCCGTGACCGGACCACCCGTACCGTGACCGTGGAGACCGACGACGGCGCCGCCCTCGTCTGCGACGAACTGCTGGTCGCGGTCGGCCGCCGGCCGCGTACCGCGGACCTCGGCCTGGAGACCGTCGGGCTCACGGCCGGCGACTGGCTCCCGGCCGACGACACCTGCCGCGTCACCGGCCTCGACGGGGACTGGCTCTACGCCGTCGGCGACGTGAACCACCGCGCGCCGCTGACGCACATGGCCAAGTACCAGGCCCGCGCCTGCGCGGCGGCGATCGCCGAGCGCGCCGCCGGCCGCCCCGCCGACACCGGCCGTCGGCAGGCCTGGAGCGCGGAGGCCGACCGCTTCGCCGTCCCGCAGGCCGTCTTCACCCACCCCGAGATCGCGAGCGTCGGTCTCACCGAACGCGCGGCACGCGAAGCGGGAGTCGCCGTACGCACGGTCGAGTACCGCGTCGACGACGTCGCGGGCGCCGCACTGTACGCGGACGACTACCGCGGGCACGCCAAGCTCGTGGTCGACGAGCCCCGGGGAGTCGTCGTCGGCTGCACCCTCACCGGCCCGATGGCGACCGAACTGATCCACACGGCCACCGTCGCCGTCGTCGGAGAAGTCCCCCTCGAACGACTGTGGCACGCCGTCCCCGCCTTCCCGACGGTCAGCGAGGTCTGGCTGCGCCTCCTCGAGGCCTACGGCCTCTGAGCACCCCTGCCGCCGCCGACCCGTCTCACGCCGCACCCCGCGGCCCCGTCTCACGCTGCTCCCCGCGGACCCGTCTCACGCCGCACCCCGCGGCCCCGTCTCACGCCGCACCCCGCGGCCCCGTCTCACGCCGCACCCCGCGGACCCGCCTCACGGCGCACCCCCGCCCACCCGTCCCACCTCGCGCCCCCGCCCGCCCGTCTCACCACGCACCCCCGCCCACCCGTCCCACCTCGCGCCACCCACCCGTCCCACCCCCCCATTCCCCTCCCGAGGAGTGCCCCCTCATGACGAACCGACCGACCCTCGAACCCGCCGCCCAGGCCTTCGCCGACGCCACCGCCCAGCCGCCGTACCTCTACCAGATCCCCGTCGCGGACGGCCGCAAGGCCGTGGACGGCGTCCAGAGCGGTGACGGCGTCACGCTGCCCGCCGTCGACGAGGAATGGGTCACCGTCCACGGCGGTCCCGCCGGCGACGTCCGCGTCCGGATCGTCCGCCCGCAAGGCGCCACCGGATCCCTGCCCGTCATCCTCTACATCCACGGCGCGGGCTGGGTCTTCGGCAACGCCCACACCCACGACCGGCTCGTCCGCGAACTCGCCGTCGGCACCGGGGCGGCCGTCGTCTTCCCCGAGTACGACCTCTCGCCCGAGGCCCGCTACCCCGTCGCCATCGAGCAGAACTACGGCGTCGCCCAGTGGATCGCCCGCGAGGGCCACCACAAGGACCTCGACGGCACCCGGATCGCCGTCGCGGGCGACTCCGTCGGCGGCAACATGACCGCCGCCCTCACCCTCATGGCCAAGCAGCGCGGCGACGTCCGCCTCACCCACCAGGTCCTCTTCTACCCGGTCACCGACGCGGGCTTCGACACCGACTCGTACCACGCCTTCGCCGAGGGCTACTTCCTGCGCCGCGACGCCATGAAGTGGTTCTGGGACCAGTACACGACCGAAGAGGCCGAGCGCGCGCAGATCACCGCCTCGCCGCTGCGCGCCACCACCGAGCAGCTCACCGGCCTGCCGCCCGCCCTCGTCATCACCGCCGAGGCCGACGTCCTGCGCGACGAGGGCGAGGCGTACGCGGCGAAGCTCCGCGCCGCCGGAGTCCCCGTCACCGCCCTGCGCGTCCAGGGAGTCATCCACGACTTCGTCATGCTGAACGCGCTGCGCGGGACGCAGGGCGCGGAACTCGCCCTCGGTGTCGCCACCGACGTCCTGCGCAAGGCCCTCGCATGACCGGGCCGTCGACGAGCATGCCCGTCGCGGGCCTCGTCCCCGCCCAGCGCCGGGAACCCGCGCAGGCCGACCTCCTCGTCCGCAACGCGAAGGTGTTCACCGGCGACCCCCGCCGCCCCGAGGCCCGTGCCGTCGCGATCCGCGACGGCCGGGTCGCGGCCCTCGGCGACGACCACGACCTCGCCCACCTCGTCGGGCCGGGCACGAAGGTCGTCGACGCCCTCGGCCGCCGGGTGATCCCCGGACTCAACGACTCGCACCTGCACGTCATCAGGGGCGGCCTGAACTACGTCCTGGAGCTGCGCTGGGACGGGGTGCGCAGCCTGCGCCACGCCCTCGCGATGCTGCGCGAGCAGGCCGGCCGCACCCCGAAGGGGCAGTGGATCCGGGTCGTGGGCGGCTGGACCGCCGAGCAGTTCGCCGAGCGCCGGATGCCGACCGTCGCCGAGCTGAACGCCGCCGCCCCCGACACCCCGGTCTTCGTCCTGCACCTGTACCAGTCGGCCCTGATGAACCGGGCCGCGGTGCGGGCCGCCGGATTCACCCGCGAGACCCCCGATCCTCGGGGCGGACAGATCGTCCGGGGCCGGGACGGCGAACCCAACGGAGTCCTCCTCGCCGCCCCCAGCGCGCTCGTCCTGTACTCGACCCTGGCCAAGGCACCCGCTCTCGACGAGGCAGACAAGCGGACGTCGACACGGCACTTCCTGCGCGAGCTGAACCGCTTCGGCCTGACCTCCGCGGTCGACGCGGCCGGCGGGTTCCAGAACTTCCCCGAGCACTACGCCACGGTCGTCGACCTCGCCAGGTCGGGGGAGCTGACCCTGCGGATCGCCTACCACCTCTTTCCGCAGACGGCCGGGCAGGAGCTCGCCGACCTCAAGCGCTGGACCGAGACGGTGAAGCCCGGGGACGGGGACGAGTGGCTCCGGCTGAACGGCGCGGGCGAGAACCTGACCTGGGCCGCCGCCGACTTCGAGAACTTCTCCGAGCCCCGCCCCGAGCTCGCCGCCGGGTACGAGGACGAGTTCGAGCAGGCCGTCCGGCTGCTGGTGGAGAACGGCTGGGGCTTCCGGCTCCACGCGACCTACGACGAGACGATCCGCCGCGACCTGGCCGTCTTCGAGAAGCTCGCGGCGGAAGGACTGTTCCCCGGCGGGAACCGCTGGCTCTTCGACCACGCCGAGACCGTCTCGGCCGGCAGCCTGGACCGGATCGCGGCCCTCGGCGGTGCCCTGTCCGTCCAGAACCGCATGTCCTTCCAGGGCACCGCGTTCCGCGACCGCTACGGTGCCGAGGCCGCCGCCCACGCCCCGCCGGTCCGCGCCATGCTCGACCGGGGCCTGACCGTCGCCGCGGGAACCGACGCCACCCGCGTCTCCTCGTACAACCCGTGGGTCGCCCTCCACTGGCTCGTGACCGGCAGGACCGTCGGCGGCACACGGCTCTCCCCGGCCGGGACGACGATCGACCGGGAGACCGCCCTCGACCTGTACACCCGTGGGGGAGCCCGGCTCACCGGCGAGCAGGACGTCAAGGGAAGCCTGCGGGAGGGCTGGTACGGCGACCTCGCGATCCTGTCCGACGACTTCCTGACGGTGCCCGAGGACGTCATCCCCGACATCGAGTCCGTCCTCACCGTCGTCGGCGGCCGCATCGTCCACGCGAGCGCGGAGTACGAGGGCCTCGACGAGGCCGTCCCGCCGGTCAGCCCCGCATGGAGCCCCGTGGCCCACTTCGGCGGCTACCAGAGCGGTGCCCGCCAGGCGGCGCTCGTGGCCGAGGCCGTCGCCGAGTCCGAGCAGCACCGCCTCTGGCGCGTCGCCCGTGGCTCCACTCCCGACACCCCTCCGCCGTTCCTCGACCCCTGCTTCGAGCACTGAACGAGAGACCCCCACGATGAGTACGGAATCCGCCCCCGCCGACGGACCGGAGGCCGGCCCGGGCCGCCGCTTCGAGCCCGACCTCCGGTCGATGACCCGGATCAACCTGCGCCCCATCGCCTCCCCCATGCCGCTCGGCTTCTTCACGGTGGCGATCGCCTCTGTCATGACCGGATGCCTGCAGCTCGGGGTCTTCGACACCGACGCCCGCGGCGCGGTCGCCCTGTGCGTCCTGCCCGCCTTCGCCCTCCAATTCCTCGTGAGCGTCCTGGCCTTCGGCGCCCGTGACGTGATCGCGGCGACGCTCATGGCCGTCTTCGCCGGGAGCTGGCTGGCCTACGCACTCGTCATGTACAGCGGTGCGGCCGACGGCCTGCGCGTCCTCGGCGTCTTCAACCTGGCGCTTCTCTGCTTCGGCGCGCTGATGACCGCCGTGACCCGGCCCAAGCGCGCGCTGTGGCTCGTCCTCGCGGTCTCCCTGCCCCGCTGGGCGACCACCGGTCTGTCGGGCCTCACCGGCGCCGAATGGCTCACGCGCACCTCCGGGGCCCTGGGCCTCCTGGTGGCGCTCGTCGCGATGTACGCGGCCTTCGCCCTGATGCTGGAGGACATGCGCAGCGAGGAGGTCCTGCCCATCGGGCGCAGCGGCCCCGCCCACGCCGCCGTGGAGGGCGACCTCGCGGTCCAGCTCCGGAACATCGAACGCCAGGCGGGCGTGCGCCGCACGCTCTGACGCGCCCTCACTTCCCTCCCCGTACACCGACACCGCACAGGAGCACCCATGGAACCGCAGGTGGTGGACCGCCCCGAGAAGTCCCGTTACGAGATCCTCGCCGGTGACGACGGCACCGAGACCGCGGGCTTCGCCGAGTACTTCCTCTCCGAGGACGAGATCGCCTTCATCCACACCGAGACCGACCCCCGGTTCGCCGGCCGGGGCCTCGGCGGACTGCTCGCCCGGGGAGCCCTCGACGCCGCCCGCGCACGCGGGCTGCACGTCCTGCCGTACTGCCCCTTCATCCGGGGGTGGATCCAGCGGCACCCCGAGTACGCCGACCTGGTGCCGGAGGCGCGCCGCGCACGCTTCGGCCTCTGAGACACCGGGCTGCGCGCGCCGACCCGCAACCCGTGCCGGGTCCACCCTCCGGGGTGGGCCCGGCACGGTGGTTCACGCCGCTGGCCTGCGGTTTTGTCTGAACCGGCACACCGTATTCTTTCCTCGGGGTGGGAGGAATGAGGAGTTGTGTACCGGGAGAAGCCGTTCGGTGCTGTTCTGCGTGCTCTGCGGCAGGAGCGCCGTCTGACGATGGAGGAGCTGGCGGAGGCCTCGGGGGTGAGCGTCCGGGCCATCGGCGACATGGAGCGGGGGCGCAGTCGCGTTCCGCAGCGGCGCACGGTGGTGGCGCTCGCGGAGGGCCTCGGGCTCGCGGAGGCGGAGCGGGAGGCGCTGCTCACCTCGGCGCGGTCGGCGCGTCCGACGCGCTCGGTCGCGGCGGCGGGGACGGTGGTGCCGCCGCGATCGGTGGGGGACTTCACGGGGCGCGAAGCGGAGCTGGCGAGACTGCGCGAGGCCGCGGAACGGGCCCCGGCCGGCGTGGGGATGTCGGTGTGGGTCGTCTCGGGCCCTCCCGGGTGCGGGAAGACCACGCTGGCACTGAAGGCGGCGGCGGACCTGGCGGGGGAGTTCCCCGACGGGTGTTTCGTGGTGGACCTGCACGGCGTGGACGGGCCCGTGGACACGGGCGAGGCGCTGCTGAAGCTGCTGAAGGCCCTGGGCGTGTCCGACCGCAGGCTGGCGCAGGAGGATCCCCAGGGCCGCGCTGGGCTGCTGCGGGCGCTGCTGGGCGAGCGCCGGTGCCTGGTGGTGCTGGACAACGCCCGCGACGAGGGGCAGGTCCGTGCCCTGCTGCCCGCGGGCGGGCGGAGTCTGGTGCTGGTCACCAGCCGGCGGCCCCTGACCGGTCTTGAGGACGTCGGCCGCCTGGTGCTCTGCGAGATGACGCAGGACGAGGCGGTCGGTCTGCTGCGCCGGATCCTGGGCGAGGAGCGGGCGGACGCCGAGGCCGGAGCCGTGGCGCGGGTGGCGGAGCTGTGCGGGCGGCTGCCGCTGGCCCTGCGGGTCGCGGGTAACTGGCTGACGGTCCGGTCCGGATGGACCGTCGACCACCTGGTCCGGCGCCTGGCCGACGAGGAACGCCGGCTGGGCGCGCTCGCCGCCGGCGACGTGCGGGTGGAGGCGGCCTTCGAGCTGTCCTACCGACAGCTGACCGGCCAGGCCGCGCGGCTGCTGCGGCTGCTGAGTCTGGTGCCGGGGCCGGACATGACCGCCGCCTACGGCGCTGCCCTGACGGCGACGGACGTCTTCGAGGCCGAGGACGTGATGGAGGAGCTCGTCGAGGCCGGGCTGCTGCAGGCCACCTTCACCGGCCGTCACCAACTGCACGACCTGATACGGCTGTACGCCCGCGCCCGGCTGTCCCGCGAGGAGGACCCCGGGGATCGGGAGGCGGCCGACGACCGGCTGCGCACCTGGCTCCTGGAGACGGCCGTGGTCGCGGGCCGCTGGTACAAGCCCACGTACGGGGCGCCGCCCCCCTCCTGGCGGGGCCTGGTCCCGCTGGAGACCGCCGAGGAGGCCCGTGCCTGGCTCCAGGGCGAAGCGCCCTCCTGGCTCGCCGCGCTCCGCGGCGCCGCACACCGGGGTGAGCACACCCGGGTCGTGGAGACCGCCTACGCCATGGAATGGTTCGTCAACCTGTGGGTCCACTGGGGACACTGGCCGGAGGTCTTCCGCCTGGCCGGCGAGGCCGCCACCGCGCTCGACGACCCGTACATGATGGCCTTCCACGCCAGCTGCCACTCCTGGGCCCTGAACACCTGCGACCAACGCTACGTCGAGTCCGCCGAACGGGCCGGCGAAGCGCTGGAACACGCCCGACGCGCCCAGGACGTCCACCAGCAGGCCTCGGCCCTGGTGCATGCGGCGAGCGCGTACCGGCAACTCGGCGATGCCCAGGCGGCCGCGGAGCGATCTCTCGCCGCCATCGAGCTGTCGGAAGGCGACGGTCATTACGAGGTCTGGCCCCAGGCCATGCGTCTCTACGGAAGCGCCCTGCGCCTGCTCGGCCGTCCCGAGGAATCCCTGACCCTGCACCAGCGCATCATGGTCTTCCTCGACTCGACCGACTGTCCGGTGCGCGGGCTCGTCGCCGACATCTTCCGCTCCCACACGACGCAGGCACTCGGTCTCGACTGCGCCGCGCTGGGGCGGTGGCGGGAGGCCGCCGACCACTACCGCAACGCCCAGATCCAGTCGAGTCGCATCGGCCTGGTCCACAGGGAGGCCGAACAGCTGCTGCATCTGGGAGAGGCCCTGCTCGAACTGGGGGAGACCGAGGAGGCCCGCTACTGCCTGCGCCAGGTCCTCGCCCTCGGCGACGCGGCGGACGACAAGGAGCTGAAGGCTGCGCGGAAGCTCCTGGACACGCTCCCCGCGGAGTGAGGAGCGCCCCCGCGGCGTGCTCAGCCGCGGAACCGGTGCAGGGCGACGTGCACGGTGTCGAGGACCTGGACGAGGGCGGCCCGGGCGGCGTCCGTGTCGCGGAGCGGATCGAGCACCATGAAGCCGTGGATCGTCCCGTGGTAGCGCAGGGAGACCACCGGTACGCCGGCCGCCCGGAGCTTCGTCGCGTACGCCTCGCCCTCGTCGCGCACCACGTCGGCCTCGCTGGTGACCACAAGGGCCGGGGGGAGCCCGGCGAGCTGCTCCAGGGACGCCCGCAGCGGTGACGCGGTGACCTGGCTCCGCTGCCGTACGTCGGGCAGGTACTGGTCCCAGAACCAGCGCATGGTCCCGCCGCCGAGGAAGTAGCCGTCGGCGAACTCCTCGTACGAGGGCGTGTCGCAGCCGGCGTCGGTGACCGGGCAGAGCAGCACCTGCTGCAGCAGCCGCACCCCGCCGCGCTCCTTGGCGAGCAGGGTCAGGGCCGCCACCAGGTTGCCGCCCGCCGACTCGCCCACGGCGGCCATCCGCCTGCCGTCCAGGCCGATCTCGCCGCCGCGTTCGCAGATCCACCGCGCGACCGCGTAGCACTGCTCGACGGCGACCGGATACCGCGCCTCGGGGGCGCGCTCGTACTCGACGAACACCACGGCCGCGTCCGTGCCGAGGGCGAAGGCGCGCACCAGGCGTTCATGGGTGCCGGCGTCTCCCAGGGCCCAGCCGAGACCGTGCAGGAACAGTACGACGGGGATCTCGCCGACGCTGTCGGCGGGCCTGACCACCTGCACCCGTACGTGACCGGTCGGCCCGCCGGGCAGGGCGAACCACTCCGTGGAGGTGGCTTCCCCGTCGAGAGGGCCGGGCGCGTCCTTCCCCTGGAGCCGTGCGAGTTCCCGACGGGCCTGTGCCAGGTCCGGGGCGTGCGGCGAGGGTGGGCAGGAGTGCCGGGCCACGAAGGCCCGGGTGCGGTGGTCCAGGACCGGGTGCCGAGCGGACCAAGGGACGAAGTCGGTCACACACGGTCTCCGAGGTCGGCCCCTTGCCGGTCGGCACCGTGGGCCGTGCGCAGGTCGCGCCACTCACGGGGGGAGACGCCGTAGGCGGCGCGGAAGGACCGGCTGAAGTGGGCGGGGTTCACGAAGCCCCACCTCTGGCCCACGGCGGACACGGTGGGCGCCGTCCTGCCCCGGCGGGCCAGTTCGCGGCCGCACTCCTCCAGGCGCCGTTGCCGTATGAGCCGGCCTACCGTGGTCCCCTCGCCCTCGAACAGCCGGTGCAGGTACCGGACGGAGATCCGGTGCGCCTGGGCGATGCGCTCCGGTGACAGGTCCGGATCGCCCAGGTTCCGGTTGATGAAGTCCCGGACGCGCGGCATCAGATGGCTCCGCGCGTCCGTGTCCGCACCACCCGGGTGGGCGCGCTCCGCCACCAGCGTGGCCAGCAGGTCGACGACGTTGCCGGCCAGCCGGTTCGCGAGGGCCGGCGGGTAGCCGTCGGCCGAGGAGGAGGCCAGGGTGGCCAGGAACGGGAGCAGCATCGCGCCGAAGCCGTCGCCGGTGCCGATGGCGCTGCCCGTGACCTGCCGGATGTCGCCGTCCGGCACGCCCAGCGTGCGGCGCGGAAGGTGGAAGACGTGCGTGGCGAACCGCTGCGGATAGTCGAAGGAGTACGGCCGGTTCGTGTCGTACACCACCAGGTCGCCCTCGCCCACCTCGGCCCGCCGGCCGTCCTGGACGAAGGTGGCCGTGCCGGATGTCTGGACACCGACCGCCACCAGCGCCTCGGACGACCCGGCGATCAGCGCCGGCGTGCGGCTGACCCGCTTCGCGTCGGCCTCCATGGTGGAGACCTGGAGGTATCCGACCCGGCCGCTGGTGATCCGGCCGTCGAACGGCCCGTCGCTCCGGGGGGCGACCTTCATCGGCACCAGGGTCCTGCTCACCGCATCGTTCCAGTACGCGACCTTGTCCCGGTCCGGCACGGACGCGGTCGTCAACACCAAGGTCAAAATGCTCTCCGCTCAGAGGGGCTGAATCCAGGGGGGCGACGGGCACACGGCCCGGGTTCCGGCCCCCACCGAACAGCCAAGCAGCGGGCCGCTTCCGCCTCCAGGCAGAACCACAGGCAGGAATCACGCGCAGGAATCACGGGCAGGAATCACGCGCGGAAACCACGCCCGGGCAGAACGCTGCACTCATGGGCAAGGAGTGGTGCGTGGCGCGACAAGAGGAGGAACTTCCCCGGCCGTAGCGTGACGGTGTTCCGCACCGCACGGAGGCGCGGACCGGCGACTTCGCACCACTCGCACCACTCGTATCGAGGAGACACCCCATGCCGTACATCACCGTGGGCCAGGAGAACACCACCGCCATCGACCTCTACTACGAGGACCACGGCACCGGACAGCCCGTCGTCCTCATCCACGGCTTCCCGCTCGACGGCCACTCCTGGGAGCGCCAGAGCGCCGCTCTGCTCGACGCCGGCTACCGCGTGATCACGTACGACCGCCGCGGATTCGGGCAGTCCTCGCAGCCGACGACCGGCTACGACTACGACACCTTCGCGGCCGACCTGAACACCGTGATGGAGACGCTGGACCTGAACGACGCCGTCCTCGTCGGCTTCTCGATGGGCACCGGCGAGGTCGCCCGCTACGTGTCCACGTACGGCTCCGCCCGCGTCGCCAAGGTCGCCTTCCTGGCCTCCCTGGAGCCCTGCCTCCTCAAGACCGACGACAACCCGTCGGGCGTGGCCCCGAAGGAGTTCTTCGACGGAATCGTCGCCGCCGTCAAGGCCGACCGCTACGCCTACTACACCGCCTTCTTCAACGACTTCTACAACCTCGACGAGAACCTGGGCAGCCGGATCAGCGAGGAAGCCGTCCGCAACAGCTGGAACACCGCGGCCGGCGGCGGCTTCTTCGCCGCGTCCGCCGCGCCGTCGACCTGGTACACCGACTTCCGCGCCGACATCCCCTCCGTCGACGTGCCCGCCCTGATCCTGCACGGCACGGCCGACCGCATCCTCCCCGCCGAGGGCACCGCGCGCCCCTTCCACAAGGCGCTCCCCGCCGCCGACTACGTCGAGATCGAGGGTGCCCCGCACGGCCTGCTGTGGACCCATGCGGAGGAGGTCAACACCGCCCTCCTCGCCTTCCTGGCGAAGTGACACCCCACCCGCCGGCTCACCCGAGGTGAGCGCGACGCCGCTCGGCAGCCGGGTGAACCGGCCCGGCTGCCGATCCCCGGCGTTCCCTCCGGTGCGGGTGCCCCGGGCCGTCGAGTCCCGGCCGCTGTCCGTTACAGTGCGGTCTGCTCCGAACGTACGGAGGGGAGAGCGCACTGCGGCGCGTGCCGGATGCGGCCGCGGGCCGTGCTGGTGAATGGGGTGGGTATGGCCGGTCACCGGCTGTCCAGGAAGCGTCGCTACATCGCCGTGACGGCGGGGGGCGCCGTCGCCGTCGTGGGTGCCGTCGTCGCGGCGCAGACCTCGATGGCGGCCACGGTCTGGCCCGCCCAGAAGACCTTCACCGGCCGGGCGTTCGACACCTGCGCGGCCCCCTCTCTCGCCGCGATGAGGGCGTGGAACACGGGGTTCTACGGTGCCGCCGCGGTGTACGTCGGAGGCAGGAACCGCGGCTGCTCGCAGCCGAACCTCACCGCTTCCTGGACCAAGTCGGTCAGCGCCATGGGCTGGAAGCTCATCCCGATCTACGTCGGCGCCCAGCCGCCCTGCCAGACCGGCGCCAATCCCGAGAAGCTCACGGCATCGACGGCGGCGTCCCTCGGCGTGACGGACGCCAACGACGCGGTCGCCAAGGCGTCGGCGCTCGGCATGAGGCCCGGCAGCCCGGTCTTCCTCGACATGGAGCCGTACGACGTCACCGACAAGGCGTGCAACGACGCCGTGCTGACGTACGTGCGCTCCTTCACCAGGACGCTGCGCGGCAAGACGTACCGCGGCGGCTTCTACGGCTTCACCAGCTCCAGCGCCAAGGCCGTCGCCACCGCGACCGACCGCACCGACCTGCCGGGCAACCTCTGGTACGCGCTGTGGGACAAGCAGAACACCACCACCGCCGACTGGCCCTGGGGCGCCACCCGGTACACCGGCCACAGCCGAGGCCACCAGTACCTGGTCAACAGCAAGGAGACCAGGGGCGGTTACACGATCACCGTCGACCAGGACGCCTGGGACGGCCCCGTCGCCATCATCGGCTGAGCCTACGAGACGCTTGCAGAGGCGGATCCCACGAATGTCCTGATCCCGGGCGAGATGTCGTGGTGACCACGGCTGTTGGAGGCCGCGACCGTCTCGGAGAGCCGGGGCGTGCGCACTCGCACATGAGTGAACCCCTACCCTGGTGCCCGCCACATGGCGTCTTTCGAACAGTGCGACGAACGGGATGTGACAGGTGACGGGGGCGAACGGCGCGGATCTGGTCGGCGTGGTTCTGGGCGGTCGGTACCGCGTGACCGCGATGATCGGCCGCGGTGGCATGGGCGTGGTCGCCCGGGCGGTGGACCAGTTGCTGAACCGGGAGGTGGCCGTCAAGGTCCTGCGGGCCTACACGGACGCCTCCCCGGCCGAACTGGCCGATCTGCGGGTCCGGATGCAGCGGGAGGCGCAGGCCGCCGCCCGCGTCCGGCACAGCGGCGTGGTCACGGTGCACGACGTGGTCGAGGAGCAGGGGCTGCCCGTCATCGTCATGGAGCTGGTCGAGGGGCCCTCCCTCGACGACGTGCTGGCGGAGCGCGGCTCCCTCGATCCGCGTGAAGCGGCCGCGATCGGCGCGAAGCTGATGGACGCGCTCGACGCGGCCCACCGGGCCGGCGTCCTGCACCGGGACGTCAAGCCCGGCAACGTGCTGCTCGAACCCGGCGGCCGGGTGGTGCTCACCGACTTCGGCATCGCCAGCATGGAGACCGCCGGCGACGAGGCCCTGGCCAAGCTGACCCAGAGCGGCCAGATCGTCGGCTCCCTCGACTACCTGCCGCCGGAGCGCGCTCAGGGCCAGGTGCCGGGTGCCGCGTCGGACATCTGGGCGCTCGGCATGACGCTGTACGCGGCCGTGGAGGGCGCCGCGCCGTTCCGCCGTACGTCGGTGTGGTCCACGCTGGCGGCGATCGTCGGCGAACCGCTGCCCGAGCCCCGGCGCGCCGGGCCGCTCGCCCCCGTGCTGCGGGCGCTGATGGCGAAGGACCCGCTGCAGCGGCCCGACGCCGGGCAGGCGCGCGAGATGCTGGAGGCGGTCGCCGGGGGCGGTGCGTCGGACCTCGCGGCGGCACCGGCGCCCCAGCCCGCCACCCCGCCGGGCTTCGGTCCCGCCCTGGCCGAACCGTTCTCCCCGCCGGCCCCGCAGCCCCCCGCCCCCTACATGGCACCCGGGGCGTACGCCGGCCCGCCGCCGCCTCCGGCGGGTGCCGGGCAGCAGGGCGTGATGCCCGGCGTGCCGGCCGGTGGGCACAGCCGTTCCGAGACGCGTGCGACCTCGGCACGCGCGCGGAACCGGCGCACCCGTACCATCGCCGCGGTGGCGGCGGCGACCGTCCTCGTCTGCGGCGGAGTCGCCTACGCCCTGGTGGACCTGCGGGGCGAAGAGGGCGGTGGGTCGAACACGGCGCTTCCCACGGCGAGCACCTCCGGCGACGGCGACGGCGACGTGCCCGGCGCGGGCGGCCCGACCGACGGCCCGACCTCCCCGGGGGACCTGACGTCCATCAGCCCCGGCGGGACGGCGTCCGGCACGCCTGGCGGGCAGCCGTCCGGCACGCCCTCGAAGCAGGACGGGGACCAGGGGGCGGGCACCGCGTCGGCGTCGCCGAGCGGCGGCGGCGACAAGCCGTCCGGCTCCCCGTCGGCCTCGCCGAAGGTGACGCCCAGCGCCACGGTGAAGGAGCCCACCCCGGTGTCGACGGCGTGCACCGGCTGGGCCCACTCGAACCGCAGCGACGGCTACGGCCGCGCCTCCCAGAACACCCACCTCTACACCGGGCCGTACGCGGAGTGCTCCTACGTGACCGAGGTCAACTCCGGTACGAAGCTCTACTACCACTGCTACATCACCAACGCCCATGCCAATAAGTGGATCTACGCCCGCATCGCGGGCACGGAAACCGAAGGCTGGGTGTTCGGCGACAAATCCACCCTGGACAGCGGTACGCTCGCCCGCTGCTGAGACCGAGCCGCGCGTCACCGGATGGTGACCGCGCACGAGAGGTGTGCGCCGGGCCGCCGTCGTGACCGAGGTGGGGGATCCTCCGCTCTCACCGACCGTTACCGGCCAGTTGCGGGTGAGACCTCCGGAATCGCCGCGGATCCGCCTGTCGGAGCGATGTCCCGGGAACCCGTACCGACGTGGGCCGGGGCGGATCCGAGGCCGCCCGCACCCCCGGGGGCCGGCCTGCCCGCACCTCCTCCAGGGGATTCCGGTCGGGTGTGATTTCCGCAGAGGGCGGAGGCGTGAGGACGCCTCCGCCCTCTTCCGTTCCCGCCCTTCGTAGCCCCCTCCGAGCCACGGTGTCGACTTTCGGCCGATCATTCTCGGCCTGTCGCGCGAGGGGCGATACCAGACCGGCCCGCTCTACGGGTAAGTTTGTCAACTGCGCACCGCACATGAATGGTTGACGACTACAGTGTGTGGCTGATGATCATCGGTAGGCTCATCGCACGTCTGTAGAACACCTCCCCCGTACACCCCCTGCAGAACACCCCCGCAGTACGCCGATTCCTGGGCACGTACCAAGGACACTCATGTCTCAACTTCGCGCACCCGCCTCGCGGCCCGATCGACGCGAGGGCGGGCGGCACGGCCGGCCAGGCGCCCGCTCCGCCACCGGCAACCACAGCAACCCCCCGGCGCAGACCTCCGCGCCGCTTCCCGCGGAAGCCCGCATACGCCCCCAACTTCTGCGCACCTCCGTGCTCCCCGCCGTCGCGGTGGCCCTCGGAGGGGCGGCGGCCGTCCTCTTCACCATCCGCTCCACGGGAGCCAGCCCCACCCCCGGCCTCTGGGCCGCGCTCACCGGTGCGGCAGCCCTCACCGTGGCCTCCGTGACCGCCGCCGCCCTCGGTGCCGACCGGGCGGCCAAGTCCGTCCTCGACCGCTGCAACGCCCTGCGCCGCACCAGCGCCCAGGGCCAGAGCGAACTCCGTACCATCGTGGAACAGTTGCGCAGGGGAGAAGGCCCCCCGCCCCGCCCCGCGCAGCCGACCACGCCCGCCTCCGGCAATGAATTCGACCTGCTCTCCCAGGAGCTGACGCGCTCTCACGAGGCGGCCGTCGCCGCCGTCGTGCAGGCGTCCCGGCTCTCCAGCAGCGTCGGAAACGAACAGAAGGTCGAGGTCTTCGTCAACCTCGCCCGACGCCTGCAGTCCCTGGTCCACCGCGAGATCCAGCTCCTCGACGAGCTGGAGAACGAGGTCGAGGACCCCGAGCTGCTCAAGGGCCTGTTCCACGTCGACCACCTGGCCACCCGCATCCGCCGTCACGCCGAGAACCTCGCCGTGCTCGGCGGCGCCATCTCCCGCCGCCAGTGGTCGAACCCGGTCACCATGACCGAGGTGCTGCGCTCCTCCATCGCCGAGGTCGAGCAGTACCCGCGCGTGAAGCTCGTCCCCCCGATCGACGGTACGCTCCGGGGCCATGCCGTGGCCGACGTCATCCACCTCCTCGCCGAACTCGTCGAGAACGCGACGCTGTTCTCCGCGCCGCACACCACCGTGCTGCTGCGCGCCCAGTACGTCACGGCCGGTCTCGCGATCGAGGTCGAGGACCGCGGACTCGGCATGCCCGTCACCGAGCAGAACAAGATGAACGCCCTGCTCGCCGATCCCGACCAGGTCAACGTCGCGCACCTGCTCCAGGACGGCCGCATCGGCCTCTTCGTCGTCTCGGCGCTCGCCCGCCGCCACGGCATCGCCGTACGGCTCCAGTCCAACATCTACGGCGGCGTCCAGGCCGTCCTCGTGCTCCCGCAGGGCCTCCTCGGCTCCGACCCCGAGGGCCTCGCCCAGCACGAGCGCCAGACCGCAGCGACCGCCGGCTCCGCGGCGATCCCGCCCGGCCAGGTGCAGATCCAGCCCCAGAGCGCGCCCGCCGCCACCGCCCCGACGGTGACCCCGGCGCAGCCGCCCAGCCACACCCCGGCGCAGGCTCCCGGCCACGTCCCGGCCCAGGCTCCGGCCCCCGTGCCGAGCCACGTACCGGCCCCGGTCGCGGCGCACGCACCGGGCCACGTCTCCGGCCACCCGCAGACACCCGCGCAGGCCGCACCGGGCGGCACGGCCCCCACCACCCCCGTACCGCAGTCCGTACCCTCGCCCTCCCCGGAGCGGGCCGCCGCCCGCCACGAGGAGCCCCCCATGCCCGGCTCGCACCCGTACCTCCGTACGAGCGCGCAGTCGAGCGGGTACGGAGACCCCGGTCCCGCCCCCGCGATACCGGCCCAGTCGGCCGGATCCGAGCACATGGGCCCGCCGGACCACCTGCTGTCGCCGCTCCCCCCGGCCCCCCCTGCCGAGGACGACGGCCGGCCCCTGCTCCCCAAGAGGCGCGCACAGGAGCACATCGTCCCGCAGCTCCGGGACGAGCCCGTGACCCGCAAGACCGAGGAGCACGCCCTGCACGACCCGGGTCTGATGGCCGCGTTCCAGCGCGGCATCGGCCTCGCCGAATCCCAGCCCGCCCCCCATGAATCGCTGCGTCCCGGCGACGCGCACAAGGAGTAGATCACCATGGCGAGCAATGTGCCGACCGGCCATTCCTCGGACCTCGACTGGCTTCTCAGCGGCCTGGTCCAGCGGGTCCCCTACACCCGCAACGCCGTCCTGCTCTCCTCCGACGGTCTCGTGAAATCCGTGCACGGTCTCGACCCCGACGCCGCCGACCACATGGCGGCCCTCGCCTCCGGGCTCTACTCGCTCGGCCGCAGCGCGGGCGCCCGGTTCGGCGACGGCGGTGAGGTCCGGCAGGTGGTCGTGGAGCTCGACTCCACCCTCCTGTTCGTCTCCACCGCGGGCTCCGGCACCTGCCTGGCCGTCCTCGCCGGGCGCGAGGCGGACGCCGCGGTCCTCGGCTACGAGATGGCGATGCTCGTCAAGAGCGTCCGGCCCTACCTGGTCACCCCCGCCCGGCAGGCCGCCGGCGCGGTGGGCGGTCTCGGGCAGTAGACGTGACGTCCCATCAGGAAGGGCCCTGGCTCGACGACGCGGCCGGGCGGCTGATCCGCCCGTACACCGTGAGCGGCGGCCGGACCAAACCCACCACCGCACTGGACCTGCTGTCCATGGTGATGGCGACCGGATCGACCCCCCAGACGCACATGGGTCCCGAGCACAGCCTGGCCCTCGGGCTGTGCGACGGGCCCACCTCGGTGGCCGAGATCGCGGCGCACTTACGGCTCCCGGCCGTCGTCACCAAGGTCCTGCTCTCCGACCTCGTGGACTGCGGGGCGCTGACCGCCCGCGCGCCCCGCTTCCACGCCAATCCCACCGACCGTTCCTTGCTGGAGGCAGTGCTCGATGGCCTACGACAACGGCTCTGAGCGCCACGACAGTTTCGCGACCGACCCCTTCCCCACCGCGCTCAAGATCCTGGTGGCGGGCGGATTCGGCGTGGGCAAGACGACCCTCGTGGGCGCGGTCAGCGAGATCGAACCGCTGAGCACCGAGGAGCTGCTCACCTCGGTCAGCGCGGCCACCGACAGCCTGGAGGGCGTGGAGTCCAAGACGACGACCACCGTCGCCATGGACTTCGGCCGCATCACGCTCGACGACCAGCACGTCCTGTACCTCTTCGGCACCCCGGGCCAGGAGCGCTTCTGGTTCATGTGGGACGAGCTCTCCGAGGGCGCGCTCGGCGCGGTCGTCCTGGCCGACACCCGCAGGCTCCAGGAGTGCTTCTCCGCCGTGGACTTCTTCGAACGGCGGGGGATCCAGTTCATCGTGGCGGTCAACGAGTTCGACGGCGCCTACCGCTACGAACCGGATGAGGTACGGGCCGCCCTCGACCTCAAGCCGGAGGTGCCGGTCGTCCTCTGCGACGCCCGGATCTCCAGCTCCGGCATCCGCACCCTGCTGACCCTCGTCCAGCATCTGCTCACCACCATCCCGGACACCGTGCCGAGCTACGGAGCAACGCCATGACCTACGACCCGACCGGTCACCTCCTGCTGACCCCCATCGACAAGGACGCGCCCGCCCGCGTGCAGCGGCTGCGCGAACTCGGTCTCGGGGAGCGACCGGACCCGGCGTTCGACGACTTCGCCCACCGGCTCGCCGAGGTGACCGGCGCCCCGTTCTCGATGGTGAACTTCATCGACGAGAACCGGCAGTTCTTCGCGGGTCTGCACACCCCCGAGGGCACCCACTCCGGCAGCGACCTGGGCGCGGCCGCCGCGGGCGGTGGCGGCGTCGGCCGCTTCATGGCCCGTGACCACGGCTACTGCCCGCACGTGGTGGTGCGGCGCAAGGCGCTCGTCCTCGAGGACGTCTGCGACTACCCGCGCTTCGCGGGGAACCCGGTCGTGGACGAGATCGGCATCCGCTCCTACATGGGGGCGCCGCTGATAGACCGTACCGGTGTCGCGCTCGGCACCATCTGCGTGGTCGACACCGATGTCCGTCCGTGGGGGCGGGCCGGTCTGGAGACGATCAAGGCGATGGCGGCGGAGCTCGTGGAGCAGATCCACCGTCGTGAGGACGGCATGTTCTGACCGTCGTTCCCTCGCGTACACCCGGGAGCCCCGGTACGGCAGCGGCCGTACCGGGGCTCCCGGCCCGTGGGGGTGAGGTGATCAGACGTGCGCCGGCTCCCGCTCCGGCGTGCGGACCAGCTCGGACAGCCGCTCCGACCAGCTGCCCTTGTCCTGGCCGAGCGCGACCTCGGCCAGCCGCAGGAGCTGGATGTCGGAGGTGCCGGCGGGGGCGAAGATGTGGTGCGCGTCCCGGAGGTAGCGCTCGATGGCCCGGTCCGTGAAGAGGCCGGCGGCGGCGTGGATCTCCATGGCGTTGCGACCGGAGTCGATGGCCGACTCGACGTTGACGAGCTTGGCGTTCATCAGCTCGGTGTCGCAGGAGAGGCCCTGGTCGAGCAGGTGCACGGCGTGGTAAGCGGCCAGCCGGGCGGTCATCAGCCGGGACTGCATCTGCCCGAGCTTCAGCTTGACCGTGGGCAGGTCGTGGAGCGGCTTGCCGTAGCGGATGCGCTCGGAGGCGAAGCGGGTGGTCTCCTCCAGGATCGCCTGGTGGATGCCGAGCGAGACGGCGGTGAGGTTGGCCCGGCCGTACAGCACGCTGGAGGAGTACGCGACGGCGAGGCCGTCGCCCTCGTCGCCGAGGCGGTTGGAGGCGGGCACCCGGCAGTCCTCGAAGATCAGCTCGCCGAAGCTGAAGCCGTGGAGGCCCATGGCCGGCTGCTGGGGACCGGTCCGGAAACCCGGGCGATCGGATTCGACCAGGAAGGCGGTGAGTCCCTTCGATCCAGGACCGGTCCTGACCACGACACCGTGCAGATCGCCGACGTGGCTGTTGCCGACGTAGACCTTGCTGCCGTTGAGGATGTAGTCGTCGCCGTCGCGGACCGCGCTGGCGCTCATGCCGAGGACGTGACCGCCGGACTCGGGCTCGGTGACCGCGATGGTCGGCAGGCAGGCACCGGCGGCGATCTCCGGGAGCCAGGTCTTGCGCTGCTCGTCGCTGCCGAAGTGGACGATCTTGGCGGTGCCCAGCTGGGAGGCCTGGACCATGGCGCCCATGGCGCCGCTGACCCGGGAGAGCTCCTCGATGATGATCGTCTTGGCCAGGTGGCCGGCGCCCATTCCGCCGTACTCCTGGCTGATTGTCGCTCCCAGCCAGCCCTGCTCGGCGATCTTGCGGGACAGCTCGTGGTGGACCGTCCGGGACTCCTCCATCTCGGCTATCCGCGGCCGGACCTCACGCTCTGCGAAGTCCCGGACCGTTTCCCTGAGCTCATGATGCAGTCGGCTGCTGAAGTAGCTGTCCATCCGAGTCCTCACCTGCGAAACGCCTGCCCGGCGGGGTTGTCCGAACAGGTGGTGCATCGGCAGTGGTCCCGTCCCGAACAGGCCGACCTCTTCATGGTGTTGATCTTTCCGGAACGGATCAATATCGCCACGAAGTTTGTCCGAAACAGGAGCGGTTGACGATTGGTTCTGACTGTGTTTCGTGTGGTCTTGGCCGTCTCGGCCGGATCTCGGGTTCGATCCGCATGGTCATCTTTTTGCCACATGCCGATGGCAACGAGGTCGTTGGCATATGGCGACGAGACCGTGCGTATCGCCACATGGGCCCCTTCCTCCCCAGAAGACCGGCATTCCCGAACCCGTCCGTCCCCCTTCCTGTCCGGGTCGCACCGGTCCCCGACCTCGCGGACCCCCCTTCCGGGCCCACCGGAGCGGGCGCGCGGGCGTACTCCAGGGCGCGGAGGCGCGTCACGGAGAGTGAACACGCGCACCCGGCGTACCTCCGCACGCGGGCGCGCAGGAAACGCGTGCGTGACCACCGGGGAAAGTGCGGTATTGTTCTCATGCGCGTTCGGCCAGGGGAAACCCCAGGTCAGACGGGTAACGGGACGTGGCGCAGCTTGGTAGCGCACTTGACTGGGGGTCAAGGGGTCGCAGGTTCAAATCCTGTCGTCCCGACTCGAAAGAGTCGCAGGTCAAAGGGCCGTTTCAGAGCAATCTGGAACGGCCCTTTGACTGTTTTTGGGCGCATTTGGGGGCCGGCGCACGTGAGCGCCCGGAGCGCTCCCTGACCGGGTCAGGGAGCGCTCCGGGCGTCGTGGCCGTCGGTGCCGCTCAGTCCTGCTGTGTCGCGGCGAGTTCGCGCTCGGAGTCCGCCCGCGGCGGGGTCAGGCCTTCGGGACGGTGTTGATGTAGTCGGCGCCGGTGCGGTGGAAGCCGTCCACCGTCTTCTGGACGTCCGCCCGGGAGACGGCCTCGTCGGCCTTGTAGTAGACCCAGTCGACCTTCATGTCCCAGATGCGCGGGCCACCGGTGAAGGGGAGGTCGATGAGCCAGTTGCTGAAGTGGATGTCCATCTGCTCGCGCGGGACGTACTTGCCGGAGCTGGTGAAGAGCTCCTCGCCGTCCAGGGAGTAGGTGACCTTTCCGTCCATGGCGGTGATCATCATGGTGTGCCAGCCCTCGAGGCGCCGCTCGAGGGTGTGGTGGACCCGGTCCGGCGGGTCGGCCTTGTACCAGCTGACGTTGTCGAGCTGCGGACCCACCGAACCCCAGCCGCCGTTCGGCAGGTACTCGAAGTCGAGTTCGCTGTAGTTCTCCGAGGAGTCCGAGGGGGAGATCGGGAAGAAGGTCTGGACGACGTGGTCGCCGTCGCGTCCCTTCGTGGGCTCGTCGCTGAGATGGACCCGGGCGGCGAAGGTTCCCCTGAAGAAGTTCCGGCTCGTGGTCTGCACCTCGACCTGTGTGGTGCCCTGCTCGCTGCCGTCGGTGGAGGAGCGCAGTCGTAGGACCTTGCCCCCCTCGGCCGAAGGGTCGGAGGGGAAGGCGGCGCCGTCGGCGCTCCAGGTGTCCTTGATCCCGGGGCCGCCTGCGCCGGTACGGATCTCCCAGCCGTGCGCGGCGAGGGAAGGGTCGTCGGCGCCGGTGTAGTTGAAGTTGTCGAAGAGGGTTCCCGGCGGTCCGGTGGGCGTCGGCGAGGCGTCCCGCGTGGGCCCGGCGGCGTCGGTACCCCCGCCGGTCGCGGCGTCGGCGGAACACGAGGCGAGTACGCACAGGAGAGCGGGCAGCGTGAGCGCCGTCCACGCTCGGCGACGAGAGGTGCGGCGGGGCTGGCTCACACAGGCTCCTTGGGGCGTAGAGGCGGTGACTGGACACGCCCGTTGCATGCGGATCGCTCGCTGACCGCATGAATCGAGCGGTCATCCTAGCGAAGGATTCAAGCCATCCCGCCTCGTGTTCGCGATCCGGCCACCCAAGGGCCGGGAGGCGCCCGTTGAGATACCGATCCGGTTACAGCATCCGATCGGACTGTGCCAAATACGCACATCGCACACCAATCGATCCGGGTCATGCGCTACCGTCCGCTCTACGCTTCAGCGGTCTCCACACCCTGCACAAAAAGGCCACAAGTGATGCGCAAAATTGCCACACCCCCTGGGCGTGGATCGTTCCACTCGGCGCAGCCCGGCGTGGCCGAATCGCGTCAGGAGGAGCCTGCTCCGGCACCGGTGTTCGTCGACCAGTCGGGTCTGCGCAGCCGCCTGCTGCGGCGCTTCGGCTGGCCGGTCTCCGTGGTCGGCGCGATCCTGGCGGCCGCCATGGGCGGCAGCCTGATCGGTATGCAGTCGGACGCCCCGGCGATGGGGATACCGCCGAAACCCTCGTACTTGCCCGCCAAGGGCCCCTTCTCGCCCTCCTGGCCCTAGAGGGCGCGGTCTGCGAGACCCCGTCCGAGACGTTCGGCCATCACGCCGGACATCGCGACATTCCGCCACATTCCGCGACCGTCGTGCCGCCCGGAGCAACGCCTGCGGGCCGGCCGAGCGTGCCTGATCGTCCGCACCACCCATCTCCAGGAGCGCCCTTGTCCCGCCATCAGCGTCGTCGGCAGTCCCTGCTGAGGCCGCGCCGACTGGCTGCGCCACCGCTGCGCTTCTTCATGCCGCTGTCCCTGCTGGCCTGTTTGCTCGCTCTCCTCGTCCTGCGCGGCCTCGCCACCAACGAGGCGTTCCACGACACCCGGATCGCGACCTCGGTCGACAAGACGACCGTGCCGGAGAACCTGCTCAAGGGCGGCCCGATCATCGACGCGCGCGGCACCAAGAACGAGCGCCCGGTGAGTTACCGGATCCCCGACCACACCGTGGTCCTGAGCTTCGACGACGGCCCCTCGCCGGAGTGGACCCCGAAGATCCTGGACGTGCTCGACGCCCACAACGTCCGCGCCGACTTCTTCGTGACCGGCGCGATGACCACGCGCCACCCGGAGCTGATCCGGCAGATCGTCGCGGGCGGCCACGAGATCGGCGTGCACACCTTCACCCATCCCGATCTGGCGTACCAGTCCCACGCCCGGATCAGCTGGGAGCTGGCGCAGACGCAACTGGCGCTGGCCGGCGTCGCGGGCGTCCACAGCGCGCTGTTCCGCCCGCCGTACTCCTCCGACGCCTCGGCGCTCGACGACTGGAACTACCCGGTGATCAAGTACGTGGGTTCCCACGGCTACCTCACCGCGTTCATCGACCGCGACACCGACGACTGGAAGCGTCCCGGCGTCGACGAGATCGTCAAGGCGGCGATGCCCCGCAAGCCCGGCGCGGGCGAGCTGATCCTGCTGCACGACGCGGGCGGCGACCGCACCGAGACCCTTGCCGCGCTCGAGCAGATCATCGTGAAGCTGCAGGGCGAGGGGTACCGCTTCGCCACCATCTCCGAGGCGCTTGGCGCCACCAACGGCACCGTGCCGGTGCACGGCTACCAGCTGTGGGCGGGCAAGTGCTTCATCTGGGCCAGCGAGGCCGCCGTGCTCACCCTGCCGGTGCTGGTCGCGCTGCTGGCCGTCGTCGGCATCCTCAACTTCGGCCGGTTCGCGCTGATGCTCGTCCTCGCGCCGCTCCATGCCCGGCGCTCCCGGCGGCGGGACGCGTGGGGACCACCCGTCACCGAGCCGGTCACCGTTCTCGTCCCGGCCTACAACGAGCGCGAGTGCATCGCGAACACCCTCAACTCCCTGATCGCCAGTGACCATCCGATCGAAGTGATCGTCATCGACGACGGCTCCACGGACGGCACCGCGGACATCGTCGAGGGGATGAACCTGCCGTTCGTCCGGCTGATCCGCAAGGTCAACGGCGGCAAGTCCAGCGCGCTCAACACCGGCATAGCGGCCGCGTCGCACGACATCATCGTGATGATGGACGGCGACACCGTCTTCGAGCCGTCCACCGTGCGCGAGCTGGTCCAGCCCTTCGGCGACCGGGGGATCGGCGCGGTCGCGGGCAACGCCAAGGTCGGCAACCGCGACAGCCTGATCGGCGCCTGGCAGCACATCGAGTACGTCCTCGGCCACAACCTGGACCGCCGGATGTACGACATGCTCAACGTCATCCCGACCATCCCCGGCGCGGTCGGCGCCTTCCGCAAGGAGGCCCTGCAGCGGGTCGGCGGGATGAGCGACGACACCCTCGCCGAGGACACCGACATCACCATGGCTGTGCTGTGCGACGGCTGGCGGATCGTCTACGCCGAGCGCGCCCGCGCCTGGACCGAGGCCCCCGCCAGCATCCAGCAGCTCTGGTCCCAGCGGTACCGCTGGAGCTACGGCAGCATGCAGGCGATGTGGAAGCACCGGCGCGCCGTGACCTCCCGGGGTCCGGCCGGGCGCTTCGGCCGGATCGGGCTGCCCCTCGTCGTGCTGTTCGGCGTGGTCGCCCCGCTGCTCGCGCCGCTGGCCGACATGTTCCTGCTGTACGGCGTGCTGTTCGCGGACGCCCCGATCACCCTCGCCAGCTGGGGCGGCTTCATCCTGCTCCAGACCGTGCTGTCCTGGTACGCCTTCCGGCTCGACGGCGAGAAGCCCCTGCATCTGATCAGCCTGCCGATCCAGCAACTGGTCTACCGGCAGCTGATGTACATCGTCCTGTTGCAGTCCACGATCACGGCGCTGACCGGTGGCCGACTGCGCTGGCAGAAGCTCCGGCGCACCGGCGAGGTCGCCGCACCGGTGGAGGCCTGACCATGACCACATCCTTCGAGTTCGGGGGAGCCCAGGACACCGTCCGGCTGAGGATCCCCGCCGCGCTGCGCCGAGAGTCCCAGCCGGAGCAGGAGCCGGAGCCGTCGACACCGTCCCCCCGCAAGGGCGGCCGGGACCGCTACCTCGACCTGCTGCGCGCGCTGGCGCTGGTCCGTGTGGTGATCTACCACAACTTCGGCTGGGTCTGGCTGCCCATCGTCTTCCCGTCGATGGGTGTGATGTTCGCGCTGGCCGGGTCGCTGATGGCACGCTCGCTCAGCCGTCCCGCCCTGGGCGTCATCCGGGGCCGTCTGCGTCGGCTGCTGCCGCCGATGTGGCTGTTCGGCGCGGTCATGCTCACCCTCGAGATCGTCGACGGCTGGGGGCCCGCGGCCGAGGGGCATCCCAACTGGTGGTGGGGCAAGCTGCTGTTCTGGTTCGTGCCGCTGAGCACTCCGCCGTACGCCGAATCACTGAACGGTTTCGACCACCTCGTGGGGCAGGGCTGGGCCGTGCAGGTCATCGTCCCGCTCTGGTACCTCCGTGCGTACCTCTGGTACGTCCTGCTCTCGCCGTTGATGCTGTGGGCGCTGCGGCGGATGCCGGTGGTGACGCTGTCCGCGCCGCTCGCGCTGTCGATCGTCATGAACACGTTCTTCATCGACCAGGAGTTCGTCTACAGCCGCGTCTGGGAGACCGTCAGCGACTTCGCCACGTTCGGCTCCTGCTGGATCCTCGGCATGGCTCACCAGGAGGGCCTGCTCAAGAAGATCCCGCAGTACGTCGTGCCGTCCGTCGCGCCGCTGATCATGGTGGCCGGCTGGTGGTACCTGCAGACCCGACCGGTCGACCCGACCGTGCCCACCGACATCGAGAGCTGGCCGATCGCCCAGGCCCTGTGGTCCTTCGGCTTCGTCGCCATCCTGCTCCACGTCAGTCCCTCCTGGGAACAGTGGCCCCGACCGCTGGAACGCTGGAACGGCCTGATCAGCCTGCTGAACTCACGCGCTGTCAGCGTCTACCTCTGGCACGAGGCCGCGTTGGTGGCCGCCATCCCGCTGATCGACCCCCTCTGGTCCGTCGGCTTCTTCTACGAACACTTCCAGTGGCTGCTGACCAGCCAGTGGTTCCCGCTGATGGTGGCGATCCCACTGATCGGTCTGCTGGTGCTGACCTTCGGCTGGGTCGAGGACGTGGCCGCGAAGCGCTCTCCGCGGCTCTTCCCGTACCCGCGCCGTGTGCGGGGCAGGCGCCGGGCCGTCGCCTGATGGTCCTCTGGAGGCAGGCGTGCGAGGCTTCTTCGGCCCTGCGCGCGTGTGCCGGGTTCGTACCAACTCCTCTGTTTCGCGGTCGAGTTGAACCGCTCTGCCCTATGTTCGAAGGGCCCGCAGCGGTTCACGGTCGCCCAGGAGGTCCGATTGCAGCCCAGACGCATGCGCGCCCTTGCCGGAGCATTCCGACGCTCCCCCCTGCTCATCGCCCTCGCCCTCGGCTCGCTGCTCGTCGCGCTCACCCCCTTGCTCGGAGTGGCGAGTACGGGGCCCGCCGGCCGCGGTCCGACACCCCGGCCGACGCCGGGGGCCGCTGACCAGCAGTCGGCGCTGCAGTCGCCCCACCACGGCGTGGCCCCGGCCAACGCCATGGAGCCGGCGGCTCCCGTGCTCAGCCGGACCGGATGGACCGCCACCGCGAGCGACGAGGAGACCACCAGGGAGAACGGCCGTGCGGTCAACGTCCTCGACGGGAGCACGTCCACCATCTGGCACAGCAGGTATTCCGGGACGACGGCCCCGCTGCCGCACAGCATCACCCTCGACATGCACCGCACGGCGGTGGTCTCGGCACTCATCTACACCCCCCGCGCCATCGGGATCAACGGGCGCATCGGCGAGTACCGCATCCATGTGAGCGCCGACGGCCAGAACTGGGGCAGTCCGGTCGCCACCGGCACGCTCGCCGACGACGGCAGCGCCAAGACCCTCGGATTCGCCCCGCAGGGCGCGCGGTTCGTCCGGCTCACCGCCGTCACCGAGGCCGGCAACCGCGGCCCGTGGACCTCCGCCGCAGAGCTCAACCTCCTCGGCGACCCCGGAACCCCGGCGGCCACCGTCGACCTGCCCCGCACCGGATGGACGGCCAGGGCGAGCGACGAGGAGACCGTCAAGGAGAACGGCCGCGCGGCGAACGTCCTCGACGGCGACGCCACCACCATCTGGCACAGCAGGTACTACGGGACCCCGGTCCCGCTGCCGCACAGCATCACCATCGACATGCACCGCACGGCGACCGTCTCCGCCCTGGTCTACCAGCCCCGCAAGTACGGCATCAACGGGCGCGCGGGCGCGTACACCGTCACCACCAGCACCGACGGCATCACCTTCGGCACGCCGGTCGCGACCGGCACCTGGCGCGACGACGACACCATCAAGACCGCCACCTTCACCCGCGCGAGCAGCGCCCGCTACATACGCCTGACCGTGACCCGCGAGGCGGGCGACCGCGGGCCCTGGACCTCCGCCGCGGAGATACGTCTGAGCGGACCGGCCAACCCGGCCGCCCACGGCTCCTGGGGCCGGATCACCGGTTTCCCCCTGGTGCCGGTGGCCACCGCCGTCCTGCCGGGCGACAAGCTCCTGGCCTGGTCGGCGTACGCGGTCGACCGCTTCGGCGGCAGCAACGGCTACACCCAGACCGCGATCCTGGACCTCAAGACGGGCCAGGTCACCCAGCGCCGCATCGACAACACCGGCCACGACATGTTCTGCCCGGGCATAGCGATGCTCGCCGACGGCCGGGTCCTGGTCACCGGCGGCAGCAACGCGGAGAAGGCGAGCATCTACGACCCGGCCACCGATGCCTGGTCCGCCACCACCGACATGAACATCGCGCGCGGCTACCAGGCCATGACCCTGCTCTCCACCGGCGAGGCCTTCGTCCTCGGTGGATCCTGGAGCGGAGCCGCGGGCGACAAGTCCGGCGAGGTCTGGTCCCCGGACACCGGCACCTGGCGCAAGCTCCCCGGCGTCCCCGCCGTCCCGGCGATGACCGCCGACCCCCGCGGCGCCTACCGCGCCGACAACCACATGTGGCTGTACGCCACCTCGGGCGGCAAGGTGCTCCAGCTGGGCCCGAGCAAGCAGATGAACTGGATCACGACCGGCGGGAACGGGACGATCACCTCGGCCGGCACCCGGGCCGACAGCCAGGACGCCATGACCGGCAACGCCGTCGCGTACGACATCGGCAAGCTGCTCACCCTGGGCGGCTCGCCCGCGTACGAGAACACGCCCGCCACCCGGCGCGCGTACACCGTGGGCGTCAACGGCGATCAGGTCCTGACCGCGCGCACCGGCGACATGGGCCACGCCCGCGCCTTCGGCAACAGCGTCGTCCTGCCCGACGGCAAGGTCGCCGTGTTCGGTGGGCAGGCGATCCCCGGGGCGTTCAGCGACGCCGCGTCCGTGCTGACCCCCGAACTGTGGGACCCGGCGACCGGACGCTTCACCCCGCTCGCCAGCATGGCGATCCCGCGCAACTACCACAGCGTGGCGAACCTGCTGCCCGACGGGCGGGTCTTCTCCGGCGGCGGTGGCCTGTGCGGCACCTGCGCCACCAACCACGCCGACGGGGCCGTGTTCACACCGCCGTACCTGCTCAACGCGGACGGCTCGCCCAAGCCGCGCCCCGTCATCACCGGCGGCGTGCCGCCCCGGGCCGCCGCCGGCACCTCGCTCACCGTGAGCACCGAGAAGCCGGTGGCCTCCTTCGTCCTGATGCGGGCCGCGGCCGCGACCCACTCCACCGACAACGACCAGCGGCGGGTCCCGCTGGCCTCCACGGCCGGGGCGCCCGGCACGTACACGGTGTCCATCCCGGCCGACAAGGGCGTGGTCCTGCCGGGCACCTACATGCTCTTCGCCCTGGACGCCCAAGGGGTGCCGAGCGTCGGCCGGTTCATCACCGTCTCCTGACGGCACGGCACGGCACGGCACGGCACGGCAAGACAGCGGCGTCCGTCCCCGGCCCGGAGCACCGGCCGGGGACGGACGCCGCCCCCGTGGGCGCCACGCCGCGCTGCGACGGCCCGACCGGGCATTCGCACCTCTGTTCTCATGTGCGGCGGCGCCACTCCCGGACGTCCTGTCGAGGTGGTGTGGGATGGATCACGGCTGGCAGGCTTCCGGTGGAGGCGGTAGTGGCCCGATTCTGGGCGGGTCCAGAAGTCGAATCGGAGTCGGGTTCGTAGACAGGCCGTCGACGCCAACGCCAGCGAACGGAGCACACTCGTGATTGTCGGAGTCCTCAAGGAGGCGCGGGCAGGTGAGCGCCGCGTCTCGGCCACACCGGCCACGATCGAGCCGATCCGCAAACTGGGGTACGACGTGGTCGTCGACTCCGGCGCGGGTGCCGCGGCGGGCTTCACCGACAGCGCCTACGAGGCCGCAGGGGCGCGCATCGGCGACGCGACGGCCGCGGACGTGGTGCTGGGGGTCAACGCCCCGACCCCCGAGCAGTTGGACCGCGTGCGGGCGGAGGCGACCGTGATCGCGTTGTTCGCCCCGGCGTTCGACCCCGCGATGGTCGAGGAGCTGGGCCGCCGGCCGTTCACGGCGCTGTCCATGGACGCCGTGCCGCGCATCAGCCGGGCGCAGTCCATGGACGTGCTGTCCTCGATGGCGAACATCGCCGGCTACCGGGCCGTGGTCGAGGCGGCGCACGTGTTCGGCCGCTTCTTCACCGGTCAGGTGACGGCCGCGGGCAAGGTGCCGCCGGCGAAGGTGCTCGTCGCGGGCGCCGGCGTCGCCGGTCTGGCCGCGATCGGCGCGGCCGGGTCGCTCGGCGCGATCGTACGGGCGACCGACCCGCGGCCCGAGGTGGCCGACCAGGTCCGGTCGCTGGGCGGCGAGTACCTGTCGATCGAGTCCCCGGAGGTCGAGGTCTCGAAGACGGGCTACGCCAAGGAGATGGGCGACGACTACAAGGCGCGCGAGGCCGAGCTCTACAGCGCGCAGTGCCGTGAGGCCGACATCGTCATCACCACCGCGCTGATCCCCGGGCGTCCCGCGCCGACGCTGATCACCGCGGAGATGGTGGCGGGCATGAAGCCGGGCTCCGTGATCGTCGACATGGCGGCGGCCAACGGCGGCAACGTGGTGGGCACCGTGAAGGGCGAGACGGTCCTCACGGAGAACGGCGTGACGATCATCGGCTACACCGACCTGGCGGGCCGGCTGCCGGCGCAGGCCTCGCAGCTGTACGGCACGAACCTGGTGAACCTGCTGAAGCTGATGACGCCGGGCAAGGACGCGGAGCTCGTCCTCGACTGGGACGACCCGGTGCAGCGCTCGATCACCGTCGTACGCGCGGGCGAGTCCGCCTGGCCGCCCCCGCCGGTCCAGGTCTCGGCGGCCCCCGCCCCCGCTGCCGGGACGGTCGAGGCGAAGCCGTCGCCGAAGAAGGAGCCGATGACGGCGCAGCGGAAGTTCGGCGGGGTGACCCTCGGCGCGCTGGTGCTGTTCCTCGCCGCCGCGTTCGCGCCGGCGGCGCTGCTGCCCCATGTGACGGTCTTCGTGCTCGCGATCGTGATCGGCTTCTACGTGATCGGCCATGTGCACCACGCCCTGCACACACCGCTGATGTCGGTGACGAACGCGATCTCCGGGATCATCGTCGTCGGCGCGCTCCTGCAGATCGGGCACGCGAGCACGGCGGTCACGGTGCTGTCGTCCGTCGCGATCCTTCTGGCCAGTATCAACGTCTTCGGCGGCTTCGCGGTGACGCGTCGCATGCTCGCCATGTTCAACCGGAGCTGACATGTCTGCGACCATTGCCGCACAGGCGGCCTACCTCGTTGCCGCGCTGTTGTTCATCCTCGCGCTGGCAGGACTCTCCAAGCACGAGTCCGCCCGGCTCGGCAACGCGTTCGGCATGCTCGGCATGGGCGTCGCGCTCGTCGCGACGGTCGTGCTCGCCATCGACGGCGACATCAGCACCGCGGGCCTCGGGCTGATGGCCGTGGCCATGCTGATCGGCGCGCTGATCGGGCTGCAGCGCGCCCGGGGCGTCGAGATGACCGGCATGCCCGAACTGATCGCGCTGCTGCACTCCTTCGTCGGGCTGGCCGCCGTGCTGGTCAGCTGGAACGGCTTCCTGAACGTCGAGCACGACCCAGACGGCCACGAGGCCGAGGCCCTGGACGCGCTCGGCACACTGGGCATCCACCACGCCGAGGTGTTCATCGGCCTGTTCATCGGCGCGGTGACCTTCACCGGCTCGATCGTGGCGTACCTGAAGCTCTCGGCGAAGATCAGCTCCAAGCCGCTGATGCTGCCGGGCAAGAACGTGCTGAACCTCGGCTCGCTGGGCCTGTTCGTCGCCCTCACGGTGTGGTTCGTGATCGCGCCGGAGCTGTGGCTGCTGATCGTCGTGACGGTCCTGGCGCTGGCCCTGGGCTGGCACCTGGTCGCCTCGATCGGCGGCGGTGACATGCCGGTCGTGGTGTCGATGCTCAACAGCTACTCCGGCTGGGCCGCGGCGGCCTCCGGCTTCCTGCTCGGCAACGACCTGCTGATCATCACCGGCGCGCTCGTCGGCTCCTCCGGTGCCTACCTGTCCTACATCATGTGCCGGGCGATGAACCGCTCCTTCCTCTCCGTGATCGCCGGCGGCTTCGGCATCGAGGCGCCCTCCGGAACGGACGTCGACTACGGCGAGCACCAGGAGATCACCGCCCAGGCCGCCGCCGAACTGCTGGGCGCGGCCCGGTCCGTGGTCATCACCCCCGGCTACGGCATGGCCGTGGCGCAGGCGCAGTACCCGGTCGCGGAGCTCACCGCGAAGCTGCGGGCGAAGGGCGTCGACGTACGGTTCGGCATCCACCCGGTCGCCGGCCGCCTGCCCGGCCACATGAACGTGCTGCTCGCCGAGGCCAAGGTGCCGTACGACATCGTCCTCGAGATGGACGAGATCAACGACGACTTCGCCGACACGGACGTCGTCCTCGTGATCGGCGCCAACGACACGGTCAACCCGGCCGGGGCCGAGGACCCCAGCAGCCCGATCGCCGGAATGCCGGTCCTCACCGTCTGGGAGGCCAACCAGGTCATCGTGTTCAAGCGCTCGATGGCCTCCGGCTACGCGGGCGTGCAGAACCCGCTGTTCTTCCGCGAGAACACCGCGATGCTCTTCGGCGACGCGAAGGCCAGGGTCGAGGACATCGTCGGCGCCCTCTGACCCCCGGCCCGCGCCCCGCCGGATCCCCTCCTGAGCCGACCGCGGCCCAGGAGGGGATCCGTCACAGCTCGTCCGGCGTCCCGACCGGGCGGCCCCGGACTAGGACACCAGTCCCTGGCCCTCCAGTTCCGTCAGGCGGACCGTGCACAGGCCGCCGCGTTCGGTCTTCACGTCCGTCACCTTCAGCTGGGTGCCCGGGGTGAGGATGTACTCCTCCTCGCCCGTGAACGCCGAGAAGCGGCGGATCCCCACCGCGCGCGCCGGTGTCACCTCGAAGAGGGTGCGGCGGCCGCGGCTGCCGAGGAAGGCGCGGGCCACGCTCGGCTCGGAGGTGCAGGACGAGACGCCCCACCAGGTCACCGTGCGCCCCAGCGGGTACTGGGAGCGCAGGTCCAGGGCCACGCCGCGCCACAGGGGCCGCGTCTGCGCCGGCAGCTCGGCCACGGCCGAGAACAGCAGGCGCAGGTACGGCAGGTACGGGGTCAGCCTCTCCCGGTCCGGGGACCTCAGTACCGCGTTGATCTCGCGGTAGAACGCCGACTCGCACGTGTACAGGTACAGCGCGGAGATCGCGTCGGCCGACAGGCCCCCCGAGGCCTCCGGTTGTGCCGTCCTCGTCTCCGCGAACCGGGTCGACCGATCGACGTACCCGTCCAGATTCGCCAGCACCCGCGTCACCGGCTCGACGGCCTTCCGGAAGTCCATCAGCGGCGTGTCGAACACTCCGGTGATCGGCGGCAGGACGAGCCCCTCGTCCTTGACGCTCGTGAGCCGCTCCAGATAGAGCTGGTGCAGCTCCATCGTCGACGCGATGAACGCGCCCATGCGCTCGGAGCCGGCGGCGTCGGTCGTGTGCTGGTTCCAGCCCTTGCTCGGCAGCCAGTCGACCGGCTCCGCCCCCACCGCCGCCAAGGCGTCGTTCACCTGGGCGAAGTGGTCACCTTCGCAGAAGATGTCCCCCTGGGCCGCCGGGTTCGCGTGGTCCAGGTGCCGGACCTCGACCCCGGGGTACTTCTTCTCCAGCCGCTGGACGACCCTCTTCAGGCTCCTGGCGTGCGCGCCCCACCAGGCGAACACCACCCCGCGGTCCTCCTCCCCGGCGTCCTGCTTCGCCCGGAGGATCTCCTCGACGATCTGCTCGGCCACGGGCCGCCAGAAGGACGTGTGCTGATCGGTCGGCACAGCCCCGTCCGCACTGGCCGTCAGCGAGGCGTTCAACAGGAGCACGCCCTGGGTGAGCATCGCCTGGAACCACTCCGGCGGCTGGACCGTGTCCTCCTTCTTCAGCAGCGCCCGGACGTCCGCGATCGGCGTCTTCTTGACGATGCCGTACTTCCACATCGCGGCCGCCTTGATGATGCAGCGAATGCTGACCACCCGGCCGAACTGACTGTCCTTCCAGTCGTGGAAGGTGTTGTCGAACATCGCGATGCCCGTCGCGCTCTCCGCCCGCGGATACGGGTTCTGCCCGAAGGCGACCACCTTCCACTTGTGCGGCGGATGCGGCTTCAGCGCCTGGAACGTCAGCTCCCGCACCGGAACCACCTCCGGGCTCCGCTTCGGGCCGATGAAGGCCCCGGCCCCCGGCAGCGCCTCGATCACCGGGCCGAGCAGCGGCAGCCACGGCTCACCACCGCCCTTGAACAGCTCGGCCAGCCCCAAGGGGTCGTCCGAGGGCGCCGGAGAGGGCGTAGGGGAGGGCGTAGGGGAGGGCGCGGGGGAGGGCGTCCGGGGCGGAGTCTTGATCCGCACCCGCTGCGCCGGGCCCGCGGCCTCGATGTCCTCCAGCTGACCCAGTACCGCCGCCCGCAGCTCCTCGTAGTCCGCGAATCCGTGGTCGTGGAACAGCGTGTAGCCCGTCCACATCAGATTCGCGCACACCTGCGCGGGCACCTGACCCGTCCGCGCGCCCATCCCGACGAGTGCCACCGACCGGATGCTGCCGGGCTTCGCCAGGTTCTGCAGGTGGACCGCCTGGAACGCGGCCGCGCACGCCAGCGCCACGTTCATCGTGTCGCTGACGTTCTGCGAGGACTGCCGCATGGTCGGCGTCGAGATCAGATACCTCGGAACGGCGGCCCCGGACGGAACGCACACCGCGCTGCCCACCGGCAGGCTCCCGCCGAACCGCTCACGGATCGCCCGCTGCACCCGCACCTGGACGCCGGCGCCGAGGTGCCGCTTGACGACGGCGTCGACACCCCCGTCCATCCGGCCCCGGGCGTTGGTGGGGGACACCCACGCGTCGACGTCCTCGTCCACCAGGGATCCCCGCCGGATCTCGACCTCCGGCGTGTCCGCGAACGCGGACTTCCAGGCCGTCACCACCTCGTCGTTGACGTCGACGAGAACGACCTTCAACGCACGCTCGACACCCACGAATTCCCCCTCCTCGTGCCCTCTTCCGAACGTTCTCGAAGCTATCGCCCACCACTGACAACGCCCGTGAGCCGTGTCTCATCGCTCCGGTCCGCCTTGCTATGCAACTCGTTGCATAGCAAGATCGGGCGCATGGCGCTCGACCACGCGATCCTCGTCTCCCTGCTCGAGAAGCCCGGATCCGGCTACGAGCTGGCCCGGCGCTTCGAGCGGTCCATCGGGTACTTCTGGACCGCCACCCACCAGCAGATCTACCGCGTGCTCAAGCGCATGGAGAGCGACGGCTGGGTGGACGTCCGGGACGTGCCGCAGCAGGGCCGCCCGGACAAGAAGGAGTACTCCGTCGCCGGGCCCGGCCGGGACGCGCTCTCCGCGTGGCTGGCCGCACCGATCGAGCCCGAGAGCGTGCGGCACGACCTCGCCGTGAAGATCCGCGGTGCCGCCTTCGACGATCCGGCCGCACTCGTCGGCGAGGTCGAGCGGCACCGGCAGGCGCACACCGACCGCCTGGAGCACTACCTCGCGGGCGAGGCCCGGGACTTCCCGCCGTCCGGCACCGACGGTCCGCTCGACGCCGAGCGGGAGCTGCAGCACGCGGTGCTCCGCGGCGGCATCGCCTACGAGCGGATGATGATCGCCTGGCTCGACGACGTCCTCGCCACGCTCGCCCGGTTCGAAACCGGGCGCTGAACCGACCTCCCGTACCACCACACCCGTATCACCACCACACCCTCATCACCCTCGTCCCGAGCCGGAAAGGCGGACGTCATGGCCGACCCGCTGCTGTTCAACCCGCACACCTACGACCCCGCCCACTTCGACCCGGAGACCCGCCGGCTGCTGCGCGCCACCGTCGACTGGTTCGAGGCGCGCGGCAAGCGTCGGATCATCGAGGACTACCGGACCCGGGCCTGGCTCGGTGACTTCCTCGCCTTCGCCGCGGAGGAGGGGCTCTTCGCGACCTTCCTGACGCCGTCCTCCGCCGCCGGTGAGGACGAGGGCGACAAGCGCTGGGACACCGCCCGCATCGCCGCCCTCAACGAGATCCTCGGCTTCTACGGCCTGGACTACTGGTACGCCTGGCAGGTCACCATCCTCGGCCTCGGCCCGGTCTGGCAGAGCGACAACGCCGCCGCCCGCGCCCGCGCCGCCGAACTCCTCTCCCAGGGGGAGGTGTTCGCCTTCGGTCTCTCCGAGAAGTCCCACGGCGCCGACATCTACTCCACCGACATGCTCCTGGAGTCCGACGGCGCGGGCGGCTTCCGTGCCACCGGCTCCAAGTACTACATCGGCAACGGCAACGCCGCCGGGCTCGTCTCCGTCTTCGGCCGCCGCACCGACGTCGAAGGCCCCGACGGCTACGTCTTCTTCGCCGCCGACAGCCGCCACCCGGCGTACCACCTCGTCAAGAACGTCGTCGACTCCTCGAAGTACGTCAGCGAGTTCCGCCTGGAGGACTACCCGGTCGCGGCCGAGGACGTGCTGCACACCGGCCGCGCCGCCTTCGACGCCGCCCTCAACACCGTCAACGTCGGCAAGTTCAACCTGTGCACCGCCTCGATCGGCATCTGCGAGCACGCGATGTACGAGGCCGTCACGCACGCGCAGAACCGCATCCTGTACGGCCGGCCGGTCACCGTCTTCCCGCACGTGCGGCGCGAGTTGACCGACGCGTACGTCCGGCTCGTCGGCATGAAGCTGTTCAGCGACCGCGCCGTCGACTACTTCCGCACCGCGGGACCCGACGACCGCCGCTACCTCCTCTTCAACCCGATGACGAAGATGAAGGTGACCACGGAGGGCGAGAAGGTCATCGACCTGATGTGGGACGTCATCGCCGCCAAGGGCTTCGAGAAGGACAACTACTTCGCCGAGGCCGCCGTGGAGATCCGCGGTCTGCCGAAGCTGGAGGGAACGGTCCACGTCAACCTGGCGCTGATCCTGAAGTTCATGCGCAACCACCTCCTCGACCCGGTCGCGTTCGAGCCCGTCCCGACCCGTCTGGACGCGGCCGACGACACGTTCCTCTTCCGTCAGGGGCCGGCCCGCGGTCTCGGCGCGGTCCGTTTCCACGACTGGCGCCCGGCCTACGACACGTACGCGCACGTGCCCAACGTCGGCCGTCTCCGCGAACAGGCCGACGCGCTCTGCGAGTTCGTGCTCAAGGCGGCCCCCGACGAGGAGCAGAGCCGCGACCTGGACCTCCTCCTCGCCGTCGGTCAGCTCTTCGCGCTCGTCGTCCACGGCCAGCTCGTCCTGGAGCAGGCCGCCCTGACCGGTCTCGACGAGGACGTCCTCGACGAGCTGTTCGCCGTCCTCGTCCGCGACTTCTCCGCGCACGCGGTCGAGCTGCACGGCAAGGACTCCGCGACGGAGCAGCAGCAGCTCTGGGCGCTCGGCGCCGTCCGCCGCCCCGTCGTCGACGAGGCGCGGTCGGGGAGGGTCTGGCAGCGCGTCGAGGCGCTGTCGGGGGCGTACGAGATGACGCCCTGAAACGATCCGCTCATTCCCCGGGCCGTCGAGGTGCCGGCGCGCCCGTCGTCCGGCCCTCGGCGTCCACGATGACCGTGCTCCAGTGGCGGTCCCAGGGGTCGCCGACGTACTCGGGCACCTGGCCCTCGGGGTAGCGGACCCAGCCCTCCGGCGGCTCCTGGCCGTCGGCCACGCAGTCCTGGCCGTCGGTGTTGCCGACCGCCTTGACCGGGTAGCGGCCGGAGCCGCAGACGCGCTCCTGACTCGTGCAGCCCGTCAGGAGGAGGGCCGCGGTCAGGCCCGCGACGACGAGGACGGGAAGGGGGCGGCGGTTCTGCTGGGTGGTCACGTGCACTGGCCTCTCTCGCTGGTGCACCCAGTCTCGGCGAGAGCGGCAACCTCGTGATGAGTACGCGTACTCACCTGGTGGTGAGTCGTGCGCCCGCTCCGCGGGCCGACCGGTTACGGCCGGTCCGCGGAGCGGGCGGGGGCGTTACGGCTTGGGCAGGACGCAGCCGGCGCGGTTCAGGTCGATCACGTTCCCGGGACCGATGCAGGGAACGATCGTGTACGTCTCCTGGGCGTAGTTGATGCCCTGGCGGACGGTCACGGTGCCGTTCTCGTCGACCTCGCACGGGTTGTTCACGGTGCAGCTCTCACCGTTCTCGTTGCCCGTGTTGTTGACGGCGACGACCTTGCCGGTGGCCGTGTCGATCACCGGCGAGCCGGAGGTGCCGCCGATGGTGTTGCACGAGGAGGTGTAGCGGACCGAGTCCTTCCAGGTCCAACCGCCCTCCTTCAGGCGGTAGACGAAGCCGTCGATGCTGCAGTTGTAGATCCGCTTCCAGTACCCGGAGACCACGCTGATCGACGAACCCTGGGTCGGGTGGGCGTCGTTGAGGGTGAGGGCGCTGATGCCGTACGTGCTCTGTATCTGCGCGTACGTCTTGGTCAGCTGGTAGATCGAGATGTCCGTGTCCGTCATCGTGCCGTACGCGATCTTGCTGGCGCGCAGCGTCCCGACGCCGGTGCCGGCCGAGTTGAGCAGGGTGAACGAGCGGCTGGAGCGCTTGTTCAGGACGACCTGGCCCGCCGTCGGCATGCCGGTCTCCAGGCAGTGCCCGTTGGACAGGACCAGCGCGGGGTCGGACGGCAGGGAGCTGGGGGTGCGGACGACGGAGCCGGAACAGTTGCTGAGCGCGACCGTTCCCGCGAAGTCGACGGCGGCCGCGGCCTGTGGCTGGGACGCCGCGGCCGGTGCCTGGGCGACCGTCTCCGTGGGCGCGGAGGCCGCGGCCGGGACCGCCGCCGCTCCGGTCAGGAGCAGGGCGAGCAGGGCGCCGGCGAGAGGCTTCTTCATGTGGGGGTTCCCCTCTGAATGACCGTGCAACCGAGAATCCTTCGGTTGTCATGTGCATTCTTTGAAGGGAGTTGCCCAAGTGGCAAGAGGGCGTGCGGTGTTGGGTGGGGCGGCCATGTCCACCTTTCGGCGAAATGATCACTCGTTCGTGAGTTCCGCCGTCCTTTCCGCACGTCCGGCGCGAGTCTGGGAGGAGTGACGTCGGCGCTTGGGCGGGAGTGGGTGTGACGCGAGAGACGGGATCCCGTGGGGGCCTCGACGATCGGGCGGTGTTACTGGCGGCGGGCCTCGCGGACCTGGCGGTGAGCACGCTGGGGTCGGGCCTCGGGCTCGTCCGGGGGCTGCTGCGGCGGTCGGACGCCGCCGAGGTGGCGGCCGAGGCGGAGCGGGACCTGGAGGCGCGCGGCCGGCTCGTACTCGACCGGTACATGTCCCCGCCCCCCGCCCACCTGGAGGTCCTCGCCCGGCACGTGCTGGCGCGACGGGCCGGCGACGGTGGCTGAGGGATGGGAGTCGGCCGCGTTCAAGGCGCGCGTCGACGACGTGCTGCGGAGCCATGTCGCGCGGGAGGCCGACGGACTCACCGCGGTCGACCCGGCTCTGGGTCCGGTGGCCGAGCAGCTGGAGGCGGCCGTCGCCGACGGCAAGCGGCTGCGCGCGGCGTTCTGCTACTGGGGCTGGCGCGCGGTGGGGCAGCCCGACAGCGACGCCCTGGTGCGGGCGGCGTCCGCCATGGAGCTCGTGCACGCGGCCGCCGTCGTCCACGACGACCTGATCGACGACAGCCCGCTGCGCCACGGCCGGCCCACCGCGCACATCGCCCTGCGGACGGCCCTGGAGCACCACCCGCGGCCCGCCGCGGGAGCCCGGTCGCTCGCGATGCTCGTCGGCGACCTGCTCATGTCGATCGCCGGGCAGCTCTTCGTCACCAGCGGCCTGCCCGCCGCCTACCTCGGCCGGGCCCGCCCGCTGTGGGCGGCGCTCGCCCGCGACCTCGTCGCCGGTGAGTGCCTGGAGATCCTGCACACCGGTGCCGCCCCCGACACGACGGCCTCGCTGAAGGTGATCCGCTACAAGACCGCCAAGTACACCGTCGAGCAGCCGCTGCTGATCGGCGGCGCCCTGGCGGGGGCGGGCGGAAGGCTGCGCGGAGGCTACTCCGCGTACGGGGTGCCGCTCGGCGAGGCGTTCCAGCTGAGGGACGACCTGCTGGGATTGTTCGGCGACCCGGAGACCACCGGCAAGGCCGGCGCCGACGACGTGCGCGGGAACCGGCCCACGGCCCTGTTCGCCGAGACCTGGCGGCTCGCCGGTGACGAGGAGCGCGGGCGGCTGCGCGAACTGCTCGCCCGGCGCGAGCCCGACGGGGACGCCCTGGAGGCCGTACGCGAGGTGATGCGGCGGCTGGAAGCGCCCGAGCGGGTCGAGGCCATGATCACCGAGCGGGTCGGGGAGGCCCTCCGCGCCCTCGACGAGCTGAACCTGCCCGCCGCCCCCGCCGCCGCGCTCACCGCCCTGGCGCACGCGGCCGCGGTCCGCCGTTCCTGACGCAGAACAAGGAGCCCTGCCCATGAGCATCACCGAGGCGTCGATGGACGCCCTGCGGCGGACCGGCGACGAACTCGCCGACGCCACCGTCGCCACCCTCTTCGAACGCGGGGAGGTGGGCACCTTCAACACCCTCATGCGGTACGTGTCCACCGCGGGATCCCCGCTGCCGGACGGGCTGCCCGAGGTCGCCCGGGAGTACCTCCACGCCACGAGCGCCCCGCCGTCCTGGGTGGACTGGGCGGAGATGGAGAAGGCCCGGCTGTTCTTCATCGACAACAACGTGCACATCTCCACCGCGCTGTCCTTCGCCTCCATGCCCGCCTGCTACCTCGTCCCGCACGTGGCGAAGCTGCTGTCGGCGACGCACGGTCTGAAGTACCCCTCGAAGCGGATGGCGGAGACCGGCCAGTTCACCGTTCATCTGATGCAGCCCGACGCCTTCGAGGCAGGGAGCCGCTTCATCCCCGCCGCGCAGAAGGTCCGCCTGCTGCACGCCTCCATCCGGCACCACCTCCGGCGCGAGAACCGCTGGGACGTCGAGGCCCTGGGGGTGCCGATCTGTCAGGAGGACATGATCGGCGGGCAGATGTTCTTCTCGATGCTGGTCCTCGACAGCCTGCACCGCCTCGGCATCCACATGTCCTCCGAGGGGGCCGACGCCTACTACTACGCCTGGCGCGTGGTCGGCGCCATGCTGGGCGTCGACCAGGACGCCGTCCCCAGGACGCTCGACGAGGCCCGCCGCTTCCTCGACCTGTACATGATCCGCCACATGGGCCCGTCCCCCGAGGGCGTCCATCTCACCCGGCAGCTGATCGACCTCTACGAGGAGGTCGTCCCCGGCACCTTCTTCGACCCGATCGTCTCCGCGCTCATCCGCTACCTGGTCGGCGACACCTGCGGCGACTGGCTCGACGTGCCCCGCACCCGTTGGGACACCGTCGTGAAGTCCGTCCCCCACCTCCTCGGCGTCCTGGAGACCATCGAGGACCGGTCACCGCTCGGCGCCTGGGCCCTGGACCGCCTCGGCCACCTCACCACCGTCCTCGAACTGTCCTCCCTCACCCGGGGCCGCGTCATGCACTACGCGATCCCCGAACACCTGAAGAAGGACTACGGACTCCCGTCCGGACCGCCCCGCACCCGCCGCTGGACCCCGCCCGCCGCCACCGTCTCCCCGTGACGCACGTCCAGCACCGCGCTGACCACCGGAAACGTGGGTGAAGAGCACCCCGGAAGCCTGGTAGATTGTTCTCTGTCGCCGCGGGGGAAACCCCGGAACGACAATCACCCGGTCCGGGTGGCGGAATGGCAGACGCGCTAGCTTGAGGTGCTAGTGCCCTTTATCGGGCGTGGGGGTTCAAGTCCCCCCTCGGACACAGAGAACACACCATGTGGTGGTCGGGATCATCCCGGCCACCACATGGTGTTTCCGTATGTCGTCACGGGGAACCGGGGGGCCGATGATTCTGGGTGATCCGCGCCGTACGGCGGTCGGCGTCCTGATGGTGCTGAGCCTCGTCGCCGGCTGCGGCGGCGTGGCCGAGCCGCCGACCCGCACGGCCTCGCAGCAGCCGCCGGAGGCTGAGGTCAGGACGGACCGCGCGCCGGTGGAGCAGCGGTTTCCGCAGTTCGGGAGGTTCACCGGAGTCGAGTGGGCCGCAGCGCCCCTCGGTCAGGCGGACTCCCGCGTGCCCGGGCCCACCGACGTCCGGTTCTCCGGTGTGGCGACCCTGGCCGAGGCGGACGTCCGGCGACTCCTGAAGGAGTACGACTGGGTGCCCGCCGAGAAGCCGCCGGCCGTCCTCGGCGGCATCGCGCCCAAGGTGCCCGGGGGCACGGCGTGGCGGACGAGCGAGGAGTTCACGTCCGAGGTCACCCGGGACGTGTACACCGGGGAGTTCCACCTGGATCCCGCAGCGGGGCTCATGGTCTTCGACACCGTCAACGCGACGGCCGCCGAAGGGTCCTGACCGACCGAGCCCCGACCGGACGGTCGGACGGAAAATGCTTGGACCGGGAAAGCGGTCGCGCGGGAGACTCCCTTTACTCACCTTCGGTACGAGAACACAGGGTTGGGTATGGGATCACCGCAATCGCGCGAAGGTCTGCCGAACAGGGGTTCGGTGCTTCTCGCAGTCCGCTTCTACGGACGGGAACTGGTCCGCCTCCGATGGCTGGCCGCTCCCGCCCTGCTCCTGCCGGCACTCGGCAACATCGCCACGAACTACATCTCCCCCCTCGTCGTCGCCAAGCTCGTCGGCCGGATCGCCGGCGGCGGCACCGGCGAAGGAATCGACGAGCTCCTTCCGTACGTCCTCGTCTTCGCCGGGGTCCTGCTCCTCGGGGAGGCCCTGTGGCGGGTCGGAATACACTGCCTCAACCGCCTCGACGCCCGCGGCATCGAGAACCTCTACGTCATCGGCATGGACGAACTGTTCGCCAAGGACGCCGCGTTCTTCCACGACAACTTCGCCGGCTCGCTCACCAAACGGGTCCTCAGCTTCGCCTCCCGCTTCGAGGAGTGCGTCGACACCCTGACCTTCCAGATCGTCGGCAGCATCGTGCCGCTGATCTTCGCCTCCGTCGTGCTCTGGCAGTACGACCCGCTGCTCGTGGTCGGACTCGTGGTCCTCCTCGTGTTCACGGGCGCGTGCGTGACACCGCTGATCCGGCGCCGGCAGGCGCTCGTCGCCCAGCGCGAGCAGGCGATCGCCCGGGTGTCGGGCCACGTCGCCGACGCCCTGACGAACATGGACACGGTCCGGTCCTTCGGGGCCGAGAGGCGCGAGGCCGCCGAGCACCGCTCCCGGGTCGCGGAGTCGCGGCGGCTCACCCTGCGCTCCTGGGACTACGGCAACCTGCGCATCGACACGATCGTCGCGCCGATGTCCGTCCTGACGAACGTCCTCGGACTCGTCCTGGCCGTCGCCCTCGGCGGGGGACAGCACGGTGTGGAGGCCGTCATCGTCGCCTTCACCTACTACGCCAACGCGACCCGGATCATGTTCGAGTTCAACCAGATCTACCGGCGCCTGGAAAGCTCGATGACGGAGGCCGCGCAGTTCACCGAGCTCCTCCTCGACGAGCCGACCGTCCTCGACCCGGAAACCCCGGAACCCCTCCGCCCCGAGGACGCCCAGGTGCGGTTCGAGAAGGTGTCCTTCGCCCACGCGGGCGCGAAGCCGCTCTTCGAGGACCTCGACCTGGACGTGCCCAGCGGCGCGAAGATCGGATTCGTGGGCCGCTCCGGCGGCGGCAAGACCACGCTCACCCGGCTGCTCCTCCGGATGACCGACATCGACGGCGGCCGGATCACGATCGGCGGCCAGGACATCAGCAGGCTCCGGCAGACCGAACTGCGCAGCATGATCGCGTACGTGCCGCAGGACCCCGCGATGTTCCACCGCACCCTCCGGGAGAACATCGCCTTCGCCCGGCCGGACGCCACCGACGCCGAGATCCGGCGCGCGGCCGAGGCGGCGCACGTCACCGAGTTCGCGGACGCGCTCCCCGAAGGCTTCGACACCATGGTCGGCGAGCGCGGCGTGAAACTGTCCGGCGGCCAGCGCCAGCGGGTCGCCCTCGCCCGGGCGATCCTGCGCGACGCGCCGATCCTCCTGCTCGACGAGGCGACCAGCGCCCTGGACTCCGAGAGCGAGGTCCTCGTCCAGGACGCGCTGTGGGCGCTCATGGAGGGACGGACCGCGCTCGTGGTGGCCCACCGGCTGTCCACGGTGGCCACGATGGACCGGCTCGTCGTCCTCGACCGCGGACGGATCGTCGAGCAGGGCACCCACCAGGAGCTGCTCACCGCCGAGGGCGCCTACGCGAGGCTGTGGCAGCACCAGTCGGGCGGCTTCCTGGACGACAGCCCCGCGGGGGCCGGGGTGCACTGACCTCGGCTTTCGCGGGGGTCGCGGTGCACTGACCTCGGCTTTCGCGGGGGTCGCCGTGCACTGACCTCGGCCTTCGCGGGGGTCGCCGTGCACTGACCTCGGCCTTCGCGGGGGTCGCGGTGCACTGACCTCGGCTTTCGCGGGGGTCGGCGTGCGCTGACCCCGGCCTTCACGGGGGCCTGGGCGCCCCGGTGCCGGCCTTCGCGGGGGTTTTCCACAGGTTGGTCCCGGGCGGGGCCGGGGTGCCGGTGCGGGCGGCTAGGCTTCAGAAATGGTCCTTTCCGACGCCTCTGCCGCTCCGGCCGCTCCTGACACTCCCGACGCCACCGCCGAGATCTCCGACGCCGCCCGGGTGCTCCACCGTGTCTTCGGCTACAGCTCCTTCCGCGGGGAGCAGCAGGAGATCATCGAGCAGGTCGTCGGCGGCGGTGACGCGCTCGTCCTGATGCCGACGGGCGGCGGCAAGTCGCTCTGCTACCAGATCCCCGCCCTGGTCAGAGCGGGGACGGGCGTCGTGATCTCGCCGCTCATCGCCCTGATGCAGGACCAGGTGGACGCGCTCAGGGCGCTCGGGGTGCGGGCCGGCTTCCTGAACTCGACGCAGGACCCGTACGAGCGGCAGGCCGTCGAGCAGGCCTTCCTCGCGGACGAGCTGGACCTGCTCTACCTGGCCCCGGAGCGGCTCCGCACCGAGGGCACCCAGCGGCTGCTCGACCGGGGCACGGTGTCGCTCTTCGCGATCGACGAGGCACACTGCGTGGCCCAGTGGGGCCACGACTTCCGGCCCGACTACCTCGCCCTCTCCATGCTCCACGAGCGGTGGCCGAAGGTGCCGCGGATCGCGCTGACGGCGACGGCCACGGAGGCCACCCACGCCGAGATCGCGAAGCGGCTCGGCCTGGAGGACGCCCGGCACTTCGTCGCCGGCTTCGACCGGCCGAACATCCAGTACCGCATCGTCCCGAAGAACAACCCGGTCAAGCAGCTCCTGGAGCTGATCAGGACCGAGCACGACGGGGACGCGGGCGTCGTCTACTGCCTGTCGCGGGCGTCGGTGGAGAAGACGGCGGCCGCCCTCGTGGAGCACGGCATCGACGCCGTCCCGTACCACGCCGGCATGGACGCCGGGACGCGCGCGGCGAATCAGGCCCGCTTCCTGCGGGAGGACGGGGTCGTCGTCGTGGCGACCATCGCCTTCGGCATGGGCATCGACAAGCCGGACGTACGCTTCGTGGCCCACCTCGACCTGCCCAAGTCGGTCGAGGGCTACTACCAGGAGACCGGCCGCGCGGGCCGTGACGGGGAGCCGGCCACCGCCTGGCTGGCGTACGGCCTCCAGGACGTCGTCCAGCAGCGCAAGCTCATCGACGGCTCCGAGGGCGACGAGACGCACCGCCGCTCCCTCGCGATGCATCTGGACGCCATGCTCGCCCTCTGCGAGACGGTCGACTGCCGCCGGGTGCGGCTCCTGGAGTACTTCGGCCAGTCCGGCACGCCGTGCGGGAACTGCGACAGCTGCCTGACGCCGGGCGAGTCCTGGGACGGGACCGTCGCCGCGCAGAAGCTGCTGTCCACGGTGTGGCGGCTCGCCAAGGAACGGCGCCAGAAGTTCGGCGCCGGCCAGATCATCGACATCCTCCAGGGCAAGAGGACCGCCAAGGTCATCCAGTTCGACCACGACCAGCTGTCGGTGTTCGGCGTCGGCTCGGACCTGGGCACCGCCGAGTGGCGCGGGGTCGTCCGCCAGCTCCTCGCGCAGCGGCTGCTCGCGGTGGAGGGCGACTACGGGACGCTCGTGCTCACCGAGGAGAGCGGCGAGGTCCTCGGCGGGCGTCGGCAGGTCCCGATGCGCAAGGAGAAGGCGGCCGCCCCGGCCCGAAAGGAGTCCGGGGCCCGCTCCGGCAAGGGCGCCCGCGTGCCGGTGGATCTGCCGGCGGCCGCCGTGCCCGTCTTCGAGGCCCTCCGTGCCTGGCGGGCCGCGACCGCCCGCGAGCAGGGCGTGCCGGCGTACGTCGTCTTCCACGACGCGACGCTGCGCGAGATCGCGACCCTGATGCCCGGCACCGTCGAGGAGCTCGGCACCGTCGGGGGCGTCGGCGAGGCCAAGCTCGGCAAGTACGCCGAGGGCGTCCTCGACACCCTGGCCCAGACCGGCGGCGCCGGGACGGGCACCCCGTCCGCACCTGCCGCAGCCGCATCGCCGGTGCCCGCTGCCGCGCCTCCGGTGCACGACGCCGGGCCGTCCTACGACGAGGAGCCGCCGTTCGACCCGGACGAGTTCGAACCGCCGTGGGACGAGGACGAGTAGCCCCGGGCATTCCCCGTTGACGGAGGCCGTGTCGGAGAGATCCGACACGGCCTCCGTTCTTGTTTCCGCGAGCTCCCGGGGTGGCTCTGACCAGCTGTGACAGCCGGGTATCCTGCTCTCCGACCGAACCAAGCCCCCACCGGGACCAGTCATGTGAGGATCCCTCAGTCGATGGCGAGCAGCCACCACAGAAACACGCGCATATGCGCGGCTCTCGCCGTCACCGCCCTTGGCCTGACCGGGTGTTCCACCGGGCAGGAGACGGGGACCGCCGCGCCGACGCCCGCCGCCACCGTCGCCGTGCGCTCCGCCGCCGACGCCTCGGCCTGGACCCTGCCCATGCAGGCGTACCGCCCGACGGCGGAGCAGGGCAGGACCCTTGCCCGCGCGGAACAGAAGCTGGTCGGCCAGTGCCTCAAGGGCTTCGGGATCGCCTGGAAGCCGGCCCCGGAGCTGCCCGCGATCGGCCCGAAGAACCTGCTCGACTGGCGGTACGGCATCCATGACGCCGGAATGTCCGCGAAGTTCGGCTACCAGGTCGACCCGGTCCAACAGGCCCGCTACGACGAGGCGTTGCGCGCCGCCGACGCCCAGCCGCAGCTCTCCGCCGACGAACAGATGGTCATGGGCGGCACCGACATGCCCGCCGAACTCCTGGAGAGGGTCGGCCCCGAGGCCCGGCGCGGTTTCCACGACGGGCGGAAGATCCCCGAGGGTGGCTGCTTCGGCGAGGCACGTCGGACCCTGGGCGCGGGTTCGACGCTGGGCGTCTCCCCGCTGGTGCAGCGGCTCACGAACGAGTCGTACCCCACCTCCATGGAAGACCCGTCGGTGAAGGCGGTGTTCGGACGCTGGTCCGCCTGCATGAAGGCCAAGGGCTTCACGTACCCGGCTCCCATGGCCGCCAACGACGACCCCCGCTTCCGGCCGAGTCCCGGGGGCGCGTCCCGCGTCGAGATCGACACGGCGCTCGCCGACATCGACTGCCGGGCCACGCACCGGGTCGCGGAGGCCTGGCACGAGGCGGAGACCCGGATCCAGCGCGCCTCGATCGCGCGCAACGCGACGGCGCTCGCGGCGGACCGCCGCACCCTCGACAGCAGCCTGCGCAAGGCGGCGGACGTCCTCGCCCGCCCCTGACCCTCAGACCTCTTCTCTTGTCTGTTTCTGTTTCTGTTTCGACGATCACTGTGGAGACCCTTGTGAAGACCTCGACCACCGTGCGGCGCACCCGCCTGCGCACCGCCTTCGTCGCCGCCGTGATGGGCGCCTCCGTCCTCTCCGGCACGGGCATGGCCCACGCGGAGGGCAACCCCACCGCCTACATCAGCAGCGACGAGGACACGATCATGTCGAGCCAGAAGTGCGCCGGCTCGTCGGAGGAGTTCCGCTTCCGCCTCTACTACAGCCCCAACTACTCGGGCGCCTGGGTCAACATCGGCCACGACATCTACGACATGCTGGCGCTCAAGATGCCGTACACCACGCCCGTGCCGCTCCGCTTCTGCCCCAACACCGGCTCGGGCAGCGGCCAGGCCGCCGGCAACAACGCGGCCTCCGCCTACAACTGGTACGACGGCTACTCGGCCAACGTGTACTACAGCGCCGGCTACAAGGGTGCCTACGACTACGTGGGCAGCCGCTCCGGCGTCTCCACGCTGGTGAACACCCGGAACGACAACCGCTCCATCAAGTTCAGCGTCTCCTGGTAGTCGCTCACTCGGGCTGCGGCGTGAGGCGCCGCAGCCCCCTGCGGTCGTAGTAGTGCGTCATGGCGAAGCCGAACGCCAGGGCCGCTGCCGTACCGACCGCGATCATGATCCAGCCGCGGGCGAGCCCCGCGTCGGCCCGGGCGTCGAAGTACAGGATGGACCGGACGCCCGAGCTGAGCTGGTGCATCGGCTCGAAGACGCCCAGGAAGCGGTAGAACGCGGGGGTCGCCTCCAGAGGGACGGTCGCCCCGGAGGACGGCAGGGCCAGCGCGATGAAGATGAACATGGACACGAGCTGGCCGATGCCGCCGAAGGCGGCGTTGATGGCCTGGACACCCAGACCGACGGCCACCGTCGCGCAGTAGGAGAAGAGCCACAGCATCGGCAGGTGGTCGGCGTCCATGTCCAGGATCCCGATCGTGGCGATCATGACGAGCGTGGTGGTCAGGAGCGCGATCCCGGCGGTCATCAGCATCTTCAGGACGAGTGTCTGGGTGCGGCTGATCGGGACGGTCGGCCGCCGGGTGTGCCAGGGCCCGAGCTCGCTGTCGGCGTAGCCGAGCGCGGTGTCGACGCCGGCGTTGACGAGGTTCCCGCCGATGAAGCCGCCCAGGACGAGCAGCAGGGTGTAGTAGAAGGCGGTCAGGCCGAGCCCGCTGTGCCGGCCGATCGGATGGCCGACACGGGTGACGACCGCGACGGGGTCGGCCAGCAGCGTCCGCGTGGTCGGTACGTCGGAGGTGGCCGCGAGCTGCTTGCCGATGGTCAGCGAGGCCTGGTGCGCCGCGCCCTGGTTGATCTGGGCCGCCAGTGACGAGCCGAGGCTGCCGAGACCGGGGTTGGTGAGCACGGTGAGCGTCGGGCGTTCCGTCGCCCGGTTCGTGGTCAGCGCCGCGACGGAGGCGGTGAAGTCCGGCGGGACGACCAGGGCGCCGAAGACCTTGCCCGAGGCCAGTGCGTCCTGGACCTCCGCGCCGTCGAGGCGGCGCCAGTCGATGGTGGTCTTCGAGTTGCCCACCAAGGCGACCGAGTCGGTGATCTGCTTCCCCAGGCTCTCCGACTGACCCGGCAGCGGGCGGCCCTGGTCCTCGTCGACCAGCGCGATGGGCAGCCGGTCCAGATGGTCGTTCGGGCTGAGGATGCCCCCCATGTAGAGGAGCGACAGCAGCAGCGACACCAGGGCGCACAGGACGGTCGGTACGAGCCACAGCTTGGCGTGCCGGACGAGCGCGGAGGCACGCACCTGAGGGCCGGGCCCGGGGCCGGGCTCGGGTTCCGGGGCGTTCGGGGGGATCGCGGAGGTCATGGGCCCATCGTCGACGGCCGGGCCGCGATCCGGGCATTCCGGTCGCCCATGCGGGTGGGTGTGTCGGGCGCGCGGCCGGTCCGCTCCGATTGCGGAGGTGTGGGCGCCGGGTTTGAGTGGGGGCGACCCCTTTTCGCGCTTTCAGGAGCTGCCATGTCGATGGCGTTCGGTTCGTCCTTCGGTTCGTCGGATCCGTTCAGCGACCTGTTCAACCGGTTCTTCGGAATGTCGCCCGCGTCCTCGCCCCCGGCGGTGCAGCGCGTGCCCATCGGACGGCTGCTGACCGAGTCCTCCCACGAACTGCTGAACACCGCGGCGCGCAAGGCCGACGAGGACGGCAGCTCCGACCTCGACACCGAACACCTCCTGTGGGCGGCGACCCAGGTCGAGCCCACCCGGCGGCTGCTCTCCCAGGGCGGGGTGAACCCCGACAAGCTCGCCGAGCAGCTCGCCCAGGTCCTGCCCCGGGAGTCCGCGGAGCCGTCCGCCGAGCCCGGACTCACCCCGGCGGCCAAGCGGACCCTGGCGACCGCCCACGCCTACTCGCAGGCGGCGGGGGTCTCGTACATCGGCCCCGAGCACATCCTCAGCGCCCTCCTCGGCGACGCGGACTCCGGCGCCTCCCGCTTCCTGCGGGCCGAGGACCTGGACGTGAAGAAGCTCCGCGGCCCCACCGACCAGGCGGCCCGCCCGGAGCAGGGCGGCGCCCCCGCCGCCGCGAAGCAGCCGGCCACGACCCTCGACGAGTACGGCCGCGACCTGACCGAGGAGGCGAAGGCGGGCAAGCTCGACCCCGTCGTCGGGCGGGCCGACGAGATCGAGCAGACCATCGAGATCCTCTCCCGCCGTTCCAAGAACAACCCCGTGCTCATCGGCGAGCCCGGCGTCGGCAAGACCGCCATCGTGGAGGGCCTCGCCCAGCGCATCGTCGCGGACGAGGTCCCCGACACCCTGAAGGGCAAGCGGGTCGTCTCCCTGGACCTGTCCGGCATGGTCGCCGGAGCGCAGTACCGGGGACAGTTCGAGGAACGCCTCAAGAAGGTCATCGAGGACGTCCAGGAGGCGAGCGGCGACATCATCCTCTTCATCGACGAGCTGCACACGGTCGTCGGCGCGGGCGCCACCGGCGAGGGCTCGATGGACGCGGGCAACATGCTCAAGCCCGCCCTCGCCCGCGGCGAACTGCACGTCGTGGGCGCCACCACCATCGACGAGTACCGCAAGCACATCGAGAAGGACGCCGCCCTCGAACGCCGCTTCCAGCCCGTCCTGATCCCCGAGCCGACCGTCGAGGAGACGGTGCAGATCCTCGAAGGACTCCGGGACGCGTACGAGGCCCACCACCAGGTCCGCTTCGCCGACGGGGCCCTCGCGGCGGCGGCCGAACTCTCCGACCGCTACATCAGCGACCGGTTCCTGCCCGACAAGGCCATCGACCTGATGGACCAGGCCGGCGCGCGCGTACGGCTCCGCAGCGGCGGGCGCTCCACCGAGGTCGTCAGCCGCGAGGACACGCTCGCGAAACTGCGCCGGGAGAAGGACCAGGCCGTCGCCGCCGAGGACTTCGAGAAGGCCAAGGAACTCAAGGACCGGATCGCGGAGGTCGAGGGCGAGCTCGCCGGGATCGAGGAGCGCCGCGAGGGCGTCGTCTCGGTCACGGCCTCCGACATCGCCGACATCGTCTCCCGCCGCACCGGCATCCCCGTCTCGCAGCTCACCGCCAGCGAGAAGGAGAAGCTGCTCAAGCTGGAGGAGGAGATGCACGCCCGGATCGTCGGCCAGGACGAGGCGGTCACCGCGGTCTCCGAGGCCGTACGCCGCAACAGGGCGGGCATGGGCGACCCGAACCGGCCCGTCGGCTCCTTCCTCTTCCTTGGGCCCACGGGCGTCGGCAAGACCGAACTCGCCAAGACCCTCGCCGAGCTGCTCTTCGGGGCCGAGGACCGCATGATCCGCTTCGACATGAGCGAGTTCCAGGAGAAGCACACGGTCGCCCGGCTCGTCGGCGCGCCTCCCGGATACGTCGGCTACGAGGAGGCCGGCCAGCTCACCGAGAAGGTCAGGCGCCAGCCGTACAGCGTCGTGCTCTTCGACGAGATCGAGAAGGGGCACCCCGACGTCTTCAACACGCTGCTCCAGATCCTCGACGACGGCCGCCTCACGGACGGCCAGGGCCGCACGGTCGACTTCCGCCACTGCGTCGTCATCATGACGTCCAACATCGGCGCCCACCGCATCCTCGCCCACGAGGGCGACGCGGCCGACCTGCGGGACGACCTGATGGAGGATCTGAAGGGGCGCTTCCTGCCCGAGTTCCTCAACCGCATCGACGACATCATCGTCTTCCACAGCCTCACCGAGGAGGACCTGTCGGAGATCCTCGACCACCTCCTCGACCGGAGCAAGCACCGCGTCCACGCCCAGGGCATGACCCTGGAGGTCACCGAGGCGGCGAAGAAGCTCCTCGTCGCCCACGGCTACCAGCCGGCGTTCGGCGCCCGGCCGTTGCGCCGCACGATCCAGACGGAGCTCGACAACCGTGTCGCCTCCCTGCTGCTCGGCGGCGAGGCGGACCCCGGCGACACGATCGTCGCGGACGTCGTCGAGGACTCGCTGCACTGCACGGTCCGCAAGCCCGAGGCCGTGGGGAGCGGCGCCGCGGCGGCCTGACGGCCGCCGCGCACGAGCAGGGAACGGGGCCGTCCCGAGCGGTCCCGTTCCCGATTTCTCCCGCCGAGTCACCCTTCTCTCAGCGCGGTACCGAGTCGCCCGGGAGGCGGTCAAGGGCTCCGGCGACGTCGGTGCGGCCCGCGACCTCCCTCAGCGCGCGCGCCATCACGGACTCCGGCTCCCGGACGACCGTCACCAGACCGACCGGGACCGACCGCGTCGGCTCGGTCATCGGCACCGCCCGCATGCCGTGCGGCACCCCGAAGACGTGCAGCCAGGCGTGCGGCACGATGCCCGCCCAGTGCCCGGTCCGGACATGGGCGAAGAGTGCCGCCACCGAGTCCGTCTCCACCCGGGGCGAGGGCCGCACCCCGGCTTCGGCGAACACCTCGTCGAGGACCTGGCGCCCCTGCATGGTCCCGGTCAGCAGACAGAGCGGCAGCCGCGAGGCCTCCGCCCAGGTCGCCGTCGTCCGGTGCGCCGGGGCGTCGGCGGCGCCGGTGAGGAGCACGTACCGCTCCTCGTACAGCGGCACCGCCCGGAAGTTCTCCGCCAGCCCCTTGTGCAGATACGTCACCCCGGCGTCGATCTCGAAGTCCCGCAGCTGCCGCAGGACGTCCTCCGCCCGCAGGTCCGTCGCCACCTCCACGGTCACCAGCGGGTGCGCCAGACAGAACGGCTCCGTCAGCAGCGCGACCGCGCCGGACGCGGTCGGGACCGAACCGATCCGCAGCCGGCCGCTCAGACCCGTCCGCAGCGCGCCGACCTCGCTCTTCAGGGCGTCACGGTCGGCCAGGAGACGCTGCGCCCACACCACGATGCGCTCGCCCTCGGGCGTGAGGCCCTCGTACCGGCGGCCGCGCAGGACCAGCGGGACGCCGAGCTCGTCCTCCAGCTTCCGGATCGCCTCGGAGAGGGCGGGCTGGGAGACGTGGCAGGCCTGGGCGGCGCGGGCGAAGTGACGCTCCCGGGAGAGGGCCACCAGGTACTCGAGTTGACGGAACAGCACCCCACGGGTCTACCGGACCGCCCGCCCGAACGCCAGCCGCCACCGCCGTCACCCCACGCCCACGGCCTCCAGCCGTTCCTCGCCGCAGTACACGTTCATCGACGTCCCGCGCAGGAAGCCGACCAGGGTGAGACCGCTCTCCGCCGCGAGGTCCACGGCGAGCGAGGAGGGCGCGGACACCGCCGCGAGCAGGGGGATCCCGGCCATCACCGCCTTCTGCACCAGCTCGAAGGAGGCCCGGCCGCTCACCATCAGCACCGTCCCGCGCAGCGGCAGGAGACCCGAGCGCAGGGCGTGCCCGACGACCTTGTCGACGGCGTTGTGCCGGCCGACGTCCTCGCGCAGGCACAGCAGCTCGCCGTCGGCCGAGAACAGCCCGGCCGCGTGCAGCCCGCCGGTGCTGTCGAAGACCTTCTGGGCCGCCCGCAGCCGGTCGGGGAGGGCGGTCAGGGTCTCGGGGCCGACGCGGAGCGGGTCCTCGGCGACGGACCAGGCGGCCGTCGTCCGCACCGCGTCCAGGCTCGCCTTGCCGCACAGGCCGCACGAGGAGGTGGTGTAGAAGTTCCGTTCCAGGGAGGCGTCGGGGGCGGCCACACCGGGGGCGAGGACGACGTCCACCACGTTGTACGTGTTGCCTCCGTCGGAGGTGGCGCCCGCGCAGTACCGGATCCCGGCCACGTCGCCGGCGGCGCGCACCACGCCCTCGCTCACCAGGAAGCCGGCCGCCAGGTCGAAGTCGTCGCCGGGGGTGCGCATGGTCACGGTCAGCGGGCGTCCGCCGACCCGGATCTCCATCGGCTCCTCGGCGGCCAGGGTGTCGGGGCGGTACGCGGCGCCGCCCTCCCGGATGCGCAGGACGCGCCGCCGCCGGGTCACGCGTCCCATGAGCCGCTCCTCGTGTCGCGCCGTCCGGCGGGTTCCAGGCGGACGAGGACGCCCTTGGAGGTCGGGCAGTTGCTGATGTCGGCGACGCTGTCCAGCGGCACCAGGACGTTGGTCTCGGGGTAGTAGGCCGCCGCGGAACCCCGGCTCGCGGGGTACGCGACCACCCGGAAGCCCTCCGCGCGCCGCTCCCGCCCGTCGTGCCAGACGCTCACCAGATCCACCGTCTCGCGGTCGGCGAGGCCGAGGGCGTCGAGGTCGGCCGGGTTGACGAGGACGACCCGGCGGGCGTCGTGGATGCCGCGGTAGCGGTCGTTCGGGGCGTACCAGACGGTGTTCCACTGGTCGTGCGAGCGCAGGGTCTGCAGCAGCAGGTGTCCCTCGGGGACGTGCGGCATCGTGAAGGCGTTGCGGGTGAAGACGGCCTTGCCGCTCGGGGTGCGGAAGACCCCGTGGTTCACCGGGTTGGGCAGGTGGAAGCCGCCCGGCCGGGCCACGCGCGCGTTGAAGTCCTCGAAGCCGGGCACGACCCGGGCGACGCGGTCCCGGATGGTGCCGTAGTCGCGCTCGAACTCCTCCCAGGGCAGGGCGGGTTCGTCCCCGAGGGTCCTGCGGGCGAGACGCGCGACGATCGCGACCTCGCTGAGCAGGTGGGGCGAGGCGGGCGGCAGCTTCCCCCGGGAGGCGTGGACGTCGCTCATGGAGTCCTCGACGGTCACGAACTGCTCGACACCGGCCTGCACGTCGCGGTCGCTGCGGCCCAGCGTCGGCAGGATCAGGGCGGTCTCGCCGCAGACGGTGTGGGACCGGTTGAGCTTGGTGGAGACATGCGCGGTGAGCCGGCAGCCCCGCATCGCCTCCTCGGTGACCGCGCTGTCCGGGGTGGCCCGTACGAAGTTCCCGGCGACGCCCAGGAAGACCTTCGCGCGGCCCTCGTGCATGGCGCGGATGGCGTTCACCGCGTCCAGGCCGTGGTGGGCGGGCGGGGTGAAGCCGAACTCGCGCTCCAGGGCGTCGAGGAACGTCTGCGGCATCCGCTCCCACACGCCCATCGTGCGGTCGCCCTGGACGTTGCTGTGGCCGCGCACCGGGCAGACGCCCGCGCCGGGCCTGCCGATGTTGCCGCGTGCCAGCAGGAAGTTGACGATCTCGCGGATCGTGGGCACGCCGTGCTTGTGCTGGGTGACGCCCATCGCCCAGCACACGATGATCTTCTCGCTCGCGAGGACCCGCTCGAAGAGCGTCTGGATCTCCCCGCGGTCGAGGCCGGTCGCGGCCAGGACGTCGTCCCAGGAGACCTTCCGGGCGTGCTCGGCGAAGTCGGCGAAGCCGGTGGTGTGCGTACGGATGAACTCGTGGTCCAGGACGGTGCCGGGCGCGGCGTCCTCGGCCTCCACGAGCAGCCGGTTCAGGGCCTGGAAGAGGGCGAGGTCGCCGCCGGCGCGGATGTGCAGGAACTGGTCGGCGATCGGGGTGCCGCGGCCGATGATCCCCCGGGCCTTCTGCGGGTGCTTGAAGCGCATGAGTCCGGCCTCGGGCAGCGTGTTGACGGCCACGACCCGGCCGCCGTTCCGCTTGGTCTCCTCCAGGGCCGACAGCATCCGGGGGTGGTTGGTGCCCGGGTTCTGCCCCACGACGAACACCAGGTCGGAGTGGTGGATGTCGTCCAGGGAGACGCTGCCCTTGCCGATGCCCAGCGTCTCCGACAGCGCGGAACCGCTGGACTCGTGACACATGTTGGAGCAGTCCGGCAGATTGTTCGTGCCGTACGCGCGCGCGAAGAGCTGCAGGAGGAACGCGGCCTCGTTGTTCAGCCGGCCGGAGACGTAGAAGAGGGCCTCGTCGGGGGAGTCGAGGGCCCTGAGCTCGTCGGCGAGCAGACCGAGCGCCTCGTCCCAGCCGATCGGCTCGTAATGCGTCGCACCGGGCCGCTTCACCATCGGCTCGGTGAGCCGGCCCTGCTGATTGAGCCAGTAGTCGGACATTCCGTCGAGCTCCGCGACCGAGTGCTCGCGGAAGAAGTCCCGGGTGACGCGCCGCGAGGTGGCCTCGTCGTTGATGTGCTTGGCACCGTTCTCGCAGTACTCGTTCCTGTGCCGCTTGCCCGGCGCGGGCTCCGGCCAGGCGCAGCCCGGGCAGTCGATGCCCTTGGGCTGGTTGATGTTCAGCAGCGTCAGCGCGGTGCGCCGCGGGGACGTCTGGCCCAGGGAGTACTCCAGCGCGTGCGTCACGGCGGGCAGCCCCGTCGCCCAGGTCTTCGGCGGGGTGACCTTCAGGTCGTCGACCGGGTCCTCGATGCCGCTCATGCTCTGGTCCGCCTCGTTCCTCGCCCGTATCGGATTCTCGCCGCAGAGCAGATTCGACCCGTTCCGCAGTGAAGTCAAAGAGATGTTTTCGATGAGCTGATAGGCGCGATCTATCGCCCGCCTTTCCGGAAATGCTTCTTTGACTTTCGAAATGAATTCCCCGAGGGTGATCGGGTCATGAATTCCAGTCGTCGGCGCCCGCCGGGCGGACCGCGGCGCGCCGCCGCCCGTCTGGGGCGCGCCCTGTCCCCGAGGGGCGCGCTCGCCCTGCAGAGCGTGGACGGTGCCCTGTCCTTCGCCGTGCGGGCCGCGCTCGCCATGGCGCTGCCCGCGCTGCCGCTGGCACTCGCCGGGCGGGCCGACCAGGCCGTCTACACGATGCTGGGCTCCTTCACCACCACGTTCGGACGCAATCTGCCCTACGCGCGCCGTGCCCGGGTGCTCGCCGTCGTCGCCGTGGCGATGACCGCGTGCGTGGGCTGCGGCGCGGCGCTCGCCGCCTGGGCCCATCCCCGGGACGGGGGAGCGGGCGCCGCCGTGACCGTCGCGGCCACGGCCCTGGTGGCCGGTCTCGCGAAGTTCGCCTGCGACGCGGCCCGGCTGGGCGGGCTCGGCGCGGTGCTGCTGCTGTTCTCCTTCGCGGTGGCGGCCAACGGCGCCTCCGCCCCCGCCGACGTCCTGCCCCAGGCGGGCCTCGCCGCGATCGGCGCGGCCGTCGCCTGGGTCCTCGCCCTGGCCGGCCGGCTCGTGCACCCGGACCGCCCGCAGCGGCTCGCCGTCGCGGCCGCCCTGCGCGAACTCGCCGATCTGTGGGACGCGAGCGGCGCCGGACGGGATGTGAGGCCCGTACGGCACCGGGCGACCGCCGCCGTCCTCCAGGCGTACCGCACGCTCGGCGTCCTGCCGCCGTCGGGCGCCGACCGGGCCGGCCGGAGCGACACCTGCGTCCGGCTCACCGACCTCTGCTGGTCGCTGCTCATCGGCTCCGCGCGCCGCGCGCCGCGCGACCCCACCGGCCTGGCCCGTACGCTGCGCCGCCAGGTCCGTCTGCTCCTCGGCCGCCGCCGGCGGGCCCCGCGCCTGCTGCCCGAACTGGCGCTCCCCGTCCTGGTCGCCCAGGCCGGCATGCTCGCCCGCCCGGCGGCGACCGGGACGCGCCCGGGGCCGGGGGCTCCGGCTCCGACCACCCTGCGCGCCACCGAGCTCCGGGCCGCCGCCCTGGTGACGGGACCGGCCCACGGCCGCGCGGCGGTCCTCCTCGTACCGGCGCTGCGGATGGTCCTCGGCACCGGCATCGCGGGCGGGGCGGCGCTCCTCCTCGGCCTCGGGCACGGCTACTGGGCGGCGATCTCCGCCGCCGCCGTCCTCCACTCGATCAACGTCCGGACGGCGGCCCAGCGTGCCGTCCAGCGCACCCTGGGCACGGTCGCGGGCCTCCTGCTCGCCCTCGGTGTCCTCGCCCTGGGCCCCGGGCCGGTGGAGCTCGTCCTCGTGATCGTCCTCTTCGAGTTCCTCCTGGAGTACGTCGTCGCCCGCAACTACGGCCTCGGCGTCGTCTTCCTCACCCCGCTGGCCCTGCTCCTGACCGACCTGGCCGCGCCCGCGCCGGCCGGAGCGCTCGTGCAGGACCGGGCGCTGAGCAGCGTGCTCGGCGTCGGCGTCGCGCTCTGCTGCGCGCTGATGGTGGTCCACGACCGGGCGGCCGTACGGGCCGAGCGCGCCCTCGCCGCCTGCGCGGCGGCCTCGGAGCGGGCCGAACGGGCCCTGGAGGAAGGGGACGTGCCCTCGTTCCCGCTCGTCCAGACGCGGCTCGCGGCGGCCGCGGTGGAGCTGCGGGAGGCGGACGACGCCGCGGCGGGCGAGCTGTGGCCGGCGGAGATCGACCCCACCGAGCTCGCCGCCGCGGAGCGGCGCGCCTACCTCCTCCTCGACCGGCTGGTCCGCCGCGGGTGATGGAACATCAGGAGGCGGGCGCGATCGTCACGTTGACGTGCTTCATGATCGGCTGGTCGCTCTGGGTGCTGTAGTCGCCCAAGGCGCAGAGCACGTTCATCTCCGGCATGTACCCGGCGGCGCAGCCGCGCGGAATGTCGTACGGGACGGCGAGGTAGCCGTTCAGATGCCGTCGGCTGCCGTCCCTCGCGGTGCTCGTGATGTCGACGCGTCCCATGTCGGCGATCCCGCGCTCGCGCATGTCCGCCCGGTTCATGAAGACCAGCGTGCGGCAGTTCTTGATGCCCCGGTAGCGGTCGTTGTCGGAGTAGATGGTGGTGTTCCACTGGTCGTGGGAGCGCATGGTGCCGAGTGCCAGGGTGCCGGGTGCGGGCACCACGTCGGGCAGCTCGGCGGAGGAGAACTCGGCGCGCCCGGACGGGGTGAGGAAGACCAGTTCGCGGGCGGGCTGCTTGATGCGGAAGCCGAGCGGCAGCCGTACGCGCCGGTTGAAGTCCTCGAAGCCGTCGAGCGCGCGGGCCATGGTGTCCCGGATGCGGTCGTAGTCCTCGACGTACCACTCCCAGGGGGTGGCGCTGTCGGGCAGCGCGGCGCGCGCCATGCCGGCGACGACGGCCGGTTCGGAGAGCAGATGGGGCGAGGCGGGCTTCTTCATGCCGGAGGACAGGTGCACCATGCTCATCGAGTCCTCGACGGAGGTGCTCTGGACGCCCTTGCGCTGGTGGTCCTTCTCGGTCCGGCCGAGGCAGGGGAGGATGAGCGCCTGCCGGCCGTGCACGAGGTGACTGCGGTTCAGCTTGGTGCTGACCTGGACGGTGAGCTCGCAATTGCGCAGCGCCGCGCAGGTGTACGGGGTGTCCGGGGCCGCGAGCGCGAAGTTGCCGCCCATGCCGACGAAGACGGTGATCTCGCCGTCGTGCATCGCCTTGATGCTCGCGACGGTGTCCTTGCCGTGCGCGCGGGGCGGTTCGATCGCGCAGACCCCGGCGAGCCGGTCGAGGAACTCCTCGCTCGGGCGGTGGTCGATGCCGCACGTGCGGTTGCCCTGGACGTTGCTGTGGCCGCGCACGGGGGAGGGGCCCGCCCCCTCCCGGCCGAGGTTGCCACGGAGCAGCAGCAGGTTGACGATCTCCCGTACGGTGTCGACGCCGTGCTCGTGCTGGGTGATGCCGAGGCACCAGCTGACGATGGAGCGGTCGGCCTCCCCGTACACGCGCGCGGCCTCGAGGATGTCGGCCCGGCTCAGCCCGGACTGCCGTTCGAGCTCCTCCCAGGGCGTGGCCTCGCACAGGGTGCGGTACTCCTCGAAGCCGGAGGTGTGCCGCTCGATGAACTCCCGGTCCAGGGCCTTCGGGTCGGTGGACGACCGCTCCAGGATCGCCTTGGCCATGCCGCGCACGAGGGCCATGTCGCCGCCGATGCGCGGCTGGAGGTTCAGGGTGCTGGTCCTCGTCGTCTTGAGGAGGGCCATGTCCGTGAAGTCGTGCGGGACGATGGTGCGGGTGGCGGCCGCCTCGACGAGCGGGTTGACGTGCACGATCTGTGCGCCGCGGTGGTACGCCCCGGCGAGGGCGGTGAGCATCCTGGGTGCGTTCGAGGCGGCGTTGACGCCGAAGATGAACAGCGCGTCGGCGGTCTCCCAGTCCTGGAGGTCGACCGTGCCCTTCCCGGTGCCCAGGGAGGCCTGGAGGGCGCGGCCGCTGGCCTCGTGGCACATGTTGGAGCAGTCGGGCAGGTTGTTCGTGCCGAGCTCGCGGGCCATCAGCTGGTAGAGGAAGGTGGCCTCGTTGCCGAGCCGGCCGGAGGTGTAGAACGCGGCCCGGTTCGGGTCGTCGAGGCCGCGCAGGGTGCTGCCGACGAGTTCGAAGGCGTCCTTCCAGCTGATCGGCACGTAGTGGTCCGACTCCGGGTCGTAGACCATCGGCTCGGTGAGGCGGCCCTCGTTCTCCAGGTCGTAGTCGCTCCACCCGGCCAGCTCGGTCACCGAGTGGGCGGCGAAGAACTCCCGCCCGACCCGCTTGCGCGTCATCTCCCAGGTGACGTGCTTGATGCCGTTCTCGCAGATGTCCAGATGGAGGCCCTTGGTGTCGTCGGGCCAGGCGCAGCCGGGACAGTCGAAGCCGGTGTTCTCGTGGTTCATCCGCATGATCGCGCGCGGTCCGTCGACGAGTGCGCCCTCGCGCACCAGGAAGTTCGTCACGCTCTTCGCGGCGCCCCAGCCGGCGGCCGGGTGGTGGTACGGATGGAATTCCGGTTCGCCGTCCGGGGTCGGGCCGACCCGGGGTTCACGTGCGTTCCGGGCGGTGCTCTCGTCCTGGTCGGTGCTCAAGGCGCTTCACCCTCTCGCCCAGCGCCGGACGCATGGGCATGGCGGGACACAGGGACCCCTTCGGGCAGGCTAAGCCCGCCGCCGAGCGCCTGCCACCCCGCGGCCGTCCGCCCCGGAGGGCGGTGTGCCGGGCTGCGTACCGGATCATGCGCACCTACGCTGACACTGTCCCTTCTGTCCGCTTTTCATGTAACTCTCGTGGGAGTGCCATGGCCGTACCCCAGCCCGTCCTCGCCCCGCCCGCGCGTGCGGCCGTCTTCCTGGTGGCCACCGTCGACCCGGGCGGCGAGACCGCGGTGCGGGAGGCGCTCCAGGACCTGGCGGGACTGACCCGTTCGGTGGCGTTCCGCGCCCCCGACGCGCACCTCACCTGCGTCGCCGGCATCGGCTCCGAGGGATGGGGCCGGCTCGTCGGCGGTCCCCGCCCCCGCGAGCTGCACCCCTTCACGCCCCTGCGGGGCCCCCGCCACCACGCCCCGGCCACCCCCGGCGACCTGCTCTTCCATCTGCGGTCGCGGCGTCTGGACCTCTGCTTCGAACTGGCCCGGCACATCGTGGCCGCCCTCGGCACCGCGGTCACCGTCGTCGACGAGGTGCACGGCTTCGTGTACTTCGACGACCGCGACCTGCTCGGATTCGTCGACGGCAGCGAGAACCCCGAGGGCGTGACGGCCGCCGACGCGGTCCACATCGGCGACGAGGACCCGGACTTCCGGGGCGGCAGCTATGTGATCGTGCAGAAGTACGTCCACGACATGGCGGCCTGGGACGCGCTCACCGTCGAGCAGCAGGAGCACGTCATCGGCCGCGGCAAAGGCTCCAACATCGAACTGTCCGACGACGTCAAGCCCGCGGACTCGCACGTCGCACTGAACACGGTCACCGACGAGAACGGCGTCCAGCAACAGATCTTCCGCGCCAACATGCCCTTCGGGCGGATCGGCACCGGCGAGTTCGGCACCTACTTCATCGGCTACGCCCGCACCCCCGCCGTCACCGAACGGATGCTCCGCAACATGTTCCTCGGGGATCCCCCCGGCACCACCGACCGCATCCTCGACTTCTCCCGGGCCGTGACCGGCGGCCTCTTCTTCGTGCCGAGCGCCGACCTCCTCGACGACCTCCCCGCCCCGCCGGCCGCCGCGGCTCCCGGGGAGACCCTGGGCATCGGCAGCCTGAAAGGAGCCCTGGCCCCATGACGCCCCCCGAGTCCACCAGCAACCTCCACCGCGAACTCGCCCCGATCACCGCCGCGGCGTGGGCCGAGATCGAGGAGGAGGCCCGCCGCACCTTCCGCCGCAACGTCGCGGGCCGCCGTGTCGTCGACGTCCCCGACCCGGCGGGACCGGAGCTCGCGGCCGTCGGCACGGGCCACCTCTCCGACCTGGCGGCGCCCGCGCCCGGCGTCACGGTACGGCTGCGCGAGGCACGGCCCCTCGTCGAGGTCCGCGTGCCGTTCACCGTCGACCGGTCCGCCGTCGACGACGTCGAGCGCGGCTCCAAGGACTCCGACTGGCAGCCCGTCAAGGACGCGGCCCGCGCCCTGGCGCTCATCGAGGACCGCATGGTCTTCGAGGGGTACGAGGCCGCCAAGGTCGAAGGACTGCGCGGCCGCAGCTCCAACCCGGTGCTGAGGCTGCCGACCGAACCCCGCGACTACCCCGACGCGGTCAGCCGGGCCCTCACCGCCCTGCGGCTCGCCGGAGTCGACGGACCGTACGCCCTCTTGCTCGGCGCCGACCAGTACCGGGCCGTCAGCGAGACCTCCGACCACGGCTATCCGATCGCGGCCCACCTCGCCCGGATGCTCGACGGCTCCCCGATCTGGGCGCCCGCCCTCGACGGCGGCTTCGTCCTCTCCACCCGGGGCGGCGACTTCGAGCTCCGCCTCGGCCAGGACGTGGCGATCGGCTACACCTCGCACGACGCGAGCAGCGTCGAGCTGTACCTCCAGGAGACCCTCACGTTCCTGGCCCACACGGACGAGGCCGTCGTCGTCCTGGAGCCCTGAGCGTGGGCCCGCGCCTCCTCGGCGCCGTGCCCCGGCTCACCGTGTCGGCCTTCGCCGGCGCGGCGACCGGGGCGGTCGTCGCCGCCCTGACCGACACGCCGCTGGGCGTCCTCGCCGGCATCGCCGCGGCCGAGACCCTCTTCGTCGTCAGCGGCTGGATCGCCCTGTGGCCCATGGACGCCGCCACGACCCACCGGAACGTCCGGCGCGAGGAGTTCCGGCCCCTCGTCGAGGAGCTCCTCGTCGTGGCGGCCTCCCTGAGCGGGCTCGTCGCCATCGTGGTGCTGCTTCTGGTCGGCCACACCGACCTGAGCCACGCGGCGGCCGCGACGGCGCTCTGCGGCGTCTTCATGACATGGGCGGGACTCCACCTCACGTACGCCACCCGGTACGCGTACCTCTACTACGCGCTGAAGCCCGGCGGCGGGATCGACTTCAACTCCCCGAACCCGCCCAAGTACAGCGACTTCCTCTACTTCAGCTTCAACCTCGGCATGACCTACCAGGTCTCCGACACGAACGTCTCCAGCGCGACGGTCCGGTCGGTCGTCCTCCGGCACTGCCTGCTCTCGTACGTCTTCGGCGCCAGCATCCTGGCGACCACCATCAACCTGGTCGCCGGGATCGTCACCGGCTGACGCGGGCGGCCGTCAGCGCCGCCACCACGGCTCGCGCACGTAGCGGCTCTCCTCGCCGGTGCAGCCGAGGCCGTTGGAGATCTCCTCGGCGTCCAGGTTCCAGCCGACCACGCCGTCGCCCTCGCGGCTCAGCTCGATCAGACGGTTGCTCTCGGTCCGCGTTCCGTCCGTGACCCGGCACGCGACGATCGACGTCCACGCCTGCCCGTCGAGCGCCGAGACGAAGGCCAGGAACGGCAGCACGAGGACCGTCAGGGCCAGCGCCACCCACTGCTCCACCCCGGCGGCCCTGCGCAGCCAGGAGGGCGGCCGGTAGCCGGACTCGCCGTGTCCGGCCCGGTCCTGCTCGTGCCGGTGGTGCGGCCGGCGGCGTCCCGTGCGGTACTCCACGACCACGCCCTGCCGCAGCGCGAAGGCGGCGAGCCCGGTGGCGAGGCCCCACCAAGGCCCGAAGAAACAGGCGTCGATGACTCCCACGGCGACCGGGTTGACGAGCGTGAGCGCCGCCCGCCGGAGGGCCCGGGCGGTCCCGCCCCCGAGCGGGACCGCCCCGCGCGCGGCGAACACGGCGAAGATCACGCGGGACACGACGACGCCGAGCACCGACCCGAGGAGCGGGTCCGTGATCACCATGCCGAGCAGGATGTCCGGCCAGTTCGCCGGCTCCATCCCGACCAGCACGTCGCGTACGGCGTCGCCGCCGCCGACCGTGTAGGCCAGCTTGGTGACGGGCACCGCGAGGGCCAGCGCGAGCAGAACGGTGTGCCCCGGGCCGCCCTTCCGGTCGGCCTCCCGGATCTGGGCGGCGCCGGGGGAGGCGGTTTCCGGCACGCCGTCAGCCGAGGGAGACCACGACCGCGGTCGTCCGGCCCTCGGGTGCCTCGTACGTGACGGTGTCGCCGGCGCGGTGGCCGAGCAGGGCCCGGCCGAGCGGGCTGTCGGCGGTGACCAGGGTCGGGTCGAGGGCGTTCGCGAGCTCGCCGATCTGGACGGTGGACTCGGTGCCGTCCGCGAACCGCACGGTCACGCTGCTGCCCACGCCGACCGCGGAGGTGGACGGCGCGCCCGCGACGGAGCCTTCGCGCAGCCGCCCCTCGATCTCGTCGATACGGGCGGCGAGCCGGTCCAGCTCGTCGGCGCGCTGCAACTCGTCGGCCTGGTCCGCCCGGTCGCCGACCTCGTCGCCACCGCCGCCCCGCAGCGTGACGGCGACGGCCTCGCGTTCGGTGCGCAGCTCGGCGAGCTCGCGCTCGAGCGCCGCACGGGCGACGGCGCTGAGGGGCTCGGGTCCACCGGTCATTGCTGCTCCCGATTCTGCGGCGGCACGGGGGAGTGCCGGGGATCATCCAGGACAAAGCGGAGATTATCAGGCAGGTGGCGGGAGGAGAGGGGGACGCGCGTCAGCTGCCGCTCGGGCTGGGCTTCGGCTCCGTCACCGGAATGTCGAAGACATGGTCCGGGGTCACGATCCGGGTGATGGCCTGTCCGAAGAGCGTGCTGGGCTCGTTGTTGTCGTGCAGCACGTCCGTGTTGAGGAGGACCACCAGGGTGGCCTTCGCCTCCGGCAGATAGATCGTGAGCGACTCGTACCCCGGCAGGGAGCCGTTGTGCCCGATCCAGCCCTGGATGTTGAAGATGCCGAGGCCGTAGCCCGCACCGGGGACGCCCGAGGGGTACGTCCTCAGCCGCTCGGCCTGCGTCCTCGGCGTCAGCAGCGTGCCGGTCGCGACCACCCGGGCCCAGGTCCGCAGGTCCTGGAGGTCGGAGATCATCGCACCGGCCGCCCAGGCCCAGGAGGGGTTCCAGTCGGTGGAGTCCTCCAGCTGCCCCGAGGCGGTCTGCTCGGTGTAGCCGTGGGCGTGCGGGCTCGGGAACGCCGCGTCCGTCGGGAACACCGTGTGCCGCAGGCCCGCCGGTTCGATCACGTTGGTCCGGACGAACTCGTCGAGCGGCGTCCCGCTGACCTTCTCCACGACGAGCCCGAGCAGGATCAGGTTCGTGTTGCAGTAGTCGAACTCGGCGCCCGGCTGGAACTGGACCGGGTGCTTGAACGAGTAGGCGAGCAACTCCTGCGGGGTGAAGGGCCGGTACGGATCGGACGTGAGCGCCTTGTAGAAACCCTCGTCCGCCGAGTAGTTGAAGAGCCCGCTGCGCATGGACGCCAGGTTCCGCAGGGTGATGCGGTCGCCGTTCGGCACGCCGTCCACGTACTTCGAGATCGGGTCGTCGATGCTCACCTCGCCCCGGTCGACCAGTTCGAGCAGGGCGGTCACCGTGAACGTCTTGGTCTCGCTCCCGATCCGCATGTAGAGCCCCGGGTTCATGGGCTGACCCGTGGACTTGTCGGCGACGCCGAAGGAGCGGATGTACGTGCCCTTGCCGGGCGCGGAGAGACCGACCGTCACGCCCGGGACGCCCGTCTCCCGCATCACGTCCCGCACCGCCCGGTCCAGAAGGGCGGCGACGGCCGGGGTGAGCTCGGGGAACCCGGCGTCCGCCGTGGGGGAAGGGGCCGTCGCCACGAGGGCGGCGGGGTCCGGGGGTTCGGCGGCGAGGGCCGCACCCGTGCCCACGGGGGCGACGAGGATCCCCACGGCCGTCAGCGCCGCGCAGACGCGTCGGTTCCGGGTGTGCGAGTACCTCACGGCGGGCCTCCTGCCGGCCGGGGACAACACTCCACCTCCAGGCTAGGTCGGCGTGGACACCTCCGCATCGTGACCGGGTCCGTCTGTTAGGTTGCGGTTCTTTGCCCCGGGTTCCCCGCCCGAGGGTCCTTCGCCCCAGGTCCAGAGGGAGATGCGCACGATGGCCGTCATCCACCACACCACGATGCAGCCCACCAAGCTGGAGCTGCTCACCGCCTGGCTGCCCGGCCGCGCCTGGTACGCCGGCGGGGCCGACGCGCCGAGCCCGGCCAAGGCGGGCGGCTTCCGGCTCGACGACCCCGCGGGCGAGGTCGGCATCGAGTTCATGGCGGTCACCGACGGCACCGGACCGGACGCGGTCACCTACCTGGTCCCGATGACCTACCGGGGCGCGCCCCTGGAGGGCGCCGAGCACGCCCTCATCGGCACCTCCGAGCACGGCGTCCTCGGCACGCGCTGGATCTACGACGGCACCCACGACCCGGTGCTCGTCGCCGAGTTGTACGCCCTCCTCGCGGGCCGGGCCGAGGCGCAGCACCAGTCGGTCGACGACACGACCGACCCCACCGTCGCCGCCTCGCTCGACCCCGCCGGGACCGGCGCGGAGCTCGTACGGGTCACCGAAGGCCCCGACCACACCGCCGTGGAGGTACGCGAGACCGGCACGGACGCACCGCTGACCCTCCGGATCCGGCGCGTCCTGCGCCCCGGCGCGGACGGCGGACCGGGCCGCGGCCGGGTCACGGCCGAGTGGCTCCTCCCCGACGGCGCCACCGCCCGCGGCACCTACGCCGTCGCCGACTAGCCGCTCCTCAGACCCAGTTGACCTCGGCCTTCGCGAGCAGCGGGTCGTCCACCAGCTCCCACAGCGGGACGGCGAAGTTGCCCGTGCGGTACCGGCCGCCGAAGTGCAGCCCGAGGACCCGGTGGTCGGCGAGGTCGAACACCGGGGAACCACTGTTGCCGCCCAGCGTCGAGCAGTCGTGCTTCATCACCAGGCCGCCGGGTGTGAACTCGGTGGCCGCGCCCGGCTGGAGCCGCTTCACGTTGTAGACGTCCATGAAGATCCGGCGCATCGACTCGGGCTCGTTGCGCCGGCCGTCCCAGGCCGGGTAGCCGATCACGTACACCGGCCGGCCCGGCAGGTCCGCCGGACCGTCCGCGGCCACGGCGAGCGGCGCCGGCAGGCCGTCCTCCGCCGAGGGCTCGACGCGGAGCAGCGCCATGTCGACGTCGGGGTGGATGCCGATGACGTCGGTGATCTCGTACGACACCGAGGGCCCGGGCGGCTCGCCCTCGACGGGCAGCTCCTCCGCCGGGTCCACCCGCGCCGACATCCCGAACTCGAGGGTCCACCGCTCGCCCTCGAAACGGCTGAACTCCGCCGCCACATGACGGTTCGTCATCACCGTGCGCGGGCCGACCAGGAACGCCGTGCCGATCCAGTCCAGGCTCGGGTGCCCGGTGACCTCGACCCGGCCGACCCGCAGGATCGAATCCCGGATCGCGGGCCGCTGCGGCTCCAGGACCGACCACTCGTCCCGCTGCGGGGCGAAGTCCTGGCGCTGCACCAGGATCGCCGGCCGGCCCTCCAGGAGGACGATCGCCTCCACGCCGAAGGTCTCGTCCCCGTCGAGCTCGTCCTCCCGGTGCGCGGCCAGCTTCTCCAGGCCGCTGACCCCGGCCTCCAGGACGCGGGCCCGCTCCTCGCGGGCGAAGCGGGAGATCTCGACCGCCGGTGCCACGTCGGCGGGGAGTTCGAGCGCGGACTCGGCGATGTCCGCCTCCAGTCCCGCGCGCACCCGCGCGGCGACCTCCCGCAGATCGTCGAAGATCCGCTCGGCTCCGGTCGCCACCGGCGACACGCTCCGTGGTCCGTTCGGCATGGTCGTTCACCTCGGCTTCGCGTTCGCTTCCCCCCGGGCCGGCCGCCCCGACTGGGCCGCCGTGATCTCCTCGTACAACTCGGGCCGGAACTCCCGGAGATGGGTCAGGATGCCGCTCATCTGGGTGCCCACGTTCACGAACCGCGTCCGGGCGCCCTGGAACTCGACCTCGTCCACCTTCCGCGTCCCCCGGTGCAGCCCCACCACCGTCCAGTCGTCGAGGCAGACCGGGGAGCCGGAGGAACCGCCCCGGGTGTCGGTGAAGTACAGGATGTCGTGCTCGTCCGCCCGGTAGACCAGGTTGTTGCGCAGCGCGACCCGCTTCGGCAGCCCGCCCGGATGCTGGATGATGTTGACCGGGACCCGCTGCCGCTCGCGGACCAGCAGCGGCCGGGTGGCGACCCGCAGCGTCGGCCTCTCCTCCTGGCCGGCGGAGAGCCGCACGATCGCGTAGTCGAGCACTTCGTCCCAGGCCTCGAGCTCGCCCGCCGTCGCCTCCGGCGCGGCCGCCGCGTTCTCGACGAAGTCGAAGCGGGAGCGCGACATGAGCGCCTGGAGCCGCAGGTCCTCGTCGCTGACGTACGGACGGACGCCCGACTCCCACGAACGGGCCATCACCACATGGTGGTTGGTGATCAGCAGCCCCGGGGCGATCATCCAGCCGGTGCCGCCGTGCGGGTACGAGGGCAGCAGCGGCGCGCCCGACTCGTACGGCGGGATCCGCAGCAGCGCCACGGAGGCGCCGGCCCGGATGCCGCCGTGCAGGAACTCGTACGGCACGGTGTCGTCCTGGAGGACGATCTCCTCCTTCATCTCCCCGGGCATCATCTCCGTCGGGAGCTCCGCCTCGCCGGTGATCTCGCGGGCCACCGCGTCCAGGGCGCCCTGGAGGACGGCGCGCGGGCCCTGCTCATGGGTCTGCTCGATCGCGTTGTGCAGCCAGATCTCCAGCGGCACCAGACCGTCGAGGAGGCGCTCGACCTGGTTCATCGCGTTGAGGTCGGCGTGCGCCTGCTCCAGGGGGTCGTCCAGCGGTTCGAGCGTGGCCGTGAAGTAGCCCGGGATGCCCTTCAGCAGGGCGGGGCGCAGGGCCCGGTCGGCGAGCCCGGCCTCCATGGTGGCGTTGCGGACCCGGACCAGCTCCTCCTGCGGCAGGTACGGCACCTTCCGGAGCGCGGCCCCGGCGGCGTTCGGTGGCGGGCGCGTCCACAGGCCGGTACGGGGACCCTGCTCGGCCCCGTGTCCTGCCGGGCTCGTTCCGTGCGCGGCGGCTGCGCGTGGCGGCGGGCCCACGTCCATCGCGGAGGCCACCCCGAGCAGCAGGTCCCCGCTGCCGTCCCGGAGCGTCAGCGCCTGCCGGGCCACGCTGTCCAGGGTGCCGCGCCGCCGCGCCTCCCGCAGGTCCCGCTCGATCCGCTCCAGATCGGGACGGCCGGCACCGGGGGAGGGCTCCGCCCCGGCGGCGGACTCCAGGATGCGGGTCAGCGGCAGGAGGAGGCCGGGCTCGTCGGTGAGCGTGGCGTCGATCCAGCGGGCCAGTTCGGTGACCACCGCCTCCTCGTCCGCCGGGAGCCCCACGAGCCGCAGCGTGTGCTCCAGGAGCCTCGGGTCCGCCCGGTACGCCGTGGCCGCCGCCGTCCGGGCCAGGGAGGGCTGCCGGGCCAGGTCCGCGTCCGGCATCCCGCGCAGGGTCCGGGCGAGCCGCTTCTCCGCGGGCGCGGCGTCGCCGTCCGCGAGCGCCGCGAGGCGCGAGCGGGCGACCAGCACCCCCAGCGACTCGAAGCGCAGCCCGAGTCCGGCGGCGATCTCCTCCGCCTCCTGGAGGTCCCGGTCCGCCTCCGTGAAGTCGCCCGAGTCCTGGGCCAGCCGCGCCGACAGCTGGAGCAGTTCGAGCTGGGTCTCCGCGCAGCCCGCCTCCTCCGCCCGGTCCACGGCCCGCTCGGCGCCCTCGCGCGCCTCCGCCGTCCGCCCCGAGCGGGCGAGCGTCTCGGCGAGCAGCGCGTGCAGCCTGCTGCACGGCGTCCACGGCCGCCGCTCCTCCAGGCGCTGCGCCGCGGCCTCCACGTACCCCTGGGTGAGCAGGTCCTCGACCTCGCGCGCGGCGATCCGCTCCCAGTCCTCCTGGTCGGCCTCGGTCATGATCTGGTCGGGCACGTGCCCGCCGATCCGGCCGAGGAGGAAGGCCGCCGAGCGGTGCGACATCTCGCGGTGCGTCGACCCGCCCAGGTAGGGCGCGACGCCCGGCTCCCAACGGGACTCCACCGTACGGGGGTTCTCGCCGAGCCGGAGCCGGTGGTAGATCTCCTCGGCGCGCTCCCGGGAGCCCTCGCGGTCCGCGTAGTACGCGACGGCCCGCCGGTCCACGGCCCGCATCAGATCGGTCCGCGCGCTGTCCGAGAGGCGCAGCATGATCGCCCGCAGATCGGTCCGGTGCCGGATGGCCTCCGGTCCCGCCGACTCCATCAGGTCGACCCGGGAGGTGAGCAGACCGTAGAGCCGCCGCGCCTCCGCGGCGCTCTCGACGTTCAGCCCCGCCGGCCCGGCCAGGACCTCCCGGATCAGGTCGGGGGTGATGAAGCGGAGGGCGAGACCCGCCTGCACGAGCGCCCGGACGTCGTCCTCCGCGATGTGCTTGAGCAGTCGGTCGTACAGCGTGCCCTGGATCAGCATCTGGTCGACCTGCCGGTCGAAGTACCGGCGCCGGGAGGGCAGCCCGCGCAGCAGCTCGCCGAGGGACGGGGAGTCTGCGCCCAGGGCGACGGCGGTCCGGGCCGCGAGCTTGAGGCTCAGGGGATGACCGCCGATCCGGTCGGCGAGGTCCTCCGCGAGCGGTTCGTCGTCCACCCCGGAGGACATCAGCAGGTCCACGGAGGCCTCGTGGTCCAGCTCGGTCAGCTCCATCGTGCGCGGGGTGAGCACCCGGGCCGGATGGTCGATCGGGGCCCGCCCGGAGACGACGAACCGAAGCCGCGAGTAGGCCGCCCGCAGAGCCGTCCAGACGGCCCACATGCGGGCGATGACGGGCGAGCCCCGGTACTGGGCCTCCTCGAAGGAGTCGACGACCACGACCAGCGGCGGGGGCGACGCGCCCGGCTCGGGGCGGACCGCCTCGGCGACCAGGGAGGCGGCCCGGTGGGCGAGCTCCTGCTCGCGGGCGCTGGCGCGGGCGTGGAAGTCGGAGGAGTAGTCGCGGCCGAGCGTCGCCCGGGTGCCCGCCAGCTGGTACAGCTCGTCGAGCTCGTTGCGTTCGCCGCGCTGGAGCGCCGCCGTCCGCTCGCACTCGTCCGCGAGCTCCTCGAAGGCGGCGCGGTGCGCGGGATGCTGGACGCCGAGCTGCCGGGCCATCTCCGCGATGACCGTGGCCGGTTCGTGGATGGAGAGCGTCGGACGCGCGAAGTCGATGTAGGCGAAGGGGAATTCGGCGGGAGCGGCGGCGGCGAGCGCGTCGAGGAGGAACTTGGCGAGCAGGGTGCTCTTGCCGATGCCGCCGACGCCGTGCAGGAGAACGGGCGGCTCCGCAGGCTCCTCGGGCAGCGCGACATAGGCGTGCAGGGCGTCGAGCTCGGCGGTCCGGCCGTGGAAGGTCCCCCGGGCGAGCCGCCGCATCGGCTGGAGCAGCCGGGCCCGCTCGAGGCGGTGCTGCACCGCGTCGACGTCGGGCAGCCCGGTCACCCCCGGGACGCGGCTCAGCCAGAGCGTGGCCTGCAGGGCGTCGGAGAGCACCTGGACCTCGTCGCGGGCGTTCGGCCCGGGGTCCGCCGGTTGCGCACCCGCCGGAGGCAGGCCCGCGCCCGTCAGCAGGTCCAGGGCCGTGCGTTCCGGTCCCGGGCCCCCGGGGCGCAGGTCGATGTTGGTCCGGAGTGCGCGCAGCGCGGCCCCGGGGCCGTCCAGGCCCGCCAGGGCCGTGTCGCGGATCTCGGGCTTGAGCGTCCACACGGTGGCCCCGGGGGCCGGCAGGGCCGTGCAGTCGTCGACGAGCTCCAGGACGGCCCGCCCGGTGGCCCGCTCCTCGCCCGGGAGCCTGAGCCGCGCCGGGTCGAACTCCTGGAGCAGGCACGCGGCCTCGCGGTAGGACCTGCGCAGGTCGGGCAGCGCGGCGGCGGGGGCGGCGAGGCTGGTGCGCAGGGCGTCGCGCAGCACCTCGCCGGCCTCGCCCGGCGGCGGTGCCGTCGGGGGGAGCGCCCGGTGGAGCCGTACGACGTCCTCCACCGCCGTGCACAGCCTGCGCATGTAACTGTCGCCGTTCGCGGGGGACTCGAGGGACCGCAGCACCTCGGCGACGGCCGTCTCCGTGAGCTCGTTCACGGCTGTCTCGTCCCCGGCGGGTGCGGTGTCGGTGAAGAACCCCCGGAAGAAGTCCCGGAGATCGCCCTCGTCGGCGAGGCGGGTCGTGTCGCGGCACTCGTTCTTGCGGATCTCGTACGGGAGCTGCCGCATCGTCGTGGCGTAGCCGAGCAGCACCAGACGCGGCACGGTGTCCGCCCGCACCGGGGTGTGCTCGTAGATCGCCCGCGCGAGGACGCCGATGCAGTCCCACACGTCCGAGTGCGGGTCGAGCCGGTCGCAGTCGTCGAGGACCAGCCAGAAGCGCTCCTCGGCGGCCGTGGCGCGGGCGACGATCCGGTGGGCGGCGTCCTCGAAGGAGGGCAGTGGATCGTTCAACCGTGTGGGGTCCAGCGGGACCCGGTCGGCCTCCGGACCGGCCACGAAGGCCGAGAGCCGCTGCATCAGGCGCGCCGCCGTGGACGTGCGGGAGAGCGTGACCCGGACCGGACGGAAGTCGCAGTGCTGGCCCAGGTGGCGGATCAGCTCGTACGTGTAGGACCGCCCGCTGTCCGGGGGCCCGTCGACGACCAGCACCGTCTGCTCCGGGTCGGCCAGGAACTCCCGGAGCTTCCCGCGCAGCTCGCGCCGGTCGAGGAAGACCTCCGTGCCGTGCTTCAGGAGCGTGCTCTCGAACGGGTCCTGGGGGGACCGGCGCAGCTGCTCGTCCTCCCGCAGCCGGGTCAGCAGGTTCCGGGCCTCGGCGCCCTGCTCGAAGGCGTGCGGATCGTCGATCGCGGCCAGCGCGTCGAGCCCCGCGAGCACGGAGAGCAGCCGCCGCTGGTGGGCGATGTCGCGACGGGCCGCGTCGACCACGAGCAGGGCGTTCCGCACGGGGTCCGGGGTGAGGGGCAGGTCCTCGACGAAGCCCGCCGGCAGGCCCGCGCGCAGCAGCCGGGCCCGTGGCTCGGGGGAGTCGAGGAGGTGGTCCCGCACCCAGCTGGCGACGAGCCCCCACTCCGTCTCGGTGAGCGGCATACCGCACCTGCCCGGCGCTCTTCGCGCAGCGCCGGTCGCTCCGGCGCCGGACCTGACGAGATCAGTCGTGACCGGACATCACCGGTCGAGGCCAGACGAACTGGCTGATCCCCCCTCATCGTTTCACCGGCGGGGAACCGTCGCAATCGCTGCCCGGGGACCCGTCCGCGTCACGGGTGCAGCACGATGTCCTCGTACGACTCCAGGCGCCGCCAGCGGTCCTCCGGCGCGCGGGTCGGCGGCATCACGTCCACGTCCGGCAGCGGCCCGAACTCCAGCTCGGTGATCTCCGCGACGTCCGAGACGGGCACCTGGTACGTGCGGAACGGCCCCAGCGGCGGAGGCGCGCCGGCCGTCGCGCCCGCCAGGGCCCGCTCCGCGTCCCGGCTCAGATCGGGGCTCTGGTCCAGGACGTACGCGGCGGCGGCCAGCGCCCCGTCCTGGACGAAGGCGGCCACCTTCCAGAACCGCATCGGCACCTGCACCCCGCGGTACGGCGGGTCGGAGTCCTGGAGCACCGGGCCGGTGAGGACCGTCAGCTTCCGGTCGTACTCGGCGGCGTGGTCGAGCAGGTAGTTCTCCAGGCCCTGCCAGAGCTGTTTGCCCTGGTTGAAGACGTCCGCCTGGGGAGCGGCGTTGGTGAAGTGGAAGGTGTCCGTATTGGCCATGGAGGCCACGGCCGAGGCGCCCCAGACGGGGTCGAGCCGGCGGACCAGATGGCCCCGGTCGAGGCTGTTGTTGCGGTAGATGTCGTTGCCGGCCTGCTGCTCCTCCGGCAGCCGGGGATCGTACTCCCAGACGTCCTCCCGGGGCACGTCCTCCAGGAGCTGCGCGCCCTCGATGCAGACCGCGGTCGAGGCCGCGAGCCGCCGGTCGGGCCGGAAGACCACGGTGAAGTGGGTGTACGGCAGGATCACCGTCTCGACCGTGGACCGGACCGGGAGCGCGAGCGGGACGACGGGGCCGAGGAAGGTCTCGTCGTAGCCGGTGCGGTCGGCGAGGGCGGCCAGGCGCTCGGCCGTGGGCGGCCGGCCGGGAGGGAGCGGCGCATCGGAAGGGTTCATACGATGTAAGTACCGCGTGGAGAGGGTCGTGCTCGGCGCCGGACCGCAGGCCACTCGATCAGACGCCCGGCACCCCCCGCCGCAGGCATCCGTCTCCGTCCCCGGCATCCCCGCCCCGGCGTCACCCCCCCGCCCAGGCGTCACCCGCCGCCCCGGCGTCCCCCCCCCGCCCCGGCATCCCTCCGCTCCGCACGAGGAGGCACCTCATGGCCACCGGACTCTCCCTGCACGTCGGACTGAACAGTGTCGACCCCGCCCGATACGAGGGCTGGGACGGCACCCTGAACGCCTGCGAGAACGACGCCCACGACATGGCGCGGCTCGCCAGGACCGCCGGATTCGAGGCCACCACCCTGCTCACCGCGGACGGCACGGTCGCCAACGTCACCTCCGTGCTCCACGAGGCCGCCGCCCGCCTGGTCCCCGGTGACATCCTGCTCTTCACCTACTCGGGCCACGGCGGTCAGGTCCCCGACGTCACGGGCTCCGACGACGAGCCCGACGCGCTCGACGAGACCCTCGTGTTCTACGACCGCCAGTTCCTCGACGACGAGGTCCAGCAAAGCTTCCGCGCCTTCGCCGCCGGCGTGCGGATCGTCGCCCTCTTCGACTGCTGCCACAGCGGCAGCAGCATCGAACTGCCCGGCGGCGCGGCGGAGGAGACCACCGGCCGCTACATGCCGGAGCCGTGGCAGCTCCGGCTCTACGAACGCGACCGCTCCTACCTCGAAGAGCTCCAGCGGACCCTGGCCAAGGACGGCCCCGCCGACGGGGCGGCCCCCGACGCGCTCCTCGTCTCGGCCTGCCAGGACAACCAGGTCGCCGCCGACGGAGCCGTCAACGGCGCCTTCACCGGGGCCCTGCTCCGGGTGTGGGACGAAGGCGCCTTCCGGGGCGGCTACCGGGCCTTCCACCGGGGCATCCAGCGGCTGCTGCCCCCGACCCAGAGCCCGAACCTCTACCTGACCGGCACCCCGGCCCCGGACTTCCTGAACCAGCGCCCCTTCACCGTCTGAGGCCCCCGGCCCCGGGAAAACAGAAAGGCAAGGAGGGACGACCTCTCCTTGCCACTCTCAAGATATAGCGCACAGGGGGCCTTGCGGCAAGGCCCCCTTCGTCCTGCAGAATCTCCCCTCGAAGCTTTGAACTGCGGAAATACGGGGCGAATCGATGATTGACGTGATCGTGGTCGGCGGCGGACCGACCGGCCTGATGCTCGCGAGCGAACTGCGCCTGCACGACGTGCGGGTGGTCGTCCTGGAGAAGCTGGCCGAGCCGACCAAGGAATCCCGGGGACAGGGCCTGCACGCGCGCAGCGTCGAGATGATGGACCAGCGGGGCCTCCTGGAGCGGTTCACCGCGGTCAGCGAGAAGTTCTCGGTCGGCGGCCTCTTCGGCGGCGTGATGAAGGCATGGCCCGAGCGGCTCGACACCGCCCACCCGTACGGCCTCGCCACGCCGCAGCCGGTCACCGAGCGGCTGCTCGACGAGCGGGCTCGCGAGCTCGGCACGGAGATCCGGCGCGGCAGCGAGGTGGTCGGGCTGAGCCAGGACGAGGACGGGGTGACCGTCGAGCTCGCGGACGGCACCGAGCTGCGCGCGCGGTACGCCGTCGCGTGCGACGGCGGCCGCAGCACGGTGCGCAAGCTGCTCGGCGTCGCCTTCCCCGGTGAGCCCGCCACCGTCGAGACGCTGCTCGGCGACATGGAGGTGACCGCGGACCCGGAGACGATCGCCGCCGTCACCGCGGAGGTCCAGAAGACCCAGCTGCGGTTCGGCCTCAAGCCCCTCGGAGACGGCGCCTGCCGCGTCATCGTGCCCGCCGACGGGGTGGCCGAGGACCGTACGACGGCGCCGACCCTGGAGGACTTCAAGACCCAGCTGCGGGCTTTCGCGGGCACCGACTTCGGCGTCCACTCGCCGCGTTGGCTGTCCCGCTTCGGCGACGCCACCCGGCAGGCCGAGCGCTACCGGGTCGGCCGGGTGTTCCTCGCGGGAGACGCCGCGCACATCCACCCGCCGACCGGCGGCCAGGGCCTCAACCTCGGCATCCAGGACGCGTTCAACCTCGGCTGGAAGCTGGCCGCCGCGGTCGCCGGCTGGGCGCCGGAGGGGCTGCTCGACACGTACGAGGCCGAACGGCACCCCGTCGGTGCCGGTGTCGTGCAGAACACCCGCGCCCAGATGACGCTGCTCGGCACCGACCCCGGGGCGACCGCGCTGCGGGAGCTGTTCTCGAAGCTGATGGACTTCGAGGAGGTCAACCGGTACATCACCGGCGTGATCACCGCGGTCGACGTCCGCTACGACCTCGGCGACGGCCATGAACTCCTCGGCCGGCGCCTGCGGGACCTGTCCCTCAAGCAGGGACGCCTGTACGAGCTGACGCACGGCGGCCGCGGACTGCTGCTCGACCGGACGGGCCGGCTCTCGGCGGAGGGCTGGGCGGACCGGGTCGACCACGTCGTCGACGCGACCGAGGAACTCGACGCGCCCGCCGTGCTGTTGCGTCCTGACGGCCACGTCGTCTGGGTCGGCGAGGACCAGGAGGAGCTCCGCGGCAGTCTGACGGAGTGGTTCGGCGCCGCGAAGGCCTGAGCGGCCGCGCGTGACGGTGTCCCGGAGGGCGGGGTCCGGGCTCCCGGACCCCGCCCTCCGGGCGCCTCGGCGCGGGCCTGCCGTGGGCCGGGCGCGTGGCGGTGGCGGCCGGCCGGGGCTCGGGCGGCGGGGCCGGTCGTGCGGGGGTGGGGTGGGCGGGTGCCGGGGGCGGCGTATCGCGATCCATGTGCCCGCCCGCGTCGTTCACGGGCGCAGGGCCGTCGCCAACTGGGCGCGGGAGCGGACGTCGAGTTTCTGGTAGATGCGGGTGAGCCGTGCCTCCACCGTCTTCACGCTCAGATACAGCTTGGCCGCCGCCTCCTGGTTGCTCGCGCCCTGGCCCACGAGCCGGGCCAGGCGCAGCTCCGCCTCCGTGAGCGAGGAGAGCGCGGACACCGACTCCTCACCGGCCGGGCCGGGTCCGGCCGCCTCGCCCGCCGGCGTCTCGCTCGCGAGCGCCAGCCACGGAGCCGCTCCGGCCCGCTCGAAGACCGAGGCCGCCTCGTGCAGGGCGCTCTGCGCCGCCGACCGGCGACGGCGGCGCCGCTCGACCCGGGCCAGCGCGATCAGCGCCCGCCCCCGCTCCAGCGGCAGCCCGGCCCGGCCGAAGCTCTCGGCCGTACGGGTGAGCAGCTCGGCCGCCTCGTCCGTCCGCCCCTCCGCCGCCAGGCACAGGGCGTACGCCCGGTCGCAGCCCAGCAGGACCGTGGTCCGGCCGAGCCGCTCCGCCACCGGCCGGACCTCCGCGAGCAGTGCCAGGGCCTCGTCGCCCGCGTCCTGCGCGAGCAGCGCCTCGGCCAGCTCCTCGTGCCAGCGCAGCATCGACGGGTCCACCGTCGACTGGGCGCGCTCGTCGGCCTGGACCCGTCGCAGGGTCTCCAGGGCGGCGGCGACGTCACCGTTGATCAGCTGGACGCGGCCGAGCGCGTACCGGCTGCGGGAGAGGAAGACGCGGTCGCCCTCCTCCTCCGAGGCCTGGACGCTGCGGCGGGCATAGCTCGCGGCCCGCGCGAAGCTGCCGCCTGCGGTCTCGGCGAGCGCGAGCGTGTACCAGGCGGGGCCGGGGGAGAGTCCGGCCTCCAGGGTGAGCGCGAGGGACTGCCCGGCGTGCGAGAGGGCGGCCGCGCAGGCGCCCCTGCGGGACTCGATCGCGGCCAGGGTGGAGAACAGCTCGATGGTGTCCTCCACCGAGCCGCGCCGCTGGACCAGGGGCAGCAGCGCGTTCAGCTCGTCCCGGGCGTCGTTCAGCCGGTCGTCGAACAGGGCGTGCCGGATCGTCAGGATCTGGGCGGCGTTGCGGATCCCCAGCGGACGCTCGGCCAGCTCCAGGCCACGCGCCTGGGCGAGCACGGCCTCCGCGTCCGGGGTGCCGAGGGCCCGCTCCATCCGCGCCTGCACGGTCAGGGCCTGTGCCGCGAGCCGCGGATCGCCCATCGAGGCGGCCAGCGCCGCCGATTCGACCGCCGCCGTGCGCGAGCGCTCCGGATCGCCGTCCGCCAGCACGTACTTGACGGCCAGGCGCAGCTGCACGGCGGCCCGCAGCGCGGTGTCCCCCTCGGAGTCCTCCATGGCGTGGACGTACATCTCGTCGAGCCCGGTGAGCCCCTGACCGGCGGTGTCGAGCACGGCCAGCCGCGCCCTGACCCGGTCGGACGGCACCGCGTCCCGGGCGAGAAGATCGGTCGCGGCCCGCATCGCGAGGTCCGCGCGGGCCGCGCGGGCGGCCTCCTCGGCGGCGTCGACGAGCCGCGCGATCCGGCGCGTCCCGTGCCGGCCGGGGGTCGACTCGGCGGCGAGCAGGGCCAGTTCGGCGGCGAGCGCGCTGTTCCCGCGCCGCCGGGCCAGGTCGGCGGCGGCCGCGACCTCGGCGGCCAGCTCCTCGTCCGGCCGCTCGGTGGCCAGCGCCCGGTGCCGTACGGCCTCGACCGGGTCGTCCACGACCTCCGCGAGCGCCGCGTGCCCGGCGCTCCGCTCGGCCCAACAGGCGTCGTGCACCAGGGTGGAGGGCAGCAGCCCGGCGGTGAAGGTCACCGAGCCGTCCTCGGAGAGCGACACCAGATCGGCCCGCTCGGCCGCCGCGAGGTCCGCCTCCGCGGTGGGCCGCCCGGCCCGGCGCACCAGCGTGGCCGAGGGCCGCAGCGCGAGCGCGGCGAGCAGCAGCGTCTCGCGTACGGCGGGGGGTGCGGCGCCCAGGAGCTGGCGGGCGAGGTCGCGGGCGCGCCCGGAGAGCGTCAGCGCCTCGGCGTGGTGCACCGGGGTCCGCGCGTCGGCGAGCGAGCGGCCGACGGCGAGCGCGAGCCGCGGATTGCCGCCGCTGGCGCGGTGGATGCGGCCGGCCATCCGGGAGGGCAGCCGGTGGTGGATGAGGAGTTCGGCGATCTCGTCGGCGTGCAGCGGCGGGACGCGCAGCACGTCCGCCTCCGAGGGCACCCAGAGGTGCGCGGCGTGCGGGTCCTCGTGGCGGTGGCTCTCGCGGTACGGCGCGTGGGCCTCGGCGTACGGCTCGGGGGTCTCCACCGCCACCACCCGCAGCGCGGGCGGGGCCAGATGGAGGGCGAAGCGGAGCAGGTCCGCGCTGTCCGCGTCGACGTGCTGCACGCCGTCGACGACGAGCAGGACGGGGCCGCGGCAGGTCAGGGCGCGCAGGATGCGGGCGATGCCGAGGCGCAGCGCGATCGGGTCCCAGCCGCCCGCGTCGATCGGCGCCTCGCGGCAGAGCATGGCGACGGCGGTGCGCTGGGGGCCGGGCAGCTGGTCGAAGACCCCGGAGGAGAAGATCCCGGCGTTGAGCACGCCGGAGGTGAGGATCCCTGAGGTGAGCGCGCCGGGGTCGCGGGGACCGGAGGCGGGCGTGCCCGCGGCGGCCGGGTCGGCTCCGTGCGGATCGGTGGGGGAGGTCGCGCCGGCGGGCGGCTCGGGGCGGCTGGTGCCGAGCCCCGGCCAGGTCACCGTCGCCGCCACCGAGGCCACGAGCGCCGCTGCGGCGGCCCCGGGTATCTCACGGTCGGACGGCAGGGTCGCGAGCCACAGCACGGTCTCGCCGCGGGCCTCCGCGCGGGCGGCCTCGGCGAGCGCGACCTCGGTCTTGCCGACGCCCGCGGGTCCGGTGAGCAGGGCGCGGCCCCGCGTGTGGAGGGCTCGTTCGAGCCGGGTGAGGAGTTCCTCGCGGCCCACCGGGGCAGGGCTCTGTGGAGCTGTCGTCACTGTCCACCACCTCCGGCCCCTCGGGGTCCGGCCCATGGACCCCGTGCGCAGAGGATACGGAGCCCACCGGCACAGTCCAGGCCCCGTGTCCGGCATACGGACAGGGGCCCGGTGGGTGCGTGCTTCCCCAACGCCAGGACGCGCCAGTGGTGTAGACCACGGGCGCGTCGCTGACCAGCAATGATGCTGATGTGGGGGGTGGTTCAGAGGTGATGCTGTGGGGCCTTAGAAGGTGAGGCTCCACGAGTCGATGTAGCCGGTGTCACCCGAGGCCACATCGCGGACCTGGAGCTTCCAGGTGCCGTTGGCGACCTCGCTCGACGCGTCGACCGTGTACGTGGCGATGACGTTGTCGGCGCTGTCCGAGGAGGACGAGGCCTTCAGGTTGCGCACCGTGCCGTCGGGGGCGACCAGGTCGACGACCAGGTCTCCGCGCCAGGTGTGCTTGATGTCCACGCCGACCTTGAGGGTGGCGGGGGCGTTGCCGGTGACACCGGTGACGGCGATCGAGGACGACACGGTGGTGTTGTCCGGGATCTGCACGTCCGTCGCGTTGCTGAAGACGGTGCCGGTCGGCGGGGTGGTGTTGAGGACCGCGTCCACGGTCTTCGAGGTGTCGGCGATGCCGGTGCCGCAGCCGCCGGTGCAGGTGCCGGGCAGCGGGCGGGCGTTGTTCTTGATCGCGGACTCGATGTCGGCCGGGGTGAGGGTGCTCTTGGCCGACTTCAGCAGGGCGGCGAGGCCGGCGATGTGCGGCGCGGCCATCGAGGTGCCCTGGTAGGGCTTGTACGTCTCCGTCGACTGGGTCGTCAGGCCCGAGTTCAGCGTGGAGTAGATCGCGTTCTCGGGCGTGGTGACGGTGCCGGGCGTGTCGGTGGCGTTGCGGGTCTCGCCGCCGGGCGCGGCCACGTCCACGATGGTGCCGTAGTTGGAGTAGTACGAGCGGCTGCCGGCGCGGTTGGTCGACGCGACGGTGATGACGCCCGTGCAGTTCGCCGGGGTGAAGCCGGAGGCGTTGGCGTTGCTGTTGCCCGCGGCGACGACGACGGTGGTGCCGCGAGCGACGGCGCCGTTGATCGCGGTCTGGTAGACGCTCGGGCAGGTGGAGCTCGCGCCGCCCAGGCTCATGTTGATGACCTTGGCCGGGGTCGGGTTGGCCGGGACGCCCGGCACGGTGCCGCCGGAGGCCCAGGTGATCGCGTCGGCGATGTCGGAGGACGAGCCGCCGCACTTGCCGAGCACGCGCACGGGCTGGATCTTCGCGTTGTACGCGATGCCCGCGATGCCCTTGGTGTTGTTCGTGACGGCCGCGATCGTGCCGGCCACGTGGGTGCCGTGCCAGGAGGAGTTGGAGGCCTTGGAGCCCGTGCCGCACTCGCCGTCGGTGGCGTTCCAGTCGCCCTCGTCCTTCGAGTCCGCGTCGCGGCCGTTGCCGTCGCGGGCGTCGGCGGAGGTGGAGATGAAGTCGTAGCCGGCGATGACGTTGGACGCCAGGTCCGAGTGGGCGGCGTAGCCGGTGTCGATCACGGCGACGGTGACGCCGGAGCCGGTCGTCTTGTCCCAGGCCGCAGGAACGTTCATGCCGCCGGTGGGCTCGAAGAGGTCCCACTGCTTGGCGTAGTCGGTGTCGTCCGGGGTGACAGCCATCGCGTAGGCGCGGATGTCGGGCTCGACCGAGGCGACGGACGGGTCGGCGCGGAAGGCGTCCATGACCTCCGTCACGTCCTGCTTGGTGGCCTTGCCGCCCAGGTTCACCAGTGCGGCACCACCGGCGAGGCGGCGCTCGAAGGCGAGCTTCTCGCCCGTCTGCGCGGCCTTCTCGGCCGCGTCGCTCTTCGCGGCGGTGTTGGAACCGGCCTCGGCGGTCCGGGTCTTGTAGGTGACGATCACCTTCTCGACGGGGGCGCTGGGAAGCGCCTGCATCGCCTGCGAAGCCGGAGCCGGCTTCGGGGTGGCTGCGACCGGGGCGGCGGCGAACGCCCCGGAAGTCATGGCAGCGGCACCGAGGATCGCGGCGCTCGCGACCACGGATATGACTCTCCGCCTGGAACCGTTCAAGGTGTGGCCCTTTCGAGTACGACGTAACTGCGGAGCAGTGGCGGCGGCGCGGGACGCACGGGGCGAAGTGGGGTCGCGTCCGCCGTTCCCTGGGCTTGGGGGGCCCGTGCGCCGCCACCGGCGCGGACGGCCCGGGTCAAGGCCGCCGCCGGCGGACGACACCCTCCGCATGCACCTGTCAGGGTGCGCTCGGGGATGATATCTGCCGGTGCGGAGGACAGTAGGGAACGGGGGGGTGAACCCGATACGGGGAAAACCCTTGTCACCCCTCAAGGGGTGGCGGGGGTCCGGGGAGGGGGAGGGGGGAAGGGCGTCCCTCGCGAGCTCGCCCCGCGCGCACCGTACCCGCCTTCACCGCTCTCCTCGGGCACGGGGGGTGGCGGATCAGCCCAGTTCGAGCGTGGTGACCCCGAAGACGCGTTCACGGGCCACCGGGCGGACCGGACCCGTGTACATCCTGGCCGTCTCGAACGTCGGCTCCAGACCGCGCTCCTGGGCCAGCCGGGCCGCCGCGGGGTTCGCCTCCGGCATGTCGACCGCGATCCGGGCCGCCCCGAACTCCCGCGCCTCGGCGGCGAGCCCGTCGAGGAGGGCGGCCGCGTCGGCCGGGGTGTCCGCGAAGAGCGGCCCCACACGGGCCTCGTCCTCGGCGGGACGAACCACGCCATACCCGGTCAGACGCCCGTCGATGACCCGGGCCAGCGCCCGATGGCCGGGAGCGGTGAGCCAGGTGTCCAGGAACCGGGGCCGGTCGGCGTGGTGGCAGCGGTTGTCGTACGCGGAGAGGGCGGCCCGGTCGACGCTCCCGGCGGCCACCAGGCCGGGGACCGGGCGGTCGGGGGCGGGGACCTCGCCCACGTACCGCGCGGTGCGGTAGGCCGTGCTGAAGCCGGAGCGCCGGTAGTTGTCCTGCTGCGACGGCACCCCGTCGAGCCCGACGGCCCGGTCGCCCGCGTGGGCGAGAGCGGCGTGCCAGGTGGCCAGGCCGTAGCCGAGACCGCGGAGTTCGGGGCGGACGAGGTAGAAGCCGAGGAAGGCGTAGGAGTCGTCGTAGTCGACCACCGAGATGGCGGAGACCGGCTCCCCGTCGACCCGGCCCAGGAAGAAGCCGGCGGGGTCCTGGGCGAAGAACGCCGCAATGTCCGAAAGTCCCGGATTCCACCCCTCCTTGGCGGCCCAGGACCGCACGAGCGCCCACTCCTGCGGGGTGGCGGACGAGACGGAGAGCGGACCGGGGGAGGCGGAGGTCATGGGGTGTCTGTCCTTCGACGGCCGGGGCGGGCGGAAACCTGGGCAAAGCGCGCCGAGCATAACGCCCCGGCCGTCGGCACCGCGGGGGCATTCGCCCTGTAGGGCGTCGCCCGTCCGCTGGGCGGTGCCCACTTGCCCGGACGGCACCCACCCGCCGCGTGGCGCCCGGCAGGACGGCACCCATCCGGCTGCGTGGGCCGCGCCCGGCGGGGCCCACGCAGCCGTGCTCAGTGGATCAGGCGAAGGCGCGTGGACGCCGCCGTGAGGTGGATCGTCTGGCCCCAGGTCAGTTCCAGCGCGTCCGACTCGACCCCGTCGCCGAAGGCGATCAGCCGGTCCGACTCGACGGTGACGCGCAGCCCGCGGCCCGCGTCCAGGAGGCCCTCGACCCGTGTCGTGCCGGTCGTCGGGGACGGCCAGGCCTCGCGGACGAACCAGGCGAGCCGCGCGTCCGAGGGCGCGGGAAGCGCGAGCGTGCTGGACCGCTGCTCCCACAGGGAGCGGAGCCAGCCCGTGGCGCCCGTCCCGGTCCCGACCAGGACCCCCGAGGAGGCCTGGGGCTCGGGCGGGACGTCCGTGCCGTCGAGCCCGAGGGTGTAACGGGCCGTCTGGTGGCCCGGCGGGCCGACGTAGATCTCGTTGAGCGCGAGGAGCCGCTGCGCGTCGTCGGTGACCGCCTCGACCATCGTCAGCTCGTCGACCGCCGCCCCGGCCCCCGTCGCGTACGGCAGCAGTCGCCGCGCCCGGTCCGGCCGGTGCCGGACCAGGACGCCCGGGTTGCGCCCCGGGTCGGCGTCGATGCCGATGACGGGCTGCCCCGTCAGGTACTTCGCCGCGTTGGCCACCAGGCCGTCCTGCCCCACCACGACCACGACGTCCTCGGGCCCGAACAGGAACCGGTCCAGGTCGGCGCGCTCCACCCGCGTCTGGCGCCACGTCAGCGGAACCGCGCCCGCCACCTCGGCGAGTGCCCGCCGGGTCCGCTCGTGCCGCTCGCGCACCGCCTCGACCGAGCGGCCGCGCGCGGAGAGGAAGAACGCGGCCTGCCCGTGCGTACCGTGCCGGGCCAGCAGCTCCTCGTACTCCGTGGTCCGGTGCACGAGCACCGCGCGCGGCGCGAGGCTCACGGCCGAGCCCCGCCCTCGCCGCCGAGCTTGGCGAGCAGCCCGGTCAGCACGTCCGGGGAGAGCGTGAGGTGCTCGATGCGCGGCAGGTTCTCCGCCGCCCGGGTCACGGCCAGGGCCCGCAGGGTCGCCGGGTCGGCCTCGGCGTGCGCCCGCAGCCACGCGGACTGCGCCGCGGCGCGCGCCTCGCCGACCTCCCGCGCCGCCTCCGCCTCGGCCCGGGCCAGCCGCACCTTCCGTACCGCCTCGGCCTCCGCCCGTACCGCGTCGGCGGCCGCGTTCTCCTCGGCCTCGCGGCGCGCGTTGGTGCCGCGCTGCTCGACCAGCCGCTCCTCCTGCCGGGCGAGCTCGATCTTGCTGGCGAGTTCGTTCTCGGCGATGGCGCGTTCCCGCTCGACGGCGACCGCGCGGCGCTCGTACGTGGCCCGGTCGGCCTCCTGCTGGATCTGCTCACGCGCGGGCGTGCGCAGGGCGCGCTCGACCTCCGGCTCGGGGCGGATCGCCACCACACGGACCGCGACGACCTCGATGCCGGTGTCCGGCAGGCGCGGCTCGGCGGCGAGCCCGGCCGCGATGCGGTCCCGTACCGCCGCCACACCGTCGACGAGCGCGGCCGCGAGCGTGGTGCGGGCGAGCACGTCGAGGGCGTGCTGCTGGGCGGTCTCGGTGAGGAGCGTGGCGAGCTGCTCCAGCGGGGTGCCGCGCCAGGCGCCCGTGTCGGGGTCGATGGAGAAGTCGAGCCGGGTGGCCGCCGCGCCGGGGTCGCCGATCCGGTACGTGACGGTGGACTGCACGCTGACGTCCTGGAAGTCGGCGGTGCGGGCGTGGAAGGCCATCGCGAGCTCGCGGTCGTTCACCGGCACCTCGGAGAGCGCGGCGGTGAGCGGCCGGAACCAGAAGCTGAGCCCTTCGCCGTCGTGGACGAGCTTGCCGCTGCGCTGGTGCCGGATGTGGGCGGTGGGCGCGGAGCGCAGATGGCGCCAGCCGGCCCGCCGGGTGATGTCGGCCATGGAAACCCCCTTGTCGTCAGGTTGACGATAGGGGGCGCGGATGATTGTCGTCAAGATGACGAATTCAAGGGGTGGTGCGGGATCGCCCTCACCCCGCGACGGGCGCCGGCATCGGCTCGCCCTCCGGTGAGCCGAGGCCGGTCGCACGGGGTGCCGGGCCGGGCCGTGCCTCCGGGGCGGTGGCCGGTGCCGGTACGGCGGCGAGCAGTGCCTCTCCGGCCGGCGAGGCCGCCGACGCGGTCGGCATCGAGCCCGGGGCCGCAGTCACCGGAACCGGTGCGGGTACGGGTACGGCGGTCCGCGTCGGCTCCGCAGTCCATACGGGCTCCGCAGTCCATACGGGCTCCTCGGCCCGTACCGGCTCCGCAGTCCATACGGGCTCCTCGGCCCGTACCGGCTCCGCAGTCCATACGGGCTCCTCGGCCCGTACCGGCTCCTCGGCCCGTACCGGCTCCTCGGCCCGTACCGGCTCCGCCGCCGTTCCGCCCTTCGTCAGCAGCACCACGCCCCGCGCCGCGACCAGCGACGCTCCGGCCGCGACCAGCCAGCCCCAGGCGCCCGCCCGGAAGGTCTCGCCGAGCAGGGCCACGCCGATCACCGCGGCCGCGGCCGGGTTCGAGAGGTTGACGACGGCCAGCGGGGCCGCGAGGCCGCCCCGGTAGGCGGCCTGGGACAGCAGCAGGCCGCCGCTGGCGAAGCCGGATATCAGCACGGCGAGCAGCGCGGTCTGCCACCAGGTCGGCTCGGCGCCGGGCAGGTCGAGCGCGAGCGCGGCCGTGAGCGTCTGGGTGAGCGCCGAGGCGACGCCCGAGGCGATCCCGGAGGCCGTGGCGTGCCCGAGTCCGCGCGCGGCCGGGCCGCCGGTCCCGCGCCGTTCGCGCCCGTGCAGCCGCCCGGAGGCCAGTACGGCGATCAGGAGCGCGGTCGCCGCGGCCACGATCAGGGACTCGCGCAGGCTCAGCGCCTCGCCGGGGGCCGTGGGGCCGGTGACGGCGACGAGCCCGACGAGCCCGCCCAGGGTCCACAGGGCTCCGCGCCACTCGGTACGGGTCACCCGGCGCCGCGCGCAGTACGCGCCCAGCGGCAGCGCCGCCACCAGCGTCAGCGCGCCGAGCGGCTGTACGAGCGTCAGCGGCCCGTAGTGCAGGGCGGCCACGTGGGCGAGGGCCCCGGCCGCGTTGAGGCCGACGGCCCACCACCACTGGCCGCGCGCGAGGAGGGCGCGCAGCGCGCCGCGCCCGTCGGCGGCCGCTGGGGAGGCGGCGAGCCGGGACTGGGCGACGGCGGCCAGCGCGTACCCGGCGGCGGAGACGAGGGAGAGGAGCACCGCGAGCACGGTGCCGGCGGCGGGGTTCATCGAAGTGCTCCGACCGGGAGGGGCGCCGCGCCGAGCGGGCGGGACACGGGTGGGGGCGCCGTCCGGTGGCCGGGGGCGCGGACGACGAGCAGCGCGAGGCCGAGGAGGGCGGCGGCGGCGAGCGCGTCGAACCAGTAGTGGTTGGCGGTGCCGACGATGACGAGCAGGGTGAGGGCCGGGTGCAGCAGCCAGAGCACCCGCAGGCGGGACCGGGTGGCGGCGATCAGGCCGATCGCGACCATCAGCGCCCAGCCGAAGTGGAGCGACGGCATGGCGGCGAACTGGTTCGCCATCGAGTCCGTCTCCGGCGTCGCCCCGTAGACGGAGGGGCCGTAGACCCGGGCCGTGTCGACGAGTCCGGACGCGGCGAGCATCCGGGGCGGGGCGAGCGGCATCAGCAGGTGCAGCGCGAGAGCGGCGCCGGTGGTGAGGGCCAGTACCCGGCGCGACCACAGGTAGTGCGCGGGGCGGCGCCAGTACAGCCAGACCAGGAAGGCGACGGTGGCCGGGAAGTGCACGGCCGCGTAGTACGTGTTGGCCGCCCGGATCAGCGGTTCGCCGTGCAGGAGCAGCTGCTGGATCGTTCCCTCGCCCGGCAGGTGGATCGCGCGTTCGGCGTCCCAGACGCGGTCGGCGTTCCGGAAGGCGCGGGTCTCGTGGCCGTTGGCGAAGAGCCGGCCGAACTTGTAGACGAGGAACAGCGCGGTGACGAGCAGGAGCTCGCGGAGGAGCGGGGGTCGGGCGGGCGCGGATCCGGGCTCCGGTTCTTGTTCCGGCTCGGAGGCGGCTTCCTGGTCCCCGGTCCCGCCCTGGGCGACGGGTGCGGGGGTGGGAGGCGTCCCCGGTCCTGCAGGACGTGGTCCTCGTATCCCGCGTATCCCGACAGCCATCGTGCGGCCCTCTAATCCGTCAAATCGCCAACAAACGGAGTGAGCCTAGATCCGAATTCATCGAGACGCAAGCGTCTCGATACGTTTGCGTCTCGATTGTGCACCCCCTACTCTCGTATGTGCAGAGACAGAGGTGTCCGGGAGGGATCGATGTCCACACAGGCCGCGACCGCCGCCGCCCGTCGCAGCAAGATCACGCCGGAGCGCGAGACGGAGCTCTACGACGCCGTGCTCCGCCTCCTCCGCGAGGGCGGCTACGACTCGGTGACCATGGAGGGCGTCGCCGCCCGCACCAAGTGCGGCAAGGCGACCCTCTACCGGCAGTGGGGCACCAAGCCCCGGCTCGTCACGGCCGCGCTCGCCCAGCGCCGCTGCGCCGTCTTCTCCGGCATCGACACCGGCACCCTCGCCGGCGACCTGCGCGAGGCCGCCCGCATCGCCGCCTCCCACCGCGAGCGGGACGCCGAGCTGATGGAGGCCGTCGCCCAGGCCTACATCCAGCACCCCGACCTGCGCGCCGCGCTCCGCGAGACCGTGATCGCCCCCGAGATCGCGGCCATCGACGCCGTCATGGCGCGCGCGGTCGAACGCGGCGAGATCGACGCCGACAACGCGGCGATCGGATTCGTCGCGCCCTGCTTCATGGGGATGCTCCGCATCGAGCGGCTCTTCGAGGAGCGGTTCGCGGACGCCTCGACGATGCGGACCTTCGTCGACGCGGTCCTCCTCCCCGCCCTGGGCGCGAAGGGCTGAGCCCGGCCTTCGTGCCGGGGACCGGGCCCGGCCAGGCGTACGAGGGTGGGGCCCGCCCCGCGCGTCGGGCGCGGTGGGACCCGGTTCCGTCCCGCACCCTGGAGGCATGGCCGCAAGCACCACCCCCGCCGTCCGTGTCCGCCGCGTCTACGAGGAGCCCTCGCCCGACGACGGGGTGCGCGTCCTCGTCGACCGGCTCTGGCCGCGCGGCCTCAAGAAGACGGACGCCCACATCGACGAGTGGCCCAAGGCGCTCACCCCGTCCACCGAACTCCGCCACTGGTACCACGGCCCCGAGGGCGAGTACGAGGAGTTCTGCCGCCGTTACGAGGCCGAGCTCGACGCCCCGGACGCCGCAGCGGCCCTCGACCGGCTACGGGACCTCGCCGCCCGGGGGACCGTCACCCTCCTGACCTCCGCGAAGGACCCGTCCGCGAGCCACACCTCCGTACTGCGGCGGGCACTAGAGCAGTAGCCGGGGCGCCTCCGCGGCGGCGTCGAGCGCGCCCCCGCCCTCCGTGCGGTCGGCCAACTCCCGCGCCCACGTCACCAGTCCGCCGACATCGATCCCGTACGCACCGGGAACCGGGCTCCCGCCGGCGAGGCGGGCGGCGCCCCGGCGCAGCAGCCGGGCCCCGCCCGCCGTGTTGCCGCGGGCCGCGTGGGTCAGGCCGACGGCGAGCTGCGCGAGCCCCTGCCACAGGTCACGCTCCGCCGCCGGACCGGACTTCCAGGCGTCCTCGAAGACCTCGTGCGCGTGGAAGGGCATCCCGGCGTCGAGCAGCCGCTGCGCCTCGCGCACGGTCTCGTCGGGCGCGCGGACGACCCCCTCGGGCTGCCGGGGCACGCCCTCCGCCCCGTACGGCAGCGGACGGCCGAGCCCGTCGCGCGGCCTGGCACTGCGGGCGCGCCCCTCCGCGTCGCGATCCCGGCCGCGCTCGTCGACCCGCGCGCCGTCCCGCTCGCCGCCCTCCGCCCCGTCCGGCGCGCCCTCGTCGTCACCTGTTGTCCGGTTCACCCGTCCATTGTCGCCCCTTGGGCGATCACGAGCGCTAGGCTCGTCTGTCCGGCGCTGTTCCGGTCCGCGCGGGTGGTGCCGGACGCGTCATGCCAACAGTTCGTGTGGGGAGTGAGTCACCGGTGCCGACGGATCCCGAACAGTCGCCGCCCGCAACGCCGTTCGCATCGCGCGTCTCCGACGCGGAGCGCGGCGGTCTGCTGGAACGCGGCCCTGAACTCGCCGCGGCCGCCCACGCCGTCGACGAACTCGTCGCCGGAGCCGCCGAGGGCGGCCGGGGACGCGGCGGGATACTCGTCTACCGGGGCGAGCCGGGCATAGGCAAGACCGCGCTCCTCGCCGAGATACACCGCACCGCCCGGGACCGCTGCACCGTCCTGACCGCCCGGGGCGGCGAGACCCTCACCTCCGTTCCCTTCCACCTCACCCGACAGCTCCTCCAGCCCGCGCTCGACGGCTTCGCCGCCGACGAGGTGCGGCAGCTCTTCGGCGACCACTTCGACCTCCTCGCGCCGGCGCTCGGACTCGCCGCGCCCTCCCTGGGCGCGCCCGCCGACCCGCAGGGCGTGCTGCTGGGCCTCGCCCGGCTCCTGGACCGCCTCGCCGACCGGCTGCGGGACCGGCCCCCGGTGCTCCTCGTGGACGACGTCCACTGGGCCGACGCCGAATCCCTGGCCTGGCTCGACGCGTTCACCCGCACCCGGCGCGACCGCCGGCTGCCCGTCCTCGTCGTGCTCGCCCACCGCCCGTTCGTGCGGGAGCCGCAGGGCCCCGGCGGGCACGCGACGCTCGCCGCGCTCGCGGACCGCGCCGTCCTCACCCTGGGCCTGCACGCCCTCACGTCGGGGGCCACCGCCGAGCTCGCCCGGGACGTCCTCGGCGGGCACGCGGACGAACCGTTCTGCCGCGAACTGTGGACGGTCACCTCAGGAAACCCGTACGAAACGGTCGAGCTGCTCGCCAATGCCCGCGACCGGATGCTCGAACCCGTCGCCGGTTCCGCCGCCCTCCTCCGCGGCCTCGGCGCCGGCGCCCGGGGCGGCGGACTCGTCGCCCGCCTCGAGGAGCTCGGCTCCGGCCCGACCCGCCTCGCCTGGGCCACGGCCGTCCTCGGCACGGACAGCACGCCCGAGCTCCTCGAGGCCCTCACCGGCCTCAGCGCGAAGCAGGTCGCCGAGGACACCGAACTCCTGCGGGCCGCAAGGATCGTGACGGGCCCGACGAACGGCCGGAACGGGCTCGCCCTCGTGCCCGTCCCGCCCCTCGAGTTCGCGCATCCGCTCATCGCCACCGCCGTGTACGGCTCGGTGCCCCCGGGCGTACGGACCGCCCTGCACGGACGCGCCGCCTGGGCGCTCACCCAGGCGGGCCACGGACCGGCCGCCGTCTCCCGCCACCTCCTCGAAGTGCACCCCGACGACGACCAGGACGTCGTGGGCCGACTGCGGGCCGCCGCCGTCGAACACCTCGCCGTCGGAGCCCCCGACGCAGCCCGCCGCTGCCTGGAGCGGGCCCTCACCGAACCGCCCGGCCCCGACACGTACGCCAGGGTCCTGTACGAGCTCGGCTGCGCCTCCCTGCTCACCGCGCCCGCCGCCACCGTCCGGCACCTGCGCTCCGCGCTCGAACTGCCCGGCCTCGACGACGAGCTGCGCATCGACGCGACGTTCCGGCTCACCCAGGCCCTCGCCCACAACAACGAACTCCACGAGGCCGCGCGGGCCGCCGCCGTCGAGTACGGCCGGACACCGCCCGGCACCGGCCGACGACGGCTCTAGGCCGCGCACTTCATGTACGAGGGGTTCCAGGCCGCCGAGGTGGACGGCCACGACCGCTCCCGCCGCCTCGCCGAGCTCACCGCCGGCTTCACCGGGGCCGACAACTCCGAACGGGCCCTCATCACCGTCCGCGGCTTCGACGCGATGATGCGCGGGGAACCCGCCACCGAGGTCGTACGCCTCTGCGACCTCGCCCTCGTCGACGGCGCGCCCGCCCGGGGCCTCGGTTGGACCGACCCCGTCTGGGGCTTCGAGATCCCGGCCCTCACCGGCATCGCGTACGCCTTCGCCGACCGTCCCGACCGGGCGGAGGCCCTCTTCGACGAGGCGGTCCGCGCCTTCGAGATCTCCGGCTGGAGCGGCGCCCACCTCGCCTTCGCCCACACCCTCCTGGGCCTCGTCCACCGGCGCCGAGGCAACCTGCCCCGCGCCCAGCACCACCTGGAGGAGGGGCTCCGGCTCGCCGACCGCGTCGGCGACGGCCTGCCCGTCCACTGGGACACCGCCTGCCTCCTCGTCGACACCCTCGTCGCCCGGGGCCGTACCGCCGAGGCCCGCCTCGTCGCCGACCGGTACTCCTTCGGCCCGCCCTGGCCGGGCGCGATCGTGCTGCCCGACGGCCCGAGCGTCCTCGGCCGGCTCCTGCTCGCCGAAGGCCGTACCGAGGAAGCGGTCTCCACCCTGGAGGGCGCCGCCGAGGCCCTGACCGGCCGCGGCCGCCACCACATCGTCTGGGCCCCCTGGCCGCTCGACCTCGCCCGCGCCCTCGCGCCCACCGACCCGGACCGCGCGGCCAAGGTCGCCCGCGAGGCCCTCACCCACGCGGAACGGCTCGGCACGCACACCGCCCTCGGCGAAGCGCTCCGCTGCCTGGCCCTCTTCGTCGACCCGCCGGAGTCCCGGCGCCTCCTCGAACGGGCCGTGGAACACCTCGCTGCGTCGCCGTCCCGCTACGAGGAAGCCCGCGCCCGCCTCGACCTCGCCCACGCCACCGGCTCGGCCACGACCCTCGCCGAAGCCACCGCCCTGGCCGCCACCTGCGGCGCCGACCTCCTCACCTCGGACGCTGTGACAGCCCGTGCGTCATCCCACCCTCCGGAGTGAGGTAATGTTTTCCCTGCACGGCGACGCGGGAGAAACCCCGCGGAGACGCGCATCGGGACGTGGCGCAGCTTGGTAGCGCACTTGACTGGGGGTCAAGGGGTCGCAGGTTCAAATCCTGTCGTCCCGACTCGAAAGAGTCGCAGATCAGGGGCCGTTTCAGAGCAATCTGAAACGGCCCCTGACTCGTTTTCGGGACCGGTTGGGCACAGCCCCGGCGGCTACGATGGAGGGACCGTTCGGCCGGGTCGATCGCTACGGCCGGTGCGAAGGGAGCGGGTGTGCGTCAGTTGGGCGAGCTGGAGGCGGAGATCATGGACCGCCTGTGGTCCTGGGGCCGCCCGGCCACCGCACGCGAGGTCCTCAACGACCTGAACAAGCAGCGGCACCTGGCGTACAGCACCGTCAAGACCGTCGCCGACATCCTCCACGGCAAGGGCATGCTCGCGCGCGACAAGGACGGCCGGGCCTGGCGCTACCGCCCCACCTGCACGCGTCAGCAGTACACGGCGGCCCGCATGCAGGACGCCCTGCAGGGCAGTCCCGACATGGCGGGGGTGATGGCGAGCTTCGTCGAGCAGATCTCTCCCAGCGAAGTGGAGGCGCTGCGCGCGGCCTTGCGCGATGCCAAGCGGCGGAGCACCTCGTGATCACGGCCGCCGTGCTGGCCGGCTACGCGGCACTGGTCGGCGCCGTGGCCCCCCGCGTCCTGGCGCGGGCGCGGTGGCCGCACCGCGCGCCGGCTCTGGCGGTCCTGGTCTGGCAGCTGCTGATGGCGACCTTCGTCATCTCCCTGGCGTTCGCCGCCCACCACGTCGTCCTGGTCGAGCGGCACGCCCACGACGGCCTGGTGGGGTTCCTCAGCGCCTGCGGGCTCGGGGACCGCGCTCCGACGAGCACCTCGGACCCGACGTTCTGGGACGCCGCCGCCCTGCTCGCGCCGGCGGTCGTGGTCGCGCTTCCCGTGGCGTGGCTGGTGCGGACGGCGTGGACGGCGCACCGCGAGCGACGCCGGCAGCTGGACGTGCTCACGCTGATCGGCCGTCCCTCGCCGACGTACGACGCGACCGTCGTCGACGACGGCACGGCGGTGGTGTACTGCCTGCCCGGCCGTCCCGGCAGGATCGTGGTCACCCGGGGCGCGTTGGAGGTCCTGGACGACGAGCAGCTGCGCGCCGTCCTCGCCCACGAGCGCGCGCACGTCGACGGCCGCCACCACCTGTTCCAGATGGTCCTGCGCGCCTTCGCCCGGGCGTTCCCGAAGCTCCCTCTCGCCCGGGACGCCCAGGAGCAGACCCTGCTCCTCCTGGAGATGATCGCGGACGACCGAGCGCTGCGACAGCACTCGCGGGACGCGCTCGCCACGGCTCTGTGCGAGGTGGCCGCCGCGCGGACACCCCGGGCCGCTCTCGGTGCGGGTGGCCCGGGCGCCCTGATCCGGCTTCGCCGGCTCCTGAGCCCGCAGCCGAGGCCGCACCGCGCGACGTGGCTGGGCATCGTCCTGGCTTCGCTCGCGGCCCCGCTGGTGCCGCTGCTCCTGGCCTGCGGTCCTGCCTGATACGCGCCCGTTCCGCGCGCCTCCCGCGCGCCCCCCATTCAGACCGTCGGCGTTGCCGCGCGGTCGGCTCCGATCCGAGAGTGGGGCGAGACGGTCGGTGCTGCCCGGGTCGTCATGGAGGCGCCGGGGAACGAAGGGCCGTCGCACCCGGTAGGCACCAGGCACGAGGAGCAGCCATGACACTCGGAGACGGCGTTCGCCGCAACATCGCCGGCGTCAGCCCCGAGGAGCGCACCCTGCTGCGCGACGCGATCCTGAAGATGAACGCCACGAAGTGGGACGGCACCCGTGACGACCCCGTACCCGGGGGTGTGACGTGGTGGTTCAAGCAGGACGAGATCCACAAGGCCACACATGTCCACGGCGGCCCCGAGTTCCTGCCGTGGCACCGTGAGGTCGTCAACCGCTTCGAGGACCAGCTGCGGGTGATCGACCCCCGTCTCTCGCTGCACTATTGGGACTGGACACAGGACCCCCGGAGCATCCCCGGCGCCAACCTCGGCACCAGCACGGGAACCCTGAACCTGTTCACCCCGCAGTTCATGGGGTTCGGCGGCGCGAGCCTCCAGCCCATCGGCCAGCCCTTCGAGGCGGCGGGGTTCTACGACCCGCAGGCCAATCCCTTCCGGTCCGACAACGCCTTCGACCCGAACAACAACCCCGCGGACAAGCCGAGGGCCGTCAACCGGCAGGTCAACGGCACGCCCATCGAGCCCGTCCGGGACCAGGAGGTCCTGGACGCCGCGGAGTACACCCCGATGCGCAAGCTGCTCGAGAAGAGCCACAACAAGATGCACGGTTTCGTCAACATGGGCAACGCGCACATCTCCTTCCGCGACCCGTTCGTCTTCCTCCTCCACTCGAACGTGGACCGGCTCTTCGCCCTGTGGCAGCTCCGGACGGGCCACCCCGAACGGCTGGACCCCGAACACGTCTACGGCGCGGAGAGCGACGACCCGGAGCTCAACGGCAACGTCGAACCCTGGTCGACCGGACACGGCGACGAAGGCGACGTACGGCCGTGGTGCGCGCCCGAGAACCTGGGCATCCCGCACACCTACAAGGACCCGTCGATCGTCACGCCCCGCCGCTACGACACCAACCCGGGCGTGGTCTGACGCGCCGTCGGTCCGGTGGCGGCGCCCCGGGCGGGGCGTGACGGTGTCAGATCCGCACGCCCCACATGAACGGCATGCCGCTGCGTGCGATCGACTCGTAGCGCACCTGCGCACCCGGCTTGGGGGCGTGCAGGATCTGGCCGTTGCCCGCGTAGAAGCCGACGTGGCTCAGGTCGTCGCGCATGATGACGAGGTCGCCGGGGCGCAGGGCGCCGAGCGAGTCGATGCGGGTGCCGGCGCTCGCCTGGCCCTGTGAGGTGCGGGGCAGGGTCACGCCGGCCTGCTTGAAGGCCCAGGACGTCAGCCCGGAGCAGTCGAAGGAGGCCGGCCCGGTCGCGCCCCACACGTACGGCATGCCGACGCGGGTCCTGGCCGCCGCGAAGGCCTCGGCGGCGCGTGCGGACGCGCTCGTCTCGTTGCCGAGGTCGACCCGGGCGCTCGCGCGGTTGGCCCGGTCCTCCGCCTCGGCGATCCTGGCCCGTTCCTCGGCGGTGAGGGTGTTGAGCAGCTTCCGCGCCTGCGCGAGCCTGGCCTGCACCTCGGACTTCTTGCGGCGCTGCTCGGCGCGGGAGGCTTCGAGGTCGGCCAGCTTCCGGGCGGCCTCCGCGCGCTGCTGCCGGAGTTTCAGACGCTCCGCCTCGAACCGCTGAAGCGTGCTCACCTCGCGGTCGCCCAGCCGCTGTTGCAGGCCGGCCCGCTCCAGGAAGGAGTCGGGATCGCCGGACAGCAGCAGCCGCATCGACGGATCGAGGCCGCCACCGCGGTACTGAGCCGCCGCGATCGCGCCGACCCGGTCCCGCAGCCTGTTGAGGTCGTCCTGCTTGCGGGCGGCGGCGTCCTGGAGGTCGGCCACCTGCTTCTGGAGGGCATCGGCCTTCTCCTTGGCTCCGTTGAACTTCTCCGTCGCCTGCGTGGCTGCTTCGTACAGCCGGTCGACCTCGGCCTTGACGCCCTTCTGCGTGGGGTCGGGTACCGGATCGGCCCACGCGGACTGCGCGGAGAGCACCACGGCCGCCGCCGCGGTCGTCGTGAGCATGCCTGCGTAGCGGGGGCGGGGAGGCTTGGGACGGCGGTGGGACGCCACAGTGGGCCGGCTCCTTCTTGCTCGGGGGGCTTCTTCGGCCGGTGACCGCGCACGGGGACGGTCGGGGGCCGAAGAAGCGTATGAATACTAAGCTGCTTAGCTGTTTAGTGGCAAGCGGGCTTCAGGAGAGCGTGCTGCCCTTCCGCCAGGTCGTCCAGTCCACGTTCCACGCGCCGTAGCCGTTGTCGGTGGCCACGGTGTCGAGGGAGTCGACGACGGTGACCGGATCGCCGTAGTTCATGCGGTCGTAGAACCACTTGGCGTCCGCGTCGCTCATGCCGATGCAGCCGTGGCTGGCGTTCACCCGCCCGAACCTGCCCTCGTTCCAGGGGGCAACATGGGCGTACGTCCCGTCATCCGCTAAGTGTCTTAGTGGACGATGGAGAGGGGGGATTGGTTCCCCGGCGGGGACGGAGGCGCAGAGGATGCGACGTGCCGCCGGGCCGCGCGTCATTCGGTGATGCGGACCGCCAGGGCCGGGCGGATGGCGGCCGCGCGGCGGGCCGGGCCGATCGTGGCCAGGAGCGACGCGGCGAAGGTGGCCGCGGCGAGGCCGCAGATGCCGGTCCATTCGACCGGGAAGCCTCCTTCCAGGCCCTCGAACGCGGCGCTGTTGCCGTACATCAGCCAGGTGGTGAGCACGCCGAGGAGGGATCCCAGGACGATCCCCTCCAGGGCGATGAAGGCGCTCTCCCAGAGGAAGGACCGTTGGACGGTCCGTGCCCGGAAGCCGAGGGCCCGCAGGATGCCGATGGTCCGCCTGCGTTCGCGTACGGCCCGGACCATGACGACGCCGAGGCCCGTGATGCCCACGCCGAGGCCCAGGGCGAGGAAGCCCTGCATGAGACGGAAGAAGGCGGTGCTGGAGTCGAACTGGCGGCGGATGTCCGACTCGATGGGGGTCGCCACCAGGCTGGCCGAGAGGTGCTCGCCCTGGAGCCGGGTCGCCAGGGCGTCCGGGGAGGTTCCGGGGCTGGTTCTCACCAGCGCGGAGGCGTTCTGCGCCTGGGTGCCGAAGAGCTCGCGCGTCGCCTGTGCGCTGGTCACCACGGGGTAGGTGGTCGAACTGGCGCCGGTGCCCGGGTAGAAGACCATCCCGTTGCTGAGCACGCCCGCGATGACCTTCTGTTCGCTGCGGCCCGTGCGGGGATCCGTCAGGGTGAGGGTGTCGCCGGGGTCGTAGTAGTCGCCGGCGGGGCCGCCGGTGCTGCCGAAGAAGCCGTCGAGGACGACGTAACGGGGGTCGGAGGCGAGAGCGTGCCAGACCGCGGCGTCGTTCGTCAGGCCGGGCAGCCGCTCCCGGAACGTGATGCCGGTGATCGCCCCGTCGGGCACGCCGACGACGGCGGTGTCGAGCGGTCGAGGGCTGCGGTGTCCCGGATCGGTGGCCCTCCCCGTGGCGTTGAGCAGCGGTGTCACGGCGGCGATCGAGGCGGCCGACGGACCGCTGCGGACGTCGGGGACGAGCCGGTCGCCGGCGACCTGCGGGTTGTAGTCCAGCCGCAGGGAGTAGCCGGCGGTGGCGTCGGCGACGACCCCGTCGACGCCCGCGCGGAGGATGCCCGAGATCTCCGTCAGCAGGACGAGGACGAACACGATCAGGGTGTACATCACCAGCGTCGCGCCGGTCCTGAACCGCTTGGCCAAGGGGTACGCGACGGCGAGCCGCGCCGCGAGGCCGCCCTCCGTCGGGCGCTGGAGGATCCGCCGTACGGGTCGGAGCAGGGTCTTCTGGTTGTCGCTGACGAGCACCACGGCGGAGAAGGCGGCCAGGGCGCCCTGGATGACGTACACCGACATGGAAGGAGTGTCGAAGATCCGGGGGCGTACGACGGGGGCCAGGAGCGTCCACGCGAGCACGGCTCCGGCCACCAGGGAGGTGACCGTGTGGCGGGGGAGGACGCGCAGCAGTGCCGGAGTCGCGAAGGCGAGCGCGAGCGCCGGCAGGAGGTACGTCGCCTCGGGCCGGCTGCGCGCCACGGCCGGGACGGCCGCGAACGCGCACAGGACGGCCAGGGTGGTGGAGACCACGAGGAGACGGCGGCGCGGCCTCTGTCCGGGCGTCGCCGGGAGGTCGCGGATCGCGGCGATGATGTTGAACCTGCTGATGCGCACGCTGGTCGCCAGGATCGCCGCGAAGGCGATGAGCAGGCCCATGGCCAGTCCGTTGAGGACGCTGGTGGGGGTGACGGCGAACGCGATGCGGAGGCTGCTTCCGCCGACCGACCAGCCCTGGAAGATCTGCGCGGCCACCACCGCGACGCCCCAGCCGACGGCGACCCCGACGGCCGCCCCGGGCAGCGCGGACAGCAACGCGTAGGTGGCCCCTTCGAGGGTGAAGGAACCGACGAGGCGCGAGCGCTTCATCCCCACGGCCCGCACCATGCCCATCTGGGACTTCCGCTCCTCGCCGAGCATCACGAAGATGTTCACCAGCAGCAGGGCGCCCGCGATGATGCTGAAGCTGCCGATCATGAGGAACAGCGCTCCGAGCGCGTCCCCGGCCTGCCGGGCGTCCCGCAGGACCGTGTGTTTCGGCGTCTCGACCGCCGTCTGTCCGGCGAGCGGTCCCAGAGCCTGCCGGATGTCCGCGGTCACCCGGTCGGTCAGGGCCTCGCCGCTCTCCACGCCGCCCCGGTTGGACACGAAGGTCACCGAGCGGGGCTCCGCGCCGGCGGCCCGGGCGGCGGAGTCGAGGGCCGCGGGTGGCAGGAACACGTCGCGGTTCAGTCGTCCGCCCAGGCCCACACCGGCAAGGCCCTGCTCCGGGACCACGCGCTCGACCCGGTACGTCTGCGGCGCCCCGAACAGGTACAGCGTGATCGGGTCACCGGCTCCCACGCTCAGGGACCGGGCCAGTGGCTCGTTGACCACGACCCGGCCGGGCTCCGGGTTCGCTCCGCCGAGACCGGAGTGCCCACCCGGCGCGCCGAAGCGCGCCGCCTCGGCGAAGTCCATCTGCCAGGCCAGGACGCGCGGTTCGGCGGCCTTGCCGCCGTCGGTGCCGCTCACGGCCGATGCCTGGGCCGCCCGGGCGTTCAGCACTCCGTCGACGTCGGGAGCGCCCGCCAGGGCGGCCAGCCGCTCGCTGACGGCGCGGCCGGCCGGCCCGGGAGGGGCGACGACGCGCTCGTCCACCGGCCCGAGGGTGCGGTACGCCTCCTGTCGTACGGAGAAGTTCAGGGTGTCGCCGACGACCAGGGCCCCGATGACGATGGCCGTGCCGAGCATCGACCCGCCGATCACCAGCGCGGCCTCGGTGCGCCGGCGGGCGACCTGCCGGAAGGCCAGCCGCCGTGACACTGGCTGCCGGACTGCGACCAGCACCAGGGCCGCGAGGGCGAGCGCGAGGGCGGTGAGCAGCGGGACGAGGAGGTTCGGGTACATGGTCAGCCCCGAGGGAGGTCGCGGGCCGCGGCCGGGGTGGCGACGGCCTGGCGGACGTCGTCGACCAGCCGCCCGTCGCGCATCCGGATCAGGCGGGGGACGCGCGCGCCGATGGCGCTGTCGTGGGTGACCAGGACGATCGTCTGGCCCTCGTCCCCGTTGAGCTCGCACAGCAGGTCCATGACCTGGTCGGCCATCGCGCTGTCGAGGTTGCCGGTCGGTTCGTCCGCCCACACGATGGCCGGGCGGCCCGCCAGGGCGCGGGCGATGGTCACCCGCTGCTGTTCGCCGCCGGACATCTCGCTCGGCCGGTGCTCGACGCGGTGGCCGAGGCCCACCCGGTCGAGCATGCCCAGTGCCCTGCGCCGTGCCTCACGTGGCCGGGTGCCCACCAGCAGCAGGGGCAGTTCGACGTTCTCGACCGCGGAGAAGACCGGTATGAGGTTGAACGCCTGGAAGACGAAGCCCATGGTGTGGGCCCGGTGCTCCGTGCGCGCCGCGTCGGACATGGCGAACAGATCGTGGCCGTCGACCTCCACCCGGCCGCCGTCGATGTCGTCGAGCCCCGACAGACAGTTGAGCAGCGTGGTCTTCCCGGAACCGGACGGTCCCATGACCCCCACCATCTCCCCGTGGCGCACGAGGAGATCCAGGTCGCGCAGGGCGGTGACCTCCACGGAGCCCGTGCGGTAGATCTTGCGTACCCCGGTGGCGACGAGGAGCGCCCGGTCGGTGTCCATGCCGTCCATACCAGCCTGCCGAAGAAGGGGGAGGCTACGGCCACCCAGGTCCGGAAGAGGGGCCGAAAGGCCCAATCGCCCGGTCGCCGCGAGGCCCGCCGGAGCGGTTTCGCCGCCGTGACCGGGCGTATGTGACCGACCGGCCCACCGGCGGGGGGCCGGTCGGCCCTGTGCGGGGCGTCCCGGGCCGCGCAGCCTGGACGTGTCGGACGGACCGGAGGCGGAGTGTCCGGCTCGCGCCCGGTCCGGCCGCCGGGAGCGTGATCGGCGATGATGTTCTGGTACGGCAACGGCATGAACGGATGGGGCTGGTTCGCCATGTCGGCCGGGATGGTGCTGTTCTGGGGCCTTCTCATCACCATCACGGTGATGCTCTTCCGCACCGTGGGCCGTCCCGCGGAACGCCCGCCGGAGTACCGGCCCGCCACGTCGGCCGAACAGATCCTGAGCGAGCGCCTGGCGCGCGGGGAGATCGACGAGGAGGAGTACCGCCGGCGGCTGGCCGCGCTGCGCGGCACGGAACCGTGAACCCCGTGGCCGACCGGGATGCGACCGGGGGCGCCCCCGGCCACCCTGGGAGCATGAGCGGTCGGATGCCCGGGGAACGGGGCGGGCGACGAGACGCGCTCCGTGAGCTGACCGCACGGCACGCGGAGCGCGGAGCACCGCTGGCGGCCGCGCTGGAGCGCGCCAGGTCGGGTACCGCGCAGGCGCCCGGGACCTGGGCGCCCCGAGCGGCCGAGGCAGTCGGACTGCCGGCCGCCGCGGGGCTCGGCCCCGCCACCTTCTTCGCCGATCTCGCCGCCCCGCGCGGCGAGCGGCACGTACGGGTGTGCACAGCGACCGCGTGCTTCGCCGCGCGCGGCGGGAAGCACCTGGCGGAGGTCGAACGCGAGCTCGGCGTGGCGGCGGGCACGGTCGACGAGGCGGGTGCCACCTCGCTGCAGGCCGTGCACTGCCTCGGCTACTGCTACGCGGGCCCGGCCGCCCTCGACGGCGCCCTCCCGCGCGCGGGCCCGGACCTGGCCGACCAGCTCGGCGGGCGGACGGAACCGCGCGCGCCGGGCGTCCCCGCGGCCGACACCACCGGGGAGCCCGTCCTGCTCGCCGGGATCCTGGGAGGGCGGTCCGCCCGGGACGTGTGGCGCCGGGCGGTGGCCGGGCTGCGGCCCGAGGACGTACGGCAGGAGGTCGGCGTCTCGGGACTGCGCGGGCGCGGCGGCGCCGGATTCCCGGTGGCGGACAAGTGGGCCGCGGCGGCGGGAAGGCCGGACACGGTCGTCGTCGCCAACGGGGACGAGGGCGACCCCGGCTCCTACGCCGACCGGCTGCTCATGGAGGAGGACCCCGAGCGCGTCCTCGCGGGCCTCGCCCTGGCCTGCTTCGCCTGCGGCGCCCGGCGCGGGATCGTCCTGGTGCGCTCCGAGTACCCGGAGGCCGCGACCCGGCTGCGCCGGGAGGTGGAGCGCGCGGCGGAGGCGGGCGACCTCGCCCCCTCGGCCGGGACGGCCGGTCCGGCACCGTACGTCGAGATCGCCGAGGGAGCCGGATCCTATGTCGCCGGGGAGGAGACCGCCCTCATCGCCCGCCTCGAAGGCGCTCGCGGCTGTGCGCGCCCCCGGCCCCCGTACCCCACGGACCACGGCCTGTGGGACGCGCCGACGGTGGTCAACAACGTGGAGACCCTGGCGGCCGTGCCCTGGATCGTCGCCCACGGAGGCACCGCCTACGCCCGGCGCGGCGTACCGGACGAGACCGGCACCAAGCTGGTGTGCCTGTCCGAACGCTTCGCCCGGCCGGGGGCGTACGAGGTCGAACTCGGCACCCCCGTGGACGAGATCGTCACCCGGTACGGCGGGGGCCTCAAGGGCGGCCGCGAACTCGTCGCCCTCCAGATCGGCGGCCCCCTCGGCGGCTTCCTCGCCGGGAACGCGCTCCACGTCCCCCTCACCACCGCAGCTCTCGCCGAGCACGGCGCCGCCCTCGGTCACGCCGGCACGGTCGCCTTCGACGACGGCATCGACCCGCACGAACTCCTCAGGCATGTATGGGAGTTCGCCGCCGACGAGAGCTGCGGCGCCTGCTCGCCCTGCCGGGTCGGCAGCCGGCGAGGGCTCGAACTCGCGCGGGACCGGAAGGGGCCGGGGGAGTCCTACGGGCAGCTGGCACGGCTGATGGGCGAGGCGAGTCTCTGCGCCTTCGGCCGCCGTGTCCCCGCCGCCGTCCGCAGCCTGGCCCGCGCCTACGGGCCGGCCCTGGAAGGATGGAACCGATGACCCGGCTCCAGGTCGACGGGGTTCCGGTCGACGTGCCCACCGGGGCCTCGCTGCTCGACGCGGTACGTGCCACCGGAACCGACCTGCCCACCCTCTGCCACGACGACCGCCTCCGCCCCGCCGGCTCCTGCCGCACCTGCCTGGTCCGCGCCGACGGGCGGACCGTCGCCTCCTGCGTCACACCCGCCTCACCGGGTCTCGCCGTCGACACCGCCGACGAGGAGGTGCGGAGTCTGCGCCGGGACGCGGTCGCTCTGATCGCCTCGGCGCTTGCCCCGCACGCGCTCGCCGACGGTGCGCACAGTGAACTCGCCGAGACCTGCCGGACCCTGGGGATTCCGGCGGCGACGGCAGCCGGTGACCCCACGCGCGGCCGGGACGAGAGCCACCCGTACGTCCACCTCGACCGAGACCTGTGCATCGCGTGCGGACGCTGCGTACGGATGTGCTCCGACGTCCAGGGCACGTTCGCGCTCACCCTCACCGGACACGGTGCCGACACGGTCGTCGCACCCGGAACCGGCGGCCCCTGGGCGGAATCCGACTGCGTGTCCTGCGGCGGCTGCGTCGACACCTGCCCCACGGGAGCGATCACCCAGCCCGGACCCGGTCGGGGCATCACCTCGCGGCAGGCCCCCGCCGAGCCGGTACGCACCACCTGCGGCTACTGCGGCGTCGGCTGCACCCTCGACGTCGTCGTCCGCGAGGACCGCGTCGCCGCCGTGCTCCCCGCCCGGGACGGGCCCGTCAACCGGGGCCACGCCTGCGTCAAGGGCCGCTTCGCGTACGGGTACCTCCACTCCGCCGAACGTCTCACGGAACCCCTGCTCCGTGAGAACGGAGTGCTGAGGCCCGCGAGTTGGGCGGAGGCGGTGGCCCGGATCGCCGACGGCCTGCGCACCGCGATCGGAGAAGGCGGCCCCGACGCGGTCGCCGCGATCTCCTCGGCCCGTGCCACCAACGAGGAGAACTACCTCGTCCAGAAGTTCCTGCGGACCGTCATCGGCACCAACAACGTCGACAACTGCTCCCGCCTCTGCCACGCACCGTCCGCCGCCGGCCTCACCGCCTCCTTCGGACGTGCCGGCGGCACCGACCCCTTCGACGACGTGGAGACGGCGGACTGCCTCCTCGTCGTCGGCGCCAACCCCGTCGAGGCCCACCCCGTCGTCGGCGCCCGCCTCCTGCGGCGGGCACTCGCGGGCGCCTCCCTCGTCGTGGCCGACCCCCGTACCGTCGGACTCGCCCGCCACGCGGACGTGCACCTGCGGCCCCGCCCCGGCACGAACGTCGCCCTCTTCCACGGCCTCGCCCACGTGCTCGTCGACGAAGGCATGACCGACCCGGACTTCCTCCGCGACCGCGCCACCGGACTGGACGAACTCACCGAACTGCTCGCCGACCACCCGCCCGAGCGGGTCGCCGGGATCACCGGCGTCCCCGCCGCCGACATCAGGACGGCCGCCCGGCTCTACGGCCGCGCGGAGCGCCCCGCCGTCCTGTACGGACTCGGGGTCACCGAGCACCTGCACGGCACCGACGGCGTCCGTACCCTGGCGAACCTCCCCATCCTGCGCGGAGCCGTCGGCGGCACCGGCCGCGGGTTCGGCATCAGCCCCCTGCGCGGCCAGAACAACGTCCAGGGCGCCTCCGACATGGGCGCCCTGCCCGATCTGCTCCCCGGCTACGGCCGCGTGACCGATCCCGAGGCCCGCGCCCGGGCCGAGGAGGTGTGGGGCAGGCCGGTCCCCGAACGGCCGGGGATGCGCATCCCCGAGATGTTCGCGGCGGCCCGGGAAGGACGGCTACGGGCGCTGTGGATCATCGGCGAGGACGTGTGCGCGACCGACCCCGACAGCCGGCGCGTGGCCGAGGCCCTCGACGCCTGCCCGCTCGTCGTGGTCGACGAACTCTTCCTCGGCGAGACCGCCCGGCACGCCGATGTCGTCCTGCCCGTGGCCTCCTGGCTGGAGAAGGACGGCACCTTCGTCAACTTCGACCGCCGCTTCCAGCGCGTACGGCAGGCGGTGGCTCCCCCCGGAACGGCGCGCTCCGACTTCGAGGTCGTGCACGCCGTCGCCGACGCCCTCGGCGCCGAACTGCGCTGCCCCACCCCGGCGGCCGCTCTCGCGGAGTGCGGACGGGTGACCCCCCTCTTCGCCGGTCTCTCGCACGAGCGGCTCGACCGGGAAGGGGCGGTGCCCTGGCCCTGCCCCGCACCGGACCGGCCGGGCGAAGCCACCCTGTACACACAGGAGTTCGCCACGCCCGACGGACGCGCCCAGCTGTCGGCCGCCCCGTATCTGCCGCCCGGCGAGGAGCCGGACCGGGACTATCCGCTGCTGCTCGTCACCGGGCGCCGCTGGGCCCACTACAACTCCGGGAGCATGACCCGCCGCGGTGGCAACCTCCTTCTCGACGCGTACGAGCGCCTGGACCTGAACCCGGACGACGCCGCCCGGTTCGGAGTCCGGGACGGCACCCCGGTCACCGTCGAGAGCCGCCACGGACAGGCAGAGCTCGTCGCCCGCGTCGGGACGGAACTCGCTCCCGGGCAGGTCTTCTGCGCGTTCCACTTCCCGGCCGACGGCGTCAACTCCCTCACCTCGGAGCACGCCGACGCCGTGGCCTCGTGCCCGGAGTACAAGGTCACGGCGGTACGGCTGCGGCCGACGGCGTCCGGCGACTGACCGGCACCGGACGCGGCCGTGGGGCACGAGAGACTCAGCCGTGGGGCACGAGAGCCACGGGGACGGGGCTGTGGTGCAGCACCGCGTGGGCCACGCTGCCGATGCGTGCGCCGAGGGTGGAACGGCGGTTGCGCCGGCCGACCACGATGAGCGCGGCGTCCCCGGCGGCCCGGACCAGTTCGAGACCCGCCGATCCGACCACCACACGGGCGGCCGTCCCGACCTCGGGGTACTTCGCGCGCCAGGGATCGAGGAGGTCCTCCAGCGAGCGCTCGATCTCCGGGGCCACGGCAGGGCGGATGTCCGGGACCATGGCGGGTCCCAGCCCCGCGAACAGCGGAAGCTGCTCCGCGTACACGGCATGGACCGGGGAACGGCGCCGGGCGGCTTCCTCGAAGGCGAACCCCAGGACGGCGTCCACGGGCTGCCGCACATCGGTCCCCACCAGGACCGGGCCCGTCGGCGTGGCCGCGCCGCCGCCCGCCCGCACCAGGACGACGGGCCGCTCGACGGCACCGGCGACCGTCAGGCCGACCGAACCGATCAGATAGCCGGCCACGCTGCCGAGGGCCCGTGAGCCGAGGACCAGCAACTCGCCCTCCCCGGCCGCGGCGAGCAGACCCGGCACGGGACCCTCGGGCAGCAGAGCGGTGGTCACCGACAGGCCGGGACGACGCTCCCGCAGCGCACCGGCGACGCCCGCCACCATCTCCCCGGCCCACGCGTCCTCGGACTCCCGTGGCACGAGCGACAGCACGGCCTCCGGTACCGGTTCCTTCGCGTACACCAGATGCACGCCCGTGCCGCGCAACAGGGCCTCTTCGGCCGCCCACTCCGCGGCTGCTCGCGCTTGTTCCGTGCCGTCCAGGCCGACCACGATGCTCCGCGTCATGACCGTCCACCTCCTTGTCCGGTGTCGTCGACGTCGTAGACGAGGCGGGTGACGGAGACCGAGACCACGCCGTCGACGGTCGCGCACATGCGCTCGATCGCCGGGATCATGCGCCGGAAGGGAAGGCTCCCGCCGAGCTCCACACGGCCGTCGCGCACCTCGACGGTGAGCGCGCCCGGTTCCAGACGCAGCGTGTCGCCGAGCACGTCCTCGACGATCTCCCGGCGGATGTCGTCGTCCTCACGGAGAAAGACGCCCAGCAGGTCGCGGCGGCTCACGATGCCCACCGGCCGGTCCTCGGCGTCGACCACGACGAGCCGCCTGACGCCCTGGACCTCCATCAGCCGCGCCGCCTCCGCCACGGTCCACTCCGGACGGGCGCACACGGCGGGTGCGGACATCAGCTCCTCGGCCCGCGTCCCCTCGGCCTTCGCCCGCTCCCACGCCTCCAGGCCCGGCACGGCCGGCAGACCGTCCGGCGCGGCGGTCTGGTCGGCGGTCTTGCGGAGCAGGTCCCCCTCCGACACCACCCCGACCACCCGGCCGTCACCGCCCAGGACGGGAACGGCGGTCACCCGGTGCCGGGAGAGCACGCGGGCGACCTCCTTGAACGGGGTGTCGCCGCGGACGCTCACCACGTCACGCGTCATCAGCCGGTCGATCCTGCGGTGACGCATCACCTTCTCCTTCCGCGCGCGGACCCGGTAGTCCTCACCCTGCTGGGCGGAGACCGCGCAGGGGCAGTGCCGAACGGTCCCCTTCCGGGACTGTTCGCCCCCATCAAGGGCCGGGGCCCTCCGGTGCTCCCGGGACCGACCAGCCCTACCCGGCCGGCCCCGATCGGTGCGAGCGTGGCAGCAGGACACCTCATGACCTGGAAGGCGGTGGGCACGATGGAGTGGCCCCTGGTGGTAGGAGTCGACGGGTCCGACGCCAGTCTCTCGGCCGTGGACTGGGCCGTCGACGAGGCGGTACGGCACGCGCTTCCCCTGCGCATCGTCCATGCCTCGCTGTGGGAGCGGTACGAGGGCGTCGCACCGGCCCGGAGCACGGACCGGCCCTCCGGCCAGGTCCTCGCCGAGAACACCGTCGGCACCGCCGCCGAACGCGCGCGGCGCCGCGCACCCGCCCTCACCCTCACCACGGACGTCATCGCCGAGGACCCGTCCACCGCGCTGCTCAGGGAGGGACAGGACAGCGCGATGCTCGTCCTCGGGTCCCGAGGGCGCGGCGGCATCGCCGAGCTTCTGCTCGGATCCGTCAGCCTCGTCGTGGCCGCCCGGGCACACGGCCCGGTCGTCGTCGTCAGAGGGGACCGGCACGCCCTGGAGGCACGCCACGGGCGCGTCCTGCTCGGCATCGGAGAGCACGACGTGGACTCGCCGGCCGTACGGTTCGCCTTCCGCGAGGCGGCGGTCCGGGACGCGGAACTCGATGTCGTCCGCGCCTGGCGACAGCCGGCGCACGGACCCGCCGACCACCTGCTGATGCGGCGCGCCGGGGGCGCCTACTTCACGGAGGAGTCCTCCGAGCTGCTCGACAAGGCCCTCGAGGCCGCCGCGGCCGAGCATCCCCGGGTGCGGCTGCGCAGGAGCTCGGTCGAGGGCCCCGCCCACAAGGTGCTCACCGAGCGCTCCGCCGCCGCCGACCTCCTGGTCATCGGGGCACGGAGGCGGGACGGACTCGTCGGTCTGGAGCTCGGCAGGGTCGCCCACCGCGCCCTGCACCACGCCTCGTGCCCGGTCGCCGTCGTGCCGCAGCGGCGCGCGGAGAGCACGGAGGGAGACGGGTGACGACCCGTCCCCGGACGGGGTGCGGGCCGCTCGCACCCGCCGGGAGGGGCCGGGCAGGTCGCGAAGGGACCGAACGGCCCATCCCGCGAAGTCCCGCCGCGGTGACAGCGTGGGAGGTGTCGCCCCCTCTCGGGACGCGGTCCCGAGCCCCGGACGTTCTGCGGAGGTGGAACCATGAACAGCGACATCCCCGTCCGGCCGGAGCTCGGCCACGTCGTCGTCGGGATCGACGGCTCCCCCTCCGGGCGTACGGCCGCGCTGTGGGCCGCCGCCGAGGCGGACCGCCGAGGACGGCCGCTGCGTCTCGTGCACGCCGCCGACACCGACCGCAGGGCCCTCTACGCCAACGCCGAGACGCTTCGGGCCGTGCGGGAAGCGGGCCGCGACCTGCTGACCGGGACCGCGAGCGCGGTCCAGGAACGTTTCCCGGACCTCACGGTCACGAAGGAACTGAGCCGTCAGGAACCGGTCGCCGGACTCCGGGCCGCCGCCGGGCACCGGGGCACGATCGTGGTGGGCAACCGGGGGCTCGGCGGCTTCTCCAGCCTCATGCTGGGCTCCGTCGGTCTGGGCGTGGCGGCCCGGGCGGAGGTCCCCGTGATCGTCGTACGCGGGGAGGGCGAGCTCCCGGACACCGGATCGGTGACGGCGGCCGTGCACGACGCGGAGGACCTGGGGTGGCTGCTCCTGGCGGCCGCCGAGGCGGAGGCCCGCAAGGCGGCTCTGCGCATCGTGAGCGTCTGGAACGTGTTCGCCCACATCGGCAGCGTCGCGACCATGCTCGACGACCTCGACGGGATCGCCAGGCAGCGCGTCCACGAGGTGAAGGCGCTCGCCGACCGCGTCCGCGCCGTCCACCCGGATCTCATCGTCGGGCACCACGTGGAGCCGGGGACGAGTACCCCCGGCATCCTGGTCGAGGCGAGCGGCCACACCGACCTGATCGTGATGGGCCGCGACCGTCGTCCGCTGGGCGTCGGACCGTCCCTGGGGCGCGTCGCCCACACGCTGATCCACCACGCCCACTGCCCGGTGGAGATCGTCCCGCTCTCCGTCATGAAGCCGGCCGGGGAACCATGAGCGACGTACTGCTGGGCGTCGATCCTCACGAGCTGTCGATCCCGGCGCTGATCTGGGCCGCCGACGCGGCGGCCCGCCGCGGACTGCCCCTGCGCCTGGTCGCGGCCGTGCCGACCGGGCACGACCGGATCGGGTACGACCCGCTCGCCCGCCAGGGCAGCGTGCGGATCCGTGCGGAGTCGGCGCTGGCCAACCTGGAGGACCTCGTACGGGAGCTGCACGGGGGACTGCGGACCGCGACCGAGCTCGTCATCGGGCCCCCGGCCACGGTGCTGCTGGCCAGGACGGCACGCGCGGCGATCGCCGTCGTGGGCTCGCGCCACCTGGGCAGGGCCGCCGGGACACCGGGCCGGGGATCGGTGGTCGTTCCGCTGGCGGCGCACGCCGACTGTCCTGTCGTCGTGGTCCGGGCCCCGGAGCACACCGCGCTTCGCCCCCCCGACCCTCGTCGTCGGTGTGGACGGGAGCAGGACCTGCGGGGAAGCCGTCGCCTTCGCGGTCGAGGAGGCGAGCCTCCGGGAGGCGCGGCTCCGTGCGGTGTGGGTCAGGCCCCGCTCGTTCCGCGCGCACGGTGACGTGGAGGAAGAGCTCGCCGAGCGTCGGCGGCTGCTGTCCGAGTCCGTCGCGGGCTGGGCGGAGCGGCATCCGGACGTCCGCGTCACCGCGGAGGTCCTCCGGGGGCACCCGGTCGAGCAGCTCGGCCTGACCTCCCGGGAGTCCCTCGCCCTGGTCGTCGGCCGTCGGGGACGGCTGGGCTCGACGGTCCGCGGGCTGCTGCACCGCGCGCAGTGCCCGTTGATCACCGTGCCCCTTCCCCTGGGCGCGCCGCTTCCGGAGCGGGACGGTGCAATGGAAGAACGACGTGCCGGCCGTCCCCCCGGGTCCACGGAGGGGTGAGCAGCATGTGGCGCATCCGAGGTGCGAGCGGCACCGGACGGAGAGAGGAGTGACCATGCCCAAAAAGACACGGCACCGCGTCGCACAGAAGACCGGGTCGTCGGCCCGGAGCGGCACACGGGGGGCGGCCACGGGGGACGCGCTGCCCGCACGTGCCGGGAACCGCCGGCAGCCGGTGGAGGGAACCAACGGGCGTCCCGGGCGTCCCGTGCAGACCGTCAGAGTGTCGGCGCTCTTCCTCTGAGCGAGGAGTCCTCGCCGCCCACGGCGGTCACCCGACGGTGCTCCGGACCGGCTCCGTGCCGCCCTGGTCGAGGCGGAAGGGCGGGTAGACGTCGGTCATCAGGCTCGCGTAGGCCGCGACGCGCAGGACCCAGCGGTTCAGCCCGACGACGAGCACGAACAGGTCGCGCGGATACCGTTCGGTGAAGGCCAGGGCGAAGCCCGCGATGACGGTGAGCAGGGTGATCAGGCCGCCGCTCCACCAGCCGGCGCGCATGCCCCCGCTGAGGAAGGCGAGCACCAGGTAGTGGGGGACGGCGAGCAGCCACCACTTGACCAGGACCAGGGAGCGGGAGAGCCGTTCCGGGTAGGCGATGTCGAGCCGGGCCGGGTAGCCGGGTTCCGCGCCGAGGCTGAAGGGCGGGTAGCGGTCGGTGCCGAGTGCGCCGTACGCGTAGTACGAGACGCGCCAGGACCAGCGGAGTACGCCGAGGTTGAAGTCGAAGAGGGCCCGTGGGTAGCGCTCGGTGAAGAGGACGGCGAAGAACGCGATCACCGTCACGACGAGGAAGGCGATCCAGAGGAAGACCAGCACGATCCAGTGGGGGATCACCAGGATCCACTTGACCAGCCACAGCCAGCGTGACAGCCGTTCGTCGAGTTCGGCCGTCACCGCCACGGGAGCGTACGAGGTGCCCGGGGTGTTCATGATCGTCACTTCCTCGGCAGGTCGTCGTCTGCGTGCGTCCGGAGGTCGACGTCGGTCCCACCTTCCAGGATCACCCGCTTCCGGCCCGGGCGGTGAGTCGGCACCGTACGTCCACCACCCCTTCGACGGCGCGTGTCAGACGGGCCGCGAGCGCGTCGTCGCGGACATGGCCGGACAGGGTCACGACACCGGCTTCGACACGGACGTCCACCTGACGGTGGGAGAGCGGGAACAGGTGCTCGACGACATCGCGCCGCACCTCGGCGGCGAGGTCCTCGTCCGGGCGGAGGAAGACCTTGAGGAGGTCGGCCCGGCTGACGATGCCCTGGATGGTGCCGCTCGTGTCGACGACCGGCAGTCGCTTGACGCGGTGGGCCGCCATGATCCGGGCCGCCTGGGGCAGGGACGCCTCGGGACGGACCGTGATGGCCGGCGAGGTCATCAGGTCCCCGGCACGGCGGGAGCCGGCCTTGCCGGTGGCGTCGAGGCGTCGCATCTGCTCGACGAGGCCGACGCGGCGGTCGTGGAACTCCTCCTTGAGGAGCAGATCCGCCTCGGAGACCACGCCGACGACGCGTCCCTCGCCCTCGACCACGGGCACGGCGGTCACCTTCCACCGCTCCATGGCGGTGACGATCTCCTTGAACTGCGCGTCGGGCAGGACGGCGACGACCTTCCTGGTCATCACGTCGGCGACGGTGAACGGCCTCGTGCTCATGACGCTCTCCTCAGCGGACCAGGACGGCCTCCCCCGGGCGGGGGACGACGGCCGTCCAGCCCAGTTCGCGGTCGATCCGGTCGCGCAGGGCGGCGGACGCGGCCGGTTCACCGTGGACGAGGTAGGTGGTGTGCGGGGGAGGGGCGGCCCGCAGCCAGTCGACGATCTGTCCGGCGTCGGCGTGGGCCGAGAAGTGGGGGACATCGGCGACCTCGGCCCGTACGGGCACGTACTCGCCGAACATCTTCAGCGTCCTGGCCCCGTCGACCAGGTCCCGCGCCCGGGTGCCGGCGGCGGCGAAGCCGACGATGACGACCGCGTTCCGCGGGTCCGGGAGCAGCCGGCGCAGGTGGTGCAGGACGCGGCCGCCGGTGGCCATGCCGGCCGAGGAGACAATGACCGCGGGGCCGTGCGCGCTGTTGATGTCGATGGACTCCTGGACCGTCCTGGCGGCGAGGAAGGGCTCGGGGCTCAGCGCGGCGGCGCCCCGGGCCAGGATCTCCGGCCTCAGCTCGGCCGAGCGCTCGCGGACGGCGTCACGGTAGACGTCCAGCGCGGCCAGGGCCATGGGGCTGTCCACGTACACGGGGACCGACCGGGGCAGGACGCCCGTCTCGCGCAGCCGCGTCAGCTCGTGCAGGACCACCTCGGTGCGGTCGATCGCGAAAGCCGGGATGACGACGGTGCCGTCGCGGGCGAGGGTGCGCGTGACGACGGAGGAGAACTCCGAGCGGGCGGACTCCGGATCGTGCCGGCGGTCGCCGTAGGTGGACTCCATGAGCAGGACGTCGGCGCCCGAGAAGGGCTCCGGCGGCAGCAGCAGCGGGTGCCCGGGCCGGCCGAGGTCTCCGGAGACGGCCAGGGTGTGGCCGTCCTCCAGGGTCAGGTGCGCCCACGCGGAGCCCAGGATGTGCCCGCCGTGATGGAGTCTGAGCCTGGTTCCGGTCATGATCTCCACCTCGGCGCCCACCGGCACCGGGTCCAGGAACGACAGCGTCTTCTCGACGTCGGAGTCGTCGTACAGCGGCTTGGCCGGGCGGTGCTTCGACCAGCCGTGCTCGTCGGCGTGACGGGCCGCCTCCATCTGGAGGTGCGCACTGTCGCGCAGCACGATTCCGGCGAGCCGGGCCGTGTGGGCGCTGGCGAGGATCGGTCCACGGAAGCCCTGCCGGACCAGGCGGGGCAGGTAGCCGCAGTGGTCCAGATGGGCATGGGTGACGACCACGGCCTCGACGTCCGTGGCGTCGCGGGCGAACCGCTCCCGGTTGCGTCGGCGCAGGGCCGCGAAACCCTGGAAGAGGCCGCAGTCGAGGAGGATCCGCGCACGGTCGCTCTCGACCAGGAACTTGCTGCCCGTGACCGTGCCCACCCCGCCCAGGAAGCTGAGCAGCGCCGGTCGTGGCGTCGTGGGAGCGGGGTTCGGGGCTGCCTCGGACATGGCTCCTCCTTCGGAAGGCGTACCGCGGGGCTGCTCAGCCGAAGGCGAGCACCTCGGCGACGGGCCGGCGCGGCGTGGCCCGGCCCGTCGGGCCGTAGCCCAGGCGGATCACCATGTGGACGAAGCCGATCGTCGAGGCGGGATCGCGGGCGTCGGCACGGAGTTCGGGCCATTCCAGCGGCTGGGACATGAGCGAGGTGGCAAGGCCGTCGAGGGTGGCCTGGAGGAGGACGCGCTGCAGTGCCTGGCCGGCCCTCAGCCAGTCCTCCGGGGTGTCCTCGACCGTGCCGAGCAGGACGATCCGAGGCCTCTTCTCGAAGCGCGCCGACCCGCGGCCGGACACCTGCCGGGAAGCGCCGAAGTCCCTGACCGGGGAGGTCACGTCGTACTGCCGCGGGCCGAGGGCGTACGCGGGGATGCCTTCGGTGGCGGGGCCCTCACCGGCCGCGCCGGTGCGTGTCCAGGCCGCGATCTCCGCGCGTACGGCCTCGTCCGCCGCCTCGAACAGTTCGGATGCGTGGACGAGGCCCATGACGGTGTCGGTGTGCCATTCCCCCGGTACGACCAGCCGGCAGCCCTCCAGCAGGGCCGCGGCCCGGAGGCCGTCGATCACCTCGGAGGGGATCACTTCCTCCGTGAAGGGGAAGCGGCTGGTGTGCCGCCGCGCCAGAGCACCGTGCAACGAGCCCAGATCGCTGTCGGCGTCCTCGGAACCGTCGAACCGCACGTCGGCGAGGTGCCAGGGATCGTCCGGGGAGGGCAGCAGCCGCACCACCGGACGCAGGGCCCGGTACGCGGCGGCGACCCGCAGACCGAACAGGGCGGCGCCGCAGCCGAGGTGGAGGGCGCGGTGGTCGGGATCCTCGTGCGGCATGCCGCGCAGCGGATCGCCGTGCAGCTCGATGACGCCGGCCTCCGTCCTGGCGACGAAGCTCCACGGCTGTGCGTTGTGCATCGAGGGGGCCGTGACGGCGTCCTCGACCAGCGACGTCACGAGCGGTCGGGTCAGAGCGGTGGTAGTCACGGTTCGTCCTGTCTGTGGTGAGTCACCGGGAGATGTCGTGCGGAGTCCGGGTGGAGGGCGCGAGCCGGGCGTCGTCCTCGTGGAACGACAGCCGGTCCACGACCGCGACGACGCCGTCCACGCGCTCGGCGAGTCCGACGAGCATCCGCGCCTGACTCCGCCGCCGGACGCGGCCCCCCAGCGTCACCACGCCGTCGAGGACGTGCACGTCCACCGCGTCTCCCGGCAGGTCCATGGCATCCGTGAGGACGTCCTCACGGATGCGCCGCCGTATCTCCGCGTCCGGGCGGAGGTAGACGCGGAGAAGGTCACGGCGGGTCACGATGCCCACCAGCCGTTCCTCCTCGTCGACGACCGGAAGGCGCTCGACTCCGCGGCGCACCATCAGCCGCGCCGCGTCCGCCACCGTCTCCTCGGCGTGCACCGTGACGGCCGGCGTGGTCATCAGGTCCCGCACGGTCAGCTCGTGGCGGGTCAGCAGGTCGCTCCCGGACACGACGCCGACGACGTGGTCGTCCTCGTCCACCACGGGGACCGCGCTGATGTCGTGCTCGGCGAGCGACCTCGCCACCTGTCCGAACGGTGTCCCGGGGACGGCGGAGACCACGTCGTCGGTCATCAGGCCGCCGACCTTCATGTGCTTCATCGCCGCGCCTCCTCTTCGAGGGCGAGGGTTCGGACGGTGTGCTGTCCCGCGTCACCCACCCTCCACCGCGCGCCCGGGGCCGGGGAGGGCCGAATGGTCCACCGTCAGGACCGAACGGGCTCGTCACCGCCGGTCCGCCCGCCGCCCCGACCGGTCGGGACCTTCGGCCCCGTCATTGGCCCCAGCGGCCCTCCGGCCGCCCGGGACCGGCTGCGACGGTGGAAGCAGTCCCCCGGACCGTGGGAGGAGGAGTCATGGACGGCACCAAAGCCCGTCCCGGCCTCGGCCGGGTCGTGGTCGGCGTCGACGGATCACCGTCCGCGCGGAAGGCGGTGATGTGGGCGGCGGCGGAGGCGGCCCTGCGGGGGAGCACCCTCTGCCTCGTTCATGCGACGGACACGGACGCACCGGGCCCGTTCCTGTCCCGGGAGGAGATCACCGGGACCCGCCGGGCAGGGCGGGAACTGCTCGACCGGACCGCCCAGGAGATCACGGCGCGCCACCCCGGGCTCACGGTCGTCGAGGAACTCACCGAGGGCCCGGCCCCCGACCGGCTGCGGCGAGCCGCCGCCCTGAGCGGCACGATCGTCGTCGGGCACCGGGGGCTCGGAGGCTTCTCCTCCCTGTTGCTCGGATCGGTCGGTCTCGAGGTCGCGGCCGCCGCGACCACACCCGTCGTCGTGGTGCGGGGGGACACGGAGGCCGCCGAGGGGCGTGTCGTCCTGACGGCGGTACGGGACGAGGCCGACGTGGGCTGTGCCCGTGCGGCGGCCCGCGAGGCCGCGCTGCGCGGGGTTCCGCTGCGGCTGCTGCACATCTGGGGCCTGGGGCTGTCCGTCGGCTCACGGGCGATGGTGCGCGGTGGCGAGGAGGCCGCCCGGGAGCACGTACGCCCGCTGTCCTCGATCCTGGACCGGGTCCGGGAGGAGTTTCCGGACCTCACCGTGCAGGCCGACGGCCAGAAGAGCCACAGCGTCGCCGGAGCCCTCGTCGAGGCGACGCACGACGCCGGCCTCGTCGTCGCCGGAGGGCGACGGTCGCCCGGCTACCTCGGCCCCACCCTCGGACGGATCACGCTCGGCCTCCTCCAGCATGCCCACTGCCCCGTGGAGCTCGTGCCCCGGCAAGGGCCCGGACACGGGACCACGTCATGACAGGCACCGCCCCGGCTGGAGCGTTCCGGGCACGGAAACTACCGTGAAGATGTGCCCGTCAGGCGAGGAGCGCGCGTGGGGCGTGCCCGGAGGTGGCGATGGAACACGAGGAGCCGGGGCCGGCGGACACCAGGCTTCCGCGGCTGCGACTCGACGAGCTGCTCGACGAGCTCCAGGCGCGCATCGACGAGGTGCGGGGCACCAGGGACCGGCTCAACGGGCTGCTGGAAGCCGTCATGTCGGTGGGCCGCGAGCTGGACCTCCGCCAGGTGCTGCGCGGCATCGTCGAGGCGGCCGTGACCCTGGTGGACGCCGAGTACGGAGCCCTGGGCGTCATCGGTGAGGGCCGGAAGCTCTCGCAGTTCCTGCCCATCGGCATCGACGACGACGTACGGCAGCGGATCGGGGCACTGCCGTCCGGGCACGGCATCCTGGGCGAGCTCATCCGCAACCCCGTGCCGCTGCGGATCCCGGAGCTCTCCGAGCACCCCGCGTCGTACGGTTTTCCGCCCCACCATCCGCCGATGCACTCGTTCCTCGGCGTCCCGATCCGCGTCCGCGACGAGGTGTTCGGCAACCTCTATCTCACGGAGAAGCGGGGAGGGGCCGACTTCGACGCCGAGGACGAGGCGGTCGTGACGACGCTGGCCGTCGCGGCAGGCATCGCCATCGAGAACGCCCGCCTCTACGAGGAGGTCCGCCTCAGGCAGCGCTGGCTCTCCGCGAGCTCCGACCTGACCAACGCCCTCCTGTCCGGCGCGGAGGAGACCGAGGTGCTCGACGGGATGCTGGAGCAGGCCGTGGACATCGCGGCCGCCGACATGGGGGTCTTCTACCTGGTGGGTGCCGGCGGTGAGCTGAAGGGCTCGCTCGCCAGCGGTGAGGGGGCCGAGGCGCACCGGGGCGTCGTCCTGCCGACCAGTGAGGGAACCCTGGCCGAGGCCGCCCTCGCGCAGAAGGGCCTGCTCACGGTCGGCGACGTCGAGAACGAGCCCCGCATCAGGGTCCAGCCCGAACGGTGGAAGGGTTTCGGGCCGGCGGTGGCCGTCACGGTCGGCACCAAGGAGCGGCTGAGCGGGGTGCTGATCCTCGCGCGGAGGCACGGGCGTCCCCCGTTCAGCGGCCTGGAGATCACGGCCCTCCCCGGATTCGCGGGGCAGGCGGCCCTGGCGCTCGAACTGGCCGACCGCCGCCGGGACACCGAGCAGGTGGTGCTGCTGGAGGACCGCGACCGGATCGCCCGTGACCTCCACGACCTCGCGATCCAACGTCTGTTCGCCACCGGCATGACGCTGCAGAGCGCCCGTCGGTTCGTCGAGCACCCGGAGGCCAGGGACCGTCTGACACGGGCGATCGACGACCTGGACGCCACCATCAAGATCATCAGGTCGACCATCTTCGGCCTCCGGGAGCATGAGGTCTCCGAAGCACCGAAGCTCAGGAACCGTGTGGTCAGAGCGGTCGACGAGGCCGCGAACACGCTCGGATTCGCGCCGGCCCTGCGCATGGAGGGCCTCCTCGACACGGACGTGCCCCCCGACGCGGCCGAGCAGGTGATCGCGGTCGTCGGTGAGGCACTCACCAATGTGGCCCGCCACGCGCGGGCCCACCGGGCGGAGGTGTCGGTCGTCGCCGACGACGGCGTGCTGGCGGTGACGGTGAGCGACGACGGCACCGGCATCGGGCCGGACGGCGCCCGCAGCGGACTGCGGAACCTCTCCGAGAGGGCCGAGCGGCTGGGCGGCACCCTCTCGGTCCACGCGAGAGGGGAGCCGCGCGGCGGCACGGTCCTGGAGTGGCGGATCCCGCTCCCGGACGAGCGGGAGTGAGCCCCCTTCACCGTGAGATCCGGGGGTGAGCCCCCTTCACCGTGAGATCCGGGGGTGAGCCCCCTTCACCGTGAGATCCGGGGGTGAGCCCCCTTCACCGTGAGATCCGGGAGTGAGCCCCCCCCCTTCATCGTGAGATCGCCGTGAGATCACTGCGAGATCACCGCAGAGATCGCTGTGAGACCCCCTACTTCTCCTCGGCGTCGTGCTCGTGTGCCTGAGCGGCGATGACGGCGGCCTGCACGCGGCGTTCGACGCCGAGCTTGCCGAGCAGCCGTGAGATGTGGTTCTTGACGGTCTTCTCCGACAGATAGAGCCGCTTGGCGATCTGCCGGTTGGTGAGCCCCTCGCCGATGAGGTCGAGTACGGACCGCTCCCGCTCGGACAGCACCGCGAGCCGTTCGTCCTCGGGCGGCTTCGCCGCCTCGGGGTCCCGGAGCGAGCGCATCAGCCGGGCGGTGGTGGCGGGGTCCAGCATCGACTGCCCCGTGGCCACGGTCCGTACCGCCGACACGAGGTCGGAGCCCTTGATCTGCTTGAGCACGTACCCGGCGGCGCCCGCCATGATCGCGTCGAGCAGGGCGTCCTCGTCGTCGAACGAGGTCAGCATCAGACAGGCCAGCTCGGGCATCCGGGAGCGCAGCTCCCGGCACAGGGAGATCCCGTCGCCGTCGGGCAGCCTCACGTCGAGGACCGCGACGTCCGCCCGCAGCGCGGGCCCCCGGGCCAGGGCCTGCTCCACCGTCGACGCCTCCCCGACCACCTCCAGGTCCGGCTCGTCGTCGATCAGGTCACGCAGGCCCCGGCGGACGACCTCGTGGTCGTCGACGAGGAAGACCCGCGTGCGCGTGGCGGCTGTCGGCAGATCGGACATGGCGATCCCTGCGGTCGGTGGGCTCGTACCCGCCCCCACAGGGATTGTCCGTCATCCGGCGTCCTCATGGGCGCCGAGACGCATCCGCACGTCGACGACACCCTCCACCGCCCGCACGGCGCGGGCCAGCAGCGGTACCAGCGAGCGGTCGGCGAGCGCACCGCGCAGCGTGGCCACGCCGTCCCGCACGGAGACCTCCAGCTCCGCCGGGACAGCCGACTCGCCGAGGACGGAACGACGGATCTCCTCCTCGATCTCGCCGTCCGTACGGAGGAACACCTTGAGCAGGTCGCTCCGGCTGACGACCCCCTCCAGCATCCCGAGGCCGTTGACCACGGGCAGGCGCTTCACCCTCCGCTTGGCCATGATCCGGGCCGCCTCGGCGAGGGTGGCGTCCGGGTGGACGGTCACGGCCGGGCTCGACATGAGCTCCCCGGCCCGCAGGGCTCCGGCCTTGGCCGCCTCGGCGACCTCGTCGGGGCGCGGCTCGTCGAGCCGGAACTCCTCCTTCGGCAGAAGATCCGCCTCCGAGACGACGCCGACGACGCGTCCCTCCCCTTCGAGGACCGGCAGGGCGCTCACCTTCCACTCGTCCATGAGCGCGACGATCTCCTTGTACGGAGCGTCACGGCCGACCGCGACGGCGGTACGGGTCATGACGTCGCCGACGGTGTAGTGCGAAGCGGGCATGTCGTGCTCCCTGGCGCTCGACGGGGCCACCTCAACGGTGTCCGCATCCAGTCTCCGCTCCACCCCATGGGCGCGGGGAGGGCCGGACGGCCCCCCTTCCGGGACCTCTCCGCCGCGCCCACCGGCCCGCGCCGATCATGAGCGCCGCGGCCCCGTACGCCCCGGTCGTCCACTCGACGCCGATCACCGGTCCCGCAAGGTAGGCGACGGCGCCGGCCAGGGCGATGCCCAGCCACTCCCACCGGCCGTCCAGGGCGACGAGGGCGACGAGCAGGAGGGCGTACCAGGAGTAGGCGGGGGTCAGGAGGAGGAAGGCCGTTCCGGTGGTGAGCAGGGCGCCGCGCCAGGGGCGTTCGGGATCGCCGCGCCACCAGACGGTCAGCGACACCGCCGTCATGACGAGCAGGACGGCGGGCGGGGCCCACGCGTCCGGCAGGACGAGGCGCAGCAGGGCGTACCGGCCGCCGGCCGAGGCGTCTTCGTACCCCTCCTCCTGCGCGTAGCCGCCCAGGTAGCCGAGGACGGAGCCGTCGGAGAGCAGGACGTACGGGAGATAGAGCATCCCGACGACCGCCACCGCCGGGACCACGACCGCCAGGAACGTCCGTGGCCGGCGGAGTCCGGACAGCGCGCCCGGGAGCAGCACGGCGGGCAGGAGTTTCGCGGCGACGGCGAGGCCGAGCAGGATGCCGCCGGTGACGCGGCGGCGGGCGACGACGGCGAGGGCGGCGACCGAGAACAGGACGGCGAGGACGTCGACATGGGCGTTGTCGACGGCCTCGACGGGGACGGCCGGGCACCAGGCCCAGAGGGCGGCCTGCCGGGGGTCGCCGCGTCGGCGCAGGACGGTGACCAGCAGGCCGGTCACCGCGAGGGAGAGGACGGCGGCGCCGGTCTGGAGCGCCTTGTGACGGCTGTCGGCCGGCGAGAGCACATGGACCAGCAGGAACCAGCCCTCGGCGACGGGCGGATAGATCGTGTGCACGGCCGGCCGGTTGATGCGGGTGCAGCCGCCGCCGGCCAGCGGGGCGAGGTCGTGGCCGCCGGCACAGGCGGCGTCGTCGGGGAACAGCCACCCGTCGCGCAGCCGGGCCAGGGCCGGGTCGGCGGGCGCGTGGTCGTACGGGGAGATCCCGGCCGCCTGTACCCGGCCGTCCCACGCGTACCGGTAGGAGTCCGTGCTCGTGCGCGGCGCGGCCAGGAGTCCGGTCGCGGTGACGGCGACGGCCCCCGCGAGCACGAGCGGGACCACCGCCCCGGCGGGGACCCGGCGCAGGGCGACCACGGCTGCCGCGAACAGCACCCAGCATCCCGCGTACCCCGTCAGGAAGCCGACCCCGAGCGCAGCCCCGCGCAGCAGAGCGGCCAGGGCGGCGGTCAGAGCCGCCAGGACGAGGGCGGTGAGGACGAGCGGACGGGCACGAGGCATGGCCGCAGCCTGGCAGCGCGCACCACGGCTCGGCGGACGACCCGTCGAGGCGTTCGGATTCCGTAAGGTGTCGGACCCTCCGAACGGAGGCGAGCGGCGGTGTCATGGACGGCATGACCTCCCGTCCGCCCGGGCCGCGCCGGACCGCCGTGCCCGCACTCCGCCCGCCCGCCTTCACCGGACGTCTCCACGACGCGCGCACGGCGACCGCCGTCGGCCGGTGGCTCGGCGCGGCCTTCGCCGTCTGCTTCGCGACCGGCCTCGTCAGCCACTACCTCCAGCACCCGCCGGACTGGCTCGCGGACCACCTGCCGCCCCGGCCGGTGTGGGGCTACCGGCTCACCCAGGGGCTGCACGTCGCCACCGGCCTCGCGGCGATCGTGCTGCTCCTGGTGAAGCTGTGGACGGTGTACCCGCGGCTGTTCGTGTGGCCGCCGGTGCGGTCCCTGCGGCACGCGCTGGAGAGGCTGTCCGTCGCGGTCCTGGTCGCCTCGGCCGTCTTCCAGGTGCTGACCGGGCTGCTCAACATCGTCGAGTGGTACCCCTGGCCCTTCTCCTTCGTGCCCGTGCACTTCGCCGTCGCCTGGGTCGTGACCGGCTCGATCCTGCTGCACATCGCGGTCAAGGCCCCCGAGATCGCCGCCCATTGGGGCAGACGCTCGGAAGGGACGCGCGCGCTGCCCGCCGAGGACGTCCGGGACCGCCGTTCCCTGCTCCTCGGCGCGGGGGCCGCCGTCGGGGTGGTCACCCTGACGACCGTGGGGCAGTCCTTCACGCCCCTCAAGGCGTTCGACCTGCTCGCGCCCCGGCATCCGGACGAGGGCCCGCAAGGGCTGCCCGTGAACCGGACCGCCGCCGCTGCCGGCGTGGCCGCCGCGAGCCTGCGGGCCTGGCGCCTCGAGGTCGCCGGACCCCGTCCGTACACCCTCACCCTCGCCGAGCTGCGGGCGATGCCCCGGACCACGGCGCGTCTGCCGATCGCCTGCGTCGAAGGCTGGAGCGTCGAGGCCCACTGGGAAGGCGTACGGGTACGGGACCTGGTGGAGCGGGCGGGCGGACGGCCGGGCCGGGACGCCGTGCGCGTCACCTCCCTGGAGGTGAGCGGTGCCTACCGGGTGATGGAGATGGGAGCGGAGTACGCCGAGGATCCACTCACCCTCCTCGCCCTCGCCCTCAACGGGCGGACGCTCTCCCTCGACCACGGCTTCCCGGCCCGGATCATCGCCCCCGACCGGCCCGGGGTGCTGCAGACCAAATGGGTCCACCGCCTGGAGGTGCTGTGAGGACGGCGAGCGTGCTCCGGTACGGGGCCGGTGCCCTGGGGCTCGCCCTGATCGGCATCGGCGCGTGGCGCGTGGCCGAGCAGCGGGACCCGCTGGGCGTACTGGTGTGGCTCGGCGGGGCGCTCGTCCTGCACGACGCGATCCTCGCCCCGCTGGTCCTCGCCGTCGGACTGCTGCTCGTCGGGCGCTCCGACCGGGGCGTGCTGCGCGGGGCGCTGGTCGTGGCGGGAAGCCTGGTGCTCGTCACGCTCCCACTGCTGGTCCGGCCGGGAGAGCCGCCGAACCCCTCCGCCCTGCCGCTGCCGTACGGACGGAACCTCGTGCTCGTCCTCGCCGCGGTGGCCGTCGTGGCCGCGGCGGTGATCCTCGTACGGCGGCGACGGCGGCGTCCTCAGCGGGGCACCGGAGACGGCTGACGGGTGAGGGTCACGAACCGACGGCCCCACAGGTCCCACCGCTCGGACACCGCCCAGCCCGCGACGGCCGCGTGCGCGGTCAGCGCGCGCACGCCGACGCGGGCCCAGGGGAACGGCGCGCCCCGCCCTCCCCGGCCGTCGTCCACCCGTACCTCGCACCGCTCGTCGACGTCCAGGGGCACGCATTCCGCGATCACCCGGCCGGAACGGGACACGACCTGCCGCAGCCGGCGCAGCAGAGCGGCCGGATCCCCGCCGATTCCGACGTTCCCGTCGATGAGCAGGACCGTGTCCCAGCGGCCCTCCCCGGGCAGCGGGTCGAAGACCGAGCGGCACAGGGCCGAAGCGCCGAGCCGGACGGCACGGGCGACCGCCTCCGGACTGACGTCGACGCCGAGAGCGCGGCGCCCTTCGGCGGCGAGTGCGGCGACGAGCCGCCCCGGACCGCAGCCGACGTCGAGGACGGTGCCCCGGCAGCGGTCCAGGACGGAGCGGTCCGCCCGGTCGGGCGCCTCGCACCAGCGCTCGACCTCCAGAGGCAGGAGCCATCCGTCGTCACGGCGCAGGAACAGCGGGCCGCGCCCGGTGCGCAGGGCGTCGTCGTACGGTCCGGCCAGCCAGGCCGTCGTCGCGGTCACGCGCCCGCTCCCGCCGGCGTCGCGGTCAGGGCGGAGTGCAGGGCGGCGAAACGGCTCCCGGGCGTCTCGGCCGCCACGAGACGTGCGTCCTCGGCGGTGTCCACGTCCCGCAGGACGGGCAGGGTGCCGATCCGGAGTCCGGCCGCGCGCAGCCGCTCGTACTGGACGGCGCCGGTGTCGGGGCGCGACATCGGGACGCCGAGCAGGAGACCGGGATCGGGGGAGGCGAGGCCGAGGGCCCAGAAGCCGCCGTCCGCGGCGGGCCCGAACCAGGCGTCGTACGTGTCCCGGCACAGGGCCGGGGCGAGCAGGGCGGGGGTGACCTGCGGGGTGTCCATGCCGATGAGCAGCGCCGGACCGTCACAGGCGGCGAACGCGGCGGCGAGCCGTGCGTCGAGCCCGCCCGACGCCTGGGGTACGACGTCGAAGCCCGCCGGGAGCCAGGCACCGGGCCTCCCGTCGAGCACCAGCACGTGCCGGTCCGCCGGGACGCGGGCGGCGGCGGCGAGCGTGTCGGCGAGGGCCGCCTCGGCGAGGGCGGCGGCCTCCTCGGGGGCGAACGGGGGAGTGAGCCGGGTCTTGACCCGCCCGGGCACGGGTTGCTTCGCGATGACGAGGAGGGTGGTCACGGGCGCCCACCGCCGACCGGCGCCGGCTCGTCCAGCACACGGCGCATGTCGTGCACGGCCTGCCAGGTGCCCTTCCAGGTGCCGGTGACCTTGGACCGGCCCGAACGGGGGAGGTAGGGCACGTCCACCTCCCGTACCCGCCAGCCGGCGTCGGAGGCCCGGACGACCATCTGCAGCGGGTAGCCGCTGCGCCGGTCGGACAGGCCGAGACCGAGGAGCGCCTCGCGCCGTGCGACCCGCATGGGCCCCAGGTCGCGCAGCCGCAGTCCGGTGCGGCGGCGCAGCAGCCGGGACAGCGCGAGGTTCCCGGCCCGGGCGTGGGCCGGCCAGGCGCCGCGCCCGGTGGGGCGGCGACGGCCCAGGACGAGGTCGGCGGAGCCGTCGGCGACGGGACGCAGGAGGCCCGGCAGCAGGCCGGGGTCGAGGGAGGCGTCGCAGTCGCAGAAGCAGACGAACTCGGCTTCGGCGGCGAGCAGTCCGGCATGGCAGGCCGCGCCGAAGCCGCGCCGGGACTCGTGCACGACGGTGGCCCCGAGGCCGGCCGCGAGTGCGGCGGAACCGTCGGTGGAGCCGTTGTCGACGACGATCGGCCGCCATCCGGCGGGGATACGGGCCAGCACCCACGGCAGGGCCTCGGCCTCGTCGAGACACGGAAGGACGACATCTACGGTCATGGTGGTCACGGCTCTCACCGTAGGAATCCCGGAGCGCCCGGGGGGCGTGGAAGTCCTTACGAAACGCGGACGGCGTGCCGCGTCCGCCCATGTGGCCGTGGCCGCCGCGCGGGGACGGATGCGAGGCTGTCCGCCATGAGCGAGCGCGGCGCCCCCGGGAGCGGGGGCAGGATCCTGGTGGTGGACGACGATCCGACGGTCGCCGAGGTCGTCACCGGCTACCTGGAACGGGCCGGCTTCTCCGTCGAGCAGGCGGCCGACGGCCTCGACGCCTTGCACAGGGCCGGGACGCGGTGGCCCGACCTCGTCGTCCTCGACCTGATGCTGCCCGGTCTCGACGGCCTCGAGGTGTGCCGTCGGCTGCGGAGCGCGGGACCCGTGCCGGTGATCATGCTGACCGCGCGCGGCGACGAGGAGCACCGCGTCACGGGGCTCGAAGTGGGCGCGGACGACTACGTCACGAAGCCGTTCAGCCCACGCGAACTCGTCCTGCGTGTCGCATCCGTGCTGCGCCGCGCTCGCGCGGCGGCGCCGGACGCGCCCCGGGCCGTGCTGCGCGCCGGTGACCTGACCGTCGACCCCGCCCATCGCAGGGCCACCCGCGCCGGCGCGGAACTCGCGCTCACCCTGCGGGAGTTCGACCTCCTGGCGTACTTCGTGGAGCACCCCGGCACGGTGCACGGCCGGGAGGATCTGATGCGCCGGGTGTGGGGCTGGGACTTCGGCGACCTCTCCACCGTGACCGTCCACGTCCGCCGCCTGCGCGCCAAGATCGAGGACGACCCGGCCCGGCCGACCCTGATCCAGACCGTGTGGGGCGTCGGCTACCGCTTCGAGCCGGAGGGCACCGAAGGATGAAGGACGTCCTGCTCATCGCCGCGTTCGCGCTGGCCGGAGCCGCCTTGGCCGGACTCGGCGGAGCGGTCGTGCTCCGCCTCGTCCGCCACCGCTCGGTCGCGGTCTCCCTGGCCGTGGTGGCCGCCGTGACGGTGTCGGCGATGCTCGCCGGCACGCTCGCCGTCGCCCGGGCGATGTTCCTGTCCGCGCACGACCTGTGGGTGGTGACCGTCGTGGTCGCCATGGCGGCCCTGGTCTCCCTGTGCACCGCCCTCGTCCTGGGGCGGTGGGTCGTGGACCGCAGCCGCGCGCTGGCCCGGGCCGCCCGTGACTTCGGCGACGGGGGCAGCTTCTCCGCGCCCCACGGCGCCGCCACCGCCGAACTCGCCGCGCTCACCCGCGAACTGGCCGCCACGAGCGCCAAGCTCGACGCCTCCCGCAGGCGTGAACGTTCGCTGGAGGCGTCCCGTCGGGAGCTCGTCGCCTGGATCTCCCACGACCTGCGCACCCCGCTCGCCGGACTGCGGGCGATGGCGGAGGCCCTGGAGGACGGCATGGCGGCCGACCCCGCCCGCTACCACCGCCAGATCCGCGCCGAGGTCGAGCGCCTCACCGCCATGGTCACGGACCTCTTCGAACTCTCCCGCATCCATGCCGGCACGCTGGCCCTCAGCCCCAGCCGCATGTCCGTGTACGACCTCGTCGGCGACGCGCTGAGCGGAGCCGACCCGCTCGCCCGCGAGCACGGCGTACGCCTGGTGGGGGAGGAGGTCGCGGCCGTCCCGGTCGAGGTGGACGGCAAGGAGATGACCCGCGTCCTCGCCAACCTCCTCGTCAACGCCATCCGCCACACCCCGGCCGACGGCACGATCGCGGTGGCCGCCGAACGCCGGGACGGTGCCGTTGTCGTGTCCGTCACGGACGGCTGCGGCGGCATTCCGGACGAGGACCTGCCCCGGGTCTTCGACACCGGCTGGCGCGGCACCGAGGCCCGCACCCCGCCGGCCGGGGCCGGTCTCGGCCTCGCCATCGTCCGCGGCATCGTCGAGGCCCACGCGGGCCGCGCCGAGGTGCGGAACGTGCCGGGTGGCTGCCGCTTCGAGGTCACCCTGCCCGCGGCAGCCGGCTGACGGTCGCTATCCGCCGACAGCCGCCGAGGCCCGCTGTCCGGCGTGGGCGAACTCCGCCATGCCCTCCGCGAAGCCGACGTCCGGGCGCCAGCCGAGGTCATGTCGCAGCCGCGACGATTCCGCGGTGATGTGCCGTACGTCCCCGAGCCGGAACTCACCCGTCACCACCGGCCGCGGGCCGCCGTGGGCCAGGGCCAGCGCCGTCGCCATCGCGCCCACGGTGTGCGGGTCGCCGCTGCCGGTGTTGTACGGGGTGAGGGTGCCGGCCGGCAGTGCGGCGGCGGCCTCGAGGACCAGCACATTGGCCGCCGCCACGTCCCGTACGTGGACGAAGTCCCGGCGCTGGCCGCCGTCCTCGAAGACGCGAGGGGCCTCGCCGCGGGCGAGCGCCGAGCGGAAGAGGGAGGCCACCCCGGCGTACGGGGTGTCCCGGGGCATCCCCGGCCCGTAGACGTTGTGGTAGCGCAGCGAGACCGCCGTTCCGTCGACCGCACGGGCCCACGCCGCCGCCAGATGCTCCTGGGCGAGCTTCGTCGTGGCGTACACGTTGCGGGGGTCGGCCGGCGCGTCCTCCCCGACCAGGCCGGGCGCGAGCTCGGACCCGCACGCGGGGCAACGCGGTTCGAAGCACCCCGCCTCCAGGTCCTCACGGCGACGGGGGCCGGGCCGGACGGCGCCGTGACGGGGGCACTCGTACCGTCCCTCCCCGTACACCACCATCGACCCGGCGAGAACGAGCCGCCGCACACCGACCTCCGCCATCGCCGCGAGCAGCACCGCCGTCCCGAGATCGTTGCAGCCCACGTACGCCGGGGCGTCGGCGAAGTCCTTGCCGAGGCCGACCATGGCCGCCTGGTGGCAGACCGCGTCGACGCCGTGCAGTGCCGCCCGTACGCCCGCCGCCTCGCGGACGTCCGCGTGCAGGAACTCGGCGTCGGGCAGGTCCGGGGCGGTGGGGTGCGCGCCGGGCAGCAGTGCGTCCAGCACGACGGGCTCGTGGCCGGCCCGGCGGAGCGAGGTGACGATGTGCGAGCCGATGAAGCCGGCTCCTCCTGTGACGAGTACGCGCATGGGCGCGACGCTACGGACCGCGGGCGGGTTCCGGAGCGGCCCGCGCCGGGCCGTAAGACTTCCGTCATTCCGATGGGGCAGGTGCCCATCGGGTCGCGCCCGGGAGGACGACCCCCGTCACCTCGCCTCCGGCCCGAACCGTTCCTTGTACGCGGACGGAGTGATGCCGGTCTCGCGGCGCATCAGCATGCGCAGATGGGCAGCGGTGCCGAGACCGCTGCGTCGCGCGACGATCTCGAAGCGGTGCTCGCCCCGCTCGATCAACCGGCATGCCAGGGAGAGCCGTTCCCCCGTGAGCCACGCCAGCGGTGTCGTCCCCAGCTGCGCGCGGAAGCGGCGATGCAGGGTCGCCGGACTGACCGTCGCACGTGCCGCGAGGTCGGAGACCGTCAGCGGCGAGTCCAGCCGTTCCTGGGCCCAGGCCAGCACCGGCGCCAGGGATTCGTCCGGCAGGTCGGGCATGGGCCGCTCCACGAACTGCCGCTGCCCGCCGTCCCGGTGGGCCGCGAAGACCAGCCGTCGGCTCACGGAGTTGGCGACCTCCGCGCCGTGGTCGCGGCGGACCACGTGCAGCCCCAGGTCGAGTGCGGCGGCGCTCCCGGCGGCGGTGAGGATGTCGCCGTCGTCCACGAACAGCACGTCCGATTCGAGGTGGACGGAGGGGAAGCGGGCGCGGAAGGAGTCCGCCCACTGCCAGTGCGCGGTGGCCCGGCGGCCGTCGAGGACCCCGGCCTCGGCCAGGGTGAAGGCGCCGCTGCAGAAGCCGACCAGGCGCGCACCGCGTGCGTGCGCCCGGCGGACGGCATCGAGCACGGCGGGACGGCGGGGCACCTCGACGTCCGGGCGGTTGGGGACGATCAGGGTGTCCGCCGCGTCGGCCGCTTCCAGACCGGCGACTCCCGTGAGCGTGAAGAACCCGTCCCGCATCAGGGTGCGGGGCTCGGGGGAGCAGAGCCTGAAGTCGTAGAGATCACGACCGATCTCCGGTCTGCGCAGACCGAAGACCTCGGTCGCGCAGCCGAGCTCGAAGGGGTTCGAGTTCTCGTCCACGATCACGACGACCCGGTGCACGCCCGGCGCCCGAACGGCCTGAGAGGATTCTTTCGCCATGTGCGATTCCTAGCACTCACGCCGACGGTGCGAAACGGTCCACGATGAGCCCATGAGCAACGAACCCCTCTCCCTCGCCAAGGCCCTGGCCTCCTTCGACGCCCTGTGGAGCCCCCGCATCGTCACGCGCGTCAACGACTACGACGTCCGCGTCGCCAAGGTCGAGGGCGAACACATCTGGCACGTGCACGACGACACCGACGAGTTCTTCCTGGTGCTCGACGGAGAGCTGCACATCTCCCTGCGCGAGCCCGACGGCGAGCGGACCGTCCTGCTCCCGCGGGGCGCGGTCTTCACCGTCCCCCGCGGCACCGAGCACAAGCCGTCCGCGCCGTCCGGCGCCGCGATCCTCATGTTCGAGCCCACCGGGACGCCGACCGTGGGCGACCGCCACGGCGAGATCCCGGACCACGTGGACGCGACGACCGGGCACGCACTCGACGTCTGAGGCGACGGGCGCGGGGCACGGGTGAAGACCCGCCCCGCAAATGTGGAGGAGCTCGGGGAAGTCCGTGAGTCTTCCGTCGGCGAATCGCGCACGGAATCGGGTGGGAGGGGCTGCCGCATCGAACCTACGCACCAGTAAACCCATCCTGACCAGTGGAAACGTGGATCTGCCCGGCTGGGCGCAGGGCCGGTGGTGCGTTCGAACAACAGGGGTATGGTCTGCCGCGTTCGCCTGACCGGGTGAACGAGGAGGGCGAGAAGACCGACCGCGGACGTTCGAGGCGAGGCAGACCGATGGAAGTTCCGGCCACCGCTTCGGCCGCCGGCGACCGGGCCGACGGGGGAGTGGACAACGGAGGCTGGTTCGGGCGAAGCCCGGGCACGCCGACGGCGCCCCCCGCACCCCCGAACGGCCCTGGGCCCGGCCCCCGCTCCGCACCGCCGAGCGGCTCCGGGCCCGGCCCCCGCTCCGTACCGCCGAGCGGCTCCGGGCCCGGCCCCCGCTCCGCACCGCCGAGCGGCTCCGGGCCCGGCCCCCGCTCCGCACCGCCGAGCGGCCCCGAGCGCGAGCCCGCGCCCCGCTCCGTACCGCCGCAGCGGGTCCACCGGGCGCCGGCCGGCGTGGACACCGACCCGTCCGTCACCCCCGGCACGTCCGACACTTCCGGCACGTCCGACGCGGCGCTGCTGCGCCGGACTATGGCCGAGATCGAGCCGATCGCCGACACCGTCACCTCGTACTTCTACGCGCTGCTCTTCCTCCGCCACCCCGCCCTGCGGGCGCTCTTCCCCGCGGCCATGGACGTCCAGCGCGACCGGCTCTTCACCGCCCTCCTCACCGCCGCGACCCACGCGGACGACCCCGTCACCCTGACCGCGTACCTGACCGCGCTCGGCCGGGGCCACCGCAAGTACGGGACCCGGCCCGAGCACTATCCGGCCGTCGGCGAGGCCCTGATCGGCGCCCTGGCCCGTTACGCGCCGTCGACCTGGGGGCCCAGGACCGAAGCCGCGTGGGTCGGGGCCTACACGACCGTCTCCCAGATCATGATCGACGCGGCGACCGCGGACGAGCTGCGCGCGCCCGCCTGGTGGCAGGCGGAGGTGGTCGCCCATGAGATGCGGACGAAGGACGTCGCGGTCGTCACGGTCCGGCCCGACCAGCCGTACCCCTTCCTCGCCGGGCAGTACACCGCCCTGGAGACCCCCTGGTGGCCGCGGGTGTGGCGGCCCTACTCCTTCGCCTCGGCCCCGCGCTCCGACGGCCTGCTCTCCTTCCACGTCAAGGCCGTGCCGGCGGGCTGGGTCTCCAACGCGCTCGTCCACCGCGCCCGTCCCGGAGACGTCCTCCGGCTCGGTGCCCCCACCGGCTCCATGACGGTCGACCACACCACCGACAGCGGGCTGCTCTGCCTCGGCGGCGGTACCGGGATCGCGCCCATCAAGGCCCTGGTGGAGGACGTGGTGCAGCACGGCCGGCACCGCTCCGTGGACGTGTTCTACGGCGCCCGCCGCAACGACGACCTGTACGACTTCGACACGATGCTGCGGCTGCAGCAGTCGCACTCCTGGCTCTCGGTCAGGCCGGTCGTCGACGACGGTCCCGCCGGCCTCTCGGGCGGGCTCCCGGAGGCGGTGCGCGAGTACGGCTCGTGGCAGACCCACGACGTGTACCTGTCCGGCCCGCCCGGCATGATCCGACGCGGCGTCGACACCCTGCTCGGCATGGGTGTCCCCTCGCGTCGCATACGGCACGACTCCATCGAGGGACTGGTCGGGGCGACGGCATGAGTACTTTCGAACAGACGACGACTCCCCTGCGCACCACCCGCCCGGGCAGCGACGGTGAACACCAGGTCCAGCGGCGCATGGGCACCGCGGAGCGCGCCGACCGCTTCTACGCCGAGCAGGTCCTCGACCGGCTCAACCCGCGGATGCGGGAGTTCGTGACCCGGCAGGAGATGTTCTTCCTCGCCACCGCCGACCGGCACGGCGAGTGCGACAACACCTTCCGTGCCGGCCCGCCCGGTTTCCTGCACGTCCTGGACGACGTGACGCTCGCCTACCCCGAGTACCGGGGCAACGGCATCCACGCCAGCCTGGGCAACATCGAGGAGAACCCGCATGTCGGGGTTCTCCTGGTGGACTTCCTGCGCGACCGCATCGGACTCCACGTCAACGGCCGGGCCGCGATCGTGGCCGACGAGGACATGCGCCGTGCCCACAGCACGCTCGCGGTGGACCCGGTGCCCGGCCGGCGGGCCCTCGTCTGGGTGGTGATCACGGTCGAGGAGGCGTACATCCACTGCGCCAAGCACATCCCGCACCTGCAGAGGATCCCCGCGGGCGGCGCCGGCCGCTCCTGGGGAACGGACGACCTGAAGCGCAAGGGCGGCGACTTCTTCGGAGCGGCCGCCGACGCACCGGCACGGGGCCCCTTCCTGCCGCCGCCCCGCGCGAACGCGGCGACCTGGCGCGCCGAAGCGGAACGGGCCCTGGCGAGGGCGGCGCGGCGAGACCCCGACGCGGGTACGCGCGGCACCGGGGCACAGAACTTCAGCGGCTGGTTCCACAGGAGCACCCCGTCCTGACCGAGGTCCGCGGCGTCCGCGCCCGCATCCCCTCCGGGTCAGGTGCGGGGGCGTACGGACCCGGAGTCCTCCGTCGTGCCGGCCTCCCTTTCCCGGGCCCGCTCGGCGAGGTCCGGTGCGGAGTTCCTGTTTCCCGCCCCCAGCCGCCAGGTCGAGTACAGCCCCGACAGCGCGATGGTCACGGCGGCCAGGGACTCGGGCGAGGTCCCGAGCGCCACCAGGGCGACGCCGGTGGCCAGCACGGCCACCAGGGCGGCGAAGTCGTAGCCGTAGGAGCGGGGCGACGGACGCATGACGATGAACTCCCGTTGTGGTGCGAGGTGATGGAGGAGTCCAGCCTGCAAGGGGGCCGATCGGTAACGGTATAGTTCTCTCGCTCCATCGGAGAAAACCTCGATCTGGAGAGAAAAGGGGATCGCGTGCGACAGCGCTCACCGGAACGAGGCGGACGCCCTCCTGCCGCTCCGCGTGGCTCGTCCGACGCGGAGAACGAGCTGGTCCTGTTTCTGCGCCGGCTCCGTGTGGACGCCGGCCTCACGGTGGAGCAGGTGCACCTCCGGCTTCCCGACGTGATCGGCGGGATCGGAAAACCGGCCCCGTCGACCCTCCACAAGCGTCTGGGCGGCACCAACCTTCGGAACAGCGGGAGTCTTGTCGAAGCCGTGATCCAGGTCTGTGTCGCGGATCCGGACGAGGCCGAGGCGGCCAGGGAAACGGCCAAGTCCCTGGTGAAGACGGCATGGCCGCAGCCGGCTCCGGGCGGTACCGCGCCCGGGCGGGGTGAGGGCGCCGACGACTGCGCGGCCCATCTCCTCAAGCTGGTCAAGGTGCAGGAGCGGCTGTTGGAGACCGCCGCCGAACTCGCGACGGTGCTCCGGGCCAAGGAGGAGGCCGAATCCGCACTCGCCGCATGGCGCGGGGCCGGCCACGCCGAACTGGCCGACCTGCGCCGCACGCTCGGGGACGTCACCGCGGAGCGGGACGCGGCACGCCGGGCCGCCGAGGCGGCGCAGCGGAGGATCGCGGTTCTCGAGGGACGGCTCGCCGCCGGCGGGGCGCCGCCGCATGCCGCTCCCACCGGCGGCGCGGCGCGGCCCGCGCCGGACTCGGCACGGCCCACCGCCGCGGGAGACGGTGAAGTGGAGGCGGTTCGAAGGGAGTTGCTGCGTCTGGACCCGCGAGGGCGGCGCATGACCGCCGTGCTCGCGGAGACCCTTGAGCGACTGCTCGACGGAGAGCACACGGGGCGGTACCACTGGGACAGCCTCGGCAAGGCCGAGAAGACGATGACGGGACAGCTGGTCGAGAACCTCTTCCTGCACGACTTCCGTTTCGAGCGAGGCCGCAGGCTCGACTTCGTGATCGCGGGGACCGAGGTCGACATGAAGGTGTCGACCGGTACGAACTGGATGATCCCGCCCGAGGCGGTCGGCGGTCTCTGCCTCCTGGTCGGCCTCGACCACCGGAGGAACCGCTGGAGTCTTGGGCTGATCGGGGTGAGCGAAGACCTTCTCGCGCGGGGATCGAACAAGGACGGCAAGAGGTCGATCAGCGTGGAGGGCCGCCGGGCGATCACCTGGATCCAGCGGGACGTCCCCCTGCCCGTCAGTGCGCTAGCCCTGCTGCCCGGTGAGGACGCGACCGCGATCCTCGCGGACCCGAGCGGGCAGCAGCGCGTGAACGAGTTGTTCCGCCGGGTGCAGCACCGGCTCCTGAGGCGTACGGACGTCGTCACGGTCGCGCGGCAGGCGGACGCGCCGAAGAGGGTCCGCGAGGCGAGGAGAGCGCTGGCGGCCGAGGGTGTGCTCGTCCTGGGTCATCAGTCCGTACACGCCGAGCCGGCCCGGGACCTCGGGCTGCCGGTGCCCGAGCAGGGCACGTGGGTCAGTGCCCGGCTGGTGCCCGCCGAGGAAGGGAGCCGGGCCCGGACGATCCTCCTGGGCGGGACGCGGTGGCGGCTGGCCCACGCCGGTGACGCCCCGCATCCCCTGCCGGAGACGTAGCCGGTGACGGTGATCCGATGACGCTCGATTCCGTCGCCATCGCACGCGAATCGAGCGTCGAGGGCTGTTGTCGGGAGTGAAATGGTTGTACGGTCGATCCATGGGCGAGTTTGAGCGAGCAGCCATGGACGAGATCGACCGGGCCATCCTTCAGGAGCTCCAGACCGACGGGCGGATCCCCTACGCCGAGCTGGGGCCCAAGGTGGGTCTGTCGCCGTCGGCGGCCCGGCAGCGGTTGCAGCGGCTGATCGACGGCAAGGTGGTCCAGGTCGTGGGCGTCACCGACCCGGTGGCCATGGGCCGGCAGGCGATGGCCCTCCTCGGGGTCCGCGTCGACGGCGATCCGCGGGCGGTGGCCGACGAGCTCTCGCGCCACCAGGAGGTCGTCTACACCGTGCTCACCTCCGGCACCTTCGACATGTTCGTCGAGGTGGTCTGCCGTCGCCCGTCCGAGCTCCTCGACTTCGTCAACGACGTCGTGCGTCCCGTCGAGGGCGTCACGGCCGTCGAGAGCTTCCCCTACTTCGGGATCCACACCCACCGGTTCCTCTGGGACGTCGGCTGACGGACCCCGTCGCCCCGGACGTCACCCGGCTCCGCACCCACCCGACAAGGACCAGACCAGCCATGCCCTCTCCCCAGTCATCCGGCGTCGACTTCTTCGCCCGCGAGGCACTGCCGGCCCCACGGCTGACCGAGGGCGACGCCCGGCGCATCGCCGCCGGGGAGTTCGGGCTCGACGTGCGCGCCGAGTCCCTGGGCAGCCAGCAGGACACCAATTTCCTCCTCCGCGGGTCCGACGCGATGCCCGTCGCCGTGCTCAAGGTCGCCAATCCGGCGTTCAGCACGACCGAGATCGAGGCCCAGGACCTCGCCGCCGACCTCATCGCCGAGGCGAACCCCGCCCTGCGCGTGGCCACCGTGCTGCGTGACCACGGCGGCGCGCGACAGGCCGCCAGGGTCGACGCCGCCGACGGCCCCCTCATCGCGCGGCTGCTGCGCTACCTGCCCGGCGGGGCGCTCTCCGGACCCCGCCACCTCCCGCCCCGTACGGTCGCGGCCATGGGAGCCGTGGCCGGCCGCGTGAGCACCACGCTCCGCGACTTCCGGCACGCCGGACTCGACCGCGTCCTGCAGTGGGACATCCGGCACGCGGACCGGGTCGTGGACCTGCTGCTCCGTCATGTGCCGGAACCCGGACGCCGCGCCGCCGTCGAGGCCGCCACGGCCGAAGCCTGGAAGCTCGTACGGGAGGTCGGCGACGGACTGCCCCGCCAGGCCGTGCACCTGGACCTCACCGACGACAACCTCGTCCGCTCGCCCGACACCCCGCTTCCCCTCCCCGACGGGATCATCGACTTCGGTGACCTGACGCACAGTTGGGCCGTCAACGAGCTCGCGGTGACCCTGTCGTCCGTACTCCACCACAGCGGCGCCGAACCCCACCACATCCTCCCCGCCGTCCGGGCCTTCCACGCCGTCCGTCCCCTGTCCGCCGAGGAAGCGGCGGCGCTCTGGCCGCTCACCGTGCTGCGCGCCGCCACCCTCGTCGTCAGCGGCCGCCAGCAAGCCGCCGTCGACCGGGACAACGCCTATGTGAACGCGGCCCTCGACCGGGAATGGCGGATCTTCGAGCAGGCCACCGCGGTGCCCGCCGCCGTGATGACCGGCCTGATCGACGACGCGCTCGGACTTCCCCACCGGCCCGCCCCCTCCCTCCCCGTCGTCCGGCCGCTCGTGGCGGACCTCGCCGGATCCGGCACCGTGCCGCTCGACCTCTCCGCCGAGTCCGACACCATGGACCACGGCGGCTGGCTGGACCCCGGCACGGAAGACCGCCTCGCGGCCGAGCTGCTCGACCGGGGCGCCGACGCCGTCACCACCGCGTACGGCCGGCCGCGCCTCAGCGCCTCCGCCGTCCTGTCCGCCACCTCGCCCGCGACCGTTCCCACCGGCGTCGACCTCTGGCTCGGCAAGCCCTCCGAGCTCCAGGCCCCGCACGACGGCGAGATCGTGCACGCCTCGCCCGGCCGGGCCACCCTCGCCTGCGGGTCCCGGCTCCTCGACCTGTCGTGGAACGGCGCGGACGCCCCGTATCAGCCCGCCGGTACCAGGCTCCGCGCCGGCGACCGGCTGGCCGCGCTGCCCTCCGGCACCCGCCTGCACATGACCCTCCGGCACCGGTACGGTCCCGAGGTCCCCGCCCTGGTCCGGCCCGAGTACGCCGCGGGCTGGCTGGCGCTCACCGCCGACCCCGCGCCCCTCGTCGGCGCGCCGGTCCTCGACGGCCCGTCCCACGGCGACCTGCTCGCCCGGCGCGACGCCTCCTTCGCCACGGTGCAGGGGCACTACTACGGCAACCCGCCCAGGATCGAACGCGGCTGGCGCCACCACATGCTGTCCACCGACGGCCGCGCCTACCTCGACATGGTCAACAACGTGACCCCGCTGGGCCACGCGCACCCCCGTGTCGAGCAGGCCGTGGCACGGCAGCTGCGCCGACTGAACACCAACTCCCGCTTCCACTACGCGGCGGTCGTGGAGTTCTCCGAACGGCTCGCGGCCCTGCTGCCCGAGCCGCTCGACACGGTGTTCCTCGTCAACTCGGGCTCCGAGGCGGTCGACCTGGCCATCCGTCTGGCCATCGGAGCCACCGGCCGCCACGACGTCGTCGCCCTGCGCGAGGCGTACCACGGCTGGACGTACGCCTCGGACGCCGTGTCCACGTCGATCGCCGACAACCCCAACGCCCTGGCCAGCCGCCCCGACTGGGTCCACACCGTGGACTCGCCCAACCCCTACCGGGGAACCCACCGCGGCGAGGAGGCGGCGGCCTACGCGACCGAGGTCGTCCGTGCCGTCGAGGACCTCGCGGCGGCGGGACGGGCGCCGGGTGCGTTCATCAGCGAGTCCTTCTACGGCAACGCCGGTGCCGTCGCGCTGCCCGACCGCTATCTCGCCCAGGTCTACGCGGCGGTGCGGCGCCACGGCGGACTGACCATCGCGGACGAGATCCAGGTGGGATACGGCCGCCTCGGCTCCTGGTTCTGGGGGTTCGAGCAGCAGGGCGTGACCCCCGACATCGTCACCGTGGCCAAGGCGATGGGCAACGGCCATCCGCTCGGAGCCGTGATCACCTCACGGGCCGTGGCCGAGCGGTACCGCGACCAGGGCTACTTCTTCTCCTCCACCGGCGGCAGCCCCGTCTCCAGCATCGCCGGGCTCACCGTCCTCGACACGCTCCGCGACGAGGACCTCCAGGGCAACGCGGTACGCGTCGGAGGACACCTCAAGGCCCGCCTCGGGGAGCTCTTGGACCGCCACGCCGTGCTCGGCGCCGTTCACGGAGCCGGTCTCTACCTCGGCGTCGAGCTCGTCCGCGACCGCGTCACCCTCGAACCCGCCCCCGAGGAGACCGCGGAGCTCTGCGACCGCATGCTGGACCTGGGCGTCATCGTCCAGCCGACCGGGGATCACCTGAACGTCCTCAAGATCAAACCGCCGCTGTGCATCGACCGCGCGGCCGCCGACTTCTTCGTCGACACGCTCGACCGGGCCCTCACCGAACTCCGGTGACCTCCCGGTTGCCGCCCACCTGGCGGCCGGAGAAAATAGTGAAGGAGCTCCGCCTCGCGACCGGGGCGTGTCCGCAGCAACTGTCCCACCACACCGAGAGTTGGTGAGCGGGGGCCGGATGCCCAAGATCCCACGCGGCGTGGCCGACGCGTCCGGCGAACGGGCCGTCGTGCACGACCGCCAGGGCACACTCATCGCGCTGGACCTGGGAACCGGCGCGGTGTTGTGGCGTCGTGGCCGCGCGTTGCGTCCCTGCGCCATCGTGGGCGGGAACGTGGTGGCGCTGCGCCTGGGTACCTCGCCCGTTCCCGAACCCGTCCTCGACGTCGAACTGTTCGACATGGCCGAGGGAACGGAACGGTGGACGTCGCCGGCCCTCGCGCTGCCGCCGTGGGCCCACCCGACACTGCAGGACTCGCCCGAGTTCACCGTGACCACGGGCGGGGACCGGGATCCGCTGGAGATCCGGTGGACGGCACGCGCCCTGTACCGGGGCGGCGCGCCGCCGGGTCCGAAGGTGGCGGGGAGTCAGCCCCGCGTGGCGCACGGCGCCCTGCGCGTCGGTGTGGCGACTCCGTCGGTGGAGCCGCTGACCGGACCGGCGACCGACGCGGACGCGAAGACCGACAGGGACGTCGATACGGACGCGGACGCGAAGGCCGACAGGGAACACGACACGGAGGCGGTCGCGGAGGCTGACAGGGAGGCGGACACGGACACGGTCGCGGAGGTCCCGGAGCCGCCGCCGCACCCGACCCTCGCCGCCGACGTACTGGACTACGGGCAGGTCGGCGGGCTCCGGATGGAACTCACCGTGCGCCCCGGCTCCCACGGCGAGGACGCCGTCGTCCTGAGAGCGGTGGACGCCCGCACCGCCGCGACCGTCTGGGAGGTGGTGCTCGACGAGACGGCGCAGAGCCGCCCCCGCAGACTCCGCCCGTGACCCACGCCGAACGGAAACGTCTCGCACCCAGAGGTGCCTCATGACCATCTCGGACGAACAGCTCGCCCAGGCCAAGGACATCACCGTCGAGCAGGTGCGACTGCTGCGCCGGAGCCGGGGTGCCACGAACGAGACCCTGGACGGCCTTCCCGTCACGGCGGTGCGCCGGGCACTGCGCCGCCTCGACTACCCCGACCTGCCCAACGCACGGCTGCTGTTCCGGTACGAACAGGAGCGCGGCGACGACGGGACGGTGCCACCGCACGCCCAGGGGACGGCACGTGCCCGGATGCGCTCGCTGGTACGGAGCACGGCCCCGGCCCCCCGGACGGCCGGCGTACCGACCGGTCACCACCGCGGCGCGCGTGCCGACCGCCCGGCGCCGACCGCGGGGATGACGCTCACCCAGTGGGAGTGGCTCGGCCCCGGAAACATCGGCGGACGGACCCGCGCCATCGTGGTCGACCCGGGCCACCCGAACAAGATGTGGGCGGCGAGCGCCGGCGGCGGCGTGTGGATCACCCGCAACGGCGGAGCGAAGTGGGCGCCCGTCGACGACTTCCTCGGCAACCTCGCGTGCGCGTGCATGGCGATGGACCCCTCGGACCCGTCGACGATCTACGTGGGCACCGGCGAGGGCTTCTCGAACGTCGACGCCCTCCGCGGCAACGGCGTCTTCCGCACCGTCGACGCCACGACCTGGACGCCCCTGCCGGCCACGCAGACCCAGGACTTCCGGGCCGTGACCCGTATCGCGGTCTCCTCGACCGGTGCCGTGGTCCTCGCGGCCACCGACACCGGACTGTTCCGCAGCTCCGACCCGGCACGGGCGACCTGGACGCGGGTCCTCGACATCCCGCTCGGCCAGGTCGTGTTCGATCCGGGCGACGACAACAGGGCGGTCGCCGGCGCGCTCAACGCCGGTGAGGCCTGGTTCAGCGCCGACGGCGGGCTCACCTGGCAGGACGCGACGCACGGCCCGTGGTCGGGCCGGGTCGAACTCGCCTACGCCGTGAAGGACCCGGAGATCGTGTACGCCTCGGTGCAGGCGCAGACCGGCCGCATCTGGCGGTCCACCGACGGCGGCAGGACCTACCGGAGCAGGAAGACCAAGGACCCGAGCGGCCAGGTGGCCGACTACCTGGCCGACCAGGGCTGGTACGGCAACACGATCTGGGCCGGGGACCCGACGGACGCGGACCTGCTGGTCACCGGCGGCGTCGATCTGTGGCGCAGTACGGACGGCGGGGACCACCTGGCCGAGATCAGCACCTGGCGGGACCCGCGTTCGGCGCACGCCGATCACCACGCGATCGTCGCGCACCCCGCGTACGACGGGGTGCACAACAGGACCGTGTTCTTCGGCAACGACGGCGGGGTGTTCAAGGCGGCCGACCTCGCGGTGCTGGGGACGGAGCCCGAGGCGCCGTTCGTGGACGGCTGGACCGAGCTGGACAACAACTACGGCGTCACGCAGTTCTTCGGCGGCGCCGGCAACACCATCAGCGGAAAGATCATCGGCGGCGCGCAGGACAACGGCACCCTCGTCTTCGACCCCGCGACCGGCACCGAGGGATGGAGGGAGTTCCAGGGCGGCGACGGCGGCTGGTGCGCCTGCGACCCGACCGACCCCGACGTCCTCTACGGCGAGTACGTCTTCCTCAACATCCACCGCAACGACGACGGCGGCGCCACCGACGATCCGGACCGCTACATCAGCGGCCAGTTCTGGAACCCGGCGATCCCCGGCTGGGACTGGAAGCCGGTGCCGTTCCGGATTCCCGACGCCAAGAACCAGCAGGCCCTCTTCATCGCGCCGTTCGTCATGGACCCGGGCAACCCGCAGCGGCTGCTCGCCGGCGGTCTCTCGCTGTGGCGGACGAACGACGCGAAGGCGCCGAACACACCGACCTCGGGCCCCAGCTGGCAGTCGATCAAGCCCAGTGCGGGGTCGCTGATCAGCGCGCTCGCCGTGGCTCCGGCGGACTCCGACGTGGTGTGGGTGGGCCACCGCAACGGCATGCTCTTCCGCACCACCGACGGCACGGCCGCGACGCCGGCCTGGGACCGCGTCGGAGTGATCGGCCCGGACCCGCTGCGGCCCCAGCGGTACTGCACGAGCATCACCGCCCATCCGACGGACGTGAACACCGCGTACGTCGCCTTCGGCGGGTTCGAACCCGGCAACCTGTGGGTGACGAAGGACGGCGGCGCCCGCTGGACCGACCTGTCTCCCACGCTCCCCGCCGCTCCCGTACGGGCACTCGCCGTGCATCCGCGGCGCCCGGCGTTCCTGTACTGCGGCACCGAGGTCGGTCTCTTCGCGAGCGAGGACTCCGGGACGACCTGGTCACCGACGAACGAGGGGCCGACCAACTGCTCCGTCGACGACCTGTTCTGGATGGACGAGACCCTCGTCTCCGTGACCCACGGCCGGGGCATGTTCCGGATCGACCTGTCCTCCGTCTGAGGGCCCGGCGAGGGTGAAGGTGAGCACGATGACGCGCAACGTACGCCTGCGGGGCCGGATCGAGGCGATCGCGGCCTCCCTCAGCGGACTGCTGTTCCTCCTGACCGTGGTCTGGCCCGACTGGATCGAAAGGGTCTTCGAGGTCGACCCCGACCAGCACAGCGGAGCCCTGGAGTGGGTGATCGTCGGCGTCGCGCTCTGCGCCACGGTCATCTTCTCGCTGCTCGCACGCGCCGAGTACCGCAGGGCCGGTGCCGTGCGGAGCTGAGACGTCTCGGCGCGTCGCGCCCCGCGCGTGGCCGGCCCCGCCCGGTCCCGGCGGGTTGTGCCGAGTTGGCCCCGGCGCGCGGTTCGTGCGCTACGGTCCGGACATCGGATCGCTGAGCGGACACTGGGCGGGGGAATGCTGGAAGAGGTCGTGACGGCACTGGCCGCGACGGGCGGTGCCGCCGTGGTTCAGGCGGCCGGCACGGATGCGTGGGGCGGCTTCAGGACCGCGGTGGCCCGATGGTTCGGCCGGGGCCGACCGGAGCGGGAACGAGTCGAGATCGAGCGTCTCGACCGCAGTGCCGCGGCGTTGGAGGCGGGCCACGAGGTCGACCGTGCGCGCGAGGAAGGGCTGTGGCAGGCGCGCTTCGAGGCGCTCTTCGAGAGCGTGGACGGAGCCGATCGTGCCCAGGCGGTCACCGAACTCCGCTCGCTGCTCACGACCCACGTGCCGGTGGGCCCGGTGGTGACGGCCGATCGGGCCGGGCTGTCCGTCGGCGGGGACGCGGACGTCCGGGCCGACCGTGGATCGGTCGCCGCGCTCCGGATGGGGGACGTCGTCCTCGGGTCCCCTTCGCAGCCGGGCCCGGACGAGGGCTGACGGTCCCCGGCACCTCCCTTCGCCCGAACGACATCCCGGAGCACGCCGTCCACGCGCAGAACGGCAGCATCGCCGCTCAGTACATCGGACTGCTCCAGCTGCAGAACCCGCCGAGCCGCCCCTCCGTGTCCTGGCCGCACCAGGTCGGGGTGCTCCCTCCCGAGGCGGACTGCTTCCAGCGGCGCGACGCGATCCATGCCCTGGACCTGGCCTCCGCGGCGCAGGAGGGCCAGGAACCGTCGACGCCGGAGGCCGGGGAAAGGTGCCACATCCTCGTCGGCGGCGGTGGAGTGGGGAAGACGCAGCTGGCGGCCCGTCATGTCCGCCGGCTGTGGCACGAAGGAGCCCTCGACCTGCTGGTCTGGGTGAACGCCGCCGGCCCCGAGGCGATCACCGAGGCCTACGCGCAGGCAGCCGTGAGCGTGCTCGGCACCGACCGTCAGGACTCACGGGGGGCCGCCGAGGCCTTCCTCCGCTGGCTCGGCCAGGACCACGGCAAGCGCTGGCTGGTGGTACTGGACGATGTCACCCAGCCGGCGGATCTCCACGGTCTCTGGCCGCCGCAGGGCCCCGGTGGACGCACCCTGGTGACGACGCGCAATCGTGACGCCGCCTTTCTGGCGCGAGGACGCGCCCGCATCGAGGTCGGCCTGTTCACGCCCGAGGAGTCCCACGACTATCTGGTCAGCAAGCTCGCCGTGCACCGGCGGGCCGACAGCACCGAGGAGATCCTCGCGCTGGCGGAGGACTTCGGGCACCTCCCGCTCGCTCTCGCCCAAGCCGTTCCGTACATGGTCAACAAGCATCTGGACTGCGCCGCCTACCGTAGGCGCCTGGCCGACCGCAGACTCGTCCTGCACGACGTACTCGCGGACATCAGCGGTCTTCCCGACGGCCAGCGGCACACGGTCGCCGCCGCCTGGTCGCTGTCCGTCGACCTGGCCGACCGGCTCAGCCCGCGAGGGGTCGCACGTCCCCTCCTCGAAATCGCCGCGATGCTCGACCCCAACGGCATACCCGCGTCGATTCTCGACGGGTGGGCCGCACTCGACTTCATCAACCGGGACCGCGAGGCGGAGATCGACCTCCAGGACGTCACCTGCGCGCTGTGGAACCTGCACCAGTTGAGTCTCGTCGACCACACGCCCGGGGTCCTGCACCGCACCGTGCGCGTGCACCAGCTCATCCAGCGGGCGGTCCGTGAACCACTGGAGCCCGACCGGCGGCGACGGCTCGCCCGGACCGCCGCCGACGCCCTGGCCGACGGCTGGCCCGACCGTGAACGCGACGCGGACCTGGCCCGGGCGCTGCGGTCCAACACGGACGTCCTGAAGGACCACGCCGAACACGCCCTGCACTGGCCCGAGGTGCACACGGTGCTCTCCCGCTCGGGCCACAGCCTCGGCGAGAACCGGCAGGTCGCGGCAGCCCGCGAGCACTTCGACCGTCTGTCCGCCACGGCCCGGCACCATCTGGGCGCCGAGCACCCCGACACCCTCACGGCCCGTCTCGACCTCGCCGTGTGGAGCGGAAGGGGCGGCGACGCCAAGGCCGCCGCCGAACTCCTGGCCGAGCTCCTCCCGCCCACCCTGTGCGTGATGGGCGAGAGTCACCCGCAGAGCCTCACCGTCTGGAGGCACCTCATCGACTGGCGGGAAGCGGCCGGTGACCTTTCCGGGGCGGCGACCGCAGGCCTCCGCTTCCTCGACCACCTCAAGCGCGTACTCGGGGCCGATCACCCGCTGACCCGAGCTCAGCAGGCCTCCGTCCGGCGGCGGAGCCACGACGGCAGGTGAGTACGGGTCAGCCGACGGGTGCCGTCGTGCGGTCGCCGTCCTCGGTCGCGGCCGGGTGGACGGTCTCGGCCGGCGGGTCGGCCGTGCGCCGCACCCACAGCCAGTACACGGCCCCGGTGACGACCAGACCGACGATCCACGAGATGTCGGCGCCGTCGAGCTTCCTGGTGATCGCGCCGGTGTACAGCTTGGTGGCCAGGAACGGGATCTGGACGGCGACGCCGAGGACGTAGCAGGTCAGCGCGGTGACGTTCCAGCGCCCGTAGCGGCCCTCCGGGTCGTACAGGGCGGGGATGTCGACCCGTTCGCGGGAGACCAGGTAGTAGTCGACCAGGTTGATCGCGCTCCACGGGGTGAACACCATCAGGATCAGGAGCACGAAGTTCTTGAAGTTGTTCAGGAAGTCGGCGCTGGCGGCGAGCGCGATGCCGATCGACACCGCCGTGAAGCCGACGATGTAGGCGGCGCGGGCGGCCGCCGAGATCCGGGAGCGGCCGTCGAAGGCCGTGACGGTCGTCAGGATCGACATGAAGCCGCCGTACGCGTTGAGGCAGTTGACGGTCAGCTTCCCGACCACGATCACCAGGTAGATGAGGAAGGCGAGCGCCGCCGGACCGGCCAGCTCGCCGAGGAAGCCCACCTGGTCGGTGAGGAAGGCCTTGCCCGCGACGGCCGCGGTGAGCGCGCCGAGCGTCATGGCCCACTGGGAGCCGATGACGGAACCGGCGAACGTCGACCAGAACGTCGCGCGCGTGCTGGTGTCGCGCGGCAGGTAGCGCGAGTAGTCGGCGACGTACGGGCCGAAGGTCAGCTGCCATCCGGCGCCGAGACCCACGGCGAGCAGGAAGGTCGCCGCCTCGAAGCCCTTGAGCCCCAGATGCGCGCCGACGTCGTACTGGGTGAACACCCGGACCAGCAGGTAGCCGAGGCCCAGCACGCCGGCGACGGTCGCGACGCGGCCGGCGGCGTGGATCAGCCGGTAGCCGGTGACGGCGACCACGGCGGTCAGGGCGCCGAAGACGAGGATGCCGACCTGTGTGTTGTCGGTGTGGAGGAGCTCGGCGAGCGCCTGGCCCGCCAGCACGCTGCCGGTGGCGGCGAAGCCGAGGTACATGAGGATCACGAGCAGCAGCGGCAGGACCGCTCCGTGGACGCCGAACTGCGCGCGGCTGGAGATCATCTGCGGTACGCCGAGCCGCGGGCCCTGCGCGGAGTGCAGCGCCATCACGATGCCGCCGAGCACGTTGCCGATGAGGAGTGCGGGTATCGCCCACAGCGCGTCGGCGCCGAAGACGACGGACAGCGCACCGTCGACGATCGCGGTGATCTGCATGTTGGCGCCGAACCACAGCGTGAACTGGCTGCGCGGCGTGCCGTGCCGCTCGGCGTCGGGAATGACCTCGATGGTGCGCCTCTCCATCGCGAGTCGTTCCCCGGGGGCGTGCTGGACCGGCATGTGGAGACCTCTCCCCGCAGTGATTCCTGTGTATCCGGACGGACCGCAGCCGTGTACCCGCGCTGCGGTGCGCCGAATCTCGCATAGGGTTCAACAGGGAGCAAGGCTCTGAATGCAGAATTTCAGAGAGTGGGACGGGGCCGTGTGCGGACGTACGGGTCAGGCCACGCCCCTGATGCGGTGGACGAGCAGGCCGCCGGCCAGGATGACCAGGGCCGCGGTGGCGTACAGGCCGGTGTAGCCGCCGAGGTGGGCGATGACCGGTGCGGCGAGCGCGGGGGCGAGGACCTGCGGTCCCGAGTTCGCGATGTTGATGACGCCCAGGTCCTTCGCGCGGTCGGCGGCCTCGGGCAGGACCTGGGTGACCAGTGCCTGGTCGACGGCGAGATAGACGCCGTAGCCCGCGCCGAGCACGGCCGCGGCGGCGAGGGCGGACGGCCACGTGTGCACCAGGGCGAGCAGCAGCGCGGCCGCCGCCATGATCAGCGAGCAGGCGGCGACGAAGCCCTTGCGGCGTCCGGCCCGGTCGGACAGCACCCCCACGGGGATCGCGGTGAGCGCCGCGCAGAGGGTGTAGATCACCGTCAGGATCAGCACGCCGGTGCCGGGGTCGCCGTAGTGGACCGCGTCGGCCAGGAAGTAGAACAGGTAGAGGGTGCCCAGGGCGTTCCCGAGGTTGATCAGGAACCGGGTGAGCCACGCCCAGCCGAAGTCCGGGTGCTTCCGGGGACTCACCCACAACGAGCGGGCGAGGGCGCGGGCGTCGACGGCGGGGCGCAGCGTCCGCGGCAGGGCCGGCTCGCCGTGGCGCAGCACGAACGGCAGGGCCAGGACGACGGTGAGCACGGCGAGCGTGACGTAGCCGGAGCGGACACCCGTGACGAGGAGCGCGGTGATCAGCGCGCCGAGCACCAGGCCGACCGACTGCATGAGGCCCGTCCAGCCGGAGACCACCGCGCGCTGGGTCAGCGGCACACGGTCGGCGATCGGGGTGGTGACCCCGGCCAGCATCGCGTTGAGGCCCGCCTGGGCGAGGCACCAGCCGACGGCGACTCCCGCCACCGTGTGCTGGGAGGCGGTGACCACGAGGCCCGCCGCCCCGGCGAGGGCGCCACCGAGGATCCAGGGCCGGCGCCGGCCGAACCGGCTGGTGGTCCGGTCCGACCAGGCGCCGGCGACCGGGTTGGCCAGGACCGCGACGAGCGCGCCGAGGCCGGTGACGAGCGACAGCGCGGTGTTCTTGTCGTGCGGGTCGATCTGCTCCAGCTGGAGCGGCAGCAGGATCTGAATCGGCGTCATGAAGGCCATGAAGACGGCGAGGGTGGACAGCGAGAGGCTCGCCGTCCAGCCGGCCGTGACCGGGACGGTGGGCTCGGCGAGGACGGCGGCGACGGCGTCCTCGGCGGCCTCTTCCGGAGCGTGGGCCATGGTGGCTGCGCCGCTCAGGACCGCGGGGAGGTGCCGGCCGCGTCCGGGGAGGCGCTGCCGTCAGGACCGGAGGGGCCGAGGCCGCGATGGGAGGCGATCAGGTCGCGGTACCAGTCGAAGCTCGCCCGGGGCGTGCGGCGCCCTGTGGCGAAGTCGACCTCGACGAGACCGAAACGCTGGTGGTAGCCCTCGGCCCACTCGAAGTTGTCGAGCAGCGACCAGGTGAAGTAGCCGCGCACGTCCACCCCTTCGGCCACGGCATCGGCGACCGCCGTGATGTGTCCGGCGAGGTAGTCGACGCGTTCCTGGTCGTGCGGCCCGGCCGGCTGTGAGCAGCCGCTCTCGGTGATCCACACCGGCGGGAGGGCCGCGCCGTAGCGGTCCCCGAGGCCGGTGAGCAGCTCCGTGAGCCCGTCGGGGACCACCGGCCAGCCGAACGCGGTGCGCCGGTACGCCTCCTGGGGCTCGGTCAGGTCGAAGGGGAGCCCCGCGGCGGGATCGGCCGGGGCGGTCACCCAGGTCGGGTTGTAGTAGTTGATGCCGAGACCGTCCAGCGGCGCGGAGATGGTCGCGAGATCGCCCTCGCGCACCACCCCTCCCCAGCCCGGGTCGGCCATGCCGTACGCCGAGAGATCGGGGTAACTCGCCAGGAGTACGGGGTCGTTGAAGAGGCGGTTGTGCAGTGCTTCGTACGCCGCGGCGGCCGCCGCGTCCCCGTCCGACCGGGTGTCCGCGCGCAGCCGTACGGGCGTGCAGTTGTTGGCGATCAGCACCTGCCCGTCCGGCACGGCGGCCCGCAGCGCCGCGGTCGCGAGGCCGTGGCCGAGCAGCTGGTGGTGCGCCACGGGCAGCGCGTCGAGCAGCAGGGCGCGGCCCGGGGCGTGGACGCCGAAGCCGTAGCCGAAGGACATGTGCACGAAGGGCTCGTTCAGGGTGATCCACCGCTTGACCCGGTCACCGAGCCGGTCCGCCACCACCGCCGCGTACGCGGCGAACCGGTGCGCGGTGTCGCGGTTCAGCCAGCCGCCCTCGTCCTCCAGGGCCTGCGGCAGGTCCCAGTGGAAGAGGGTGGGCGTCGGCTCGATCCCGGCGTCGAGCAGCGCGTCGACCAGCCGGTCGTAGAAGTCGAGGCCGCGCGGCTCCACCTTGCCCGCACCGGTCGGCAGGATGCGCGGCCAGGAGACCGAGAACCGGTACGCGTCGAGTCCGAGCCGCCGCATCAGCGCGACGTCCTCGTCGAACCGGTGGTAGTGGTCGCAGGCGACGTCGCCGGTGTGGCCGTCGCGGACGGCGCCGGGGCGCCGCACGAAGGTGTCCCAGATCGACGGCCCCTTGCCGTCCTCCTCGGCCGCACCCTCGATCTGGTACGCGGCGGTCGAGGCGCCCCAGGTGAAGTCGGCCGGGAGGGCGGGGAGCCGGGTGGGGTCGGTGGGGCTGGAGGTCACGGGTACCTGCCTTCTGCTGGCTCGCCGTCCGAGGTGGGCCGCACCGTAACATGAACACTCGTTCACGTTCTATGGATCGGACGGGCCGCAATCACCCCTCCTCCGCGGTCAGCCGGCCGCTCAGGTCCTCCCAGTAGCAGTTCAGCATCCGCTTGAGCTCGTCCACGGTCTCCAGATCCGGCTCGCCCTCGCCCTTGAACACCTCGTGCAGCACGGCGTTGGCGGCCCACACCACCATCCGTGTCGCCCGCCGCGCCCGCTCGCCCCCTGGGACGCCGGTCAGGTGCTCCACGATGCGCCGCAGGCCCTCCGCGATGAGCGCGTTGCTCGCCTCGTCGGCCCGGGCGAGCTCGGGGCTGAGGTGCCGCCCGGCCCACAGCGCCATGCCGCCCGGCTGGGACCGGAACAGCTCGCTGTAGACGTCGACCATCGTGCCGACCAGGTCGGTCAGTTCCCCCTCGACGGCCCGCTCGACCAGCTCGTCGATGGCGGACGCGAACGCCTCCAGATACCGCCGGCCGAGCGCGTCCACCACGGCGCCCTTGTCGGGATAGAACTGGTAGATGCTGCCGACCGGCACGCCCGCGTCCTCGGCGATCCGCCGCATCGTCAGCGCCTCGTACCCCTCCTGGGACAGGAGCCGGTCGGCCGCGCCGAGGATCGCCTCGACCCGGGCCCGGCTGCGCGCCTGCTGCGGCTGCCTCCGCAGTCGCGGCTGCGCATCCGGCCGCGGCTTCTTCGTCTCCGTCACCACACGCTCCCGGTCGTCGGACGTCCGAACGTAGCAGCAGCCCCTTCTATCGCCAATCCGCGTTGTTCCTAGAATGGGCGCGTGGAGGACATCGACGCGATCGCGGTGCTGCAGGATCCTGTACGGCGCCGCCTGTACGAGTACGTGGTGGCACAGGGCCGTGAAGTCGGCCGCAACGAGGCCGCCGAGGCCGTCGGGGTGGCGCGCACGCTCGCCGCGCACCATCTGGACAAGCTGACCGGGGCCGGCCTCCTGGAGAGCGGCAGCCGCCGGCTCTCGGGGCGCTCGGGGCCGGGGGCGGGCCGTCCCGCCAAGGTGTACACGCGGGCGCCGGGCGAGCGCGCGGTGTCGCTGCCCGCCCGCGACTACCGCACGGCGGCCGAGCTGCTCGCCGAGGCCGCCGAGGAGGCCGGGCTCGACGCCGGTCTCTGCGCGGCCGCGCGCCGCAGGGGTGAGGCCCTGCGGGGTGCGGCGGGACCCTGTGGCGGCCTCGACGAGGCCATGGGCGTGCTGGCGGCCCGGGGCTACGAGCCGTTCGTCGAAGGTGATGCCGTCCGGATGCGCAACTGCCCCTTCCATGCCGTCGCCGAGAGCTTTCCGCCGCTCGTCTGCGGCATGAACCTGGCCCTGCTCGAAGGGCTGCTGGGTGCGGAGGGGCCCGTACGCGCGCGCATGGACCCGCGGCCAGGGGAGTGCTGCGTGGTGGTCGAGGTTTCTAAAAACAATGTTGATTGACATAGAAAACGCGCGCGTGCTGGGATGAGGCCATGACCGCATCCACGCATCCCGCCCACCTCGCCCAGCTCAACGTCGCCACGCTCCGGTACCCCCTCGACGACCCGCGCGTGGCGCCGTTCGTCGAGATGCTCGACCCGGTCAACGCCGCCGCCGACGGGACGCCCGGCTTCGTGTGGCGGCTCGTGGAGGACGGGGAGGGCGACGCCACCGGGCTGCGACCGCTGGGCGACGACGTCATCGTCAACCTGTCCGTGTGGGAGAGCCAGGAGGCCCTGTGGGACTTCGCCTACCGCAGCGGGCACCTGGAGGTCATGCGCAAGCGCCGTGACTGGTTCCACCGGCACGTCGAGGCGCACCTCGTGCTCTGGTGGGTCCCCGCCGGGCACACCCCGACGGTCAGCGAGGCCGTGGAGCGACTGGCGGAGCTCCGGGCGCACGGACCCTCCCCGCGCGCCTTCACCTTCGCCTCCTCCTACACCGCGGCCGAGGTCACCGCGGCCGAGGCCGGCGCCGCCGAGGCCGGCGCCGCCGAGGCCACCGCGGCCGAGGTGGCTCCCGGGCACGCGCCGGACGGGGACTCGGCGGCGGTGTGAGGCGGACCGCCCGCGACGCCGGTCAGCCGAAGTCGGGGATCGGGTGCGCCGGGGCCAGGGCGGCGGCGATCCGCTGGGCGATCACGTGCGCCGTGTGGCCGGCCGCGGCGTCGGGGCCGTTCGTGGTCGAGACCGCGATGGAGAGCCGCTCCGACGGCAGATACGCCTGGGACGCCGAGTAGCCGAAGAACAGCGGGTGCTGGGACACCCAGTCGCCGAGCACGAGCAGGCCGAGACCGTAGTGGGTGGCCTCGGTCTGCGCGATGCAGATCGTCTCCGGGCACTTGCGGGTGGCGTGGCCGAGGCCGACGGTCCCCGGGTTCAGCAGCTCCCGGTAGGAGGCCGGGGAGAGCAGCCGGCCCGAGCCGATGCCGGCGGCCGAGCTCGCCAGGTCGCAGATGTCGGTGGTCTCGACCGCGCCGGGGGCGGTGGTCCACGAGGGGTTCCAGAAGCTGGACTCCTCGTACGTCCCCCGGTCCGAGGTGAAGGCGTGCAGGGCGGGTTCCGGGATGTCGGGGGTGAAGCCGTTGCGGGTCTCGCGCAGTCCGAGCGGGCCCAGGACCTGCCGCTGGAGCAGGACGTCGAGCCGGGTGCCGGTGATCTTCTCCAGGGCGGCGCCGAGCAGGACGAAGTTGGCGTGCGAGTAGCTCCAGTTGGTGCCCGGCTCGTACCACCGCTCCTTGCTCGTCGAGAGCCGCACGAGCTCGTCGGCCGTCCAGTGGCGGAAGGGGTCCGCGACGACGGCCTGCTGGAACGCGGGGAGCCTCACGTAGTCGACGAGACCGGTGGTGGACGCGGCCAGCATGCGCAGGGTGATCCGGTCGCCGTCCTTGAGGCCGGGCAGCCAGCGGGCGACGGGGTCGTCGAGCCCGACCCTGCCCTGGTCGACCAGGCGCAGCAGGGCCGTACCCATGTAGGCGATCGCGATGTTGCCGTTCCGGAAGTGCATGGCGGGCGTCGCCGGTACCCCCGTCATCGATTCGCCGAGCGCGGTGGTGACGACCTCGCGGCCGTCGACGGTGACCCGCAGGATCACGGACTTGAGGCCCATGTCCGCCTTGGCCTGCTCGGCGATCCGCAGGATGTCGCGGGCCGGGCCGTGGCCGGGCAGCCGGGAGGCGACGCAGGGGCGGTGGCGACCGGGGTCGCCCGCCGGGCCGGCGGCCGCCGTGGCGGGGGCACCGAGGGCGAGGAGCGCGGCGAGGGCGGTGGCCGCGGCGCGGCGCGACCGGGGCAGGGAACGGGGTGGTGTCATGGCCGGAGTATTGGCCGGTGGTGCCGGTACGACGACGGAGGCGCCGTCGAACCGCGCGAACATCACCCGTCAGGCCCGCGCGACGACATCGGGCCGAGGACGTCACGCGGGCGGCACCGGGCCGGCGTCGCCGACGCGCGCGACGACATCGGGCCGAGGACGTCACGCGGGCGGCACCGGGCCGGCGTCGCCGACGCGCGGGCGGCATCGAGTCGGCGTCGGCGACGGGCGCGAAGTGGCAAGGCTCTTCTTCCTTCGGCTTCGGCAGGTGGATGTCACTGAGAGTGAGTCTGCGGTGCGGCGTCCGGCGCGGCGCGATACGCGGTCCAAGGGGTGACGGCGCCGCACGGCCCCGCCGTCCGGCCGGAGACGGGAGAAGCCCCCCGGCGGGAACGGGTCCCGGATGCCGAGGGGCTTCGCGCGTCGGCCCGCAGGGCCGGTTCCGGCGGTCAGTACAGGGCGTCACCCATGGGCGATCCGTCGCCCGTGACGTACGCGCGGATCGACGCGAGGTACTCCGCGCGGCCGACGCGTCCGTCCCCGTCGGCGTCCAGCGCGTCGAAGGCCGAGCCGGCGTTGTCGGCCCGGTTGCCGAGGGCCTCGCGCAGCAGGGTGAACTCCGACCGGTCCAGGGCGCCGTCCTCGTCCGCGTCGGCGAGGTCGAACAGGGCGCCGAGGGCGTACTGGCAGATGGTGTCGAACTTCTCCGCGTCCACCCAGGAGATGTACTCCTGATAGGTCATCACGCCGTCGCCGTTGGCGTCCATCGCGGCCCAGGCGCGTTCGCCCGTGGCACGCGCGGCCACGACCAGGGGGTCGTCGTCGGCGCGGCCGGTGGCCCGCTGGGCCCGTTCGATGCGGACGAAGTAGTCGTGCTTCGAGGCGACTCCGTCACCGTCCGTGTCCAGCATCGCGTAGATACGGGCCTTCGGGGTGGTGAGGTCGGCCGGGGCCGCCTGTGGCTCGGCCTGGGGGAGCGGCATGTCGGATCTTCCTTCGCAGAGGGGGACGTACCCGCCCATGATCGACGGTGGAGCCCTTCGCACGCGGACGACCCGCCAGGCGCCGGCAGCGGAGTTGCCGCGGCCGCCCCTGCCGGTCACCCCCGTCCGACGAGTTCGTCCGTCAGCTTCATGAGACGCTCGCGCGCCCCGGTGTCGTACGCCTGCTCGTGGGCCCTCGCCTCGGTGAACCGGTCGAAGTAGCGCCCCGTGACGGTGGCCAGTTCCGGGTCGAGGAGGAGTCGTACGGTGGGGCGGACGCCCTCCTCGGTGGTGGTGACGGGGGTGAACCCGTAGGCGCGGACGGCGGGCGTGTCCATCAGGTGGGCCGGGTGCAGGGTGTTCACCGTGACGCCGGTGCCCTCCAGCTCGGCGCCCAGCTCGAAGGTCGACATGATCATGGCCAGCTTGCTCCGGCAGTAGGCCCGCAGGCCCTCGTACTCGCGCTCCATCATCACGTCGTCGAAGTCGACGGCCTCCTGTCCGATGGAGGCGACGTTGACGACCCGCGCCGGAGCCGAGGCGGTGAGTAGCGGCAGCAGGGCGCGGGTGAGCGCGTACGGCGCCAAGTGGTTGACCGCGAAGCGGAGTTCATGGCCCTGGACGCTCAGCTCCCGGACGAGGGGCCGCGATCCGCCGCCGGCCACCGCGTTGTGTATCAGGCCGTCGAGGTGCGGCTCGGCCGCCCGGATCCGGGCGGCCATCGCCCGCACCTGGTCGAGGTCGGAGAGGTCGGCGAGATAGGTGCGGACCGTGGTGCCGGGGCCGGCGGCCCGGGCCTCGGCGGCCACGGCTTCGAGGCGTTCGGCCTTCCGGCCGTGGAGCAGGAGGGTGCCGCCGCGGGGCGCCAGGTCGAGGGCGAGCGCGCGCCCCATGCCGTGGGTGACGCCGGTGATGAGGGTGGTGGGGTGGGTCATGGTGACCACGCTGGCACCACCCGGCGGTCCACCGGCAGTGTGTGCCACACCTGGTGTCGACACCACCAGGCTACGGAGCCCGAGGGGCCGGCCGGGCCGGCCGGCCCCTCGCCCCGCTCAGCGCAGGTCGAACCGGTCGAGGTTCATCACCTTGTCCCACGCGGCCACGAAGTCCCGCGCGAACTTCTCCCCGGCGTCGGCCGACGCGTACACCTCGGCGAGGGCCCGCAGCTGGGAGTGCGAGCCGAAGACGAGGTCGACGGGGGTGGCGGTCCACCGCACCTCGCCCGTGGCGCGGTCGCGGCCCTCGAAGACGTTCTCGTCGGACGTCGACGCCTTCCACTCCGTGCCCATGTCGAGGAGCCCGGTGAAGAAGTCGTTGGTGAGCGACTCCGGCCGGTCGGTGAAGGCCCCGTGCGCCGTCCGCCCGAACCCGGTGCCGAGGACCCGCATGCCGCCGACGAGCGCCGTCATCTCGGGCGCGGTCAGCGTCAGCAGGCTGGCGCGGTCGAGCAGGAGGGTCTCCGGCGACAGCTTCTCTCCCGCCCGGAGGTAGTTGCGGAAGCCGTCCGCCCGCGGTTCGAGCACCGCGAAGGACTCGACGTCGGTCTGCTCCTGCGAGGCGTCCGTGCGCCCCGGCGTGAAGGGGACCGTGAGGTCGTGTCCGGCGTTCTTCGCGGCCCGCTCGACGGCCGCGCACCCGCCGAGCACGATCAGGTCGGCGAGCGAGATCTTCGTCCCGCCGCCCGAGCCGTTGAAGTCCTCGCGGATCCGCCCGAGGGCCTCGACCGTCCCCGCCACCTCGGGCAGGTCGTTGACCTCCCAGTCCTTCTGCGGGGCGAGCCGGATCCGCGCGCCGTTGGCGCCGCCGCGCTTGTCGGTGCCGCGGAAGCTCGCGGCCGACGCCCAGGCGGTGGTGACCAGCTGGGAGAGGGAGAGCCCCGAGTCGAGGATCCGGGCCTTGAGGGCCGTGACGTCCGCCTCGCCGACGAGCGGGTGGTCGACCGCGGGGACGGGATCCTGCCAGAGCTGCGGCTCGGGGATCCACGGGCCGAGGTAGCGCGAGAGGGGGCCCATGTCGCGGTGCAGCAGTTTGTACCAGGCCCTGGCGAACGCGTCCGCGAGCTGGTCCGGGTTCTCGTGGAAGCGCTTCGCGATCGGTGCGTAGACCGGGTCGAGCCGCAGCGAGAGGTCCGTCGTGAGCATCATCGGGGCGTGCCGCTTCGACGGGTCGTGCGCGTCGGGCACGGTGTCCTTCGCGGACGCGTCCTTGGGCGTCCACTGGTGGGCGCCGGCGGGGCTGGTGGTCAGCTCCCACTCGTACCGGAACAGGTTGTCGAGGTAGCCGTTGTCCCACTTCGTCGGCTCGTTGGTCCACGCCCCTTCGAGTCCGCTGGTGAGCGTGTCGACGCCCTTGCCGGTGCCGTACGCGTTCCGCCAGCCGAGGGCCTGCTGCTCCATGGGGGCGGCCTCGGGCTCCGGGCCGATGTACTCCGGATCGACCGCGCCGTGACACTTGCCGAAAGTGTGGCCGCCGACGATGAGCGCGACGGTCTCCTCGTCGTTCATCGCCATGCGCCCGAACGTCTCGCGGATGTCCCGGGCGGCGGCGATCGGATCCGGGTTGCCGTTGGGGCCCTCCGGATTGACGTAGATCAGGCCCATCTGCACGGCGCCGAAGGGGCCCGTGAGCTGCCGGTCGCCGCTGTAGCGTTCGTCCCCGAGCCAGGTGTCCTCGGGGCCCCAGTAGATCTCCTCGGGCTCCCAGATGTCGGGGCGCCCGAAGCCGAACCCGAAGGTCTTGAACCCCATGGACTCCATGGCGCAGTTGCCGGCGAAGACCAGGAGGTCGGCCCAGGAGATCTTCCGCCCGTACTTCTGCTTGACCGGCCACAGCAGCCGGCGCGCCTTGTCGAGGCTCGCGTTGTCCGGCCAGCTGTTGAGCGGGGCGAAGCGCTGGGCGCCGCGGCCGCCGCCGCCCCGGCCGTCCGCGATGCGGTACGTCCCGGCGGCGTGCCAGCTCATCCGGATGAACAGGGGCCCGTAGTGGCCGTAGTCGGCGGGCCACCACTCCTGGGAGTCCGTCATCACGGCGAAGACGTCGCGCTTCAGCGCGTCGACGTCCAGGCCCGCGAACTCCTTCGCGTAGTCGAACTCCTCGCCCATCGGATCGGAGAGGGGCGACTGCTGATGGAGGACCTGGAGGTCCAGCTGGTTCGGCCACCAGTCCGTGTTGGTCTTGGGCCGGGTCTCGGTCGGGGTGGGGGAGGCGATCGCAGGGTTCTCGCTGTCGCTGCCGGGCACGTGGGTCCTTCTTCCGCTCATCTGTGACGGTTTCGGCGTCCGTCATGCTCGCGTACGGCGGACTGCGCGGAGGCGATAACACGCAGGGCCCGGCAAACCTGCGGGAATGATCGGAAGAAGGACTTTCCGACCGGCGGCCCGACGCGCGCCTACCGCGCGACGAGCGCCCGGGCGGCCCGGACGATGTGGGCACGGGAGATGCCGCACGCGTCGAGGAGTTCGTCGGTGGTGCCGGAGCCGGGCAGCTCCGTGACCGCGAGGTGGCCGAAGCTGAGATGGGGGAAGGCGGGCCGCCCGGCGTCTGCCGCGAGGGCCGACAGGACGGCCTCGCCCAGCCCGCCCTCGGGATGGTGGTCCTCGACGACGAGGACGGCGCCGGTCTCCCGGGCCGCGCGCGCCAGGGTGCCCCCGTCGACGGGTTTGACCGAGTACAGATCGACGACCCGGGCCCGTACGCCCTCGTCGGCCAGCTCCTCGGCGGCCGCCAGGCACTCGTGCAGGGTGACCCCGGCGCCGACGAGCGTGACCCGGTCGTCCGGGCTCTGGCGCAGGGTCTTCGAACCGCCGACGGGGAACGTCTCGTCACTGTCGTAGAGGACGGGGTAGGCCCCGCGGGTGGCGCGCAGGTACGAGATCCCGCGGCGGTCGGCCATGGCTGCCGTCAGGGCGGCCGCGGACGTGGCGTCGGAGGGATACAGCACGGTGGAGCCGAGGACCGCCCGCATCATCGCGAGGTCCTCCAGGCCCATCTGCGAGGGGCCGTCCGCGCCGATCTCGACCCCGCAGTGCGTCCCGCACAGGGCCATCGTGATCCGCGAGACGGCGGCCATCCGGATGAAGTCGTGCGCGCGCGTGAGGAAGGCGGCGAAGGTCGTGGCGTACGGATGGAAGCCGCGCACCGCCATGCCGACCGCGTCCGCGATCATCTGCTGCTCGGCGATGTACGTCTGGAAGTACCGCTCCGGATGGGCCTTGCCGAACTCGTCGGCGTGGGTCGAATTGCCGACCTCGGCGTCCAGGGCGACGATCTCGGGCCGGGCCCCCAGGGCGGCCAGGGCGGCACCGAAGGCGACCCGGGTGGCGACCTCGTCGCCGACCTCGTAGCGGGGCAGCTCGACCGGGCCGGCCTGTCGGTCGCCGGGGCGCGCGCGCTGTTCTCCGGACGGACGGGGGCCGCGCACCCGCAGGTTCCGTACGCCGCCGAGTTCGGCGACGGCCCGGGCCGCCAGGTCCTCGGGCAGCGCCTTGCCGTGCCAGCCCTCCTTGTCGGCGACCTCCGTCACACCACGGCCCTTGACGGTCCTCGCGACGACGACCGTGGGCTCCCGTCCGTCGGCGGCCGTCGTGAGCGCCAGGTCGATCGCTTCGAGGTCGTGGCCGTCGACCACGATCGCCCGGCAGCCGAACGCCTCGACGCGGCGCGCGTAGGCCTCGGTGTCCCACTCCAGCTCCGTGGGACCGCTCTGCCCGAGGCGGTTCACGTCGAGCAGGACGGTGAGGTTGCCGAGCCGGTGGTGCCCGGCCTTGTCGAGGGCCTCCCACACCGACCCCTCGGCCGTCTCGCTGTCGCCGCACAGCACCCACACCCGGCAGGGCCGCCGCTCCAGGTCACGGACCGCGAGCGCGATCCCGACGGCGTAGCCGATGCCCTGGCCGAGGGAGCCGGTGGCCACGTCCACCCAGGGCAGCTCGGGGGTGGGATGGCCCTGGAGGCGGTGGCCGGCACGGCGGTACGTCGTCATCAGCTCGTCGTCGCCGATCGCCCCGGCGGCCTTGAACATGGCGTACAGCAGGGGCGAGGCGTGCCCCTTCGAGAAGACCAGGTGGTCGCCGTCCGGGTCGTGGGGAGCCTCCCAGTCGTAGTGGAGGTGGCGGGCCATCAGGACCGCCATCAGATCGGCCGCGGACAGGCTGGAGGTGGGGTGCCCGGACCCCACCGCCGTACTGGCGCGCACCGAGTCCACCCGCAGCTGCTGCGCGAGTTCGAAGACCTGGGAGAGATCGCTCCGGGGGCCGAGCGTGGTGGGGGTGAGGGGAGGTGCGGTCATGACGGGGTCCTTTCCGGTCGGCCCTTCCCGTCCCCGTTCACCGACGGCCCCGAAAGACCGGCGCGGACGAGAGCGGCCGCCAGGCGGGCCAGGTCCTTCGGCGGTACGTGGCGGGCGAGGCCCGCCGGGGTGTGGGGCAGGGCGAGGCCTGCGGCGGTGGTGAGGGCGCGTTCGTCGAAGTACGGGCGCAGCTCCGGCCAGACGGCCTGCGCCTCGCGGCAGAAGATCCCGGCGCCCACCGGGCCGATCCTGGGCACCTCCCGCAGCAGGGCGCGGAGCTTCCCCGGATCGCCGGAGGCCTCCTCGCGGAGGCGTCGCAGGTCGCCGTGGTAACGGTCGAGGACCAGCGTCGCGCCCTCGCCCAGGGCGGTGGCCGTGCTCTCGTCGTACCGGACGTAGTGCGCCCGGCCGAGCGCCTCCACGCGCGCCTGCCAGGTGGAGTCCGCCATGGCGCGGGGGGTGCGCAGCCCGGCGGCGAACAGTTCGCGGGCGGCGGCGGTGGCGGTCGAGGCCCTGATCCGTATCGAGCAGAGGACCGTGAGGACCAGCAGCTGGTACAGCGGCGCGGGCTCGTCCCGCAGGGTGATCCCGGCCTCGTCGGCGAAGGTCCGTCCGTGCTCGCGCAGCAGCCGCGCGATCGCCCGGTCGGTGTCCATCGGAACCCTCCTCGGTCGGCCCGGCCCTCTTCGACCAGCGTCCACCCCTCCTCGGCCCGCGACTACCCGAGCGATCCGGGACGCACGCGTACGGCACGCGGCGCCGGGTAGTCGGTGGGGAGGAGAGGCCGGGGCCCCGGCTCCGTCCGGCTCCCCGGGCCCGTTCGGGAGCGTGAGAAGGGGCACGATCATGAACGTCAGCGACGGCAGCCCCCATGTGGTCGTGGGCGTCGACGGCTCCCCCTCGTCGTACGCGGCGCTGCGGTGGGCGATCCGGCAGGCGCGGCAGACCGGAGCGACCCTGGACGTGGTGGGGGTCTACGACGTGCCCGGGGCGACGGGACGGTCCGCGCCCCCCGTCGACGCCGCCTTCGACGAGGAGCAGGCCCGGAAGGCGCTGTCCGAGGAGCTCGGCGCGGTGCTCTCCCGCAGCGGCGACATGCCGCCGATGGAGCAGCACGTGGTCCGGGGCAGTCCCGCCAAGGTGCTCATCGAGGCGTCCGCCGGCGCCGACCTGCTCGTCGTCGGCAGCCGTGGACGGGGCGGGTTCTCGAGCCTGCTCCTCGGCTCGGTCAGCCAGCAGTGCGCCGTGCACGCGGCCTGTCCGGTGGTCATCGTCCGCGCGGCGGCCTCCGCGGAGGCCGCCGGGGCGACGGACACCCCCTGACGGTCCCCCGTCCCGTACCCCGGAGGTCGGATCCCATGAACGCGTCGATGTCCCTCGTGCATGTACCGGGAGGTCCTCTCCTGCTCCCCGCCGACGAGGTGACCCTGCTGCTGCGGCGGCTCGCGTCACGCTGGCTCGACTCCGCCGACGACCGCGATTCGGGCCTCGAACCGGAGACCGTCGAGGCCCTGGTCCTCTCCCTCACGGAGGTCGCGGACAGGATCGACGCCGAGTGCATCGCCCTCCTGCCGCTCAGCGACGGGGAGGACAGCGGGAGCGGCGCGCCGGAAGGAAAGTGATCGGAAATGAGCGAGCAGCAGAGCCCACGCCGTCCCGACGAGCCGCTGCCCCGGGACCGCGAGGACGAGCAGGCCGCAGCGGGCGACCCGCTGTCCGTTCCCCTTCCCGAGGGGGCCGGTGACCCGGAGGTCCCGGACACCGACGAGGCGGGCACGGGCCCCAGGGGACGTCCCCGTGACGGCACGATCCACCCCGAGCACCCCGTGCCGGACGAACCGGCCGACTGAACGGAACGGTGAGGGCCATGGCACGGCCGGTGTGGAGGGGAAATCTGGCGTTCGGTCTGGTCAGCCTGCCGGTCGGGCTCTACACGGCCACGGACCGGCACTCCGTCCGCTTCCACCAGCTCCAGCGCGGTACCTCGGACCGCGTCCGCAACCGCCGGGTGAACGAGCGCACGGGCGAGGAGGTCGACCTCGACGACATCGTCAAGGGCTTCGACGCCGGGGACGAATACGTCCTCGTCGAACCCAGCGAGCTCGACGACATCGCGCCCGGCCGCTCGAAGACGCTGGAGATCAGCGGGTTCGTCGACCTCGACGAGGTCGACCCGATCTTCTTCGACAAGACGTACTACCTCGGCCCGGTCGACAAGGAGCACGGCAAGATCTACCGCCTGCTCGAACAGACCCTCTCGCGGGCGAACCGGGCCGGCATCGCCACGTTCGTCATGCGGCAGCGCGAGTACCTCGTCGCGGTGAAGGCCGAGAACGGGCTGCTGACCTGCCACACCCTCCACTGGGCCGACGAGATCCGCGACCCCGCCGGGGAGATCGACAACCTCCCCGGCAGGCCGAAGACCTCGGAGAAGGAACGGAAGACGGCCGAGCAGCTCATCGAGGCCATGGCGATCGACTGGGACCCCGAGGACTACCACGACTCCTTCCAGGAGAAGGTCGCCGCGCTGATCGGGGCGAAGCAGGCCGGCGAGACCGTGGAGAAGGCCGAACCGCCCGCCGAGGCCACCAACGTCATCGACCTCATGGAGGCCCTGCGCGCCAGCGTGAAGCATGCGCGCGGCGGATCCGGGAGCGAGCCGGAGCCCGAGCCGGAGGAGGACCGCGACCTCGGCGCCCTCACGAAGTCCGAGCTGTACGAGAGGGCCGCGGACGCCGGGATACGGGGCCGCTCCGCCATGACGCGCGACGAGCTCATCGAGGCCCTCGTGGCCTGAGCCCGCCCGGCCACGAGCGGCCCGGCGGCCCGCCCGGCGAGTAAAATCCGGAGCGGATCCGAACGCGCGCTCCGTTCGCCCGCGCGGAGGCGGATCGGAGGTCGTCTTGACAGGTTCTCCACGATCCACCGGGGCGCCGCCCGGCGCCCGGGCCGATCCCGGACACGCCCCGCTCGCCGCCGAGAACCGGTGGCTGCGCGACCGGCTCGCCCGACGCCATCTGCTCGACCTCGCCACCGGAGCGCTCTCCGCGCAGCTGCGGCTGCCGCCGTCCGAAGCGGCCGAGTACCTCGACGCCCTCGCACAGGCGACCGGCCTGTCGGTCGAGGATCTCGCCGCGGACATCGTGAACGCGGCCGCCGGGGACACCGTGGTTCCCCCGGAGAGCCTCCCCCCGGGCGGCGACGGTCCCACCGCGGTGCGTCCCGCCGAGCGCCGCCGGGCCCGCCGCGCGGCCGCGGCGGCGGAGACCGCGGACACGGTCCGCGAGGCGGCCCGCACCCTCCTGGAAGAAGGCCTCGCCCCGCTCGGCGCGGACAGCCTCTGGCTGTGGAGACGCGCCGACCTCGACTGTCTGCGGCTCGCCGGGTACGCGGGAGTGGGCGCCGCCGAGGCGGCGGCCTGGCAGTGGATACCCCCCGCCGCCCCGGGACCCTTCCGTGCCGTACTCGACGAGGACACACCGGTCTGGCTGGAGACGGGGCCGCCCGTCGGCGAGCCGCTGCCGGGACCCACGGCGCACGCGGCCCGCGCCCTGCTCCCGCTGCACCGACGCGACCGGACGATCGGTCTCGCGCTCGTCGGCTGGCCGGAGCCCACGGCCCTCGACGGGGCGGTACGGCGCGCCCTCACCGGCCTCATGGAGGTGGCGGGCACGGTCCTGGACACCGCCGACCCGGCACCGGCCGCCGCCCCCGTCCTCGTGGACGTCCTCGACGCCCTCGCCCAACCGGCGATGCTGCTCGACCTGCGGGACGTCCAAGGCGCCCAGGGCACCCGGAGCAGGCCGGGGGCGCCCGCCGTGCGGCACCTCAACGAGGAAGCGGCCGGCGCGCTCGGCGGCGCCTCCGTCGCGGGCGAATCCTCCCTCGCCCACGCCTTCCCCCTCGTCCACGCCGACCTGGCCCGCATGGCGCGCCGCGCCCTCGGCACGGGGCGCACCCAGCGGGCCGCCCGGCTCCCGGTGGCGGCCGGCCCGGGAGAACCCCCGCCCCTCCTCGACGTACGCGTCCTGCCGGCCGGCGGCGAGCGCGCCCTGCTGCTCTGGCACACCGTGGGCGACACCGGCCTCGCCGCGGCCCGGGCGGTCGCCCGGCTGCAGAGCGTGGCCCCCTTCCAGGACAGCCTGACCGGCGGCGACACGCTGTGGTCGGGCGAGGCGTACGCCATCTTCGGCGTGGACCCCGGCGAGGCGCCGGTCCCGCTCGCGGAGCTGCGCGAGCGCATCCGGCCGGACGACCGGGAACCCCTCGACGAACTGCTGACGAACCTGACCGAACGGCAGACGGGCGGGCAGACCTTCCTGCGGGTCGTGCTCCCCGACGGGACCGTGCGGCATGTGCGCGTCGCGGCCGAGCCGCTCATCGCGGAGGGGACCGTCACCGGCTTCGCCGGGGTGTACCAGGACGTGTCGGACAGCCGCAGGACCGAGGCCGCGCTGACCGCGACCTTCGACCACCTCACCGCGCTCCACGACCAGGCGGAGCTGCGCCACCAGATGGCGCTCCAGCTCCAGCAGGCGATCGTGCCCGAGGTGCCCGGGCTCCAGGAGATGCCCGGGAACCTCGTGGTGGCCGCCCGCTACCGGCCCGCCGCCGAGGAGTACCGGGTCGGCGGCGACTGGTACGACGTGCTCGCGCTGCCGAGCGGCAAGATCCTCGTCGCCGTCGGCGACATCGCCGGACACGGCATCGACTCCGTCACGGGCATGGTCGCCCTCCGCAACGCCCAGCGGGCGCTCGCCTTCACCGGCCACTCGCCCCGGCGGCTCATGGAGTGGCTCAACGACGTGACCCTGCGCACCGGAGGCGGCACCACCGCGACCGCCGTCTGCGCGCTGTACGACCCCGGGGACGGCGGCCTGCTCTGGTCGAGCGCCGGGCACCTGCCCATGCTGCTGGTCAGGGACGGTCGGGCGAGGCTCCTCGAACCGCCCCAGGACGTCCTGCTCGGGGCCGTGGCGTCGTACGTCTACCACGAGCAGCGGATCGGGCTGCGCCCCGGGGACACCCTGCTGCTGTACACCGACGGGCTGATCGAGCGCCGCCACGACGGCCTCGACGAGGGCGTGGCGCGGCTCGCCGCCGAGGCGGAGCGGCTCGCGGGCCACGCGCCGGACACGCTCGTCGACGAGCTGCTCGGCAGGGCGGCCGGGGACACCGACGACGACACCAGTCTCGTCGCCGTACGGGTGCGGGGCCGGCCCCCGGACGGCTGAAGCTCCGGAGCCGGGATCAACCCGCCAGCCAGGCGCGGATCTTGGCGGTCAGTTCGGCCTCGTCGACCGGCTTGGCGACGTAGTCGTCGGCGCCCGCCTCCAGGGCGTCGGCCCGGTCGCCGGGCATCGCCTTCGCGGTGACCGCGATGACGGGGAGGCCCCTGCGGCCCGGCAGCTCTCGGATGGCCTGGATGGCCGTGTAGCCGTCCATCCCGGCCATCATGACGTCCATCAGCACGAGCGCGATCTCCTCGTGCGCGGCGAGGAGGTCCAGACCGGCCCGGCCGCCTTCGGCCGTGAGGACACGCAGCCCGTGCCCTTCCAGCACCTCGGTGAGCGCGAAGACGTTGCGGGCGTCGTCGTCCACGACCAGCACGGTCCGGCCCGCCATCCCGTCCGGACCGGTGGCCGTGCCGGGCAGGCCGGCGGGGGAGGAGCCGAGGTCCGGCAGGGCCGCGTCGGCGGGGCCCGCACCGGGCGCCGGGGCCTCCGCGGCCCGCGGCGCGGGCAGATAGAGCGTGAAGGTGCTGCCGCCGCCGGGCACGCTCTGTGCCTGGATCGTGCCGCCGAGCAGTCCGGCCACCTCCCGGCTGATGGAGAGACCGAGGCCGGTGCCCCCGTACCGGCGGGCGACCGTGCCGTCGCCCTGCTGGAAGGCCTCGAAGACGTGGTGCAGCTGCTCGGCGGGGATGCCGACGCCGGTGTCGGTGACCCGGAAGGCGAGGACCTGTCCCGCGGCGCCCAGGGCGGGGGGAGCCTCCTCGGGGGTCGCGTACTCGACGGTGAGCGTCACCCGGCCCTCGTCGGTGAACTTCAGCGCGTTGGACAGCAGGTTGCGCAGGATCTGACGGATGCGTGCCTCGTCGCCGCGCAGTTCCTCGGGTACGCCGTCGGCGAGCGTGACGGTGAAGTCGAGGTGCCGTTCGTCGGCGACCGGACCGAAGGTGGCCTCCAGGTACTCCATCAGCTGGCGCAGCGGGAAGAGCTCGTGGCGGACCTCCATCTTGCCGGACTCGACCTTCGACAGGTCGAGGATGTCGTTGATCAGCTGGAGGAGGTCGGAGCCGGCGGAGTGGATGACCTCGGCGTAGTCGATCTGCTTCTGCGTCAGGTTCCCCTCGGCGTTCTGGGTGAGCAACCGGGCCAGGATCAGCAGGCTGTTGAGCGGGGTCCGCAGCTCGTGGCTCATGTTGGCGAGGAACTCGGACTTGTACTTGGAGGTGCGGGACAGCTGCTGGGCCCGCTCCTCAAGCTCCTGGCGCGCCTGCTCGATGACCCGGTTCTTGGACTCGATGTCCTTGTTGCGCTGGGCGAGGAGCGCCGCCTTCTCCTGCAGCTCGGCGTTGGAGTGCCGCAGTTCCTGCTGTCCGGTCTGCAACTCCTTCGACCGGGAACGGAGTTCGTCGGCGAGCTTCCGGTACTGCCCGAGGAGTTCGTCCGTACGGAGGTTGGCGACCAGGGAGCTGAGGACGGCGCCCACGCTGACGACGAAGCGGTCGAGGAACTCCCGCCGCAGCGGGGTGAAGGGCTGGAGGGAGGCGAACTCGACGGCGCCGAGGACCTGTTCCTCGACCACGACCGGCAGGACGATCAGCATGCTCGGCTCGCCGGAGCCCACCCCGGAGGCGATGGTGGCGTACCCGTCGGGGACGTGCTCGACGAGGAGGGTGCGCCGGTCGCGGGCGGACTGCCCGATCAGGGACTGGCCGAGGCGGAACCTGCGGGGCTCGGCGTCCGGGGCGTCGGGGGACCCGTACGAGGCGGTCATGACGAGCTCGACGCCCTTCTCTCCCTCCTCGGTGAGGAAGAAGGCGCCGTACTGGGCGGCGACCAGCGGCGGCACCTCCGCCATGATCAGTTCGGCGATCTCGGGCAGGCTCCGGGTGCCCTGCAGGAGGCCCGTGATCCGGGCGAGGTTGGTCTGCAGCCAGTCCTGTTCCTCGTTCGCCCGGGTCGTGGCGCGCAGCGACTCGACCATCGAGTTGATGTTGTCGCGCAGGTCCCTGACCTCGCCGGGCGCGTCGACCGTGATCGAGCGGGTCAGATCGCCCTCGGCGACGGCGCTGGTGACCTCGGCGATGGCGCGGACCTGGCGGGTCAGGTTCCCGGCGAGTTCGTTGACGTTCTCGGTGAGCCGCTTCCAGGTGCCGGAGACGCCCTCGACCTCGGCCTGGCCGCCCAGCTTGCCCTCCGTGCCGACCTCGCGGGCGACGCGGGTGACCTCGGCGGCGAAGGAGGACAGCTGGTCGACCATCGTGTTGATGGTGGTCTTCAGTTCGAGGATCTCGCCGCGCGCCGAGACGTCGATCCGGCTGGTCAGATCGCCCTGTGCGACGGCGGTGGTGACCTGGGCGATGTTCCGCACCTGGTTGGTGAGGTTGTCGGCCATGGAGTTGACGTTGTCCGTGAGGTCCTTCCAGGTGCCGGAGACCCCGTGGACGGTGGCCTGGCCGCCGAGCTTGCCCTCCGTGCCGACCTCGCGGGCGACGCGGGTGACCTCCTCGGCGAAGGAGGACAGCCGGTCGACCATCGTGTTGATGGTCTCCTTCAGTTCCAGGATCTCGCCGCGGGCGTCCACCCGGATCTTCCGTGTGAGGTCACCGCCGGCGACGGCCGTGGCGACCTGGGCGATGGACCGCACCTGGGAGGTGAGGTTGTCGGCCATCGTGTTGACGTTGGACGTCAGCTCCCGCCACACCCCGCGCGCGCGTGGCTCGCGGATCCGGCCGCCGAGCAGCCCCTGCCCGCCGACCTCGCCGGCGACGCGGGTGACCTCGGAGGTGACGAGCGAGAGCTGGCCGACCATGTCGTTGTAGACCCCGGCGATCTCCCCGAAGATGCCGCCGCCGGTGTCGGGGAGCCGCACCGAGAGATCGCCGTCCCGTACGGCGGTGAGACCGGCGAGCAGTCGCCGGAGGCCGTCCTCCCCGAGGCCCGCCTGCGGCGCCGCCGTGTCGGAAGGGGGGTTGCGCTCTGCCATGGGGACCTCGCACAGGGCGATCGTGGCGGGTGTACGGGGCCGGGCCCCGCTCCACCACTCCACTCTAGGACGGTCCGACGGCCCCGGCCCGGGCCGGCACCTCCACCTCGAACCAGACGGCCTTGCCGCGGTCCCGGGGGACGCAGCCCCACGCGGCCGCGAGCCGTCCGAGGAGGTACAGGCCGTGCCCGGAGGGGCGGCCCGCGTGGTGCCGGCCGTGGGGCCTGGGCCGTACCGCGCTCGTGTCGCTGACCTCCACCCACAGCCGCCCGTCGGAGCGGTCGAGCCGCAGTTCGTACGGGACGCCTCCGTGCGTGAGGGCGTTGGTGACGACCTCCGAGACCAGCAGCAGCGCGTCCTCGGCGGCCGTCTGCCCGGGATCGCCCGCGGCCCCGAACCAGTCGGTCAGGGCCTGCCGCGTGAGCTCACGGCACTCGTGCACCACCCCGTCGTCGGCCGTCAGCTCGTAGCGGCGGGTACGAGCCGTCGTCGGCCGCATGCGCGGACTGGTCACGTAGTGCGGCTTCCCACCCCCGGGTCTCCGAACCGTGCCGGGCGCGTCTTCCGGAGACCCGCCGGCCTGTGCCCGTCACGCCTCCGGGGCGCCGAGCGCGGCGTCGACGTCCTCGTACACCCGGAAGACCTTCAGGGCGCCGGTGATCTCGAAGATGCGGTCCACCGGTGGCCGCAGCCCGGCGAGGTCCACGTGCCCGCCCGCGGCGGTCAGCCGCAGCCGCGTCCTGAGGAGCAGGTTCAGCCCGGTGGAGTCGCAGAACCGCAGTCCCGAGCAGTCCACGACGAGACGGCCGGCCCCGGAGTTCCTCTTCAGCGCGTCCCGGAGGGGTTCCGCCGTGTCGTGGTCGAGTTCGCCGTCGAGCGTCAGGACGACGGCGCCGGGGCGCCGGCCGGGCCGGGTCTCCACGCGGAGACGGTCGGCCCGCGCGGCCCTCGCCGTTTCGGTCCGGCTCGCAGCCTCCATGGTGCTCACCGCCTCCTCGCGCCTCGCTCCGGGAACCTCCGCGGCTCCGGAGGCCCCTCTCCGGTGTTCTGCCCGGGGGCGCCGTCCTGGAGGAGGCCCTTCCTGAGGTCGCCGAGGATGCGGGTGAGCAGCCGCGAGACGTGCATCTGGGAGAGGCCGATCCGGTCGCCTATCTCCGCCTGGGTGAGTTCCTCGCCGAAGCGGAGCTCCAGGATGCGCCGGTCGCGGTCGTCGAGCCGGGCGAGCAGCGGCCGCAGCGCCGTGAGCGACTCGATCAGTTCGTACGAGGGTTCCGCGTCGGCCAGGTGACGTGCGCCCGGACCGGGGGCGGAGTCCTCGTCGCCGGCGGGGGCGTCCAGGGACCGGGCCGCGTAGCCGTGGGACGCGAGCTGGCCCTCGGCGACCTCCTCCTCCGTGAGGTGCAGCTCCGCGGCGAGCTCCGCCCGCCGGGGGCGGCGGCCGAGGCTCTGCTCCAGGGTGTCGGCGGCCTTCGCGAGGTCGATCCGGAGCTCCTGGAGCCGGCGGGGGACGCGTACCGCCCAGCTGGTGTCCCGGAAGAAGCGCTTCATCTCGCCGACGATCGTCGGGAGGGCGAACGCGGAGAAGTCGACCGTGCGCTCGGGGTCGAAGCGGTTGATCGCCTTGATCAGGCCGATCGTGCCGACCTGGACGATGTCCTCGACGGGCTCGGCCCGGTTCCTGAACCTGCGGGCCGCGAACTTGACCAGGCTGAGGTTCAGCTCCACCAGAGTGTTGCGGACGTACGCGTACTCCGGCGTCCCCTCGTCCAGCGCGCGCAGCCGTGCGAACAGTGCCACGGACAGGGTCCGGGCGTCGTCCGTGGAGACGGCGGTCGGCCGGGCCGGCTCGGGTAGCCCGTCCAGCGCCCGGCGGCGCGTCGCGGCCCCGGCGGCGGGGCTCACCCCGCTCCCGGGGCGCGGGCCGGGGGCGACGGTCGTGGCGGAAGGGGAGAGGTCGGAGCGGTCTCCGGCGGTGGACATGAGGGCTCCTTCGACGGTGGCGAGGGGCCTGCGTCGCTGCCGAGAGGGCGGTGGCGGGGGTCCGTCGGTCGAGCGTCCTGAAGTGAGGATGCCCGGCTTAGAGTGGTTTGACACGGTTCCCCAGGGAAGCAGCAGTGCGACGGCGCGCTCGCGCCGGCCGCGGGGATCGGGAGGAGGTGTCCGCGATGGACGAGGCCGGGCTCTCGGCACACGAGCGGCGCGTTCTGGCGGAGATCGAGGAAGCACTGGACCGGGACGAGTCGCTCGCGCGCCGGCTGCGCACGATGCGGCGTGTTCCGCGCCCGCACGCGCCCTCGATCGCCGGCGTCCGCCGTCACCTCTCCTCCTTCGGTGTCGCCTCGCTCGGCGCCACGACGCTGGTCCTGTTCGTCCTCGCCGTCGCCACCGAGGCGCCGGTGCTCATCTGGGCGTTCGCCGCCGTGTGGGTGCTGACCCTGGTCGCCCTGCTGATCCTGGTCGTCCGCTGGGCACGGCGCCGGGCGGCGGAAGCCCGGAAGAAGGAGTGAGCCACCGGTCTCCGGGCCTTCCGGCCCGGAGACCGCAGACCGCCGCCCCGGACAGCGTCCGGGGCGGCGGAAGGTGCGGTTCGGGCCCGGCGCTCACCAGCGGTACCAGCGCCCGCTGCCGCTCCGCATCACGAAGCCGAGCAGCCACAGCACCAGGATGGCGATGGCGATGTACCAGAGGACGTCGAGGGCGAATCCTGCGCCGAACAGCACCAGAATCACCAGGAGTACGAGAAGAAGGGGAACCATGGCGGCACCTCCGCTGCCTGCGGGGCCCGGCCGGTCGGTGTCGGCACGGGAACTCGGTATCAGCGCGGTTGCCCGCTTCCCCCGGGAACATGCGTGCCGCCCGGCCGGACACCGAGGCGGGACGGAACGCGACGTTTGAGGCGCCCGTGCGGGGTGAGGCGCTTTAGTGGCGGGGGGCCGCGACGCCGGAGAGGAGGGCGCATCGTGTCGCCCCACGGAAAGCTCGACGGAGAGCACGTCCTCGTGCTCACCACGAACTACGGGACGGAGCAGGACGAGCTGCGGAAGCCGGTGGCCGTGCTGCGGGAGAACGGAGCCCGGGTCACGGTCGCCGCACAGAAGGACGAGGCCGTACGGACCCTCGTCTCGGACCGGCGCCCCGGCGCCGAGGTCCGGCCGGACACGACCCTGGCGAAGGCGAGACCGGAGGAGTACGACGCCGTGATCGTTCCGGGCGGCACCCTGAACGCCGACCGCCTGCGGACCGACGCCGACGCGCGCCGCCTCGTCGGGGCCTTCGCCGAGGCCGGCAAGCCGGTGGCCGCCATCTGCCACGGACCCTGGCTCCTCGTCGACAGCGGGCTCGCCAGGGACCGCGAACTGACCTCGTACCCCTCGCTCCGGGCCGACCTGGAGAACGCCGGAGGCACCTGGCTGGACCGCGAGGTCGTCGTCGACACCTCGGGACCCCACCCCCTGATCACCTCCCGCAGACCGCGGGACCTCGACGCCTTCGCGGCGGCGATCGTCCGCGCCCTCGCGGGAAGCTGACCGGCGGTCAGCGGACCGCGCCCCGTTCCCCGTCCCCCCGTCCCGCCAGTTGGTCGGGATTCGGTGAAACCTTCCAGCTCCTCGTACCGTCCTCTCACCAGGGAGACGGTCGGAACCGACGGGGAGTGGGGATTCCATGGGGCAGGGCAAGTACACCGCGCACATAGCCGTGGTGGCTTCGGCAGTGGGGCTGAGCCTGGCGGTGTGGGGTGCCGCGGCGTTGATGGACAACGAGGCCGCCGCGAAGATCGGGGGCGCGCCGAGCTCGCAGTCGCCCGACGGGAAGGCGAAGGAGCCGGCCCAGGTGCGGCCGCAGAAGGTGCCCGAGAGCATCGCGCACGCCGCCGAGGCGGGGGGCAAGGCCGTGAACATCACCATCGACGACGGCCCGGACCCGCGCTGGACGCCCCAGATGCTCGACATCCTCAAGCAGAACGACGTCAAGGCCGTGTTCTGCATGGTCGGCCCGATGGCCCAGCAGCACCCCGAGATCGTCAAGCGGGTCGTCGCGGAGGGCCACCGGCTCTGCGACCACACGGTCTCCCACGACACGACGATGGACAAGAAGTCCGTCGCGTATCAGAAGAAGGAGATCTTCGACGCGAAGAAGATGATCGAGGACGCAGCCGGGGGAGCGAAGGTCGAGTACTACCGGGCGCCCGGCGGTGCGTTCACCCCGGACAGCCGCCGGCTCGCCGCCGCCGCGGGGATGCGGCCGCTCGGCTGGAACGTGGACACCAAGGACTTCGAGCAGCCGGGCACCGCCTCGATCGTGAACACCGTCAAGAACGAGCTGTCCAACGGGCCCACGATCCTCTTCCACGACGGCGGCGGCGACCGCGCCCAGACCGTCGAGGCCCTGCGGCAGGTCCTCCCGTGGCTCAAGGAGAACGGACACTCCTTCAGCTTCCCCGTCCGCACCAGGCCCTGACCCCCTCCGCCCGCCCCCCTCGGCCCGAAATCCGCATGCACCGGGCCGTGCGGGGCTGGCAGCATGCCGGAATGGTCCACGCTCTCGAACGTCTGGTCGTCCGTCACACCCTTCGCCTCCCGCTCCCGGCAGCAACCGGGGGCGGAAACGGCGACGTCGCGGCGCGGCGGTTCGACGCCGCCCTGATGTCGGTCGGGTTCAAGCTGTCGGCCGGACTGCTCGAAGGACTGTCCCGGCTGCCGGAGGCGACGGTCGTCGCCCTCGCCGCCCGCACCCTCGGCACCGTGCGCGAGATCGTCGGCGACCACGTCCGCCACAACGCGTACTTCATCGACTTCCCGGCCAACGTGCCCGACACCCTCGACTTCTGGAGGAGCTGCGTCGCCGAGGCCCTCGACGACGACACCGCGCGCCCCGGCATCCTGGAGCGGCTGCGGGCCGGCGTGCTCGACCTCCTCACCCTCCCCTCGTACGGCACCTACCGCCACACCTACGAGGAGATGCTCGCCGCGCACGACGAACTGATCGCCGCGGCGGGCGACCGGATGACGGTCCTCCACCCCGGCGGCACCCTCGACGAGGAGACCACCGCCCTCTATCTGTCCCTGGCCGGAAGCACCACACCGCTCGGTGACGACCACCTGGGCGACCTCGCGCTCCTCGCCGCCCACCGGGTCGACGGACCCCAGCCCGAGGCGATCCCGATCCGGGAGCACCGCGCCGTCGTCAACCGGGCCCGTCTCGACGCGGGCGCCGGCCTCCTCCTGGACACGGTCACCGACGTCCTGCGCCTGGCCTGCGCCCTCTCCGACGGTGACGTCGCCCTGCGCGAGCCGACCCGGTTCCGCGCACTGTCCCGGCCCGTCCGCCGCGCCCTGCTCGGCGGCCTCGACGCCCTCGTCGCCGAAGACCCCGCCAAGCTCGCCGACGTCGCCGCGCACCGCGAGGCGTGGAAGCGCCTCGGCGAGCGGCTGCACCCGCACGAGTACCCGCGGTGGCCGGACGCCGCCGAGGTCTTCGCCGTGGCCCGGGGCGAATGGAAGGTGCCCTCCTTCGACAGCCGCGTCGAGGAACTCCTCGGCCGGGGCGACGTCACCGGGGCGGCCGGACTCCTGACGTCCGCTCCCGGCAGGCTCCTGCGCGCCCTGGACCGGCTCCTCCGCGCGGCGGACGGACAGAAGGAACTCGACGCCGTCCTCGCCGCGTTCGAGAGCGCCGTGCCCCGGGTGTCCGGCCGGGTCGTCCTCTCCCTCCGCGAGCACGTCCAGAACCGCGCGGGGACGCCGGGGGAGCGGCGGGTCTTCGTCAACCGGCTCGGCGCCGCCTGGGTCACCGCCGACACCCGGCCGCCGCTGCCGCCCGCGGTACGGGAGCGCCTGTGCGCCGTCCTCGACGCCGAGACGCGCCGCCGGCTCCCCGACCCGGGGCACCTGCTCGTCGACCCCGCCGTCCTGGACGTGGCGCTGCCGCTCAGCGGCCGGGCGACCGCCGCGGGGCTCGGCGTCCTGCCGCGCGGCTCCGTCTCGCCCGTCGAGGGCGAGCTGCTGCGCTTCTTCACGTACTGGAAGCAGACCGCGCGCCGTACGGACTACGACCTGTCGGCGCTGGTCCTGGACGAGGACTACGCGACCGTCACCTGGCTCTCGTACACGGCCCTCACCGCCGTCGAGGGCGCGCACTCCGGCGACATCACCGAGGCGCCGGACGGTGCCTCGGAGTTCATCGACCTGCGGCTCGGGGCGGTCCGCGGCAGCTACATCGTGCCGCAGGTGAACCTCTTCGACGGCGAGGACTTCGAGGAGGTCGAGGAGTCGTTCTTCGGCTTCATGCTGCGCGAGTCCGAGCAGCGGGGCCGCCCGTTCGAGCCGCGCACCGTCCGGATGAAGTCCGATCTCCGCGGGCCCGGCCGGGTCGCGCTGCCGCTCGCCTTCGAGCGCGGCGAGGACGGCGGCTGGCGCGCACGGTGGCTGCACCTCTATCTGAGGGGCACCCCGTCGTCGAACCGGGTCGAGGAGAACCGGGTGTCGGTCGCGGTACTCCTCCGGAGCCTGCTCGCCCGCACCCCGCTGACGGTCCGGCACCTCACCGACCTGATGGCCGCCGACGCCACCGCCACGAGCCGGTGGGACGGCTCGACGCTGCCGGAGGGACCCGTCACGTACATCGGCCTGGACCGGCCCGCCGGTCTGCCGCCGGGCTCGCGCGTGCTCACACCCGAAAATCTGCGCGACCTGATCCCCGCCTGACTGCTACGGTCGTCCCGGGCGAGGCCATGAAGAGGCTTCCTTCTCAAAACCCATTGAAATAGCCTCTTCGCTTTCCTCGCCCCTCTGCTTGACGGTGGGCCCCCGTTCGGACGGTGAGAGCGGGGGCCGGCCGTGTCCCACGGCGGGCGCGCCCGTTGTGAGGGTGTGACCTCAACACGACGCATCTCCTCGATCCTCGCCGTCGCCGCCGCCTTCTCGTGTCTCGGCGCCTCCGCGGCGTCCGCCGCGACCGCCGCGGACACCACCGGGCCCCTCGGCCCCAAGGTGAACCCCGTCAGCGAGCTCGACGCCCTCACGACGACCGGCATTCCCGAGGAGTCCCGGGGACAGTTCCCCGGCATCGCCGGCCAGCTGGGCGGCCTCAGCCGGGTGAACGAGCTGGGCCAACTGCGGCAGCTGACCGACCTCGCGGCGCCTGTCACCGGGCTGCTCCCGGAGATCTCCACCTGACCGACCGACTAGCCTCCCCGACGCGAAGGTCCGGTGCCTCAGTGGCACCGGACCTTCGCCGTGTCAGGCCCCGGGGGAGGTCTCCCGTACGGGGTGCTTGCTCAGGATCGAGACCCGGTTGAAGGCGTTGATGGTGATCGCCACCCAGATCACCGCCGAGATCTCGTCCTCGTTCAGGGAGCCGCGCGCCTCGTCGTAGGCGCGTTCCTGCGCGAGGGCGTCGGCGGGGGAGGTGGTGGCCTCCGCGAGGGCCAGGGCCGCGCGCTCCCGTGCCGTGAACAGCGCGGTGTCGCGCCAGGCGGCGAGCACGCCCAGACGGCGGGTGGTCTCACCGGCGCGCAGGGCGGCCCGGGTGTGCACGTCGAGGCAGTACGCGCAGCCGTTGATCTGGGACACACGGAGGTTGACGAGCTCCACCAGGAGGCGGTCGAGCCCCGCGTCCGCGGCGGTCGCGCGGACGGTCTCGGCCGTCTGGACGAGGGCGTGATAGGCCTTGGGGCTCTGCTTGTCGACGTAGACCCGCCTGTCCGCAGGGGCTCCTGCCGTGTCGCTCACCGTGTGCTCCTTCCCGAGGCCCGATGGCCTCGTCCGCCGACCGTGCGTGTCACCGTCGCAGGGGCTATCATCGTCCATGATTGTTGAAAATGGAACTACTTCCATGGAGGGGTCGACGATGAGCACCACGGAGATCGAGGTCCTGACCGCGCGGGACGTCCCGCTGGGCGGGCCACGGGCCATGACCGTACGGCGTACGCTCCCACAGCGGGCCCGGACGCTGATCGGAGCCTGGTGCTTCGCCGACCACTACGGCCCCGACGACGTCGCCGAGTCCGGCGGCATGGACGTCGCACCCCATCCGCACATCGGGCTGCAGACCGTGAGCTGGCTGTTCAGCGGCGAGATCGAGCACCGCGACAGCCTCGGCAGCCACGCGTACGTACGGCCCGGAGAGCTGAACCTCATGACCGGCGGCCACGGCATCAGCCACACCGAGGTCTCCACCGCCCGCACCACCGTCCTGCACGGCGTCCAGCTGTGGGTGGCCCTCCCCGAGGAGCACCGCGACACCGCCCGCGACTTCCAGCACTACGCCCCCGGGACCGTCCGCGTCGACGGCGCGGACCTCCGGGTCTTCCTCGGATCGCTCGCCGGCTCGACCTCCCCGGTCCGCACCTTCACCCCGCTCCTCGGCGCCGAACTCCTCGTCGACCCGGGCGCGACCGTCACCCTCCCCACGGACCCCGCCTTCGAGCACGGCCTGCTCGTCGACACGGGAACGATCCGCCTGGGCGACGCGCTCCTGCGCCCGGCCGAACTGGGGTACGCCCCCACAGGTGCCGACACCCTGACCCTCACGAACGAGACGGACGCCCCCGCCCGCGCGGTCCTGCTCGGCGGAACCCCGTTCGAGGAGGAGATCGTCATGTGGTGGAACTTCATCGGCCGCAGCCACGAGGACATCGTCGAAGCCCGCGAGGAGTGGGAGAAGGAGTCCGACCGCTTCGGCAGCGTCGACGGCTACCCCGGCGACCGCCTCCCCGCCCCCGCCCTGCCCAACGCCCGGATCGCACCCCGCAAGAACCCCGCGCCCCGCTGACGCGCGACCGCCTGCCGTTTCCCCGCTTCCGAACCGCACCTCCTTGCGAAAGGCACTCCCCATGACCGAGCCGACCACCACCGCCCCCGTCGTCCGGCGCGTGGACGCCCGCCACCGGTACGAGATCCTCGTCGACGGCGAGCGCGCGGGCCTGACCGCCTACCGCGACCGGGACGACCGGCGCGTCTTCTTCCACACCGAGGTCGGCGACGCCTACGCGGGCCAGGGCCTGGCCGCGATCCTCGTCGAGCAGGCCCTCACCGACGTCCGTGCCTCCGGGATGCGCATCGTCCCCGTCTGCCCCTACGTGGCGAAGTTCCTGAAGAAGCACGAGGAGTTCGCCGACATCACCGACCCGGTGACGCCCGAGGTCCGCGAGTGGCTCGACGGACAGCTGCGGCGCTGACCCCTCTCCGGAGCGGCCACCCGTCAACGAGGCGCACGCGGAGCCGAACGCTTCCTCCGGATGGCCAGTTGCGCGCGACCGGGCCCGTGCGCCCCCCTGAGCCGGGGGGCCGAACGGGCGACCGAACCGGCGGGCCCGTCGCGCGTTGCTGGCCGACTCCCGACCGGTTGGCCGGAACGTGCTGGTCATCGACTTAAACATCGTTTCAAGCAAGATCACTGTAAGGAGGTAATGCCCTCGGACTCTTCGAGCGAGGCGGGCTCGGCGGCCGTTACTGTTCCCCGAGATCTGGACGGATTCCCGGATCTTCGCCCCCCTTTCACCTTCTTTCACCGGACTTCTGCGCACTCGTGCGCCGAACGCCGCCCTTGCGAAGGAGAGCTCGCCCGATGACCGTTGACGACCGCCCGGACGTACAGCTGGAGCCGCCCCGGCAGTCCAGTCTGAGCACCGCGGCCGCCCGCAACCTCGCCACCACGACCAAGTCCGCCCCGCAGATGCAGGAGATCAGCTCCCGCTGGCTGCTGCGGATGCTCCCCTGGGTGGAGACCAAGGGCGGCGCCTACCGGGTGAACCGCCGGCTGAGCTACACGGTCGGCGACGGGCGCATCGACTTCGTCCAGGACGGCGCCCGCGTCCGCGTCATCCCCCGCGAACTCGGCGAACTCGCCCTGCTGCGCGGCTTCGAGGACGTCGACGTGCTGAACGCCCTCGCCGACCGGTGCGTCCAGCGCGACTTCAGCGCCGGTGACGTGCTCGTCCAGCGCGGTGCGCCCGCCGAGCAGATCCATCTGATCGCCCACGGCCGCGTCAGCCAGACCTCCGTCGGCAAGTACGGCGACGAGGTCGCGGTCGCCACGCTGGCCGACGGCGACCGCTTCGGTGAGAACGCCCTGCTCGACGGCGACGCCGGCTGGGACTACACCGCGACCGCCGAGACCTCCGGCACCCTGCTCACCCTCTCCCGCGCCGACTTCGCGAGCATCCTCTCCTCGGCGCCGAGCCTCCAGGCCCACATCCGGGAGTTCAGCTCGCTGCCGGACCAGCGGCAGAACAAGTACGGCGAGGCCGAGATCGCCATGTCGGCCGGCCACAAGGGCGAGGCCGACATCCCCGGCGCCTTCGTCGACTACGAGCTCAAGCCGCGCGAGTACGAGCTCTCCGTCGCCCAGACCGTGCTCAAGATCCACACCCGGGTCGCCGACCTCTACAACGGGCCGATGAACCAGACGGAGGAGCAGCTCAGGCTCACCATCGAGGCGTTGCGCGAGCGCCAGGAGTACGAGCTGATCAACAACCCGGAGTTCGGCCTGCTGCCCAACGCCGACTTCAAGCAGCGGATCCAGCCGCACTCCGGCCCGCCCACCCCGGACGACCTCGACGAGCTCCTCTGCCGCCGCCGCAGCACCAAGCTCTTCCTCGCCCACCCGCGCACGATCGCGGCGATCGGCCGCGAGTGGAACCGCGCCGGGCTCTACCCGGACACCGTCGAGCTCCACGGGCACCGGGTCCCGGCCTGGCGCGGGGTCCCGATCCTGCCCTGCAACAAGATCCCCATCAGCAAGGAGAACACCAGCTCGATCCTCGCCATGCGTCTCGGCGAGGACAACCAGGGCGTCATCGGTCTGCGCCAGACCGGTCTCCCCGAGGAGTACGAGCCGGGCCTGTCGGTGCGGTTCATGGGCATCAACGAGCAGGCGATCATGTCGTACCTCGTCACGACGTACTACTCCGCCGCCGTCCTGGTCCCGAACGCGCTCGGCGTACTGGAGAACGTGCAGATCGCGCGCAGGCGCGACTAGGGCTTCCCGCAGGCCACCACCACCCGGACCATCCGGGCCGGGCCCGCGTGCCCGGATGCTCCGGGACGGCCCACCCACCTCTCCAAGGAGTCTCGGATGCCCGATCCCGGGCTTTCCCCTCTGCAGTCCAGCCTGCCCGGCGCCGCGGCCTCGTTCACCGCCCGGGTCCTCGCCGACGCGGCGGCCCACGGCCACGCCGTGCCCCACCTCCTCACCGAAACACCGGCCGTCCCGGCCGCCCCCCACCCGGAGGCCCCCGCGGCGGCCCCCCTCGCGGCCCCCGCCGTCGGCCCCGTCGCCGTGGCCCCGCCGAGCCTGCCCGAGCCGGGGTGGGTTCCGCGCGGTCCCAGCGGACTGGGTACGGCAGCGCTGTCCCTGGCCCCGCGCGCGGAGCCGCCGGCACCCCCGGTGGCGCCCGTCGCGGCACCGGCGGACGCCCTGATCATCCCGGGTCTCTACTGGCACCCGGTGCCGGAGCCCGACCCGGTGCGGGTGGAGGAGGTCAGCCTCCGGATCAAGAACTGGGCGGTCGACGAGGTCCAGCTGTTCCCCGAGGACTGGGAGGGCCAGTTCGACGGGTTCTCCGTCGGGCGCTACATGGTCGCCTGTCACCCGGACGCCCCGACCGTCGACCACCTCATGATCGCCACCCGGCTGATGGTCGCCGAGAACGCCGTCGACGACATCTACTGCGAGGACCACGGCGGTTCGCCCATCGGCCTGGGCGGACGGCTCCTCCTCGCGCACACCGCCCTGGACCCGCTGTACTCGACGGCGGAGTACCAGCCGCAGTGGGCGGAGTCGCTCCACGCGGACGCGCCCCGGCGTGCCTACCGCTCCGCCATGGAGTACTTCGCCCGGCAGGCGACCCCCTCCCAGGCCGACCGGTTCCGGCACGACATGGCCCGGCTGCACCTGGGCTACCTCGCCGAGGGCGCGTGGGCCGAGACGGACCACACGCCCGAGGTGTGGGAGTACCTGGTGATGCGGCAGTTCAACAACTTCCGGCCGTGTCCCACGATCACCGACACCGTCGGCGGTTACGAACTCCCCGCCGATCTGCATGCCCAGCCGGCCATGCAGCGGGTCCTGGCGCTCGCCGGAAACGCCTGCACCATCGTGAACGACCTGTACTCGTACACCAAGGAACTCGCCAGCCCCGGCCGGCACCTGAACCTGCCCGTGGTGCTCTCCGACCGGGAGAACCTCTCGGAGAAGGACGGGTACCTGAAGGCGGTCGAGGTCCACAACGACCTCATGCGCGACTTCGAGGCCGCGTCCGCCGAACTGGCCGCCGGCTGCCCCGTCCCGAGCGTGCTCCGCTTCCTGAAGGGAGTGGCCGTGTGGGTCGACGGCAACCACTACTGGCACCAGACCAATACCTACCGCTACAGCCTGCCCGATTTCTGGTAAGAACGGATTTCATCTGTGACCAACACCGAGCTCCGCACCGTCGACTCCGCGTTCGTTCCCGCTCCGGCGACGCCGTACCAGGGAGACATCGCCCGTTACTGGAACTCCGAGGCCAGGCCCGTGAACCTGCGCCTCGGTGACGTCGACGGGCTGTACCACCACCACTACGGCATCGGCGCCGTCGACCACGCCTCCCTCGGGGACATCGAGGACAGCGAGTACGAGAAGAAGCTGATCGCCGAGCTGCACCGCCTGGAGTCGGCCCAGACCGAGGTCCTCCTGGACCACCTCGGCGCGATCGGCAGCGAGGACACCCTCGTCGACGCGGGCTGCGGCCGCGGCGGTTCGAGCGTCATGGCCCACCAGCGCTTCGGCTGCAAGGTCGAGGGCGTCACCCTCTCCTCCACGCAGGCCGAGTTCGGCAACAAGCGCGCCAAGGAGCTGGGCATCGCGGACCACGTCCACGCCCAGGTCTGCAACATGCTCGACACCCCCTTCGAGAAGGGCAGCATCGCCGGCTCGTGGAACAACGAGTCGAGCATGTACGTCGACCTGGACGACCTGATGGCCGAGCACGCGCGGTTCCTCAAGGTCGGCGGCCGCTACGTGACCATCACCGGCTGCTGGAACCCGAGGTACGGCCAGCCCTCGAAGTGGGTCTCGCAGATCAACGCGCACTTCGAGTGCAACATCCACTCGCGCCGTGAGTACCTGAAGGCGATGGCCGACAACCGCCTCGTCCCGCAGGCCGTCATCGACCTGACGCCGGACACGCTGCCCTACTGGGAGCTGCGGGCGACGTCCTCGCTGGTCACCGGCATCGAGGAGGCGTTCATCGAGTCGTACAAGGACGGCTCCTTCCAGTACGTCCTGATCGCGGCCGACCGCGTCTGACCCGACGGCGCACGGAAAAGGGGTGGGCCCGTCGTCCGACGGGCCCGCCCCTCTCGTCATGCCGCCGCCTTCTCCTTCTCGGAGGCTTCGGCGGTCCCGGCGGCCGGTGCGCTCACCCGCTCGGTACGGGGCGCCTGGCCGGCCCGCAGGCCGAGCCGGGCGATGACCGCGACCAGGGCGAAGGCGGCGGCGCCGATCCAGAAGGTGAGGGTGAAGCCGGACTCGGCCGGGAGGGCCGGGACGCCGGCGGGCAGGTGCTCGATCGTCTGCGAGGCGAGGATCGTGGTGACCACGGCGCTGCCGACCGCGCTGCCGGTGGAGCGGGAGATCGAGTTGATGCCGTTGGCGATGCCGCTCTGGTGGTGCGGGACGCTCGCCATGATGACGGCGGGCATGGCCGCGTAACCGAAGCTGACGGCCGCGCCGACGATCACGCCGGCACCGATCACCGAGGCGGTGTGGCCGTGGTCGAGGGCGAGCCAGCCGAAGCCGACGGCGCCGAGCGCGGCGGCCAGGGTCAGCGCCGTGCGCGGGCCGCGGTGGCGGACGAGCCGGCCGCCGATCGGCGAGGCGAGCAGGGAGACGATCGCGCCGGGCAGCAGGAACTCCACGGAGGCGCGGAGGATCGACGCGCCGAAGCCGTAGCCGGTGAGGGCCTCGGGCATCTGGACGAGGTACGAGACGCCCAGGAAGTTCGCGAACATGCCGAAGCCGACGAGGATGCCGGCCAGGTTCGCCATGAGCACCGGGCGGTGCACGAACATCCGCATGTCGACGAGGGGCTCACGGACCTTGAGCTCGGTGAACACCCAGACGACGGTCATGACGGCCGCGGCGGCGAAGCTGCCCAGGGTGCGGCCGGAGGTCCAGCCCCACTCGTGGCCCTGCGAGATCGGCAGCAGGAGCAGCAGCAGGGTGGCGCCGAGGGTGAGCGCGCCGAGGAAGTCGGTGCGGCCGCCGGTCTTGTGGCGGGTCGCGGGGACCAGGAACACGACGGCGAGCAGGGCGATCGCGGCGAAGCCGGTGGCCATCCAGAAGGCGCTGCGGTAGTCGGCGTCGGAGCCGGAGGTGAGCAGGCCGGTGGCGACGAGCGCGAGGCCGCTGCCGAAGGCGAGGGTGCCGCTGACCAGGGACATCGCGCCGGGCAGCTTCTGCGGGCGGACCTCCTCGCGCAGCACGGACAGGGCCAGCGGGAAGATCGCGGTGGCGGCGCCCTGGAGGACGCGGCCGAGGATCAGCAGGGGGAGCGAGGTCGCCAGGGCGGCGACGACGGAGCCGGCCACCATGACGCCGAGGACGGCGACGAGGGTGGGCTTCTTGCCGTGCTGGTCGCCGAAGCGGCCGAGCAGCGGGGTGAAGACGGCGGCGGAGAGCAGGGTGGCGGTGGTGACCCAGCTGACGTTGGCGGCCGAGGTGCCCAGGTCGGCGCGGATGAGGCCGAGGATCGGGACCGGCAGGGTCTGCATCATCGACACGACCATGGCGGCGAGGCTCAGCGCGAAGACGACGCGCGTCTCGCGCCGGGGATCGGCGGCGGGCGGGGTGGTCTCGTGACTCATGTGTGGGGGACCTTCTCGGTGCTTCACGTCGTAGATGTTTGACGTCATCAAGTAATACGACGACGGTAGGCCCCGATGCTTGAGGAGGTCAAGTAAATGCTTGAGGTGCTTAAGTAAACAATTGATAATGTCAAGGATCGTGAGTAGGCTCGAACCATGAGCGCGACGACCCCCGAGACGACGCCCACCAAGCTCCAGCTGCTGGAGCTCCTGGCCGCCATCGGCACGGCCCAGTGGCGCGACTTCGCCGCGGCCGCCGCCCACCACGGGCTGACGTCCACGCAGGCCAAGGTCCTCGCCCAGCTGAACGGCCCGCTGCCGATGCGCGCCCTCGCGACCCTGCTCGTCTGCGACGCCTCGAACGTCACCGGGATCATCGACCGCCTGGAGGGGCGCGGCCTGGTGCGCCGCGAGCCCGACGCCTCCGACCGGCGCGTGAAGAACGTCGTCGCCACCGACGAGGGCCGGGAGGTCATCCGGCGGGTCCGCGAGGAGATGCAGGCCACCCACGGCGCCCTCGACACGCTCGGCGCGGAGGACAGCGCCACCCTGTACGCCCTGCTCGCGCGACTGCGCCCGGGCATGGAGCAGGGCGCCTGAGAGCGGGCGCCGCCCCGGCATGGAGAAGGGTGCCTGAGAGCGGCTGCGCCCCGGCACGGAGAAGGGTGCCTGAGAGCGGGCGCCGCCGCGGCATGGAGAAGGGTGCCTGAGAGCGGCTGCGCCCCGGCACGGAGAAGGGTGCCTGAGAGCGGGCGCCGCCGCGGCATGGAGAAGGGTGCCTGAGAGCGGCTGCGCCCGGGCACGGAGAAGGGCGCCCGACGGGAGAACCCGTCCAGGCGCCCGTACCCCGCCTCAGTCCCGGCGCTCCCCGAAGGCCTTCAGGATCTCCTCGGCGGCCAGCGTCGCCGTCAGCTCGCCGTCCCTGACCCGCCGCTCCAGGGAGGGCGTCACGTCCTGGACGGCCGGGTCGGCGCTCAGCCGCCGCAGCAGCTCCTCGCGGACCATGGTCCAGGTCCAGTCGACCTGCTGGTCCTGGCGCTTGGCCGCGAGACGGCCGGTCGAGTCGAGCAGCGCGCGGTGCTGCCGCAGCCGGTCCCAGACCTCGTCGAGCCCGGCCGACTCCCGGGCGCTGCAGCTGAGCACCGGCGGCGCCCAGACCGCGTCGGCGCCGTGCATGAGCCGCAGCGCACCCGCCAGTTCACGGGCGGCGGCGCGGGCGTCGCGCTCGTGCGGGCCGTCCGCCTTGTTGACGGCGACCACGTCGGCCAGCTCCAGTACGCCCTTCTTGATGCCCTGGAGCTGATCGCCCGTACGGGCCAGGGTGAGCAGCAGGAACGAGTCGACCATGTTCGCGACGGCGGTCTCGGACTGGCCGACGCCCACCGTCTCCACGAGCACCACGTCGTAGCCCGCGGCCTCCATCACGACCATCGACTCGCGGGTCGCCTTCGCGACCCCGCCGAGCGTGCCCGCGCTGGGGGAGGGACGGACGAAGGCCGCCGGATCGACGGCGAGCCGCTCCATCCGGGTCTTGTCGCCGAGGATCGAGCCGCCCGTACGGGTCGAGGACGGGTCGACGGCGAGCACGGCGACCCGGTGGCCGAGCCCGGTCAGCATCGTCCCGAACGCGTCGATGAAGGTCGACTTGCCGACCCCGGGCACCCCGCTGATCCCGATCCGCACGGCCTTTCCGCTGTGCGGCAGGAGCTCGGTGAGGAGCTCCTGCGCGAGGGCCCGGTGCTGGGGGCGGGTCGACTCGACGAGGGTGATCGCCCGGGCGATCACCGCCCGCTTCCCGTCGAGCACGCCCTTCACATACGTGTCGAGACCGATCACAGCTCGTGTCCGAGGCCGGCCGCGAGCCGGGTCACCAGGTCGTGGGCCGCGTCGGGGATCACCGTCCCCGGCGGGAACACGGCCGCCGCACCCATCTCCAGGAGCGTCGGTACGTCCTGCGGCGGGATGACGCCGCCGACCACGATCATGATGTCCTCGCGGCCCTCCGCCGCCAGCTCCTCGCGCAGCGCCGGCACGAGGGTCAGGTGACCCGCGGCCAGCGACGAGACCCCGACGATGTGCACGTCCGCCTCGACGGCCTGACGCGCCACCTCGGCCGGGGTCTGGAACAGCGGGCCGACGTCCACGTCGAAGCCCAGGTCGGCGAAGGCGGTGGCGATGACCTTCTGGCCGCGGTCGTGCCCGTCCTGTCCCATCTTGGCGACCAGGATGCGCGGCCGGCGCCCCTCGGCCTCGCCGAAGGCGTCGACCAGGGCCCGGGTGCGGTCCACGGAGGGGGACTCGCCTGCTTCGTTGCGGTACACACCGGAGATCGTACGGATCTGGCCGGCGTGCCGTCCGTAGACCTTCTCCAGGGCGTCCGAGATCTCGCCGACGGTGGCCTTCGCCCGGGCCGCCCGCACGGCGAGCTCCAGGAGGTTGCCCTCGCCGCCGCCGGCGGCGCGGGTGAGCGCGTCCAGCGCGTCCCGGCAGGAGGTCTCGTCGCGCTCCTCGCGCAGCCGCCGCAGCTTGGCGATCTGCTGGGCGCGGACGGAGGAGTTGTCGACCTTGAGGACCTCGATCTGCTCGTCGGAGGCCACCCGGTACTTGTTGACGCCGATCACCGGCTGCCGTCCGGAGTCGATCCGGGCCTGGGTGCGGGCCGCGGCCTCCTCCACGCGCAGCTTGGGGATGCCCGCGTCGATGGCCTTGGCCATGCCGCCGGCCTGCTCGACCTCCTGGATGTGCTTCCACGCGCGGCGGGCCAGGTCGTAGGTGAGCTTCTCGACGTACGCGCTGCCGCCCCAGGGGTCGATGGTCCGGCAGGTGCCGGACTCCTGCTGGAGGAGCAGCTGGGTGTTGCGGGCGATGCGCGCCGAGAAGTCGGTGGGCAGCGCGAGCGCCTCGTCGAGGGCGTTGGTGTGCAGCGACTGGGTGTGGCCCTGGGTGGCGGCCATCGCCTCCACGCAGGTCCGCGTGACGTTGTTGAAGACGTCCTGCGCGGTCAGCGACCAGCCGGAGGTCTGCGAATGCGTCCGAAGCGAAAGCGACTTGGCGTTCTGCGGGTCGAACTGCTTCACCAGCTTCGCCCAGAGCAGCCGGGCCGCGCGCAGCTTGGCGATCTCCATGAAGAAGTTCATGCCGATCGCCCAGAAGAACGACAGGCGCGGCGCGAACGCGTCCACGTCGAGCCCGGCCTCCCGGCCCGCGCGGATGTACTCCACACCGTCCGCGAGCGTGTACGCCAGCTCCAGGTCGGCCGTCGCGCCCGCCTCCTGGATGTGGTACCCGGAGATGGAGATGGAGTTGTAGCGCGGCATCCGCTGCGAGGTGTAGGCGAAGATGTCGGAGATGATCCGCATCGAGGGCCCGGGCGGATAGATGTAGGTGTTGCGGACCATGAACTCCTTGAGGATGTCGTTCTGGATGGTCCCGGCCAGCTTCTCGGGCGGTACGCCCTGCTCCTCGGCGGCCACGATGTAGAGGGCGAGGACCGGAAGGACCGCGCCGTTCATCGTCATCGACACGGACATCCTGTCCAGCGGGATGCCGTCGAACAGCTGGCGCATGTCGTAGATGGAGTCGATGGCCACGCCGGCCATGCCGACGTCGCCGGTGACGCGCGGGTGGTCGCTGTCGTAGCCGCGGTGGGTCGGCAGGTCGAAGGCGACCGACAGGCCCTTCTGGCCGGCGGCGAGGTTGCGCCGGTAGAAGGCGTTCGATTCCTCGGCCGTGGAGAAACCGGCGTACTGACGGATCGTCCAGGGCTGGTTGACGTACATCGTCGGGTACGGGCCGCGCAGGTACGGGGCCACGCCCGGGCGGGTGTCAAGGAAGTCCAGGCCCTCCAGGTCCTGCCCGGTGTAGAGCGGCTTGACGGAGATGCCCTCCGGGGTCTCCCACAGCAGGTCGTCACCGCCCGCCGCCTTCTTGACGGCCGAGCGCCACTCGTCGGACCCGCCGTCGGCGGCCTGTGCCCCGAGCTCGATCCCGGAGAAATCGGGGATGGACATCAGGACACTCCCATGCGGTCGAGGGCGGTGGAGAGCAGGGCGACGGCGTCGCAGCCGGCGAAGACGTACGAGTCGACACCGGCGTACGAGGCGGGGCGCCCGGCCAGGAGGACGTGCTCGGCCCCGGCCGCGCGCAGCTCCCCGGCGGTCGCCTCGGCCTGCTCCTCGTACAGCGCGTCGCTGGAGCAGAGGCAGGCCTCGCGGGCGCCGCTCTCCTCGAACGTGCCCTCGGTGACGGCCTCGATGCCGCCCGCCTGGAAGAGGTTCGCGGCGAAGGTGAGCCGGGCCGAGTGCGCGGCGGCCGGGCCGAGCGCGGCCAGGTAGACGCGGGGGCGGGCGCCGGTCGCCGCGAGGTGGGCGTCGGAGCGGGCGCGCAGCGCCTCGTACGCCTCGTCGCGCCGGACGCGGGGCAGGCCGCCGGAGAGCGGCTCGGGCGCGGGCGCCCGGTCGACGGGCTTCTCCGCGAGGTGCGGGAACTCGCTGACGCCGGTGATGGGTTCGCGGCGGGTGGCGAGCTTCCTGCTGCGCGCGGCCCAGGTCTCGGCGAGCCGCTCGCCGATCAGGCCGGAGCGCAGCGCGGCCTCCTGGCCGCCGGCCCGCTCGATCGTCCGGAAGAACTCCCAGGCGGCGTGGGCGAGTTCGTCGGTGAGTCGCTCCACGTACCAGGAGCCGCCCGCGGGGTCGATGACCCGGGACAGGTGGGACTCCTCGATGAGGACGGTGGAGGTGTTGCGGGCGATGCGGCGGGCGAAGGCGTCGGGCAGGCCGAGCGCGTCGTCGAACGGGAGCACGGTGACGCTGTCGGCGCCGCCCACACCGGCGGCGAGGGTCGCGATGGTGGTGCGCAGCATGTTCACCCAGGGGTCGCGGCGCGTCATCATCACGGGCGAGGTCACCGCGTGCTGGCGCTGTGCGCCCGCCTCCGGGGTGCCGCAGGCCTCCGCGACGCGCGCCCAGAGGCGGCGCGCGGCGCGCAGCTTCGCGATCGTCAGGAACTGGTCCGCGGTGGCGGCGTAGCGGAACTCCAGCTGCCCGCAGGCCTCGGTGACGCTCAGTCCGGCCTCGGTCAGGCCGCGCAGATACGCGACGCCGGTCGCGAGGGAGCAGCCGAGCTCCTGCGCGGCCGAGCCGCCTGCCTCGTGGTACGGCAGGGCGTCCACGGTCAGGGCGCGCAGCCCCGGGTACGCGTCGGCGCAGCGGCGGGCGAGGCCGGCGACGGAGGCGACGTCGTAGGCCGGGCGGCCGGTGCGGGCCTCGTGGCCCAGCGGGTCCGCGCCCAGGTTGCCGCGGGCCGCCTCCGGGGCGACGCCCCGCTCCTCGTACAGCCGCAGCAGCCGCTCGGCGGCCGCCTCCGTCTCGTCGCCCGCGTCGAGGACGACGGGCGCGAGGTCGAGGTAGACGCCGGTGAGGGCGTTGTCGAGGGAGGACACCGGGATGCCGTTGCCGCCGACGCCGAGCCAGAGGGAGGTGACGCCGTTCTCCAGGTCGGCCAGGACGGCCTCGCCGTCGGCCGTGAGGTGCCGCTGGCGCACGTCCCAGCCGCCGACGGTGTTGCCCTCGGCGCGTCCGCCGCGCACGAAGGGTGCGAAGCCGGGGAGGCCGGGGTCGGGCGCGGAGTCGCGCGAGGTGTAGAGCGGGCGTGTGCCGAGGCCGTCCTCAAGGAGGGTGGACAGGGCGTCCTCGGCGGCGGCGCCGGAGACCTCCTTGCCCGACTTGCGCAGGACACCCGCCACGAGGTGTTGCCACTGCTCATGTGGCGCGTCTGGGAATTCGGACGCCAGGGAGAGCCCGTCGTCAGGCAGGACCGTCATGGCTCGGATGCTAGGGGAGATCGACAAAGGAGCAGGAGGGCGTACGACTGTGACCTTCTTCTCTTCGCCGGAATGAGTTAGGTTAGGCTTGCCTAAATTGCAAGGTCCTCGTCGTCCTTCCCCGGGAGTACGTGCATGCGTCCCTTCAGTGCCCACGCCGCGCGGCCCACGCCCGCCGAACGCGTCCGGTCCGTCCTGACCGCCGCCCACTCGATGACCGTCGTCACCGACGGAGTCCACCAGGAGGTCCACCTCCTCGACGGCAGCGGGCCGATGGGACACCTCCACCTCCACGACCCCTCCGAGGACTGCCCCGCCGGACGCACCGCCCGCATCCCCGTCCGCCTCGAACTCACCGACATCGCCCCCACCCCCGTACGCCGGCGCCTGCGCGCCCGCGTCACCCTGACGGGACTGCTCTCCGCCCCGTACACCTCGGAGGCCACCACCAGCAGCTGCGTGGAGTTCGGCCAGGCCCTCCTCGAGGACGACGAGGGACGCACGTACGTCACCCTCGACGAGATCCGCGCCACCGACCCCGACCCGATGGCCACGGCCGAGGCGACCATGCTCACCCACCTCGTCGACCGCCACGCCGAACTCGTCCCCCTGCTCCTCCGCCTCGTCCGGCCGCGCCCCGAACGGGAATTGGTCCGCGCCCTGCCCGTCGCCCTCGACCGGTACGGGCTCACCCTGCGCCTCGAACACCGCGCCGGCCCCGACCGGGACGCCCGGCTGCCGTTCCCCACCCCGCTCGGGGACATGGACCAGGCCGGCCCCCGCATCCACGCGCTTCTGGCCGCCGCACGCCGGGCCTCCCACACGGACCACCTGCTCACCTGAGCCCGCCGGCCGGGGCGTCCTTCCGCCGAGATGCCGGAGCGCCGCGGCAGGCGCACCATGGACGGCGTAGGCCCGCGTGCAGCGGGTGCCGGAACCGCTCGGGGACTTCCCTATACGGACACGGCCACGCCATGAACGCAGGAAGCCCGGCCAACGGCCGGCCAGCACCCACCAAAGGCGTCCTCTACCGAACCGGTCACTGGTGTGCCCGCCACTTCGTCGTCGTCATCGTCCTCTGGCTGGCGGCCGTCGCGGGGCTCCAGGTCCTCGACCGGGCCGTGGGCGGCCAGTTCGAGGACAACTTCTCGCTCCCCGGAGTGCAGTCGGCCGACGGACTCGACGTCCTCAAGGCACACGATCCCGCGGCCGGCGGATACACCTCGACGGTCGTCCTGAACGACCCCTCCAAACCCCTCACGCAGGAGTCGTCCGCGGTCAACTCCGTCGTCACCGCCCTGGGGAAGCTCCCCGACGTGATCGGCGTGCAGAACCCGCTCCCGCCGCCCGGGACCACCCCGCCCGCGCTCCCGGCCGGGACGCCCAACGTGGGACCGCTCTCCACCGACGGCAAGACCGCCTACATCACCGTCCGCTTCAGCGTCGCGCCCTCCACCCTGGGCACCGACTACCTGAACGGCGTCGACGCCGCCGTGCAGCCCCTCCGGGACGCCGGCGTCACCGTCGAGTACGGCGGTTCGCTCGGTGAACTCGCCCGCCCGACCGCCGACGACCGCAGCAGCGAGGCCATCGGCTTCGCCGTCGCCATCGTCGTGCTCCTCATCGGCTTCGGCAGCGTGATCGGCGCCGTCATGCCGCTGGTCACCGCACTGCTCGGAGCGGTCTGCGGGCTGGCCCTGCTCGGCCTGACGGCGGCCGCCTTCACCTTCGGGACCGTCTCGCCCACCCTGGCCACCATGATCGGCCTCGGCGTCGGCATCGACTACGCGCTGTTCCTCATCACCCGCCACCGCCAGAACCTCATGAACGGCCACGATCCCGCCGACGCGGCCGCCCTCGCGGCCACCACCAGCGGCCGCGCGGTCCTCGTCTCCGGCTGCACCGTCATCATCGCCCTGTCCGGCCTCTGGGTCTCCGGCGTCACCTTCATCGGCAAACTCGGCCTGGCGGCCGCCTTCACGGTCGTCACCGCCGTCATCGCCGCACTCACCCTCGTCCCGGCCATGCTCGGACTCGTCGGCAGACGCATCGACCGCTACCACGTCCGCAAGCCCGTGGCCGAGACCGACGCCGAACCCGGAGCGCCCGCGCACGGCACCTGGCACCGCTACGCGCAACGGGTCGAGAAGCGCCCCTGGTGGTTCCTGACCGGCGGTGTCCTCGTCCTGCTGGTCCTGGCGTTCCCCCTGCTCTTCATCCAGCTCGGACACATCGGCGACGGCGCCGACCCCGAATCGTTCACCGACCGGCGGGCCTTCGACCTCATCTCCACCTCCTTCGGCCCCGGCGTGAACGGGCCGCTCACGGTGGTCGTCGACCAGTCGGCCGTCCCGTCCGCCGACCGGGCCGACCTCGCCACCAAACTCAAGGACGCGCTGACGGGCGTCCCCAACGCCGCCTACATCACCCCGCTCCAGACCACCTCCGACGGAGACGTCCTCGTCGGCACCGCCTACTCCGTGGCCTCCCCGCAGGACGCCAAGACGACCGAACTGACCAACCACCTGGTCGACGACGTCCTTCCGCAGGCGGTGACGGGCACCGACGCGCAGACGTACGTCACCGGGAACACGGCCGCCCAGGTCGACTTCCTCGACATCGTCTCCAGCCGCCTGCCGCTGATCATCGCCGTCGTCGTCGGACTCGCCTTCCTCGTCATCCTCATCGTCTTCCGCGGCGTCCTGGTCGCGGTGAAGGCGGCCGTGCTCAACGTCCTCTCCATCGCCGCCTCGTACGGCGTCGTCGTCGCCGTCTTCCAGTGGGGCTGGGGAGGACCCGCCCTCGGAGTCAACGGCAAGGTGCCCATCGAGAGCTACGTGCCGATGATGATGTTCGCCATCGTCTTCGGCCTGAGCATGGACTACGAGATATTCCTGCTGTCCCGCGTCCGCGAGGCCTGGCTGCGGACCGGGGACGCCAAGGCCAGCGTGGCCCACGCCCTGGAGATCACCGCCCGCGTCATCACCTGCGCCGCCCTCATCATGGTCAGCGTCTTCGCGGCCTTCATCGTCTCCGACAACATCGTCATCAAGATGCTCGGCCTCGGGCTCGCCGTCAGCGTCCTCATCGACGCCACCGTGGTGCGCCTGCTGCTCGTGCCCGCCGTGATGACCCTCCTCGGCAGCCACGCCTGGTGGACCCCCGCCTGGCTGGACCGGATCCTCCCCCACCTGGACACCGAGGGCGAGGGAATCCCCGAGACGAGGACGAAGGCGTCCGTCTAGCGCCCGCCGCCACCTTCCCGCGCCACACCTTCCCCCGTCGCCCGAAGGGACCCTGGACGCGGCTCACCCCCGCGACAGTTCGCCGAGCGAGCGTCACTCCAAGGGTCATGCACCCGGAAACCGGCCGCTCCGGGACCGGCGTTCCCGATTCCGTGTGAACACCGTGTGGCAGGGATGATGGGGCGCATGATGACGCTCGCCGAAGTGGACGCCCTGGCCGACCGCGCGCACGCCGGACAGGTCGACAAGACCGGCGCCCCCTACGTCGCCCACGTCCGCGCGGTCGCCGCAGGCCTGGAACCGCTCGGCCCGCACCTGGCCATGGCCGGACTGCTGCACGACGTCATCGAGGACACCGCGTGGACGGCCGGACAGCTGCGCGCCGCCGGGATCCCCGACGCCGTCGTCTCCCTCGTCGAAGCCGTCACCAACCACCCGGACACGCCCTACGAGGAGAAACTCCGCCGGATCACGAGGGACGCCGGCGCGACCCTCGTGAAGATCGCCGACAACGCGCACAACAGCCGCGCGGACCGGGCCGCCGCCCTGCCGCCCGCCCAGCGGGAACGGCTCGCCGCCAAGTACCGGGCGGCCAGGGCCGTCCTGTGGCCGGCGGCCGACCCCGGTGACATCGCGACGATCCTCCGGGTCGTCAACCCCGAACTGCTCGCCGAACTCACCGGGACGGCCTGACCGGCGCCGTCGGAGGATCAGGCCCGGCGGCCCGCGATCCAGCCCGTGAGTTCCGTCGGACGGTTCGTGATGACCCCGTCCACGCCCAGCTCGTCGAGGGCCTTCCAGCGGGCCGCGTTGTCGACGGTCCACACGTTCACGGCCACGCCCGCCGCGTGCAGCTCGTCGACGGCCGCCGGACGCACCGAGAGGCCCTTGTCCGAGACGTTGTACGCGGCCAGGTGCAGGTCCTGGGCGACGGCGACCGGATCGGCGTCCAGGTTGTCGCGCAGCAGACCCAGCGGCAGCTCGGGCGCCAGCTCGTGCACACGCCGCAGGGACGTCTCGTCGAAGCTCTGCACGAAGACCCGGGTCGTCATGGACTGGTCCCGGACCTCCCGCACGATCCGCTCCACCTCGGCCTCGGTCTGCCGGCCCTTGATCTCCAGGAGCAGATTGCCGCCCCGCGTCCGCAGGTCCGCCAGCTGATCGGCCAGCGTGGGGACGCGCGCGCCGGCGAAGGCGGGGGCGAACCAGGAACCGGCGTCGAGGGCGTCCACCTGACCGGAGGTCAGCGAGCGGAGCGTGCCCGTGCCGTCGGTCGTCCGGTCCACGGTCGCGTCGTGAAGGATGTACGGCACGCCGTCCTTGCTGGGCTGGACGTCGTTCTCGATCCACGTCGTCCCGCCCCGCCGGGCCACCTCGTCGGAGAGCAGGGTGTTCTCCGGCGCCGCGGACGAGGCGCCCCGGTGGGCGAACACGGTCAGCGGTGCCCCCGCCGCGCGGATCCAGTGGCTCGCCGCGGCCCCCGGCGCCGGGCGCGGCGCGGACGGCGAGGCCGGGGAGGTGGCGACGAACGCGGTCGCGAGCGCCGCCACGGCGACGGGCACGGCGACGAGACCGGCGGTCCGGAGCCGGCGCGACCGGGTGACGGGCGGGTGAGCGTCTCTCATGAGCGGACACCCTAGACGGAACGCCCGGCGGACGGCGGGCGGGCGACACGACACGACGCACCGCGCCTGCCCTTTGGCCGAATCGTCCCGTCCGCGGCATGGTGGGGCATGTGCCCGCAGCCGTGCCGTCGGGGGACCCGGCCGGGCGTACCGAGTCAGGGGGACTCATGGACAACGGAAAGGCACGGAGAACCGGCGGCGTCGCGGAGACCGCCGCACCGGGACACCCGGAGCGCGGACGGGGAGTGCTCGAAGGAGCGTTCGCGCTGCTCGACGCCCTGCGCAGGAACGGCGACGAGGCCGGAGTGACCGAACTCGCCCTCGCCTGCGGGGTGCCCAAGGGCAGCGTCCACCGGCTCCTCGACCAGCTCGTCGGCGTCGGCGCCGTCGAACGCAGGGGCAACCGCTACCGCGTCGGCCCGCAGCTCTACCGCCTCGGCCAGGCCTGGGAACCGCACCCCGGACTGCGCACCGCCGCCCGACTGCCGCTCCAGCGACTGCGGGCCGCCAGCGGCGCCAGCGTCGTCCTCGCCGTGCTGCGCGAGGACATGGCCCTCACCGTCGGCTCGGTACCGGGCGACCTGGAGCCGCTGCTCCCCGTACGCGACGGGATCGCCTTCCACCTCGACACCGCCGCGGGGAAGGCGCTGCGCGGGCCGCTCCGGGGCGGGCCCGTGTTCGACCGCGAGGATGTGATGGAGGGCGTCTGCTGCGCCTCGCTGCCGGTCCGCGCCCCGGACGGCCGTACGGTCGCGGCGCTCGCCGCCATGGTCCCGGCCGGCCACCGACTCGACGCGCTCGCCCAGGCCGTCGCCGAGGCGGGGGCCGCGGTCACCCGCGCGCTCGCCCGGGGCGGCGGACAGCGCCGACCGGTGCCGCCGGCCGCGCTCGTCCTGTAGTCGCCCCTTTGAAGTCCCTTGATTTCCGGGCCCGTTCCATCCAGCGGAACGCGCGTAGAACCGGGGCGGGTCCGCCGGGCACAGTAGGTGTCGTGCCGGGGGAAACGGCACACCGGGGCCGCCGGGGGAAGGCGGACCGGACACCATGTCACGCGAGTGACCCGATGTGTGGGGGGACCACATGCGCAAGAACCGAGCCGTCCGAACGGCCGCCACCGCCCTGCTCGGGCTCGGCAGCCTCGGCGCCTTCGCCGGCACCGCGCACGCCGAGCCGATCGACTACGTGAGGATCGAGCTGTTCGAGCTGCACTGCCAGCAGAACAGCGAGGGCGACCACGACGAGGCCTACCTCAAGATCACCGACGCCAACGGCAACGCCGTCAAGGTCTGGCCCGGCAACGGCATCAAGTACCAGACCATGGGCACCGGTTACGTCCGCTCCATGGAGGACGGCAACGGCAACGCCGCGCTCATCCTCGGCAAGGAGCAGGCCCGCACCCTGACCCTGTGGGACTACGACTCGACCAGCAGCGACGACAAGCTGGGCGCCACGCTCGTCACCGGCAGCGAGGTCGGCGCCGAGACCCAGTGGCGCACCGTCGAGGGCTCCGGCGGCATCTACGTCATCGGCTACCGGGTCGTCGACATCTGATCGACCCCCGACAGCAGGGGAAGGGCCGTGCCGGCGACCGGCACGGCCCTTCCGCACGTAGCGCGTCAGTCCCCTTCGGGCGCGTGCAGCTCGCCCGAGCGCGCCACCCGCGCGTACCAGCGGGCGCTCGACTTCGGCGTGCGCTCCAGGGTGTCGTAGTCCACCCGCACCGCGCCGAACCGCTTCGCGTAGCCGTACGCCCACTCGAAGTTGTCGAGCAGCGACCAGAGGAAGTACCCGCGCACGTCCACCCCGTCCGACAGGGCCCGGTGCACCGCCTCCAGATGTGCGTGCACATAGGCGGCGCGCTCCGGGTCGTGCACCGAACCGTCCGGGCCGACGACGTCCTCGTACGCCGCCCCGTTCTCGCTGATCACCAGCGGGAGTCCGGGGTACGTGGCGGAGACCCGGGTCAGCAGGTCGTACAGCGCGCCCGGCTCGACCGCCCAGCCCATCGCCGTCGGCTCGCCCGGCCCGCGGTGGAAGGCGACCGCGTCCGCGCCGGGCCACGGCGAGTGCTCGCTGTGCCCGTGACCGTCGTCCTGCGGCTTCTCCGCGCCCTCCGGCACGTGCGAAACGACCGTCGGCGTGTAGTAGTTGATCGCGAGGAGGTCCAGCGGCTGGTTCGCCGCCGCGGTGTCGCCGTCCCGGACGAAGGACCAGTCGGTCAGGTGCGCCGTGTCGGCGAGCAGGTCCTCCGGGTAGGCGCCCTCCAGCATCGGGCCCAGCCAGACCCGGTTGCCGACGGCGTCGATGCGGCGCGCCGCCTCCAGGTCCTCCGCAGAACCGGTCAGCGGACGGATCTCGTGCAGATTGAGCGAGACCGCGAGCTGCCGGTCCGCCGGAAGCGAGGCACGCAGCGCCTGGACCGCCAGACCGTGCCCGAGGTTGAGGTGGTGGGCGGCGCGCAGCGAGGCCACCGGATCGGTGCGGCCGGGGGCGTGCACCCCGGAGCCGTACCCCAGGAAGGCGCTGCACCAGGGCTCGTTGAGGGTCGTCCACCGCTTCACCCGGTCGCCGACGGCGTCCGCGACGATCCCCGCGTACTCGGCGAACCGCTCGGCGGTCGCCCGCTCCGGCCAGCCGCCCGCGTCCTCCAACTCCTGCGGCAGATCCCAGTGGTAGAGGGTCAGCGCCGGCTCGATCCCGGCGGCGAGCAGCTCGTCCACGAGCCGACGGTAGAAATCGAGGCCCTGCTGGACGGCCGGGCCCCGGCCGGTGGGCTGGACGCGGGACCAGGAGACGGAGAACCGGTAGGCGTTCAGGCCGAGTTCGGCCATGATCGCCACGTCCTCGCGGAACCGGTGGTAGTGGTCCACGGCCACGTCGCCGGTGTGGCCCTCGAAGACCTTGCCGGGGGTGTGCGAGAAGGTGTCCCAGATGGAGGGGGTGCGGCCGTGCTCCGCCGCCGCTCCCTCGATCTGGTACGCGGCGGTGGCGGCGCCCCACAGGAAGTCGGCGGGGAACGAGCGGACGGCGGTGAGCGGCCGGGATTCGGGCGCGGTCATAGGAGGGGGCTCCCAACACGGGTACGGGGTGACGGAGTTGAGCGGCCGGTCAGCTCTTCACGGCGCCGGCGGTGATGCCGCCGACGATGTGCTTGCCGAGGAAGGCGAAGACGAGCAGCAGCGGCACGGTGGAGATCAGGGCGCCGGTCAGCACCACGGCGTGGTCCACGGTGTGGTTGCCCGCGCCGAGGCCGGCGAGCGCCACCTGAAGGGTGGGGTTGCCGTCCGGGGTGAGCGCGATGAAGGGCCAGAAGAAGTCGTTCCACGCCTGGACGAAGACCAGCATGCCGAGCACCGCCATGGCGGGCCTGGCCACCGGGAAGACCACGTGCCAGATGATCCGCAGGCTGTGCGCCCCGTCCATCCGGGCCGCCTCCACCAGCTCCACCGGCAGCGCCTCCACCAGGAACTGCCGCATGAAGAACACGCCGAAGGCGGCGACGAGCGAGGGCAGCACGACCGACTGGAGCTGATCGAACCAGCCGAGGTCCGTGATGATCTGGTACAGCGGGATCACGCTGAGCTGCGGCGGGATCGTCATCGTGGCGACCACCAGCGAGAGCAGCATCCCGCGGCCGCGGAAGGGCAGTCTGGCGAAGGCGAAGCCGGCGAGCGTCGAGAACAGCACGGTGGACAGCGCCACCAGGCTCGCCACGACCGTGGTGTTGACCAGGGCCTCGCCCATGTCGACCTGGTTCCAGGCGAAGCTGAGGTTGTCCAGGAGCCGCTTGCCGGGCAGCAGCGGCGCCGGGGCCTCCACGACCCGCTCGCCGGTGTGGGAGGCGGCGACCACGTTCCAGTACAGCGGGAAGAGCGAGACGAAGGCGGCGAGGACGAGCAGGACGTACGTCAGCGGACCCGCGTGGTGCTGCCGGCCGGCGGACTGCCCGAACCGGCGTGCGGGCGGGGGTGATGCGAGTGTGCGGGCCATGAGGTCATCCCCCCAGCTTCTTGCGGTTGTGGCGGGAGACGAGCGCCTGGACGCCGCCGATCAGGAGGAGCAGCAGGAGCATGACCCAGGCGATCGCGGAGGCCTGCCCGAGGGCGCCGGTCACCCAGCCCTTCTCGTACATCAGCAGACTCAGCGTCTGGAACTGGTTGCCGCTGCCGCCGCTGATCCCGACGCTGCCGCCGAAGAGCATCGGCTCGCCGAACAGCTGGGTCGCGCCGATGGTGGAGACGATGATCGTGAAGAGGATCGTCGGCCGGATCGACGGGATGGTGACGCTGATGAACTGCCGCCACCGCGAGGCCCCGTCGAGCGAGGCCGCCTCGTACAGGTCCTGCGGCACGGCCTGCATCGCGGCCAGGTAGATCAGCGCGTTGTAGCCGGTCCAGCGCCAGGTGACGATCGCCGAGATCGCGATCTGCGCCGGCCACTTGGACGACTCCCAGTCCACCGGGCCGACGCCGATCCAGCCGAGCAGGCCGTTGATCATGCCGTAGTCGGTGTTGAACAGCTGGGCGAAGACCAGGGTCGCCGCCGCGATCGAGGTGGCGTACGGGGCGAGGATCGCGACCCGGAAGAAGCCCCGGCCGCGGAGCTTGTAGTTGAGCAGGTGCGCCAGGCCCAGGGCCATGAGCAGCTGCGGAACGGTCGAGATCACTCCGATGGTGAAGGTGTTGAGCAGCGCGTTCCAGAAGAACTCGCTGGTGGCGAGGTCGGTGTAGTTCTCCAGGCCCTTCCACGTCGGGTCCCCGCCGAGCTCGACCCGGTTCAGCGAGAGCCAGCCGGTGTAGATCAGCGGGAAGAGGCCGAAGGCGGCGAAGGTGAGGAAGAAGGGGGCGATGAAGACGTACGGGATCGCCTTGATGTCCCAGCGGTAGAGCGTGCTGCGCAGGCCGCCCGGGGAGGAGGGGCGGCGCCGGGAGCCGGGGGAGGAGGGCGGTGCGGCGGGCGGCGGGGAGCCGGCCCGCCCCGCCCGGACGGAGGTGGCCACGGGGGCGTCCTTCCAGGTCGATGCGTGCGGTGGTGCGGACGGTGCCGGTCCGCCGCACGCGGGCGGCGGCGGACCGGCAGGCGCCCCCGCTACTGGTCGATCTTGTCGTCGACCAGCTTCTTGACGTTCTCCCAGGCCTTGGCCGGGTCGGTGCCGCGCTGCTCGATGTCGAGGATGCCGTTGTCGGTGAGGAAGGTCTTCACCTGGCCGTCGTAGCGGCTGATGGTGGCGGGGGTGATGCCGGCCGCCGCGCCGGCGAAGATCTTGCCGACCGGGGTGTCGCCGAAGTACGGCAGCTTCGCCTCCTGGACCGCCGAGGAGAGGAGCGTGTCCTTGGACGAGGGGATGTTGCCGTTCACCGCGAACACCTTGGCGTGCTGCGCGGGGGCGGTCAGCCAGGCGGCGAGCTCGGCGGCCTCCTTGATGTGCTTGCCGGCCTTCGGCACGGCGAGGAAGGAGCCGCCCCAGTTGCCGGCGACCGGCGGCGCGGCGATGTCCCACTTGCCCTGGTTGGCGGGACCGGCCTGGTCCTTGATGATGCCGGTCATCCAGCTCGGGCAGGCGACCGTGGCGAACTTCGAGTTCTTGAAGGCGGCGTTCCAGGTGCCCTTCTCGTCGAACTGGCGCAGCTTGGCGGTGAGTCCGCCCTGGGCCGCCTTCACCGCGGTCTCCCAGGCGTTCTTCACGCCGGGGCTGTTCTCCCAGTCGAGCTCGCCGCTCGCGTTGGCGTACTGCACCGGGTCGCTGGAGACGACGGCGTTGAACAGGCCGCTCGCGGAGTCGTGGAAGGCGGTGCCGGCGGGGGCCGCCGCCTTGTACTTCTCGCCGGTCTCGATGAACTTGGACCAGTCGCCGGCCCACAGCTTGGCGACTTCCTCGCGGGTGGTGGGCAGCTTGGCCTTGGCGAAGAGGTCCTTGTTGTAGCAGATGGCCATGGGGCCGATGTCGGTGCCGAGGCCGATGGTCTTCCCGTCGGCCGTCGTCGCCTGCTTGACCTTCCAGTCGAGGAAGTCGCCGAGGTTCGCGCCGCCCTCCTTGCCCAGGTCGACCCACTTGTTCGCCATGGCCGTGCCGGTCGCCTCGGCGATGTAGCCCACCTCGACGGCCTGGATGTCGGCGACGCCGCTGTTCTGGGCGAGGCGCAGCTTCAGCGTGTCCCAGTACTTCTGGCCGTCGGAGACGTTCGACTCCTCGATCTTGATGTTCGGGTGGAGCCGCTCGTACTCGGCGTAGAGCTTGGCGCCGGTCTTGTTGTCGTAGCCGAAGGAACCGAAGGTCCCGATCCGCAGCGTGATCTTCCCGGAGCCCTGGCCGCTCGCGCCGCCCTTGCCGCCGTCGTCGTCGCTGCCGCAACCGGTGAGCAGGGTCGTGCCGGTCACGACGACGGCGACCGCCGCGATCGCCGCACGGCGTCCGCGTCTGCTGCTGGAAGTGCGCATTCCACTCTCCTCGTCCAAGGTGGTGCTCTTTGTGCGCCAAGAGGCCCGGCCGGCTGATCGCGGCTCGGCGGCGCCTGCCAGGACCTGATGCAGGGCTGTGTCGCGCCCTGATGGGAGCGCTCCCACGTCGTTGCCGGAAGGTTGCTGCCTGGCGGGTGTGAGTGTCAAGACATGAACGCGGATTCGTTACCGGAAGGTTTTCCGGCGGTTTCGCGGCGCCCCGCGACTGCCGGGTCGTCATCTCCTGAACACATGCTCGTGGTGTGGACGGCCCGTGTGGGCTAGTGTGGGAGCGCTCCCATAGGGTGATGCCCAGGGCGAGCGGCGCGTTGTCTACGAGGGGAGTTCGGCGGTCGTGAACGGACGGCAGAGCGGCAGACCCACCCTGGAACAGGTCGCGGCCAGGGCCGGGGTCGGCCGGGGCACGGTCTCCCGGGTGATCAACGGTTCCCCCCGGGTGAGCGATCAGACCAGAACGGCCGTCGCCCGAGCCGTCGCCGAACTCGGCTACGTCCCCAACCAGGCCGCCCGCGCGCTGGCCGGCAGCCGCACCGACGCCATCGCGCTCGTCATCCCCGAGGCCGAGGCCCGGCTCTTCGCCGAGCCCTACTTCCTCGACCTCATCCGCGGAGTCAGCGCCGAACTCGCCGAGGCCGACAAGCAGTTGCTGCTCACCCTGGTCCGCAGCGAGCAGGAGCGGCAGCGCTTCGAGCAGTACCTCGCCGCCCAGCGCGTCGACGGGGTGCTGCTCGCCTCGGTCCACGGCGACGACCCGCTGCCCGACCGCATCAGGGAACTCGGCCTCCCGGTCGTGATGAACGGCCGCCGCACGGAGGCCGAGCCCGTGCCGTACGTCGACTCCGACAACATCGGCGCCGGACGCGCGGCCGTCGCCCATCTGGTGGGGCGCGGCCGGAGCCGTATCGCGACCGTCACCGGACCCCTCGACATGTACGTGGCCCGGGCCCGGCTCGGCGGCTACCGGGCCGGTCTCACGGAGGCCGGACTCCCGACCGACGAGACCCTGGTGTCGGCCGGCGACTTCACCGAGGACGGCGGCCGGCGGGCCATGCGGGAGCTCCTGGACCGCAGGCCCGACCTGGACGCCGTCTTCGTCGCCTCGGACGTGATGGCGGCCGGCGCGCGCGGTGCGCTGCGGGAGGCGGGCCGCCGGGTTCCCGGGGACGTCGCGCTCGTCGGTGTCGACGACTCGCCGGTGGCGCGGCTCATGGACCCGCCGCTGACGAGCGTGCGGCAGCCCATCGAGGAGATGGGCCGCACGATGGCGCGGATGCTGATCCAGGAGATCCACGAGAGCGCGGTGACCGCCCCGGTGGAGCCGCGCCGGCATGTGCTGCCGACGGAGCTGATCGTGCGGGAGTCATGAGGCATCGGCGTTGCCGAACGGCCCGGAAACAACGAAATCCGAAGCTGTCAAGCAACACGGAGGAGGAAACGAGCGTCTGGCCGTCGACCGATCAACCGAAATCGCGTTCTGCGGCTTGTGCATTTCCGGATGGTTGAGGAAGATCTCGTGCAACTGGCCGAAAGAAGACGGTCAGCCCCCGTACTTCCTTCTCCGGAGAGGCGCGATCGTTGAGCAACAGGCCCCGTAGCGAGGGGGGCGGTGGCCTGCGGGCCGACGCCCTGGGCACGTTCGATTCCGTGGTGATGGCGATCGTGGGGTGCGGACCGGCGTACACCGTGGCCGGAATCGTCCCCCTCGTCATCGCCGCCGCCGGCTTCGCCGCCCCTGCCGTACTGCTGTACTGCGCGATCCCGATGGTGGGTATCGCCCTGGCCTTCCGTCACCTCGGCCGGCTCGACGTCAACGCGGGCGCCTCGTACAGCTGGGTCGCCCGCTCCCTCCACCCCTTCCTCGGATTCCTGAGCGGATGGGCCGTGGTCTGCTCGGCCACGGTCTTCCTCGTCTCCGCGACCGTGCCGGCCGGCGGCGCGACGCTCTCGCTCATCGCCCCCGGCCTGGCGCGCGAGACCGGGCTCGCCACCGCCGTCGGCGTCGGCTGGTTCCTGCTGATGGCCTTCGTGGCCGCGCGCGGCAGCCGGATCGGCAGCCTCGCCCGCACCGTCCTCGGCGCCGTACAGCTCGCCCTGCTGCTGGTCTTCGCCGTCGCCGGCCTGCTCGCGGACGACAGGGCCGCGGCGTTCTCCCTCTCCTGGCTCGGCTTCAGCCACTTCGACGCCTCGCACACCTTCGTCGCGGGAGCCCTGATCGCCGGAGTCACCTACTGGGGCTGGGACGTCACCAGCAACCTCAGCGAGGAGACCCGCGACAGCCGGCGCGCCTCCGGACTCGGCGGCCTGATCGGCGTCGTGCTCACGTGCGCGGTCTTCGTGCTCTTCACGGTCTCCGCGATCTCCGTCCTCGGGCCCGCGGCGATCGCGGACGACCCGGCCGGTTACCTCTCCGCGCTCGGCGAGTCCATCTGGCCGGGCTGGGGCGGTCGCCTGCTCGCCCTGGCGGTCATGCTGTCCACCGTCGCCACACTGGAGACCACCCTGATCCAGGCCACCCGGACGCTCTTCGCCATGGGCCGCGACCGCACGATGCCCCGCGCCTTCGGCCGCACCCACGCCGAGTGGCGGACACCCTGGGTGGCCACCCTCGCCGTGGCGTCCGTCGCGGTCGTCCTCATCGTCGCCTCCACGACGGCGGGCTCGGGTGCGGAGTTCATCGAGAACGCGGTCGGCGGCGTCGGCCTGCACATCGCCTTCTACTACGCGCTCGCCGGACTCTCCGTCGTCGTCGCCTACCGGAAGGTCCTGTTCAGGTCCCTGGGCAATCTCGTCTTCATGGGACTCTGGCCGCTCGGCGGAGCACTGTTCATGATCTGGATCTTCGCCCAGTCGCTCCCGGAACTCGGCGCGCAGGCACTCGGTACCGGTCTCGGCGCCCTGGCGCTCGGACTGCTGCCGATGTTCTCCTCGTGGTTCCGGGGCGGTTCGTACTACCGGCCGAGGCCGCTGTCCTCCCTGGCCGTGCATCCTGAACAGGCCGATGCCGGGGGCGAGTTCCACGCAGGTCCCGGACCGGATGCGGCGTACGCCGGATCCGCGCGGCGGGACGACGTCCTCTCCGACTTCTGAGCTCAGGCCCCGAGCTCCGGATTCCGAACCGACCCGCGAGGAGCACGTCCATGTCAGCCTGGCTGCGCCGCAGTTCTGGAAGACCCGTCTACGACCGGACCTTCGGCGACCGCGCCCTCGCCGACGGCTGCGAAGACATGCTGATGGGCCGCTGGGAGGGCGCCCGCGACCTGCTCGCCGAGCAGCCACGCGACGACTGGGACCGCCGCTCGCACCGGGTCCGGCTGCTCGCCGACTCCGCCGCCGGGCGGCGCACCGTGGACGTCTGGCACGCGTCCGAGCCCGGAAACCCGGACGCCGCCGTGCTGCGCGCGGAGACCGAGGTGATGCGGATGTTCGCGGCCGCACGCGCCGGTACGTCTCCGCCGGGGGACAGCCTGGACCGGGTGACGCGGCTCTGCCTCCAGGCGTCCGAGCTGGCCCCCGCCGACCCGCAGCCCTGGGTCTCGCTGATCTCGCTGGGCCGGCTGTACGAGGGCGGCCACCCGCACATGGGGTCCTGGTGGAAGGAGCTCCTGGCCCGGGACCCGTACCACCGCGAAGGCCATCACCAGGCGCTGCGCCATCTCTCCGCCCGCTGGCACGGGTCCCACGGACAGGCTGCCAACTTCGCCTGGGACGTGGCAGGTTACGCGCCGGCGGGCTCACCGCTCGTGGTGCTGCCGCTGGTGGCGCGCTCGGAGGAGTACACCCACCGGACGGAGACGGAGGGCCGCACCGCCATCGGTCTGACGTACCACTGGAACGGCGAGAGCGCCCAGCGGGATCTCCGCGTCGTCCTGGACACCTGGATCGCCGCCCGGACGAGGGTGTACGCGCAGGACGTCGCCGACCTCAACCACCTGGCCCACGGGCTCGTCCGCGCCGGCATGAAGCGGGAGGCGGCCGACGTCTTCCGGACGCTGGACAACCGGGCGACCAGGGTACCGTGGTCGTGTGCCGGCGACCCGGAGGAACTGTTCGTCTTCTGGCGCGACGCGGCGCTCGCCTCCCCCTCGTGACTCGCCTCCCCCTCGTGAGGAGAGATCCCCGACAGCGTCACCCCCTCGGGCCGCACGCGTGCCGACGACCCCACGGGCCGGATCCCGTGGGGTCGCTCCGGTGCCGGGGCGGGTGCTACAGCGCCGGGTAGGCGTTCTTCAGGAGCTCCTGGAACTGGGCCGAGAACCACTGGCCCGAGAGCGGGGCGTCCGGCAGCGCGCCCGACATGCTGTTCCCGTTACGGGCGTTGCCCGTGTACGTCGGGTCGCACATCCGGTCGAAGCCCTTGCCCTCGGTGTTCGGGATCTCCTTGGAGGCGCCGTCGGACTCGCCCGGGGGCTTCATCCAGACGTACGCGTCGATGCCCGCGGCGGGAGCCGCCTGGGGCCGTTCGCCGAGGCCCGCACCGGACTGGTTGCACCAGTTGCCGAGGTGGATGCGCCGGTCGTAGCGTCCGCCGTTCACGTAGGTGTCGACGCTGGTCGTCGCGCCCGGACCGGTGGGCCGGGCGGTGCCGCCCCAGCCGTTGCGGGAGGTGTCGATCAGCATCCCGAGGTTGCTGTCGAAGCCGATCGAGACCAGCTTGGCGCGCATGGCCTGGGCGTAGGACAGCTCGTCGGTGTAGCGGTTCCAGTCGACCCACTTGGACTGGCGCACGGAGACCCCGTTGACGCTGTCGTCGATGGTGAAGTTGTTCTCCTTCAGCGCGCTGTAGTTGGCGGTGTTGACGATGAAGCCGTGCACGTTGGAGAGGGTCGAGCCCTCGGCCGTGGCGGCCGTCCTGAAGAGCTCGGCGGACGGGCCGAAGTTGTCGTCCCAGCCCAGCCAGCCGTGGTGGCCGGCGTCGATGTAGTTGTAGACGTTGCCGATCGCGCCGAACTTCTTGAGCGCGTAGCCGACGCCGGTGATGTAGTTGCCGTTCGCCTTCATGACGTCGCAGTTGGCGGTGGCCGTGGGACGCCCGGAGACGTTGGTGACCAGGTTGGGCAGCGAGTCGATCTCGACGGTGGTGACGATGCGGAGCCCCGCGTACTTGGAGTCGGCGAGGATCGCGGCGATCGGGTCGATGTACTCGGTCTTGTAGCGGCCGATCTCCGTCGGGCCGAGCTCGCCGTTGGAGGCGAGCGCGGCGCAGTCGCGGCCGGGCAGGTCGTAGATGACCAGCTGGACGACGAGCTCGCCGGAGCCCTTCTGCTTCAGGGCCTCGTCGAGGTGGGCGCGCAGGCCCATGGAGGTGCCCGAACCGTTGATCGCGGCGATCCGGTCCAGCCAGACGCCGGTGGGCTGGCCGGAGACCTTGGTGCCGCCGGGCTCGGCCGCCGCCTTCGCGGACCACTCGGGGTTCACGTACACCTTGGCGCCGGCGTACGGGTTGTCCACCTTGGTCCCGGCCGGAGGTGTCGTCGGCGGGGTCGTCGGAGGAGTGGTGGGCGGGGTGGTGGGCGGAGTGGTCGGGGGGTCGGTCGGCTGCGTGGCGGTGTTGCAGGTGACGCCGTTCAGCTTGAAGGTGGCCGGCACGGCGTTGGTGCCGCTGTAGGAACCGTTGAAGCCGAAGGACGTCGAACCACCGGTCGCCAGCGCGCCGTTGTACGACATGCTCCTGGCGGTGACTGCGGCCCCGGACTGCGTGATGGTGGCGTTCCAGCCCTGGGTGACCTGCTGGCTGCCGGCGTAGGTCCACTCCAGGGTCCACGCCGACGTCGGGTCGCCGGTGTTCGTGACGACGACGTTGGCGCCGAAGCCGGTGTTCCACTGGTTGGTGATGCTGTAGTCGACCTTGCAGCCCGGTGTGGCTGCTCCGGCGGTGGTGCCGAAGACCGTGGCGGTGGCTCCCGTCGCGGTGATGAGACCGAGGGCCGCCAGGAGGGCGGTACGGCTGGTGCGGCTCATGGGGTGGGGGTTCCTCTCAGGAGGTGAGGGCGCGCAGGTGGTCGCGCAGCCCGATGCCGAACGCGGTGGGGGTCCCGTCGTACGAAGTGATCAGCGCGGGCCCCGAGGCGCAGTTCCAGGTGTTCCAGGTCCAGCCCAGGTACGAGAGGCCGCGGTCGTCGAACCACTTCATGACGCGGTCGACGAACGCGTGGCCGCAGGTGTTCTCGCCGATCTCGCCCGCGAGGAGGGGCACTTGAGCGGCCACCGGGGCGAGGGTGGTGTTCCAGCACGTCTCGTCGGAACAGGTGTTGAAGTTGTAGACGTGCCAGGCGGCGGCCAGATTGCCCGCCGGGTCCGTGGGGCGGTACGTGAGCCACTGGCTCAGGTCGTTGGAGTACGCCAGGCCCGGGACGAGGACGAGGTTCTTCGCCCCCGTGGCGCGGACGGCGTCCACCAGGTCCTGCATGCCGGCGACCTCGTAGCCGATGCCGGGGCAGCTGCCGCCGTCGCGCCAGCAGGTCCAGGCCTGCGCCGCGGTGGAGGTCGCCCGGTCCGGGTAGGGCTCGTTGAACAGGTCGAAGACGACCCGTCTGTCGTTCTTGAAGGTGTTCGCGACCGAGGTCCAGAACGCCGGGGTGTACTGGGCGTCCGGCATCGGTTTCTGGCAGGAGGCGTGCACGTCGGAGCAGCCGGACGAGTTCCCGGTGTACTGGCCGTGGGTCCAGTGCAGTTCGACCACGGGGGTCATGCCGTGGGCGAGCACCTTGGCCACCAGGTCCTTCACGGCGGCGATGTAGTTCGCGCCGCGGTACTCGGCCTTGATGTTGTCGAGGCCGAGCCAGCACTCCTCGTTGAGGGGGATGCGGACGGTGTTGGCCTTCCAGTCGGCGATCGCCCCGACGGAGGCGTCGTCGACGGGGCCGTCCCAGATGCCGTAGCCCTGGACGCACATGAACTCGCCGCCGGAGCGGTTGACACCGAGGAGCCGGCGGGTGGCGCCGTTCTGGTCGGTGAACCTGTTGCCGGTGACGGTCAGTTCGGGTGCGCCGGTGACGGGGGTCGGGGGTGTTGTCGTCGGGGGCGTGGTCGGAGGCGTGGTGGGAGGCGTGGTCGGGGGTGTAGGGGGTGGCGTCGTGGGGGTGGTCGGGGTCGTCGGGGTGGTCGGGGTGGGGGTCGGTGTCGGCCCGTCCGTATTGCACGGCGTGCCGTTGAGCGTGAACGCGGTGGGTGCCGTGTTGGCGCCCGTCCAGGAGGCGATGAAGCCGCCCGAGACCTTCGCGCCGGTACCGAGAGCGCCGTTCCAGCTCTCGTTGACGACCGTGACGGACGCCCCGGACTGGGACCACTTGCCGCCCCAGCCCTGACTGACCACCTGGCCGGCCGGGAAGTCGAAGCCGAGGCTCCAACTGGTCAGCGGTGCACTGTTGTTGGTGAGGGTCACGGCACCCTGGTAGCCGCCGGCCCACTGGCCGACGACCGAGTACTCCACGGTGCAGGCGGGTGCGGCCGAGGCTCCGGCGGCCGTACCCATGACGGCGAGAGCGGTGCTCGCCGTCGTGAGCGCCGCTCCTGCGAGCAGCGCGGAAAGGCGTGGGGGATGTCGCATGAGCGAGTCCTCACAGCGAGGGCACACCCCTGACGGTGTGCCGACTGGATGGAATCGCTCCCACTGGGTCGGGCAGACCGTAGCGTCAACTGGTGCCAAGGAAAAGAGGAGTTGGGTAAATTCCCCGGCTTTTGGCTTCGACTTCCTCACACACCTTGACGGCGTGGGGCCCCAACTGCACAGTGGGAGCGCTCCCACTGGTTCACAGCTTGACCGTCGCACTTCGAGCTCTTCGCATCCCCACCTCCCGAGCCGCGAGGAGAACCACCCCATGGCACGACTCCGCCCGAGAACGCGCCCGCGCCGGCAACTGACCGCCCTGGCCGCCGCGCTCTCCCTCCCCCTCGGCCTCACCGCCGTCGGCGCCACCACCGCCCAGGCCGCCGCCGTCCAGTGCAGCGTCGACTACAGGACCAACGACTGGGGTTCGGGCTTCACCGCCGAACTCACGCTCACCAACCGGGCAGCCGAGCCCCTGAACGGCTGGACGCTCACGTACTCCTACGCCGGCGACCAGAAGCTCACCAACGGCTGGAGCGGCGTCTGGTCGCAGTCCGGCAAGAACGTCACGGTGACCAACGCGTCCTGGAACGGCACCCTCGCCGCGGGCGCCGCCACCACCACCGGCGCCCAGTTCACCTACAGCGGGACCAACGCCGCCCCGACCGGCTTCGCCGTCAACGGCACCACCTGTGCCGGCGCCCATCAGCCCCCGGTCGCGGTCCTGACCAGCCCGGCCGCCGGGGCCGTGTACACCGAGGGCGACGCGGTGCCGCTCGCCGCCACCGCCGCCGCGGCCGACAGCGCCACCGTGAACAAGGTGGAGTTCTACAGCGACACGACCCTCCTGGGCACCGACACCACCGCGCCCTTCACCTACAGCGCGGCCGGTCTCGCCGCCGGTGCCCACTCGCTCTACGCCAAGGCCTACGACACGCTCGGTGCCTCCGCCGAGTCGGCGCCCGTCGGCATCACGGTCGCCGCCGGACCCGCGCTCGTCGCCTCCCCGAGCCAGCTCGGCGTACGGCAGGGCGGCACCGGCACGTTCGACCTGAAGCTCTCCACCGCCCCCACCACCAACGTCACGGTGAGCGTCGCCCGTACCTCCGGCAACACCAGCCTCACCGCGACCCCGGCCACCCTCACCTTCACCCCGGCGAACTGGAACACCGCCCAGAAGGTGACCGTCGCCGCCGCGGCCACCGGCACCGGCTCCGCCGTCTTCACCGCGACCGCCCCCGGTCACGCCAAGGCCGAGGTCACCGTCGCCCAGCTGGCCGCGAACTCCACGTACGACGCCCGCTTCCTCGACCTCCACGGGAAGATCACCAACCCGGCCAACGGCTACTTCTCGCCCGAGGGCATCCCGTACCACTCCGTGGAGACCCTGATCGTCGAGGCCCCCGACCACGGGCACGAGACGACCTCGGAGGCGTACAGCTACCTCATCTGGCTCCAGGCCATGTACGGCAAGATCACCGGCGACTGGACCAAGTTCAACGGCGCCTGGGACACCATGGAGAAATTCATGATCCCCACCCACGCCGACCAGCCCACCACCTCCTCCTACAACGCCTCCAAGCCCGCCACGTACGCCCCCGAGTGGGACCTCCCCTCCCAGTACCCGGCGAAGCTCGACTCCGGCGTCACCTCCGGCATCGACCCGATCGCCGGTGAGCTGAAGAGCGCCTACGGCACCGACGACGTCTACGGCATGCACTGGATCCAGGACGTCGACAACGTCTACGGCTTCGGCAACGAGCCGGGGAAGTGCTCCGCCGGACCGACGGCGACCGGCCCCTCGTACATCAACACCTTCCAGCGCGGCCCGCAGGAGTCCGTCTGGGAGACCGTCACCCACCCCACCTGCGACAACTTCTCCTTCGGCGGGAAGAACGGCTACCTGGACCTCTTCACCGGGGACTCCTCCTACGCCAAGCAGTGGAAGTACACCGACGCCCCCGACGCCGACGCCCGCGCCGTCCAGGCCGCCTACTGGGCCGACCTCTGGGCCAAGCAGCAGGGCAAGGGCTCCCAGGTCGCCACGACCGTCGGCAAGGCCGCCAAGATGGGCGACTACCTGCGGTACGCGATGTTCGACAAGTACTTCAAGAAGATCGGGAACTGCGTCGGACCGACCGCCTGCCCGGCCGGCACCGGCAAGGACAGCGCCCACTACCTGCTGTCCTGGTACTACGCCTGGGGCGGCGCCACCGACACCTCCGCGGGCTGGTCCTGGCGCATCGGCTCCAGCCACAACCACAGCGGCTACCAGAACCCCCTCGCCGCCTACGCCCTCAGCTCCTACGCCCCGCTCAAGCCCAAGTCGGTGACGGGCCAGGCGGACTGGGCGACCAGCCTCGGCCGGCAGCTGGAGTTCTACCGCTGGCTCCAGTCCGACGAGGGGGCCATCGCGGGCGGCGCCACCAACAGCTGGCAGGGGCGGTACGCCACCCCGCCGGCCGGCACCCCCACCTTCCACGGCATGTACTACGACGAGCAGCCCGTCTACCACGACCCGGCGTCCAACCAGTGGTTCGGCTTCCAGGCCTGGTCCATGGAGCGGGTCGCCGAGTACTACCAGCAGACCGGTGACGCCAAGGCGAAGGCGGTCCTGGACAAGTGGGTCTCCTGGGCGCTGTCGAAGACCACGATCAACCCCGACGGCACCTACCGGATCCCGTCCACCCTCCAATGGACCGGCGCGCCCGACACCTGGAACGCGGCGAGCCCCGGCGCCAACGCCGGACTCCACGTCACCGTCGCCGACTACACCGACGACGTCGGCGTCGCCGCCGCCTACGCCAAGACGCTCACCTACTACGCCGCCAAGTCGGGGCACGCCGAGGCCAAGCGCGTCGCCAAGGCCCTCCTCGACGGCATGTGGGACCACCACCAGGACGCGCTCGGCATCGCCGTCCCGGAGACCCGCGCCGACTACAACCGCTTCGACGACCCCGTGTACGTGCCGAGCGGCTGGACCGGCACCATGCCGAACGGCGACGCGGTGAACTCCTCGTCGACCTTCGCCTCGATCCGTTCCTTCTACAAGGACGACCCGGCCTGGCCGAAGGTCGAGGCCTACCTGGCGGGCGGCGCCGCCCCCGTCTTCACGTACCACCGGTTCTGGGCCCAGGCGGACATCGCCCTGGCCATGGGCTCGTACGCGGAGCTGCTCGAATAACGGCCCGCCCCGCGAGAGCGGGCTCCGCGTACGACGAGGCCGGGCGGCCCCCCTTTCCCGGGGGTCCGCCCGGCCTTCGGGCACGACGGGACCGTCGGTTCGGGTGCCGAGACGACGGGACCCTCAGCTCGGGGTGCCGAGACGACGGGACCCTCAGCTCGGGGTGCCGAGACGACGGGACCGTCAGCTCGGGTGCTGAGACGACGGGACCGTCAGCTCGGGGTGCCGAGACGACGGGACCGTCAGCTCGGGGTGCCGACCTCCTCCACGCCCAGGTACATCACCGAGGGCCGGACGGGGTTGAAGGCGATGGCGGAGACGCCGTCGAAGGCGTTGTGCGTCTTGGTCACCGCGCCCGTGGCCGCGTCGTACCGGAAGAGATCGGTGCCGTAGCCCATGAAGTACGTGCCGTACTCGAAGTGGAGCACGTTCGGGTCGGTCGGGCTGGGGGCGAGGAGGGTGCTGTTGGTCAGCTTGTGCTCCGCCGTGTCGTCGACGATCTTGACGAAGGTGCGGCCGCCGTCGGTCGAGCGGTACAGGTGCCGGCCCTCGTTGCCCGAGCCCGGGACGGCCTCGGCGAGGTCGACGCCGACGCCGTGCACGACGGACGGGTCGGCGGGGGAGAACGCCGTCGAGAAGAGGTTCGCGTTCGTGCCGGAGGTCAGCCCGGTGGAGGCGGTCCAGGTGGCGCCGCCGTCGGTGGTCACCGCGCCGCCGCGCACCATGGCGCCGGCGACGGCGTGGTCCGGGTCGGCCGGGTCGAACGAGACCGAGTAGACGCCGGTGCCCTCGGGGAAGGCCGGGGTGCCGGTGACGGTCCAGGTGGCGCCCGCGTTCCGCGAGTCGTACAGGCGGCCGTCGGCGCCCGCGAGGCGGACGTGGTTCGGGTCGGCCGGGTCCGTGCCGAGGCCCATGACGGCCGCGACCGGAGCGGTGAGGGGCGTGACGGTGGCGCCGTCGACACGGGCGAGGTAGCCGCCGTTCGGCTCCCAGACGAAGGCGCGGGAGCCGCTGCCCGCCGTGAGCTTCGTCGTGTCCGCGCCCAGTGTCGCGACGTGGTTCCAGCTGCAGCCCGCGTCGGTGGAGCGCTGGAGCTCGCTGTTGCGGGTGGCGAGGAGGGTGTCGGCGGCGCCGAGCGCGACCAGGCCGTGGGTGTAACTGACCGGCTTGAGCGTGCCCGTGGTGCCGGCGAGGCTCGCTCCGCCGTCCGTGGTGAAGGTGACCGCACCGTCGCCGACGACGCGGTTGCAGGTCGGGGCGGTCCAGCCGGTGCTCGTGGCCGCGGTGGCCGCGGTGGCGGCGGACGGCAGGGCGAGGGTGATGGCGGCGGCGGCCGTGATGACGGCGGTACCGGCTCGCTTCATGGGTGCCTCCCTTGTGGGGTGGGGCGCACGAGGCGCTTGTCGATCTTGTTCTATCCAGGAAAGTTGATCTTGGACAGCATGATCATTTGCCAAGTTTGTTGACCGGAAAGCTTCTTGACGAAGGATCTCCTTGAGGAGCCGGTGAATACGAAAGGAATTCCGCGTGACGCGAGCGCCTCGGAAGTGCCGGTCCGCCGGTCCATTGACGGCGGATGGCTTCGCTCCTACGTTCTCGTTCGGACATACGGCCGCTGGTCGATATTTCGAACGTCTCGAACGAGAGGGATGCGCATGTCACTTCCCGAGCCCGCCGCCCGCTTCACCCTCGACCCCGACTTCACCGTCGGCCCCGTCGATCCCCGCCTCTTCGGCTCCTTCGTCGAGCACCTGGGCCGCTGCGTCTACACCGGCCTCCACGAGCCCGGCCACCCCGCCGCCGACGAGGACGGGCTGCGCACCGACGTCCTGGAGCTCGTCCGCGAGCTGGGCGTCACCGCGATCCGCTACCCCGGCGGCAACTTCGTCTCCGGACACCGCTGGGAGGACGGCGTCGGCCCGGTCGAACAGCGGCCGCGCCGGCTCGACGTCGCCTGGCGCTCCACCGAGACCAACCGCTTCGGTCTGAGCGAGTTCATGGCCTTCCTGCGGAAGCTCGGCCCGCAGGCCGAGCCGATGATGGCGCTCAACCTCGGCACCCGGGGCATCACCGAGGCCATGGACCTCGTCGAGTACGCCAACCACCCCGGCGGCACCGAACTCTCCGACCGGCGCATCGCCCACGGCGACAAGGATCCCTTCGGCATCCGCCTGTGGTGCCTCGGCAACGAGATGGACGGCGCCTGGCAGACCGGCCAGAAGACGGCGGAGGAGTACGGCCGGCTCGCCGCCCAGACGGCACGGGCCCTGCGCCAGATCGACCCCGGGCTCGAACTCGTCGCCTGCGGCAGCTCGGCGCGCGGCATGGAGACCTTCGCCGCCTGGGAGGCCACCGTCCTGGCGGAGACGTACGAGGTCGTCGACCACGTCTCCCTGCACGCCTACTACGAGGAGACCGACGGCGACCGCGACTCCTTCCTCGCCTCCGCCGTCGACATGGAGGCCTTCATCGAGGAGGTCGTCGCCACCTGCGACCACGTGGGCGCCCGGCTGAAGTCCGCCAGGAGGCTGACCCTCTCCTTCGACGAGTGGAACGTCTGGTACCAGCGCCGGCCCAACCCGCATCCGGTGGAGGACTGGCAGGAGGCCCCGCGCCTCCTGGAGGACGTCTACACCGTCACCGACGCCGTCGTCTTCGGCAGCCTCCTGATCACCCTGCTGCGCCACGCCGACCGGGTCGCGGTGGCCTGCCTCGCACAACTGGTCAACGTGATCGCCCCGATCATGACCGAGCCCGGCGGCCCCGCCTGGCGCCAGACGACGTTCTTCCCCTTCGCCCAGGCCTCCCGGTACGGCCGGGGGGCCGTGCTCGACGTGCGCGTGGCCTCGCCGACGTACCCGACGGCCCGCTTCGGGGACGTTCCGCTGCTGCACGCCACGGCCGTGCGCGGCGAGGACGGCTCGGTGACGGTCTTCGCCGTCAACCGTGGCCGGAACACGCCCCTGCCCCTGGAGGTGGCGCTGCGCGGTCTTGACCTGAGCCGGGTCGTGGAGCACAGTGCGCTCGCCGACGCGGACCCCGAGGCCCGGAACACCCTCGACGAACCGGAGCGGGTCGCACCGCACGCGGTCGAGGGCGCGCGCATCGAGGACGGGGTGCTGCGGGCGGTCCTGGAGCCGATGTCCTGGAACGTCGTCCGGCTGGTCTGACCCTCCTTCCTGAATCCTTTCAAGAGGGCCTGGGTCACTCCCGTTTCGAAGCGCTTCGAAAGATCCTGTCCGAAGCGTTGACGTGGCTGACGAGCGAACCTACTTTGTCCCAGCAAGCGCTTTCCTGAAACGTTCTAATGACGCGCGGAGGACGAACTGTGCGTACTCAAGGCACTGTTGACCGGCGAGGTCTGCTCAAGCTCGCGGGCGGGTCGATCGCGGCCCTCGGGCTGACCGCAGCGGGGTGCGGCACCGGCTCCGGATCCGGGGACGGCACCGTCACCCTCCGGTACGCATGGTGGGGCTCCGACGACCGGGCCAAGCGGATCAACCAGTCGATCGCCCTCTTCGAGAAGAAGTACCCGAAGATCAAGATCAAGACCGACTTCCAGCCGTACGCCGACTTCTGGAAGAAGTTCAACACCCAGGCGTCGGGCGGCAACGCACCGGACGTCTTCCAGAACGCCATCGGCTTCCTCCGCAAGTACGACGCGAAGAACGTCCTCCTCGACCTGCGCGAGCAGGCCGAGGCGGGCCACCTCCGCCTCGAAGGGTTCCGGGCCGGCCTGGAGAAGTTCGGCGAGGTCGACGGCAAGCTGCTCGGCATACCCGTCGGCAGCAACTCGATGGCCCTCGTCGTCGACCAGGCCGTCTTCACCAAGGCCGGCGTCGCCCCGAAGCCCGGCTGGACCTGGGACGAGTACCACGCGGCCCTCGCGAAGATCCACGACAGCCAGGGCCGGGCCGGCGACGCGGGGCCGTACGGGATCATGTACCTCTACGACCTCTACCTGCGCCAGCACGGCAAGGCCTTCTTCACCACCTCCGGCCTCGGCTTCACCGAGGCGGACCTCACGGACTGGTGGACCAAGGCGTTCGAGCGCGTGAAGTCCGGCGTGTACGCCGACCCGAAGAAGACCATCCAGGCCAAGCCCAAGTCGGCGGTCACCGCCGAACTCGCGGGTGCCGAGTTCACCTGGGACAACTTCGCCGTCCGCTACACCGCCGAGGGCAAGAGCCGGTACGGCCTCGCGCCCATCCCCACCACGGACGGCCACAAGACCGGCCAGTACCTCGGCTCCCTCATGCTCAGCGGCTCGAAGCGCACCAAGCACCCCGAGGAGGTCGCCCAGTTCATCGACTTCATGGTCCACGACCCCGAGGTCGGGAAGATCATGGGCTACGACCGGGGCGTCCCCGCCACCGAGGCCCAGTACCGGGCGTACGTGCCGACCGACGAGGTCGGCAAGCAGATCGCCGCGTACGAGAAGCAGCTCGTCGAGTCCCGCGTCCTGGAGCCGATCACCCCGCACCCGGCCGGTGCCGACGTCTGCGAGGCCGCCTTCCTGCGGCTCTCCGAGGAGATGTCCCTGGGCAAGCGGCCCGTCGCGGACGCGGTGAAGCAGTACTTCACCGAGGCGAAGACGGCGCTGTCCTCCTGATGGACGCCGCCGTGACTTCCGTACCGGATTCCGCGCGACCGGACCTCCCCGTGGACTCCCCGTCGGACGGCGGGCGCCCGCGAGGCGCTCCGCGCACCGGCGGGGCGCGCCGGGAGAGCCGCGCCGGCGGGGCGCGCGGTCGGCGCCGCACCGGCGGGGCGCGCCGGGAGAACCTCGCCGGCTACCTCTTCATGTCCCCCTGGATAGCGGGCTTCCTGCTCCTCACCGCGGGACCGATGGTCGCCTCGCTCTACTTCGCCTTCACCGACTACAACCTCTTCGACGCCCCGCGATGGATCGGCCTCGACAACTTCACCGAGATGTTCGGCGACCCCCGCTGGCGGACCTCCGTCGAGGTCACCGGCCGGTACGTGGTCATCGGCACCCCGCTGAAACTCGCCGCCGCCCTCGGCGTCGCCCTGCTGCTCAACCAGAGCCGGCGCGGACAGGGCTTCTACCGGGCCGCGTTCTACGCGCCCTCGCTCGTCGGGGCCAGCGTCTCGATCGCCATCGTCTGGCGCGCGCTCTTCTCCGACGGCGCCGCCGTCGACCGTACGCAGCAGCTCTTCGGCCTGGAGGCCGGAGGCTGGATCGGCGACCCCGACCGGATCATCTACGCCCTGGTCGCCCTCACCGTCTGGCAGTTCGGCGCGCCGATGGTCATCTTCCTCGCCGGGCTCAAGCAGGTGCCGCGCGAGCTGTACGAGGCGGCGCAGGTCGACGGGGCGAGCCCCTGGCGGAGGTTCTGGCACATCACCCTGCCGATGATCTCGCCGGTGCTCTTCTTCAACGTGCTCCTGGAGACCATCCACTCCTTCCAGATCTTCGGCTCCGCCTACATCATCGGCAGCCAGGGCAATGCCTGCGGGCCGGCCGACGGCACCCTCGTCTACACCTGTTACCTCTACATCCAGGGCTTCGAGAACAGCCGGATGGGCCTCGCCTCCGCCATGGCCTGGATGCTGCTGCTCGCCGTCGGCCTGGTCACGGCGGTCCTGTTCTGGTCCCAGCGGCGCTGGGTGCACTACGAGGAGGGGGGCCGATGAGCCTCGCCACGCGAACGGGAACACGAACGGGCCCGGTGGGCTCCGTCGCCTGGCACCTCGGTGCCCTGGCCGTCCTCGCGGTCATCCTCTACCCGGTGGTGTGGGTGATCGGCGGGTCCTTCAAGCCGAACGACGAGATCGTCGGCAGCCTGAACCTCCTCCCCACCCATCCCCTCACCGACAACTACCGGCGGCTCGCCGACGGCATCGCCGACATCCCCCTCTCCACCTTCTTCGGCAACTCCCTCTTCCTGGCCGTCGGTTCGGTGATCGGCGTGCTGATCTCCAGCTCGCTCGCCGCGTACGCCTTCGCCAAGATCGGCTTCGCCGGGCGCGGGCTGCTCTTCACCCTGATGATCGGGACGCTGCTGCTGCCGTACCACGTGCTGCTCATCCCGCAGTACGTGCTGTTCCAGAAGCTGGAACTCGTCAACACCTACACGCCGTTGCTGCTGGGCAAGTACCTGGCCACGGACGCCTTCTTCGTCTTCCTCATGCTCCAGTTCATGCGGGGGCTGCCCAGGGAGCTCGACGAGGCGGCGCGGCTCGACGGCTGCGGGCACCTGCGGACGTACTGGTCGATCGTGCTGCCGCTGTGCCGGCCGGCGCTCATCACCAGCGCGATCTTCACCTTCATCAACGCGTGGAACGACTTCATGGGCCCGCTGATCTACCTCAACGATCCCGAGAAGTACACGGTCTCGCTGGGCCTCAAGATGTTCGTCGACCAGGACGGCGTCGCCAACTACGGCGGCATGATCGCGATGTCGCTCGTCGCGCTCCTCCCGGTCATCGCCTTCTTCCTCGCCTTCCAGCGCTACCTCATCGACGGCATGGCCACGTCGGGGCTCAAGTGAGGAGCGAACGCTTCCGGGCCGGCTTCGGGGCCTTCGCCGAGAGCCTGCTGGTCGGGGTCTGGATCGCGGTGGCCGCCCTGCCACTGGTGACGCTTCCGGCGGCGCTGGCGGCCGGCGCGGGGCATCTGCGGCGCTGGACGGGCGGCGAGGCCGCGGGCCTGCGGTCCTTCGCCGCGGACCTGCGGGCGGCCCTGCGGGGCGGCGGCTGGGGAGTGGGCCTCGGCAGTCTCGCCGTCCTCGCGCTGGTCGGGGCGGACCTCACGCTCGTACGGGTGGTGCCGGTGCCCGGCGGCCGGGCGGCGGGGGCGCTGGCGATCCTCGCGGCGCTGTGGCTGACGGTCACGGTCCTCCGGGCGGCCACGGCGTGGCGTCCGTCGCTGACGTGGCGGCCCCTGCTGGCTCCCGCGGCGCGGCGCGCCCTGCGAGACCCGGCGGGATCGCTCCTGGTGGTCTGCGGCCTGGTCGTCATGGCGGCGTCGGCCTGGTTCTCCGCCCCACTGGCCCTGCCGGCCCTCGGGATCCTGGTCGCCGCGACCGTGGCGGCCGAACGCCGCGGATCCCCAACGCCCACCTGACCCGCCACCCCCGTTGTGGGCACGCGTTCCGCCGGGCGGCGCCGACCCCGTTGCGGGCAGGCGTTCCGCCGAGGCGGTGCCCACCCGCCGCCCCCCCGTTGTGGGCAGGCGTTCCGCAAGGGGCGGAACGGGTGGGCACAACGGACGGCGCCCTTGCCGGCGCCAGAGGCTCCCGCGCCTGAACCCGCACCGCAGGTACGGCGCACTCGTGGTGCGGGTCCAGGAGCGGAAGGCGGGGGCGCGGCCAGGCGCGCCGTCCCGTGTGCCCACCCTCCCCCAAGCTCTCGGCTTGGCTCGAGCAGGGGGACCCCATCGCCCCAGCGGGACGATTGCCCGCACGGCGGTGGGCGGGGGCACCGCCCAGCCGGGCGCGGGCCCACACGGGCGGGGGCACCGCACCGCACGGGCAGGCGGGCGCCGTCCCGTTGGTCCCGGCCGAAGACCTCCCCCCAGAACCCCCACTTCCACAGGCATGCCCTCCGCATGCCCTCGAAAGGAGTTTCCGTGTCCTCCCTCCCTCGTCGTTCCCTCCTCAAGGCCGCCGCCGTGGCCGGGGCCGCCGCGCAGTTCAGCTGGGCACTCGGGCGTGGGGACGCCCGGGCCGCCGTGCCCGCCGAGGCAACCGCCGCCGATCGCCCCGCGACCGTCGCCTGGCTGGAGCCCGGCGGGCTCGGTGCGGCCGCCGGGTCGACCTTCGGTGTCGCCTGGCCCCAGGGCGTTCACCCCGCCGACCGGACCTTCGCGCTCACCACCGCCGACGGCGCCCCCGTCCCCGTACAGACGTGGACGACCGCCCGCTGGCCCGACGGTTCCCTCAAGTGGACCGCGCACGCCGTCGGGCCCGAGGCCGCCGGCGCCGAGCGGTTCAGCCTCGCCCCCGGGACCTCCGCCGACGGCGCGAAGACCGTCTCCGTCAGCCAGACCGACCGCCGCATCACCGTCGACACGGGGACCGTCCGGGCCGTCCTCTCCAAGGACGGCGGGAAGCTCGTCGAGTCCGTCACCCGCGACGGCGTGAAGATCGCGACCGACGGCCGGCTGGTCCTCCTCCGGCAGAGCGACCTCGTCGACGGCGACCAGGGCAACGCCAAGTGGGAGCGGTTCGACGGCGAGATCTCCGGAGCCACCGTCGAACAGAGCGGCCCCGTCCGGGCCGTGGTCCGGGTCGACGGCAAGCACCGCAAGGGAAGCCGAAGTTGGCTGCCGTTCTCCGTGCGGCTGTACTTCTACGCCGGGTCCGAGTCCTTCCGGATGGTGCACACGATCACCTACGACGGCGACCAGAACCAGGACTTCATCCGTGGCCTCGGCGTCCGGTTCACCGTTCCCCTGCGCGACGCACCCTACGACCGCCACATCCGCATCGCCGGCGAGGGCGCCGGCTTCCTCACCGAAGCCGTCCAGGGCATCACCGGCCTGCGCCGTGATCCCGGCGCCGCCGTCCGCACCGCCCAGGTCAAGGGCGAGAAGCTGCCCGACCCCGCCACCTGGGACCAGCGCGTCACCAGCCGCCTCCAGTACGTCCCCACCTGGGGCGACTACACCCTGTCCCAGCTCTCCGCCGACGGGTTCGGGATCCGCAAGCGCACCAAGGCCGGGCACGGTTGGATCGCCGCCGGCGGCGGCCGCCGCGCGAGCGGTTTCGGCTACGTCGGCGGCGTGACCGGCGGACTCTCCTTCGGTCTGCGGGACTTCTGGCAGAAGCACCCCGCCCAGCTCGACGTCCGCGGCGCCGCCGGCGACGCCGCCGAGGTCACCCTCTGGCTCTGGTCGCCCGAGGCCCAGCCCATGGACCTGCGCTTCTACCACGACGGCATGGGCCAGGACACGTACGCCGAACAGCTCGAAGGCCTCAACATCACCTACGAGGACCACGAGCCCGGCTTCGGCACCCCCTACGGCATCGCCCGTACCAGCGAGCTGATGTTCTGGGCCAACGCCGCCACCCCCACCGCCGACACCCTCGTCGCCCAGGCCGCCGCCGTCCGCACCCCGCCGCAGCTGGCGGCGAGCCCCGAAGACCTCGTCCGCGCCCGGGTGTTCGGCGGGCTCTTCTCGCCCGTCGACCGGTCCACCCCGGCGAAGGCCAGGATCGAGGACCACCTCGACTACCTCTTCGCGTACTACAAGGACCAGGCCGAGCAGCGCCGTTGGTACGGCTTCTGGGACTACGGCGACATCATGCACACCTACGACGAGGACCGGCACCAGTGGCGGTACGACATCGGCGGCTACGCCTGGGACAACTCCGAACTCTCGCCCGACCTCTGGCTCTGGTACGCCTACCTGCGCTCCGGCCGCGCCGACGTCTTCCGCTTCGCCGAGGCCATGACCCGCCACACCGGCGAGGTCGACGTCTACCACCTCGGACAGTGGGCCGGCCTCGGCACCCGCCACGGCGTCCAGCACTTCGCCGACAGCGCGAAGCAGCAGCGGATCTCCACCGCCGTCTACCGCCGGCCCTACTACTTCCTCACCGCCGACGAACGGGTCGGAGACCTCATGCACGAGCAGGTCGACTCCGACGAGACCTTCCTCGTCCTCGACCCCATCCGCAAGATCCGCACCGAGCCCTACACCCCCGACCGGCACGCCCTGTCGGTCGGCTTCGGCACCGACTGGAGCGGTCTCGCCGCGGCCTGGCTCACCGAGTGGGAGCGAGGCGGCCCCAAGGCCGCCAAGGCCGAGGCGCGGCTGCGCTCCACCATGGAGACGATCGCCGCCCAGCCCAACGGCTTCGTGCAGGGCACCGGCCTCTACGACCTCGACACCGGCCGCTTCGCGATCGCCGACAAGCCCGTCGTCGGCGTCTCCCACCTCTCCGCCATGTTCGGCCTCGTCGAGATGTGCGCCGAACTCATCGACCTCATCGACATGCCGGCCTTCAAGAGCGCCTGGCTCGACTACTGCCGCTACTTCAACGCCACCAAGACCGAACAGGCCGCCCGTTACGGACAGAACTTCGGAACGCTGCTCCTCTTCCAGGGCCACTCGCGCCAGGACGCCTACGCCGCGGCCCAGTTGAACGACACCAAGCTCGCGCAGCGCGCCTGGGCCAGGTTCGACAAGAGCGACGGGTACACGGCGGCCATGGTCTGGGAAAAGACCCCCGTCCAGGGCTCCGCCGCCCTCGAACCCGGCTACGAGCACCTGTGGATCAGCACCAACACCACCGCCCTGTTCGGACTCGCCGCCATCCAGAACCTCGCCCTCGTCGGCGAGCACCTGCCCAAGTGAGGCCCACGATGAGAACGACAGCCCTGCTCGCCACGGCGGCGGCCCTGCTCGGGACGCTCGCCGCCGCGCCCGCCGCCCACGCCGACGGTCCCTTCGGACAGGGCCTCGACCACTGCGCCCCCACCGGCACCGGGGCGCTCGCCTGCCACTTCGACATCGCCCCCGGTACGTACGACGTGACCGTGACCCTCGGCGGCGAGAGCGCCGGGGCGACCGCCGTCAGCGGCGAGACCCGGCGGGCGCTGCTCGCCGAGACCGCCACCGGGGCGGGGGAGCTGCTTCGGCGCTCCTTCACCGTGGACGTCCGCGACCCCGAGGGCGAGCCCACCGGGGGCACCGGCAGCCCGGGCCTCGACCTCGTCCTCGGCGGGTCGGCCCCCCGCGTCACCGCGCTCCGGGTGACCCCGGCGCCCGCCGCCCGGCGGCTCTTCCTGGTCGGGGACTCGACGGTCTGCGACCAGCCGGGCGATCCGTACACCGGGTGGGGGCAGATGCTGCCGGTCCACCTCCGGCGGGGCGTCGCCGTCGCCAACCACGCCGACTCCGGCGAGAGCACCGTCACCTTCCTGGCGAACCCGGCGCTCTTCGACCGGGTGGAGGCCGAGATCCGGCCCGGGGACCCGGTCCTGATCCAGCTCGCCCACAACGACAAGCAGACGGACGCGGCCACGTACCGGGCCAACCTCACGACGCTGGTCGAGCGGGTACGGGCGAGGGGCGGCGAACCGGTCCTGGTGACGCCCGTCGTACGGCGCTGGTTCAACGCCGACGGCACCCTGAACAACGGGATCGCGCTGCTGGTCAACGGCCTCGGCGTCGACCACCCGGCCGAGATCCGGGCCCTCGCCGGCACCCTCGGGACCCCGCTGATCGACCTCACCGCCCTCACGAAGGCGCGGGTCGAACAGCTGGGCCCGGAGGCGTCCAAGGCGCTCTACCTGACGGCCGAGAAGCGGGACAACACCCACACCTCGGTCCGTGGGGCCACCGAGTACGCGGCCCTCGTCGCCGGGGAGCTGCGGGCCCGGGGCATCCTCCCGGCCCCGCTGTTCCGGCCCTAACCCCCCACGGGGGAGAACGTGAAGGAGAAGGACGCCGGGGCCACGCCGAGCCGGTGTTCGGGCAGCACCCCCGGTCCACAGGACTGCGAGCCGATGCCGTGCTGGGCGTGGTCCAGGTGCAGCCAGAGGGTGTCGCCCGGCACCAGATCGGTGTCGTGGGCGGCCGCGTCCAGCTGCTCGGTGGTCCAGCGGCGGGCGGTGAACGCGAAGGCGGGCTCGCCCGCCACCCGTACGCCGTCGCCTCCGCCGGTGAGCGAGAGCCACCGGGTGTCGATCCGGGCCCCGTTCTCCTGCGGTCGCAGGTACGGGGTCCGGAGCGCGTCCACCGCGGCCTCCCAGCGGCCGAGCCGGGCGGCGGCCCGGGTGTCGGGGTAGGCCTCGCCCGGCCCGCCGCCGTACCAGACGGCCCGGTCCAGGGCGGCCGGCAGACCGAGGCGGACGCCGAGCCGGGGGAGCGGCAACCGCCAGTCGCCCTCGGGGGCGACCTCCACCCGGAGCCGCAGCGCCGTGCCGTCCGAGGTCCAGCGGTACGTGGTGCGCAGGCCGACCGCCTGGGCGGCGGGCGCCACCCGTGTCCGTACGGTCAGGGTGTCGCCGTCGAGGGCGACCTCGTCGACGCGGTGCCGCATCCGGTGCAGCCCGAGCTCGCGCCAGAGCGGCCCGTGCTGCTCGTCGGGCTGCCAGGGCGCACCGTCGTCGTTGTCGGTGGGCGCCCGCCAGACGTCGAGCCGCAGACCACCGGTGACGGGGACGCCGCCGAGGGCCAGCGGCTCACCGCTGCGGAGGTCGAAGACCCCGGGGCCGAGGACGATCCTTCCCCCGGCCAGGACGGGCCGCACGGTGGTCACCTCACGCGGGGCGGGGACGGGCCCGGCGGCCTCGGTCGCCGGGAACTGCCCCCACGCCACCTCGTGGCCCTGCGGGGCCCAGGCGGTGGCGGTGGCGAGTTCCGCGCGTACGGTCCAGCGCGTCTCGGCCTCCGCCGGGTGCGCGGGCGGCGTCGGCAGTGCGACGCGGGCGCTCTCCCCGGCGGCGAGCGCGGGCACCTCAAGGGGGCCGCCGGCGAGGGTCTCGCCGTCGGCCAGGAAGGACCAGGTGAAGGCGAGATGCGCGAGGTCGGCGACGTCATGACCGTTCGTCACCAGGACGGTGCCCGGACCCCCGGAGCTGATCCGGACGGGTTCGATCACCTTCTTGTACTCGAGCAGCCCCGGCGACGGCGTCCGGTCGGGGAACAGCAGCCCGTCGCAGACGAAGTTCCCGTCGTGCAGTTCCTCCCCGAAGTCCCCGCCGTAGCCGTACCCGTGGACGGGGTGGGCCAGGCCGTGGTCGATCCACTCCCAGACGAAGCCGCCCTGGCAGCGCTCGTACGTCTCGAAGAGCCGCTGGTACTCCGGGAGACCGCCGGGCCCGTTGCCCATGGCGTGGGCGTACTCGCACATGAGGAACGGGAGTGCGCGCCGGGCCTCCGGGCCCCCGTCGGCCCGGCGGCCGATCTCCTCGACCTCGGCGTGCGGGACGTACATCCGCGAGTAGACGTCGGTGTCGGCGCAGGAGCGGTCGCCCTCGTAGTGGACGAGCCGGGACGGGTCGCGATCGCGGATCCACTCCGCCATGGCGGTGAGCCCGGCGCCCGTTCCGCATTCGTTGCCGAGGGACCACAGGACGACCGAGGGGTGGTTCTTGTCGCGTTCGACGAGCCGGGCCGCCCGGTCGAGCAGGGCCGGCGTCCAGCGCGGGTCGTCGACCGGGTTGCCCTGCCAGTCGAGTTCCTGGAATCCGTGCGTCTCCAGGTCGCCCTCGTCGACGACCCACAGCCCGTACGCGTCGCACAGGTCGAGGAAGGCGGGGTGCGGCGGGTAGTGGGAGGTGCGGACGGCGTTGACGTTGTGCCGCTTCATCAGCTCCACGTCCGCGCGCAGGGTCGCGAGGTCGAGCGCGCGGCCGTGCTCCGGGTGGAACTCGTGCCGGTTCACGCCCCGGAAGAGGATCCGGCGCCCGTTGACCTTCAGGACGCCGTCCTCGACCGCGACCGTCCGGAAGCCGATCCGCAGCGGGATCCGTTCGCCGGCGGTGGCGAGTTCACCCTCGTACAGGCGGGGGACCTCGGCGCTCCACGGTTCTACCCGCACCCTCGCCGCCGCCCCCGTGGCGAGGTCGAGGCCGAGTTCGGGCACGGTGACCCGTCCGGGTACGTCGCACTCGACGTGCAGGGTGCCTTCGCCTGTGAGGTGGTCGTACGAGGCGTGCACGAAGAAGTCGCCGGGTGCGCCCTCCGGCCGGTGGAGCAGCGTCACGTCACGGAAGACGCCGGGCAGCCACCACTGGTCCTGGTCCTCCAGGTAGGAACCGGAGGACCACTGGTGGACACGGACGGCGAGGACGTTGTCCCGGGCCTTCAGAAGGGGGCCGACGGCGAACTCGTGGGCCAGCCGGGAGCCCTTGAACTCGCCGAGCTCCGTGCCGTTGAGCCAGACCCGGGCGCAGGACTCGACCCCGTCGAAGCGGAGGACGGCCCCGCCCTCCGCCGGCCAGTCGGCGGGCAGGTCGAAGCGGCGCAGATGGTCGCCGGTGGGGTTCTCGGTGGGGACGCGGGGCGCGTCGACGGGGAAGGGGTAGCGGACGTTGGTGTAGGCCGGGCCGCCGTACTCCGTGCCCTTGCCCTGGAGCACCCAGTGGCCCGGCACCGTGACCGTCCCCCAGGCGCCCGCGTCGAAGCCGGGGGCCGCGAACGAGGCGTCCTCGGCGTCGGCGGTGGGGGAGAGACGGAAGGCCCAGTCGCCGCCGAGGGAGAGGGCGACGGCGTCGGAGCGGGCGTACCAGGCGCGGGGCGGGAGCGTGCCGCGACCGGGGGAGACGTCTTCGTACCAGGGCAGGGCGGACATGATCCTCCTGTCGGAGAGAGGGGTGAGAGGGGTGAGAGGGGAGAGAGGCGAGAGGTGCCGGAGGTTTCGCAGAGAGGACGGGGAGCCCCATGACGGTGCAGAAAGCGCTTGCCGGACGGTGTCCATCCCACCGCGCCGGGAAGCCGTGCACAACCCCACCCGGGGCCCGGGTCCTTGGACTCTTCGCGACCCGCCTGGACAGCTCGACGAACCGCCGCTTAGGGTCGGGAGCCGAATCGTCGGGCGGCCGCCCGCACCACCGGGAACCGTCCAGGAGCACGCACGTGGTCACCCTCGCCGATGTCGCCCGCCACGCCGGCGTCTCGGCCAGCACCGTCAGCTACGTGCTCAGCGGGAAGCGCTCCATATCCGCCCCCACCCGCGAGCGCATCCAGCACAGCATCGACGCCCTCGGCTACCGGCCGCACGCCGGTGCCCGCGCGCTCGCCAGCAGCCGGACGAACATCCTCGCGCTGATGATGCCGCTGCGCACCGGCCTCTACGTCCCCGTGATGATGGAGATCGCGATGGCCGTCACCACCACCGCGCGCTCCCACGGCTACGACGTGCTGCTGCTCACCGGAGAGGAAGGCCCCGAGGCCGTCCGCCGCGTCGAGGGCAGCGCCGTCGCCGACGCCATGATCGTCATGGACGTCGGGCTCGACGACCCCCGGCTCCCCTGCCTCCAGGAGGCCGAGCGGCCCTCCGTACTCATCGGCCTGCCCGCCGAGACGGTGGAGGCCGCCGACGCCACCGGACTCGACAGCGTCGACCTCGACTTCGAGGCCGCCGGAGCCCGCTGCGTCGAGCACCTCGCCGGCCTCGGCCACACCCGGATCGCGGTCCTCGGTGAACCGCCCGCCGTGTACGAGCGGGGCACGGGCTTCGCCGCCCGCACCCTCACCGGACTGCGCGCCGCCGCCGGGACCCACGCTGTCGGACTGCTCCACCGTCCCGTCGACGGCACCTACGCGGCCGTCGCCGCCGCCGTCACCCGCGTCTTCGAGGAACGCCCCGGCACCACCGCCCTCGTCGTCCAGAACGAGGCCGCCGTCGAACCCCTCCTCGCGCTCCTGCGCCACCAGGGCCGCGCCGTGCCCGAGGACGTCTCCGTCGTCGCCATCTGCCCCGACCAGGTCGCCGTGCACGCCTCCGTGCCGCTCACCTCCGTCTCCGTACCCGCCCGGGAGATGGGCCGCCTCGCCGTCGAGCGGATCGTCGGCCGCCTCGACGGTGAGCCCCCGCGCGGGGCGCGGCTCATCGCGCCCGTCCTCACGGCCCGCGCGAGCACGGGCCCGGCCTTCCGCACCGAGGACGCTCGTGATCACGGCGGGCGCTGACGCCGACGACGACGCGACGGAGTTCCGGGCCTTCTTCGAGCGCCACTACGCCGAACTCGCGCGCCTGGCCCATCTGTTGACCGGCGAGAGCGACGCCGCCGACGACCTCGCCGCCGACGCCATGCTCGCGCTGTGGAACCGCTGGGACCGGGTCCGCGCCGCCGACCACCCCGCCGCCTACGCCCGGGGCGTCGTCGCCAACCTCGTCCGCACCCGCATCCGCGGCACGGTCCGCGAACGGCGCCGGATCGCCGCCTTCTGGGACCGCCGCCCGGAGCACACCGAGGACCCGGACGTCCCCGCCGTCGTCGACGTGCGCACCGCGCTGCGTGCCCTGCCCTTCCGCAAGCGCGCCTGCGTCGTGCTCCGGCACGCCTTCGACCTCTCCGAACGCGACACCGCCCTCGCGCTCGGCGTCTCCGTCGGCACGGTCAAGAGCCAGACGGCCAAGGGCATGGCGGAACTCCAGCGGCTGCTCGGCGACCGGGCCGCCACCGAACTCGCCGCGGGGAGGCGCTGATGGACGAGACACGGCTCCGCCGCGAGCTGCGGGAGGCGGCGCGCGCGCACCGGCCCGACCACGCCCGCATCCTCGCCCGGGTGGAACGGGGCATGGCCGCGCCCGCGCCGGCCGGCCGGCGCACCCGATCGCCTCGCCCGTCGGCCGGCCGCCGCCGGGTCGTGGTCCTCGCCGTCACCGCGGCCGTCGCCGGGGTCGTCGGCATCGGCGGCCTCGCGGTGACCACCCGGGACGACCGGCCCGCCGGACCCGCCACCACCCTGCCCGCGCCCGGCCCCACGGCCCGCGCCACCGGCACCGTCGACCCCGGCAGCAACCGCTGGTGGGCACAGAGCGACCTCGCCGTGACGACGGGATCGCCGCTCGCCGGCCTCACCGTCGAGCTGCGGATCGCCCGTACCCCCGGCGTCGCGAGCACGGGGCACTGGCGCACCCGCCCCGCCGAGGACTTCACCGTGACCGTGACCGCGGAACCCAGGGCCCTGGTCTACCGGTGGACGCTCAAGCCGGGGCGCCCGGTGCCGCCCGGCTCCCACACCTTCGCCGGCCAGTACAACCACGCCGAAGGCGTGCGCGACGCCTCGGCCGACACGTACGACATCGTCCTGACCGGCACCGACGGCGGCCGCACCACCCTCCGGGGCGGCTTCGGGCCCCGCGGGAACTGAACGACTTGCGGTTGACGCGGCGTCAACCCCTACGTTCTTCGAGCGGGGCCGGAGACACCGGCCCCGGCGAAGGAAGGACACCGTCATGGCCTGGTCGATCGCGGACGTGGCCCGGATGTCCGGGGTGACCTCCCGGACGCTGCGGCACTACGACGAGATCGGTCTGCTGGAGCCCGCGTGGACCGCGAGCGACGGGCACCGTCACTACGAGGAGCCCCAGCTGCTGCGCCTCCAGCAGATCCTGCTCATGCGGGAGCTGGATCTGGGCCTGCGCGAGATCCGGGAGGTCCTGGACAGCGGGGCCGACCGCGTGACGGTCCTGCGCGAGCACCACGCCCGGCTGCTCGCGGAGCAGGACCGGCTCGGCACCCTGGCCCGCACGGTCGCCCGCACCATCGCCGAACTCGAGGAAAACGAGGACGAGCACATGGTGGAGATCAACCGCCCCGAGAACCTCTTCGAGGGCTTCCAGCCCGACCCCGACCTGGAGGCCGAGACCCGCGAGCGCTATCCGCAGGCGTACGAGCAGTCCCGGCAGGCCGTCGAGGCGCTGACCCCGGAGACCGCCGAGCGGTGGCAGCGCGAGGTCACCGCCCAGATGATCCGCTTCGCCGAGTTCATGGCCGCCGGCACGCCCGCCGACGCCCCTGCGGTCCAGGCCGAGGTGGACGTCCACTACCGGGACGTCTGCCGCTTCTGGACCCCGAACGCCGAGGCGTACCGGGGGCTGGCCCGGACCTACGTCGAGGACGACCGGTTCCGGGAGAACTTCGACCGGATCGCCGTCGGTCTCGCCGAGTACGAGTGCCGGGCGATGACCGTCTACGCGGACACCCGGCTGAGCTGAGACGGGCCGGTCCGCGCACTACTCCGGGCCGATCCCCCCTCGCCCGTGCGGCGGAGGGGGCTCGGCCCGTCGGGCGATCCGCCGGGCCCTCGCGGACGGGACCGTGGTCGGTGACGGGCCGACCGCCGGCCCACCGACACCGAGGACCGCGCGATGAAGACGACGAGTACCGGTTTCCGCGGCGAAGGACAGGGCCGGTTCCGCGCCGCCTGGCGCGCCGCCCACACCCCCGTCCCGGGCGTCTCGCCCCGCGCCCGGCTCCTCGCGCTCGCCGTGCCCCTGACGGTGCTCCCGGCGAGCCTCTGGCGTCTCCCCGCCGCCTTCGACGCCGGGATCGGCATCGGCGAGCGCGTGTACATCGTCTTCCTCTCGGTCTTCTCCGAGGCGGTCGCCTTCACCGCGTTCGGGCTCGTCGCCCGCTGGGGCGAGGTCGTCCCCGCCTGGGTCCCGGGCCTGCGCGGCCGCCGGGTCCCTCCGGCGGCGGTGCTGGTGCCCGCCGCCCTCGGCGCCACCGCCCTCACGCTCCTGTGGACCGTGCTGACCCTCGCCACGGAGATCATGGGCACCACGCTCCAGGGCGCCCCTCTGCCCGCGGACTTCCCCAGCCGGAGGGGTGGGTGGATGGCCGTCTCCTACTACGTCTGCTACGCCCCGCTGGTGCTGTGGGGGCCGCTGCTCGCGCTGCTCGCCGTCGCGTACGGCAGGCGTCGCGCCCACAGCGCGCCGCGGTAGTGACGGGGGCGTCTCCGTCGTGAACAACGGCGGACCCCCGGGCCGTCCGTCCCGTCCCCCGGCACGGGCCCGAGCGGCAACCCTTCTCCCCGCGGCGGCGACCTGAGGACAACGAGTCCGCACGCCGTCGAAGGAGACGTAGCCGATGAGCCCGTACGACACACCCCGCCTCCCCCTGCACCGCCGCACCCTCCTCGGCGCGGCGGCCGCCGGAGCCGCGCTCGCGGTGGTCCCGTCCACGGCCGGCGCCGCCGGGTTCGGCTGGAGCGACGACGGGAGCCAGTACGTCGTCGACACCGGCGCCGGACTCGTCTTCAAGGTCTCCAAGTCGACCGGCGACCTCACCTCGCTCGTTCACAAGGGCAAGGAGTACGAGGGGTACGGCGGCAAGCACTCGCACGTCGAGTCCGGCCTCGGCACCTCCACCGTCACCATCGCCCAGACCGGCTCCACCGTCCTCGTCACCGTCGTCCACGGCACCCTCCGCCACTATCTGGCGGCCCGCGCGGGCTTCAACAACGTCTATCTGTGGACCGACAAGGCCGACACCTCCGTCACCGCCACCCGCTTCATCGCCCGCCTCAAGCCGGGGATCTTCCCCAACGAGGGCTCCGACTCCTGGGTCGAGGGCGCCGACACCGTCATCGAGGCCGGGGACGTGTGGCAGCGGGCCGACGGACAGACCCGTTCCAAGCACTACTCCGGCGTCCGCGTCATGGACTACACCCACATCGGGTACACCACCGGCTCCGTCGGCCTCTGGATGGTCCGCTCCAACCACGAGAAGGCCTCCGGCGGGCCCTTCTACCGCTCGCTGCTCCGCCACTCCAACGAACTCGGCGTCGGCCTCTACGAGATCCTCCACTACAACCAGTCCCAGACCGAGGCGATGCGCTTCGGCCTCCAGGGGCCCTACGTCCTCGCGTTCACCGACGGCGGCGCACCCGACCCGGCGCTGTACGCCGCGAACCACGACACCTCCTGGGTCGACGGCCTCGCCCTCCCGAACTGGGTCGGCGCCGCCGGACGCGGCCGGGTCGCGGGCGTGGGCCTCGCCGGCATGGACCCGGACCATCCGTACACGGTCGGCTTCGCCAACGCCGACGCCCAGTACTGGACCGGTGCCGCCGCCGGCACCGGCGCCTTCTCCTGCCGGGGCATGCTGCCCGGCACGTACACCCTCACCGTGTACAAGGGCGAACTCGCCGTCCACACCGGCACGGTGACCGTCACCGCCGGGACCGCCACCGCCCTCCACACGATCACCCTCGCCGACGATCCGAGCACGGCCCCCGCGATCTGGCGCGTCGGCGACTGGGACGGCACCCCCGGCGCCTTCAAGAACGCGGGCCTCATGACGTACGCCCACCCCGCCGACGTCCGCGCCGCGCCCTGGACCGGGAACGTCGTCCTCGACGGCGGGGACGTGTCCGGATCCTTCCCCTGCTACCTCTGGAAGGACGTCAACGACGGCGTCCTCGTGTACTTCAGGCTCACCGCCGCCCAGGCCGCCGCGGCGCACACCCTGAGGATCGGCGTCACCACGGCCTTCCTCAACGGACGCCCGCAGGTCACCGTCAACGACTGGGTCTCCGCGATCCCCTCGCCCCCGACCCAGCCGTCGACCCGGTCGCTGACCAACGGCTCGTACCGGGGCAACAACCACACCTTCACGTACGTCGTCCCGGCGAGCGCCTGGAAGACGGACCCGAGCCAGTACAACGTGCTCCGGCTGAACATCGTCAGCGGCTCCACCGGCACCGGCTTCCTCAGCCCCGGCACCGCGATCGACTGCGTCGATCTGCTGCCGTGACGCCCGCGCACCATTGACACCGCCCGTGCGTCAATCGTCATGATCTTGGTGTTGGTGCCGGTCAGGGGTGTGATGGCAGGCTGAGGCCATGGACACATTCAAGACGACGTGCGGTGCGGTACGAGGCTTCCGGGCGTCGGACGAGGTCGTCGCCGTGCTCGGAATCCCGTACGCCGCACCGCCGTTCGGCGCCCACCGGTTCCGGGAGCCCGCCCCGGCGGACGCCTGGAGCGGCGTACGGGACTGCACGGCCTTCGGTCCCGTCGCCCCGCAGTCGGCGGAGCTGCCCGGCTCGCCCGTGTGGTCGCCGGGCGACGAGGACGTCCTCACCGTCAACGTGTGGACCCCGGCCCCGGACGGCGGCTCGCTGCCCGTCCTGGTCTGGATCCACGGCGGCGCCTACACCTTCGGCTCCTCCGCCCAGCCCGACTTCGACGGTGACGCCCTGGCCCGTGCCGGACTGGTCGTCGTCACCCTCAACTACCGGGTGGGCTTCGAGGGGTTCGGGCACATCCCGGACGCCGGGGAGACGTCGTACCCCGACAACCGGGGGCTCCTCGACCAGATCGCCGCCCTGCGCTGGGTGCGGGAGAACATCGCCGCCTTCGGCGGGGACCCCGGCAACGTGACCGTCGCCGGCCAGTCCTCCGGGGGCGCCTCGGTCGCCTGCCTCATGGTGATGGACCGGGCGCGCGGCCTGTTCCGCCGGGCCGTCGTCCACAGCCCCGCCAGCCCCCACTACACGCGCGACATCGCCGCCGCGACCACCCGCGAGGTCGCCGCCGAGGCCGGCTGCCCGGCCACCCCCGAGGGCCTGGCCGCCGCGACCCCGCAGGCCCTGCTCGCCGCCTCGGACCGGGTCGTCGAGGCCTACCGGCGGGACCCGGCCTCCGGGTCCCGCCACTACGACCCCTCGCTGTACGCGCCCGTCCTCGACGGCGACATCCTGACCGTCGACCCCCTCACGGGTCTGGCCGCCGGAGCGGGCCGGGACGTGGACCTCCTCGTGTGCCACACCACGGAGGAGTACTGGCTGTTCGACGCCGTCGACAGCTGCGCCAAGGTCACCACCGAGGACCAACTGGACCGATTCGCCGAGGACTTCGGGCTGCCCGACGGTCTGGTCGCCGGCTATCGCGCCGCGCTGCCCGACGCCCCGGTGCTCGACGTCCATCTGGCCGTCTTCGGCGACCTCCTCTTCGGCGAGTACGCCCACCGGCTCGCCGAGCAGCAGGCCCGGGGCGGCGGCCGGGCGTTCCTGTCGCGCTTCGACCGCCGCCGCGGCGGCCCGCACGGAACCGTGCGGGCCTGGCACTGCGCGGACATCCCCTTCGCCTTCGGCAACGTCGGCAAGGACTGCGTCGCGTTCCTCATCGGCGGCGCCCCCACCGCCGCCGACCACGACCTGGCCCGCCGGATGGTGGGCGCCTGGACCGGTTTCGCCGCCACCGGAGACCCGGGCTGGCCGGCGTACGACGACACCACCGCGCAGGCGAGGGTGTGGCGGACCGAGGGGGAGGAGCGGGACGAGCCCCTCGCGCTCCGCGCCCTCTGGGAGCGGGCCGAGTTCCCCCTGCTGCGTCCCTGATCACGGAGCCCGGCCGTCAGGCGCAGGGCCTCCGGGGAGCCCAGTCGCCCAGGTACGTCGTCCGGGTCACGGTCGCGGCCTCGGCGGGGTCGAGCTGGGGGCGGTTCTCCGGAACCGTGATCCCGGCGCCCGGGCCGGTGTTGCGGTACTCGGCGAACCGCTGCTCCTGCCAGGGGTAGGCCTCGCGCATGTTCGCGTACGGGGCGACGGCGTCGATCCCGGGGCCGAGGACGCTGTCCCGGACCACGAGCGAGGGCCGGGCGGTGGGGTCCGAGCCCGGCACCCAGGGCCTGGCCAGCTTGTAGAAGCCGTCCGGGGCCTCGCTGGTGATCCGGCAGCGGGCGGCGAGGAAGCCGTACGGGTTCGTCCTGGCCGTGGAGGGGGCGAAGACGAAGCCGTGCGGGGCGGCCGCCAGGTCCGGGCGGAGCAGCGTACGGAAGTGGCAGTGCTCGAAGACCGCCCGGGCCCGGCCGAAGACGAAGTCGACGTCCCCCTCGGCGTAGCAGTGCGCGAAGTACTGCCGGGCCACGGCCGCGAGGGTCATGGAATCGGCGTACAGGGTGTCCTGGTGGCCGAGGAACCGGCAGTGGAAGAAGGCCGACCGGTCACCCTGTGCCTTCAGTGCCACGGCCTGGGTGCCGGGATTCCCCGGGAGGTCCGTGCGGAGGAAGTCGTTGGCGAAGGTGACGCCCTGCGCGGTGAAGCCGTCCGCCTGGACGGTGGTGGTCGCGGAGCCGGACGTGCCGTAGGTGCCGCCCCCGGGCCGGGGCGAGCCGGCCGCGTTGGCGTACACCACGACGACGTCCCGGGGGTCCCCGCTCGCGCCGATCCACGTCATGTCCGTACGGGCGGGGCTCACCGTGACCGTCTCGCGGTACGTTCCGGGGGCGAGCACCAGCGTCCAGCCGGGTCCCTCGGCCGCGGTGACCGCCGCCTGGACCGTGGTGTGGTCGCCCAGGCCGCCGGGGTGCACATACAGGGTCCGGGCGGTGAGCCGGGCGGCGGGCGAGCCGAGACTGCCGAAGGGCGCCGGGGGAGCGGCGCTCGCGGTCCCGGCCGGCAGGGCCAGGGCGAGAGCGCCGCCGAGGCCGGCGGTGAGCAGGGCGCGGCGTCCGGGGCCGTCGGCTCCGGTGGGGTGCGAAGACATGCGGGTCCTCCTTCCCGGGGGCTCAGCGGAGACGGCCGGCGCCGGCCCGGTGGTCGACGAGGGCCGGGACGGCCAGGGGGTGGTCGACCCGGGTGCGCAGGACCGGGGTCCAGCCCGCGTCCGCGCGCAACTGCTCTGCGGGGTACTGCGCGTTGTGCACGGCGAGCAGGTCGACCGGGCTCCCGTCGACGTAGTTGCCGGAGGCCGTGACCGGCGCGTCCTTCCACTTCTTCAGGATCTTCCCGGCGGGGACGTCGGCGGCGAGCGTGAACGCGTTCTTCTCGGCGACGAGTTGCGACTCCTGGCCGATGCCGAGGCTGTACACGTACGCCGGACCGGGCACCACGAAATGGTTGTTGTACGCGTCGACCTGCCCGAAGCGCACCCGGGGCGCGCGCTCCACCACGTTCTCGAAGAGGTTGTGGTGGAGGGTCACGCGGAGCCTGCCCCGGTCGGTGGCGCCCGCGCTGTCGCTGTTGCCGATCATCAGCGTCTTGTCGTGGTCGGTGAAGACGTTCCAGGAGACGGTGACGAGGTCCGCGCCCCGCACGATGTCGAGTTCGCCGTCGTGCCGCTGGTAGACCTCCCCGTAGTACGAGGGCAGCGAACTGTCCGGGTGGGCCCCGTCGGTGAAGGTGTCGTGGTCGATCCAGACATGGCTGGAGCCGTACACGACCAGGCTGTCGTACTCGGAGTTCCACGCGCCCGTCGCCCCGTCGGTGGGGTCCCACTGCGGGAAGCAGTCGAGGGGGGACTCCAGGGTGAGGTTGCGGACGACGACGTTGTCCACGCCCTGCACCTGGAGGCTGCCACCGGTGATCCCGGCGTGCCTTCCGACGCCGACGATCGTGGTGTTGGCGGGGACCTTCACCTTGATCGCCTGCCCCTGTGCCGTGGCCGAGGCCGCCCGCAGGTCCTCCTGGGGGCCGCTGACCTCCTTCTCGTACCCCCAGACGGCGGGGTCGTAGTCGGCGAGGTAGCGGGCGAAGTCGTAGCCGGGGGCCTCGAACACCGCGCAGCCGGCGGCGGTGGCGTCCAGGACGCCGGCCACCCTCACGATGCGGGGTTCCGTGCCGGGCACGGCCAGCGCGTTCCGGAACTGCTCCCAGGTGGTGACGGTGAAGACCCGGGAGGCGTCGGCCGCGGACCCGCCGGTGGTGCCGGTGCCGGCGGACGCCCAGCCGTCACCGGCCGGCAGGGTCGCGCGGGCCGGGTCGCCGCCGGGCCGGTGGGCGGCGTGCGCGCCGGCCACCGGGGCGGTCACCGTGAGGACGAGGGCGGTCGCGGCCACCACTCCCAGCTGCTTGCGTCGGTTCACGGTCGGTTCTCCTCGGGTGCGGGCCAGGTGATCCACTCGGTGGGTATCGCGTCGTCCAGGCGGCGCGTCTCGCGCGGCGCGAGGACATGGGTGCGCAGGAGTTCGGCGGCGACCAGACGGGCCACCTCGATCGCCCCCGGCGGGTTGAAGTGCGTGTTGTCCTGCTCGGTCGCCGTCCAGTTGAAGTACGTCTTCGTGGCCTCCGGGCCGAGCCGCTGCCACAGCGCCAGGGACAGCGCCTCGATGTCGAGCAGCGGTACGTCCGACTCCACGGCCACCTCCCGCATCGCCGCCGGGTAGGCGCCGTGCGTGCGCAGCGCGGTGCCGTCCGCCGCGAACTTCCGCCGCTCCACGGAGGTGGCGAGCACCGGGAGGGCGCCCCGGGACCGCGCGCCCTCGACGAAGACCCTGAGGTTGTCCTGGTAGGTGGTCCACGGCTCGGTGTAGCGGGTGGGGTCGGCGACCTTCTCGTCGTTGTGGCCGAACTGGATCAGGAGCAGATCGCCGGGCCGGAGCGCCGCCAGGATCGGTTCGAGCCGGCCCTCGTCGAGGAAGCTCTTGGTGCTGCGGCCGTTGACCGCGTGGTTGGCGACCGTGATGTCCCGGTGCAGGAAGAAGGGGAGCGCCATGCCCCAGCCGGTCTCCGGCGCGGCGTCGGCGTACTTCTGGGCGGCCGTGGAGTCGCCCGCGAGGAAGACCGTGCGCGTCCGGGACTGTTCCTGGGCCCGGGCGGCGGGGGCCCCGGCCAGGGCGAGCGCGAGGCCCGCCCCGGCCGTGACGACGGCGCGGCGGACGACGCTCACCGGTTCTGCTGCTTCCACTCGGCCTGCGCCGTGTTCAGCTGCTCGGCGAGGTGGTCCAGGAACTCCTTCGCGGTGGACTTGCCGAGCAGGACCTTCTGGAAGCCGGGTTCGTTGTCGGCCTTGGAGATCGTGTTCCAGTCGGGCAGGTAGTACGGCAGCTCGACGATCGTGGCCTTGCCGCTGAAGAGGACCTCGGCGCCGAGCTTGGTGGGCTCGGATTCCGCGAGCCACGGGTCCGCGGCGGCCTCCGTGTTGGCGGGGATCGCGCCGGCCGACCTGTTCCACTTGCTGTTGGAGGCGTGGGAGGCGGCGAACTCGATGAACTTCCAGGCGGCGGCCTTGTTCTTGCTCGACGAGAAGAGGCCGAGGCCGTCGACCGGGTTGGAGACCTGGACCCGGGTGCCGTCGTCGAGCGTCGGGTTCGGGATGCCCCGGAACCTGCCCGTGCCGAGCGCCTTCACATGGTCCTGGTACGAGCCCAGGTTGTGGTTCAGCATGCCGATCTCGCCGCTGTCCCACTGCGCGACCATCTTGGTGAAGTCGTTGTTGACGTCGGCGGCCGGGGTGTCCTTCTTGTAGAGCGCGGCGTACTTCTCCAGGGCCGCCACGTTCTTCGGGTCGTTGACGGTCGTTCTGTCGCCGTTCCAGAAGCTGGTGATGCCGCTCTGGCCGTACATGGCGTCGAGCGCCTGGGCGATGGAGCCGGCGCCGCCGCGGATCGTGTAGCCGAAACGGTTCTTGTCGGCGGCGGTCAGCTTGTCGGCCGCCGCGTAGAACTTCGACCAGGTGGTGGGCTCCGGCAGGCCGGCGGCCTTGAACAGGTCGGTGCGGTAGTAGAGGACGCCGTTGCTGGCGGAGGTGGGGACGGTGAACAGCTTGTCCCGGCCGCCCGCCGACTTCACGCTCGCGACCATGCCGGGGTTCAACTTGCCCTTCAGGGAGCTGCCCTCGATCCGGGCGTCCAGCGGCTCCAGGGCGTTCTGCGCGGCGATCCCGGCGAGCATCGCCGCGCCGACGCCGCCCACGTCCGGCAGGCCGTCGCCCTGGATGGCGGTGTCGTACTTGGACTGGACCTCCTTGGAGGCGATCCCGACGTACTCGACGTCGATGTCGGGGTTCGCCTTCTCGAAGTCCGCGATGATCTCCTTCCAGACCTCGGTGCGGACACCACCGTTGTTGTCCCAGAAGGTGATCTTTCCCTTGCCCGATCCCTCGGTGCCCTTGTCGCCGCCCGCGCCGCTGCCGTCGTCACCGCAGGCGGTGGCGGTCAGGGCGAGGACACCGGACAGGGCGAGGGCGAGGGCGGCTCTGCGCCGTCCGCCGGGGAAGATGGTCATCGTCGGCTCTCTTCTCTCGGGTCTTGCGGGTGATCTCGGGGTCTTGCGGGTGAGGGGGAGTGCGGGGAACGTCAGGCGGGGGTGACGCGGAAGGCGGAGAACACGGCCGTCCCGGCGTGCCCCGCCCCCGCCGGGGCGCCCGCGAACAGGCCGAGGAGCGCGCCGACCCAGCGCCAGGGCGTGGCGGCGAACTCCGGCCCGAGCCGGACCGGTCCTTCGGCGCCGTCGGCGGAGTACGAGAACCGGCAGCGCGCGTCCGCCGTGACCTCGATCCGCAGCAGGACCGCGCCGCCGGGGACGGCCCGGGAGTGCGCCGCGTCCCGTTCCCGGTCGGCGTCCGCCGGGGCGAAGCGGTGCACGAGCCGGACGCCGCCGTCCGCGGCCCGCTCCAGGCCGATCCAGGCGTAGGCGTCGCCCAGGACGACCAGACCCGCCCGGGCCCCGGGCGCCTCGCCGTCGAGCCGCAGCCCGACCTCGACGGTCAGGGCCCCGGCCGGCAGGCGCTGGGTCAGCACGTGCGGCACGCTCCGCAGATCGGCCGGCCGCTCCGTACGCACACAGCCGAGCCGCAGCCCGTCGCCCGAGTGCTGACTGGCCCAGCCCTGCTCCGGGTTGGCTGTCCACTGCCACTGCCGTCCGAACCGCCCGCCCGGGAACGTGTCGTCCACCGCGGGACGCGCGCGCGGCTGCTCCGGCAGGTCCGGCTTCCGGTGCACCCGGACCGGGGCGCCGTCCGTGCCGAGGACCGGCCAGCCGTCCTCGCCCCAGCGCATCGGCTGGAGGTGCACGAGCCGGCCGTGCGCGCCCGACTGCTGGAAGTGCAGGAACCAGTCCTCGCCGCGCACGGTGCGGACCCAGCCGCCCTGGTGCGGCCCGTTGACGTCGGTGTCGCCCTGCGCCAGGACGATCCGCTCCTCGTACGGTCCGAAGAACGACCGCGAGCGGAACGCGCCCTGCCAGCCGGTGGCCACGCCCCCGGCCGGCGCCAGGATCCAGAACCGGCCGTCGTGGCGGTACAGCTTCGGGCCCTCCAGGGTGAACCAGCCGGGGATCCGGTCGGCGTCCACCAGGACCCGGCCCTCGTCGAGGACCTTGCTGCCGTCCGGGCTCATCCGGTGGCCGGTGAGCCGGTTGTTGAACCCGGCGCGTGACCTGGCCCAGGCGTGCACGAGGTACGCCTCGCCCGACTCCTCGTCCCACAGCGGGCAGGGGTCGATCAGGCCGAGGCCCGCCTTCACCAGATGCGGCGAGGTCCAGGGCCCGCGCACCGAAGGGGCGTTGACCTGGAAGATCCCGTGGTCGGGGTCGCCCCAGAAGATCCAGAACCGGCCGTCGTGGTGCCGGAAGGAAGGCGCCCACACCCCGCGGTCGTGCCGGGGCGCGGTGAACGCGGCGGCCGGTTCGAGCCGCTCGAGGGCGTGGCCGACGAGCGTCCAGTTGACCAGGTCCCGGGAGTGCAGCAGGGGCAGCCCGGGGGCGCGGCCGAAGCTGGACGCGGTCAGGTAGTGGTCCTCGCCGACCCGCAGGACGTCCGGGTCCGACCAGTCGGCCGCGAGGACCGGATTGCGGTACGTGCCGTCGCCGAGGTCGCCGGTGGGGGTGACGGTGGTGGCGCCGGTGGGGGCGGTGGCGGTACGGGTTGCGGCTGTGGGGGCGGTGGCGGTACGAGTGGCGCCGGTGGGGGCGGTGGCGGTGCGGGTGGCGGCTGTGGGGGTCGTGCTCATGACGCCACCGCCTTGCGGACCAGCGCCGCGGCCCCCGCCCGGTCGAGCCGCCCGTCGGCGACCACGGTCACCACCCGGCGTACGAAGGTCTCCCCGGCCGCCACCGGAAGCCGCGCGTCGTACGCGAGGGAGGAACCGACCCCCGGGTACTCGGCGGCGCGCACGAACCACGGGTCGCGGCGGGTCCGCGCGGTCGCCCCCGCGAACACCAGCGTCCAGTCCGGGCCGGCCAGGGCCACCCAGTCGGCCGCGACCCCGTGCACCGCCGCCTCGCCGTCGGCCTCCGCCCCGAAGACCACGGGCGCCGTCGCCTCCTTCGGCGCGCGCCAGAAGAAGCCCCCGTACGCGGCGCCGGGCCGGCCGTTCGTCGCCGGGCTCCCGATCGACAGCTCACGGCCCGACACGTTCGCGAGGGAGAAGGTGAGGTCGAGCGCCCAGGCGGAGTCGGTGAGCGCGGTGGCCGCCACCGTCCGGTGCTCCCGGAACAGCCGCTCGCCTCCGGCCGTCCAGCTCAGCTCCTCCACGAACCCGTCCGGGTCGCACAGCTTGAAGTTCTCGTGCCGCTGCACCCCGTGGTTGTCGAGCTCCACGGAGCCCCGGCCGCGCACGAAGGTGCGCCCGCCCCAGAAGTTGTGGCCCGCGACGTCCGGCACGGCGACGCCGGCGCCCAGGTGGTGCGGGTGGTCCTCGGGCAGGGTTTCGGTCACCGGGAGTCCGGCGAGGGTGGTGACGGGGTGGAGGTACGGGCGGGGCGCGTGGTCGGCGGCGAGCTCGGGCCGCGTGGTGTAGCGGGCGACGGTGCGGCCCGCGCAGCGCAGGACGGTGGGGGACACGGGGGTCATCGGGCCTCCGCCCGGGCCGGGGGCGCCCAGGGGGCGCCGAGTTCGGAGAAGAGCCCGAGGGCGTCGGCGCTCGCGTCGACCAGGGCGTCGACGCCGTCGACGACGCGACGCGGCGCGCTCTCGCCCGGCTCGGTGTGCCAGTGGGCGGCGGGGACGTCAAGGGGCTCGGGAGCGGTCCGTACCGCTTCGACGACCCGCATGAAGGCACCGGTCTCCGCCGGGGGCACCCACAGCCGTTCGCCCCCGGTGACGTGCGCGACGAGGTTCTCCAGGAGGTCGGTGCGGCCGTACTCGGTCTCCACCGGGCCGTGCCCGGCGCGCTGCACCAGGACCCGGTCCTGCCGGTACCAGAAGGTGATCCGGCCCTGGCTGCCGTGGACGATGACGTACGGCTCCGCGGACTTCTCGGCGCACAGGGTCGCCGCGACCGTGACCTGGGTGCCGGCCGAGGTCACGACCCGTACGGCGGAGGTGTCGTCGGACTCGATGGCGTTCGCGCGCAGCAGCTCCGTCTCGATGTGTTCGACGTCCTCGGCGCGGGTGGAGCCGGAGAGCGCGAGCGCCGTGGCCACGGCGTGCGCGAGCGGGTTGGTGAGGGCCCCGTCGACGACGTCCACGCCGTCGAGCCGCCGGTGTCCCGCCCAGGGCGCACGTCGGAAGTACGCCTCGTCGCGGACCCAGGCCCCGGCCGCGCCGACGCCGAGGAGTTCGCCGATCGCGCCCTCCTCCACCATGCGGCGGATCGCGGGCACCGCGTGCGAGCCGAGCGACTGGAAGCCGATCTGGCAGGCCACCCCGGCGGCCTCGACCCCGTCGGCCATCCGGCGGAACTCGGCGTACGAGGGGGCGGGCGGCTTCTCCAGGAGGATGTGCGCGCCGTGCCGGGCCGCGGCGAGTGCCATGTCGGTGTGGGTCTGGATGGGGGTGGAGAGCACCACGATCCGGGCGTCGGTCGAGGTGAGGAGCGCTTCGAGGTCGGCGGACTGCTTCGGGTCGCCGATGCCGTCCAGTTCGGCCTCGTCGAGCGGGCGGAGTTCGCAGATACCGGCGAGCCGGACGAGACCGAGGTCTTCGAGGCGGCGGATGTTGAGGAGGTGGCTGCGGCCGTGGCCGCGGGCGCCCGCGAGGACGACGGGCAGCGGGGTGCGGGTGCGTGCGGTGTCCATGTCTTCCCTGTTCGTGTGGGTGCTGTTCATCCCTTCACCGCCCCGGCGCTGAAGCCGGTGACCAGCCACTTCTGGATGAAGGCGAAGACGACGACCACGGGGACGGCGGCGATGACACCGCCCGCGGCGAGTGCGCCGAGGTCGACGCTGTCGGCGCCCATGAGGGTGTTGAGGCCGACCGGGATGGTCTGCTTGTCCTGGCTGCTGAGGAACATCAGGGCGAAGAGGAAGTGGTTCCAGGCGTGTACGAAGGCGAAGGAGCCGACGGCGACGAGACCGGGCCGCAGGAGCGGGAGGACGACGATCCGGAAGGCGTGGAAGCGGTTGCAGCCGTCGACCCAGGCCGCCTCTTCGAGGGAGTACGGCACGTTCCTGATGAATCCGCTGATGAGGATCATCGACAGCGGGAGCTGGAACACGGTCTCGGCGATGATCACGCTGCCGAGCGAGTTGATCATCCGCAGTCCGGCGAAGATCTGGAACAGCGGGACGAGGAGCAGGGCGCCCGGCACGAACTGGGAGCAGAGCAGGGCCAGCATGAAGCCCTTCTTGATCCGGAAGTCGAAGCGGGCGAGGGCGTAGCCGCCGGCCAGGGCGACGACGGTGGTGCTGATGAGCACCGCCACGCCGATCAGCAGGCTGTTCTGGAAGAAGACGGCGAAGTTCCGCTCGGTCCACACCTTCTCGAAGTGCGCGGTCGTCATCGGCCAGGGCAGCAGCGAGGTCGAGCCGGCCGGACGCACGGCGAAGAGGAGGATCCAGTAGAAGGGGATCAGGGTGAAGAGGAGATAGATCCCGAGCGGCAGGTAGATCTGCCAGCGGGGTGCTTCGTCCCAGGCCCGGCTGCGGCGGCCGGGGACGGCGATCAGGGGTATCGCGGCAGTCACTTGCCGTCGCCTCCGAACTTGCTCAGGCGCAGATAGACCATCGAGCAGAAGAGAAGGATCACGAACGCCACCGTGGTGAGGGCGGAGGCGTAACCGAAGTTGTGGGCGTCGACACTGGTGTGGGCGATGTAGAGGGGCAGCGTGGTCGTCTCGCCCGCGGGGCCGCCGCCGGTCAGCGTGTACAGCAGGTCGACGTTGTTGAACTCCCAGACCGCGCGCAGCAGCGTGGACAGGACGATCGCGTCCCGGAGGTGGGGGAGCGTGATGTGCAGGAACTGCCGGAGCCTGCTCGCCCCGTCGACCTCGGCCGCCTCGTACAGGTCCTTCGGTACGGACTGGAGGTCGGCGAGGATGAGGATCGCGAAGAACGGCACCCCGCGCCAGAGGTCGGCGACGATCGCGGCCGGGAACACGGTCGATGTGTCGGAGAGCCAGGACGTGCCGTACGTGCCCAGGCCGAGGTCCGCCAGATAACGGCTGATGCCCGTCTGGGAGTTGTAGAGCAGCACCCAGATCGCCGAGGTCAGCACGCCGGACACCGCCCACGGCGAGAAGACCAGGGCCCGGCCGAGGGCGCGGCCGACGAAGCTCTGGTTCACGATGAGGGCGAGCGCGAGCCCGAGGAGGAGCTGGAGGGCCACCTCCACGACGACCCACTTGAGGCTGAACGTCAGCGTGCCCCAGAAGCGCGGGTCGTCGGTGAGGATCCGGGTGAAGTTGTCCAGGCCGGCAAAACCGTTCCGCCAGGGCTTGGTGGGGTTGTGGTTCTGCAGGCTGTAGTAGAAGACGCTGAGCACCGGGTACGCGATGAACCCCAGCATCAGCAGGCCCGCGGGGGCGATCAGCAGGTACGGCAGGGCGGCTCGGCGTGCGGGGGTCACAGCTGAGGCCATGACGGCGGCTCCGTTCTCGGTGAAGCGCTTCGCGAACGACGTTCGAGATTTCGGACAAGCGGGGTGGGGTGGTTCCTTCGAGGGCGGGGCTCAGCCCGCGTACGGATCGGGGGTGGTTCCCGGCCTGGCCAGGAACGCGAAGTCGCAGCCGGTGTCGGCCTGGGAGATCTGCTCCATGTAGAGCGCGCCGTAGCCGCGCTCGTACCGGGCCGGCGGCGGTGTCCACGCGGCCCTGCGGCCGGCCAGCTCCTCGTCCGTGACGTGCAGACGGAGGGAGCGGGCCGCTACGTCGAGGGTGATCGTATCGCCCGTACGGACGAGGGCAAGGGGTCCGCCGACATGTGACTCGGGCGCCACGTGCAGCACACACGCCCCGTAACTCGTCCCGCTCATCCGGGCGTCCGAGATCCGGACCATGTCCCGCACCCCCTGCTCCAGGAGGTACCGGGGGATCGGCAGCATCCCGTACTCCGGCATCCCCGGACCGCCCTTCGGGCCCGCGCCCCGCAGCACGAGCACATGCTCGGCCGTGATCCCCAGCGCCGGGTCGTCGATGGTCCGCTGCATCGTCCGGTAGTCCTCGAAGACGACCGCCGGGCCGGTGTGCCTCAGCAGCCGCGGCTCGGCCGCGATGTGCTTGATGACGGCGCCGTCCGGGCAGAGGTTGCCGCGCAGCACCGCGACCCCGCCCTCGGCGGCCAGCGGCCTCGACCGCTCCCGGATCACCTCGTCGTCGTGGACGAGGGCGCCGGCGAGCTGCTCGCCCAGGGTGGCGTGCGAGACGGTCGGCCGGTCCAGATGGAGCACGTCGATGAGCCGGGACAGGAAGCCGGTCATGCCGCCCGCGAAGTGGAAGTCCTCCATCAGATACCGCCCGCCGGGCCGCAGGTTCGCGAGCACCGGCACGGTCCGCGCGATCCGGTCGAAGTCGTCGAGCGTCAGCTTCACCCCCGACCGGCCGGCCATCGCGATCAGATGGATGACCGCGTTCGTCGAGCCGCCGAGGGCCAGGACCGCGGCCACCGCGTCCTCGTACGCCTCGCTCGTCAGGATCCGGGACAGCCTGACGTCCTGCCGTACGAGCTCCACGATCCGAAGCCCCGAGGCCGCCGCCATCCGGTCGTGCCCGGAGTCCACCGCCGGCACCGAGGAGGCACCCGGCACGGTCACGCCCAGCGTCTCGGCGGCGGCGGTCAGCGTCGACGCCGTGCCCATCGTCATGCAGTGACCGGGGGAGCGGGCGAGACCGCTCTCCAGCTCGGCGAGCTCGCAGTCCCCGATCGTCCCGGCCCGCCGCTCGTCCCAGTACTTCCACATGTCCGTACCGGAACCGAGGGTCTCGCCCCGCCAGTGCCCCGGCAGCATCGGACCGGCCGGCACGAACACGGTCGGCAGGTCCACCGAGGCCGCGCCCATCAGGAGCGCCGGGGTCGTCTTGTCGCAGCCGCCCATCAGGACCGCGCCGTCCACCGGGTACGAGCGCAGCAGCTCCTCCGTCTCCATCGCGAGGAGGTTGCGGTAGAGCATCGGGGTGGGCTTCTGGAAGGTCTCCGACAGGGTGGAGACCGGGAATTCGAGCGGGAAGCCGCCCGCCTGCCACACGCCCCGCTTCACGGCCTGCGCCCGGTCCCGCAGATGGACGTGGCAGGGGTTGATGTCGGACCAGGTGTTGAGGATCGCGATCACCGGCTTGCCGAGGTGCTCCTCGGGCAGATAGCCGAGCTGCCGGGTGCGGGCGCGGTGGCTGAACGAGCGCAGCCCGTCCGTGCCGTACCACTGGTGACTGCGGAGCTCCTGCGGCTTCTTCGGTGTCTCGCTCATATCGGCCACCCGGCGGCGATCGCGGCGACCTCGGCCCGCTCCGCCTCCGGGAGCTCCCGGCTCGGCGGGCGGATGTCGCGGCGGCACAGGCCGAGCGAGGCGAGGGCCTCCTTGACCACGGTCACGTTGTCGGCGCTCGCGTTGGCCGCGCGCAGCTCCTCGAAGCGGCGGATCCGCTCCCAGACCTTCATCGCCGTCGGATAGTCGCCCGCCCGCAGGGCGGCCAGCATCTCCAGGGAGAGCACGGGGGAGACGTTGACCAGGCCGGAGGTGAAGCCGGTCGCGCCGCTCGCGAAGTACGCGGGCGCGTACGGCTCGGCGAGACCCGCCACCCACACGAACCGGTCGAGGCCCGCGTCCCGCGCGAAGCCGGCGAACCGGGCCGCGTCCGGGACGGCGTACTTCACGCCGATCACATTGGGGCAGGCGGCACCGAGCTCGGCGAGCCGGGCGCCGCTCAGGAGCGGGTTGCGGAGGTACGGGACGACGCCGAGCTCGGGCACGGCCTCGGCGATCGCCCGGTGGTAGTCGACCCAGCCGCTCTCGGAGACGTACGGGTGGACGGGCTGATGGACCATCACCATGTGGGCGCCGGCGGCGCGGGCGTGCCGGGCGGCCTCCACCGCGGTCGGCACGTCGTGTCCGACGCCGACCAGGATCGCGGCGCGGCCGCCGGCCTCCTCGACGGTCGCCTCGGTGAGGGAGCGGCGCTCCTCGGGGGTGAGGGCGTAGAACTCGCCGGTGTTGCCGTTCGGGGTGAGGGTGCGGACGCCGCCGTCGAGCAGCCGGCGCAGGAGCGCGCGGTGCGCCCCGGTGTCCACGGAGCCGTCCTCGGCGAACGGGGTGACCGGGATGGCCACGACCTCGGCGAGGGCGGCCCTCATCGTCTCGAATTCCATACTCACTCGCTGTCCAGAGGGGAAGGGGCGGGGCTCACGCGCTCTCCGGGAGGGAGGCTCACTCGCTGTCCGGGAGGGAGGCTCACTCGCTGTCCGGGAGGGAGGCTCACACGCTGTCAGGAAGGGAAGGGGGGGAAGGCGCGCTCCACGAACGAGGCGATGTGCTCGTGCACGGCCCGGCCCGCCCGCTCGACGTCGCCGGCGACGGCGAGCCGAAGGATCTCCTCGTGCTCGGCGGCCTCGCGTTCCCAGGACGGGACGGCGGCCCAGGCGACCGTGGAGACCAGGGCGGCCTGGTCGCGGACCTCGTCGAGCATCCGGCCGAGCAGCGGGTTGCCGCAGGGCAGGTAGAGCGCGCGGTGGAAGTCGCGGTTGGCCAGGGACCGTTCGGCCGGGTCCTCCGCTCCCGCGGCGCGGCGCAGGGCCTCGTCCGCCGCGTCGAGCGGGGCGCCGGAGGCGACGGCGCGGCGGACGGCCTCGGGCTCCAGGAGCAGGCGGACGTCGTAGACGGCGCGGGCCATGTCCGCGTCGACCATCCGGACCGTGACGCCCTTGTACTGGTTCATCACCACGAGCCCGCTGCCCGCGAGGGTCTTGAGCGCCTCGCGGACCGGGGTCTTCGACACCCCGAAGCGCGCGGCGAGTTCGGTCTCCACGAGCGCCTGGCCGGGTCTGAGGCCCCCGGTGAGGATGTCGTGCTTGATCGCTTCCTGGACGTACTGGGTGCGGGAGGGGATGGGGCTGGGGGCGAAGGCCATGGAGCACTCTCAGATCTCGTGTATCGCGTCTCATATATGACGTACGAAGTGCAACGGGCATGAAGTTAGGGGGACGTTCGTGTTTCGTCAATGGATCGCGCAAGCGCTTTCTGTCGAGGGCTCGACCCGGGGCCGTTCGGGTGCGACGGTCCCCGACATGCCGCTTTCGGTGTAATCGGAGGGTTGTGGGTCCTCCGGCGGTCACGCTGTGCCTGTCGATCATCGCCCGGCCGGGGAAAACGCTGGCGCACAGGTCATATGACGTGCCGGCCGAGAGAGGAAAATGACCATGGCTCTGAGCCGCCGCAGCTTCGTCGCCTACGCCCTCGGGGCCGGACTGGCGCTGGACGTCGGCGATGTCGTCGTCTCGCCACGCACGGCGAGCGCCGCCGACACCCCGGTTCCACCCGAGTTGCTCGCCGGTCAGGCGCTGACCTCGTCGACCGTACGACTGCTGTGGACGGCGGTCACGGGGGCGGAGACCTACCGCGTCTACCGGGACAACGTGCTGATCGCGGAACAGCCGGGCACCTTGCTGGAGGACGGCGGGCTGACGGCGACGACGACGTACAGCTACGAGGTCACCACCGTGATCGGCGGGGTCGAGTCGGCGCGCTCGGCACCCGTCGTCGTGGTCACCCAGCGGGCGGACCCCGCGACGGGGCCGACGGCGCCGACCAACCTCAAGACGAGCTCGCTCACCTCGTCGGGAGTGAAGCTCAGCTGGACCAAGTCCACCGCCGCCGCCAAGATCACCGGCTACCGGATCCTCCGCGGCGCCGTCGGGGCGCCGCTGGAGAGCCTGGTCCAGATCGCGACGACCGACGGCACCACCAGCTACACCGCGAGCAAGCTGTTCGCCAACCGCGCCTACCAGTTCGCGGTACGCGCCGTCGACGTCGCGGGGCACGTCGGCCCGGCGGCCGCCATCGACCTCACGACCAAGACCATGAACGACACGAGCGCCCCTTCGGCGGTCTCGAACAGCAGCGTGGTGGTGAAGCGGTACTCGGACAGCCGGCTCGACATCACCTGGGGGTCGTCCAGCTCCAGCGACGTCGCCGGGTACCAGGTGTACCGCAACAACGTCCTCATCGCCACGGTGGAGGAGCCGCTCCGCAAGACGTACTCCGACAACGGACTCTCCCCGTCGACGTCGTACACCTACCGGATCGCGGCCGTCGACTCCGCCGGCAACGTCTCCGCGCTCACCTCCGGGAGGGCCGGCTCCACCCCCGCGGCCGGAACCGTCCTCGTCACCCGTGGCCCCTACGTCGTCCAGACCGACCGGACGAGCGCACGCGTGCTGTGGTGGACCAACCTTCCGACCGACAGCACCGTCGACTTCGGGGTCGGAACGTTCTCCGACAGCGTCTTCGACCCCACTCCGCGGCTGCAGCACGCCATGCTGCTCGGCGGGCTCGAGCCCGGAACCGAGTACGTCTACCAGGTGCGGTCCGGCAACGCCACGCTCGCGGGCAACCGCTTCACCACCGCACCCGCGCCGGGCACGGCCTTCACCTTCGCGGCGGTCGGCGACTTCGGGGGCGGATCGGGGCAGCAGACGAGCATCGCCAACCTGATCGCCGCATCGTCGACCTCGTTCCTGCAGACGCTCGGCGACAACGTGTACCCGGACGCCCAGGACCCGGACCCGGAGCGCTTCTACTCCGACTTCGACAACCGCTTCTACAAGCAGTACGGCGCGGTCATCCGGACCCGGTCCCTCTACCCGGCGAACGGGAACAAGGAGTACTACGGCGACGGCGCGGCGGCACGGAACCTGTGGTCGCCGAACAACCAGCGCTGGTACAGCTACGACTGGGGCGACCTGCACGTCCTCGTCGTCGACAGCGAGCAGCCCATGGGAGCCGGCTCCGCGCAGCGCGCCTTCGTGGACGCCGACCTCTCCGCCACGACGGCGGCGTGGAAGATCTGCGTCGTCCACCGGCCGCCCTACAGCTCGACGACCAGCACCTCCAGCTCGTCGACGGTCCTCGCCCAGCTGGTGCCGCGCCTGGAGCTGTACGGGGTCAGGCTCTGCCTCTCCGGCAACTCCCACAACTACGAGCGGAGTCATCCGCTGCGTGCGGGCGTGACCGATCCGACCGGCGTGACGTACATCGTCTCCGGTGGCGGCGGCAACGGGCTCAACCAGTTCACGGCGAGCCAGCCGTCCTGGAGCGCGTACAGGTCGGCGCGTTTCGAGTACGTGCAGTGCTCGGTCTCGCCCACCCAGCTCGTCCTGAACGCGTACAGCGACACCGGGGAACTCTTCGACAGCACGACGCTGACCCAGTGAAACACCGGGCCCCCGCACGGGGGCCCGGTAGCCTCCCGATCATGACGAACACTCAGCCCGTGCGCGACACCGCCCGCCGTATACGAGACGTGCTCGGCCGGCTCGACGAGGAACAGGACATCTGGGTGTCCACGGCGGACGCGACCGGGGAGCCGTACCTCGTGCCGCTCTCCTTCCTCTGGGACGGCACCCACCTGTGGCTGTGCACGCGCCTCTCCAACCCCACCGGCCGCAACCTCGCGTCCGGCGGCCGGGTACGACTGGCCCTCGGCCACACCCGGGACGTCGTCCTGCTCGACGGCGAGACCGTGACCCTCGGCCCCGACCGGGTCCCGGCCGAGGCGGCGGAGGCGTTCGCGAAGAAGACGGGCTGGGACCCCCGCCGCTCGGGCCCCGCCTACCACTGGTTCCGGGTCCTCCCGACCGAGGTCCAGGCCTGGCACGAGGAACCCGAACTGGTGGGGCGCCACCTCATGCGGGACGGCGTCTGGACGGTCACGCCGGGGTGAAGCCGAGCTGCGCCGGCCGGACGGGTCCGTGGAGCCGGATCCGGAGATCCGTCCCGTCCCGCAGGCGCAGGGGGGCGGTGAGCGTGCGGTACGCGCACGGGCCGCCCGTCGGGGCGAGCTCGATCCGGGCCAGGGGCGTGCCGTCCGTGAGGACCAGTTCGATCGCGCCCTCGCCCGCGGCCGTCACCGCGGCCTCCGTCACCCCGGCCGCGAAGTCGCAGGAACGATGAAGGAGTTCTCCTTCCCGACGCGGCGCGGCCGGGGCCACGGCGTCGCCCGACACCTTCGTGCGGTCCACGACGACCGTGCCCGACTGCTCGTCGTAGTCCGCCGCCGCGAGCCCGTCGGTCAGGACCGACCGCGGGCCCGGCCCCTCGCCGGCCACCTCCACGCGGACCGTGCGCCTGATGTCCGCGCTGGACGCGCCCACCTGGATCCCGTACCCCCCCCCGGGCTCCACCGTCCACCGGCCGTGCGCCACGTCCCCGTACCCGAGGGACGCCGACGGCACCGTGAAGGAGGGGGTCGCCGAGGCGCCCGGGGCGAGTGACGTCCGCTCGTGCGCCACCAGTTCGCGGTGCGGGCGCGGAACCGACGCCGTCACGGACCGGGCGAGCGTGCCGGCGGCCTCGGGCACGGCGTACGGGGAGGAGGAGACGGGGACGGTGCGCGGGTTCGCGGCGTGCGCGGCCCACCACAGCCGGTCCTGGTGGGCGGGGAGCGCGAGGGTCGTCCGGTCCTCGGTCGCCCGGCGGTTGACGTGGGGGTCGTTGCCGGCGACGACGATCACCGTGTCCGCCCCGGCCGCGGCCCGGGCGACCGCCTCCTCGCCCCGCTCGACCGTCTCCACGGAGAACACCTCGGCGGATTCCCGGTCGGCGGCAACCTTCACGCCGTCGGCGGCGACAGAGACGTAGCCACCCGCCCCCACATGCAGAAGGAGGTGACCGCCGCCGTGCGCTTCCCGCCGGAAGGTCTCCTGGATTCGAAGCGCTTCGATGCTCGGTGGGTGGGGAACGGGTGTCACGGTGTGCCGCCCGTCCACCCGGCCTACGGGCGGCGGCTGTCGAAGGATTCGAGGGCCGTTTGCAGCCCCGGGAATCTCCGTGACGACTCTTGCCGCGTCTGTGACGTTCACTTAACCTCGCAGCCATATCGAAGCGCTTCGACTCGACGGTCGACAGCGCCCGTTCGACCGTGCCCAGGGCTCCCGGGGCTCCGCCCCCGCCCGCTCCGCCTCCACCACCGCAGCCGCCCGGCGACACCTCTGGTCGCCGTGCGTCCCGGCGCGTGCCATGAAGGGTTGACGCAATGACGCCGAACGCCGTCTCCACGGGCTCCAGGACATCCACCCCGAGCCGGCGGGGCTTCCTCGCCTCCAGCGCCGTCGCCGCCGTCGCCGTCGCCGGCGGAGCCCCCCTGCTCGCCGCGTGCAGTGAGGGCGGGAGCACCGGGCAGAAGGACGGCACCACCACCGGCAAGGACGCGGCGAAGCTCCTCCCCGCCTTCGTGGCGAGCACGGTCGTCGCGCCCGACGTCGCCCCGAAGAACGGCTCCGCCGCGGGCTTCACCCGCGCCGTCCCGGCCGCCCGGCTGAAGGCCTCCGTGGCCACGAAGAAGGGCAAGGGCGCCGCCCTCACCGTCATGGCGCCGCTCTGGGGCACCCCGCCGTCCCCCGACAACCCCTACTACAAGGCCATGAACGAGGCCATCGGCACCGACGTCACCTGGCAGAACCAGGACGGCAACGTCTACGACCAGAAGCTCGGCGCCGTCCTCGCCTCCAGCGACATCCCCGACGTGGTCGTCGTGCCCGGCTGGAACCTCGGCGGCAAGATCCCCGGCGCGATCAACGCCAAGTTCGAGGACCTCGGCCCGTACCTCTCCGGCGACCGGGTCAAGGCCTATCCGAACCTCGCGGCCATCCCCACCGACGCCTGGCAGCGCTCGATCTTCGGCGGCCGGCTCCGCGGACTGCCCATGCCCGCCTCGTACGTCACCAACATCGCGCCCTTCTACCGCAAGGACCTCTTCGCGACGAAGGGCTGGCAACTCCCCAAGAGCGCCGACGAGTTCCTCGCCCTCGCCAAGGAGATCACCAGCGCCAGGGCGAAGGTGTGGGCCTGCGACGACCTGACCTGGACCGCGTACAACATGTTCGGCGTGCTCTCCGGCAGCGACAAGGCCCTCGGCTGGAACCTCGTCGACGGGAAGCTGGTCAACCGGATCGAGACGCAGGAGTACCTCGAAGCCCTGGCGTGGACCCGCAAGCTCTTCGACGCCGGGGTCGTGCATCCCGACGCCAAGGCGCAGAACCAGGGCGACGCCGGCAACCGCTTCACCTCCGGACAGGTCCTGATCTACAACAACGACCTCTCCCACTGGTACGCCAAGACCTCCGAACAGGCCGCCCAGAACCCGGCGTTCGCCATGGCCGCCATGGACGTCCCCGGCCACGACGGCGGCACCCCGAAGCTCTGGGCCACCAACCCCGCCAACATCTGGGCCTTCGTGAAGAAGGGCAGCTCCCGGGCGGTCGTCGAAGACGTCCTCGCCATCGCCGACTTCACCGCCGCCCCCTACGGAACCAAGGAGCGGATGCTCACCGACTACGGCGTCGAGGGCGTCCACCACACGGTGAAGAACGGCCTGCCCGTCAAGACGGACGCGGGGAACCTGGAGGTCAACAGCTCCTGGATGTTCGTCGCCAGCCCCGCCCCGTACGTCGCCCACCCCGACACCCCGGACGTGACCCGCGCCATGGTCGAGTGGCAGCAGCGCATGGGCGCCCTCACCACCAAGTCCGCCTTCTACGGCATGACCGTCACCGAACCCGCGCAGTGGACCGGCCTCATGAACGACTTCGAGCAGCTGGAGAAGGACATCGTCCGGGGCCGCAGGAGGGTCTCCGACATGCAGCAGGCCGTGTCCGAGTGGAAGAGCAAGGGAGGCGACCGGCTCCGCGACTGGTACCGGATGCTCCTCGACACCACCGGCTCCGCGGCGAGCCGACCGTGAGCACGCTCGACACCAGGACGAAGGACCCGCACGCGGAAGCCGCCGAGGACGGCGGCCGGGCCCGTCGCCGCACGTCCGCGCCCCCGGCCGGGAGGGTTCCCCTCGGCCGGCGGTTCCGGCGCGACCGCACCCTCCTCCTCATGACCGCGCCCGCGCTCGCCCTCGTCGTGGTCTTCCACTACATCCCGATCCTCGGGAACGTCGTCGCCTTCCAGGACTACGACCCGTACGTCTCCACCAACGGCGTCACGGCCGTCCTGGAGAGCCCCTGGGTGGGCCTCGCCCAGTTCGAACGGGTCTTCTCCGACCCGGGGTTCTGGCACGCCGTCGAGAACACCCTGATCTTCTTCCTCCTCCAGCTGCTGCTGTTCTTCCCCGTGCCCATCGCGCTCGCCCTGCTCGTCAACAGCCTCCTCCGCCCCGGGGTCCGCGCGGTCGTCCAGGCCGTCCTGTACCTGCCGCACTTCTTCTCCTGGGTGCTGGTCGTCACCGTCTTCCAGCAGATCCTGGGCGGCGCCGGCGTCATCGCCCAGACCCTGCGCGAACACGGCCACGAGGGCTTCGACCTCATGACCGACCCGGAGGTCTTCAAGTTCCTCGTCACCGCCGAAGGCATCTGGAAGGACGCCGGCTGGGGACTCATCGTCTTCCTCGCCGCGCTCGCCGCGGTCAACCAGGACCTGTACGAGGCCGCCGCCATGGACGGCGCCGGGCGGTGGCGCCGGATGTGGCACGTCACCCTGCCCGCGCTGCGGCCCGTCATCGCCCTGCTCCTCGTCCTGCGCGTCGGCGACGCGCTGACCGTCGGCTTCGAGCAGCTGCTGCTCCAGCGCGACGCGGTCGGGCCCGGGGCCGCCGAGGTCCTCGACACCTTCGTGTGGTGGACCGGCCTGCGCAGCCAGGACTTCAGCTACGCGGCCGCCGCCGGGCTCGTCAAGGGAGTCGTCGGCCTCGCGCTCGTCCTCTCCGCGAACAAGGCCGCCCACCTGATGGGCGAGCAGGGGGTGTACCGGAAGTGACCCGGCCGCGCACATCACGGTGGGCCGCGCCCGCCCGCCCCGTCTGGGAGGAACCGCCCGGCCGCGCCGGACTCGCCGCCAAGGGCGGCGTCCTCGTCCTCGCCTGCCTCGCCGTCCTCTTCCCGCTCTGGATCGTCGTCGTCACCAGCCTGTCGTCGAAGAAGACGATCACGGAGACGGGCGGCCTGGTGATCGTCCCCCGGGACCTCACCCTCGTCGCCTACCAGGAGCTGCTGAGCGGCGGCCAGGTCACCCGGGCGGCGATCGTCAGCGTCGCCGTCACGGTCACCGGCACCCTGTTCTCGACGGCCGTGTCGATCCTCTGCGCGTACGGGCTCTCCCGGCCCGGCTCGCTCGGCCACCGCTTCATCCTGCTGGCCCTGATGGCCACCATGTTCTTCGGGGCCGGACTGATCCCCACGTACCTCCTCGTGCAGACCCTCGGCCTCACCGACACCTATCTCGCGCTGATCCTGCCGAGCGCGGTGAGCGTCTTCAACATCCTGGTCCTGCGCGGATTCTTCATGGGGATCTCGCCCGAACTCGTCGACAGCGCCCGCATCGACGGCGCCGGTGACCTGCGCATCCTCTGGCGGATCGTGATGCCGCTGTCCAGGGCGGTGATCGCCGTCATCACCCTCTTCTACGCGGTCGGTTACTGGAGCGCCTGGTTCAACGCCTCCCTCTACCTCAGCGACCAGAACATGATGCCGCTGCAGAACGTCCTCATCCAGCTCGTCCAGAAGCAGGAGATCCCCGTCGGCCTCGGCCAGGCGGTGAAGGCCGGGAACCTCTCCGGGCTCGCGGTCCAGATGGCCGTCATGGTCCTCGCCCTCCTCCCCGTCGCCGTCCTCGCGCCGTTCGTCCAGAAGCACTTCAGGAAGGGCATGCTCACCGGAGCCGTCAAGGGCTGAGACGCCTTCCGGCCCGGGAAGCTCACGGGCGAGGAGCGGGTCGTCAGTTCCTGACCGCGGGCGGGGGGCCCGAGCTGTCCCGTGCGGTCAGGGCCGGAGCGAGGAGTTCGACCCCGGTGGCGCCCTCGTCGCCGGGCCGGGCGAGGCGGGCGACCAGCCGCTCCACCGCCCTGCGGCCGAGCTCCTGGGCCGGGATCGCCACCGAGCTGAGCGGCACCGAGGCCTGGGCGGCGATCTGGTCGGCGCAGACCGCGACCACCGACACGTCCTCCGGTACGGCCCTGCCCGTGCGGCGCAGCAGGGCGAGGAGCGGCTCGACGGCCGTCTCGTTCTGCACGACGAAGGCGCTGACCGCGGGCCGCTCGTCGAGGATCCGCGCGAGGACGCCGGCCACCGCGTCGTGGCTGCCCTCGCACGGCCGGTGCAGCAGCCGGACGCCGCGCTCGGCCGCCCGGTCCCGCAGCCCGCGCAGGGTCCGCTCGGCGAAGCCCGTGTGCCGCTCGTACACCCCGGGAGACTCGCCGATCACCGCGATCTCCCGGTGTCCGAGGTCCGCCAGATGCTCCACGCACAGGGCACCGGCCGCCGCGAAGTCGAGGTCGACGCAGTTCAGTCCGGCCGGGTCGGCGGGCAGTCCGACGAGGACGGACGGCGGACCCGCCGTACGCAGGAGGGGCAGCCGCTCGTCGTCGAGCTGCACGTCCATCAGGATCACCGCCTCGGCGAGACCGCTGCCGGTGACCCGGCGCAGCGCCGGCGGTCCTTCCTCGCCGGTGAGGAGCAGGACGTCGTAGCCGTGGGCGCGGGCGGTGGTGGCGACGGCGACCGCGATCTCCAGCATCACCGGCACGTACATGTCGGTGCGCAGCGGCACCATGAGCGCGATGATCCCGGAGCGGCTGCTGGCGAGCGCGCGGGCGCCGGCGTGGGGCTGGTAGCCGAGCTGCTCGATGCTCGCCCGCACCCGCCGGCGGGTGAGGTCGGAGATGGGCCGCTTGCCGCTGAGGACATAGCTCACCGTGCTCGCCGAGACTCCGGCGTGCCGGGCAACCTCGGCAAGGGTGACCATCCGTTCTCCCCGGGGCCAGGACGCGGCTGCGTCCATGGTGAATCGCTTCGACGTGAAGGGGCGAGTGATCGCTTCGGCGATCCAAGCCGACCGTAGTGCGGAGGAGTTGGGGTGTCCAGATGTGCGGCGGGGGAATATCGAAGCGCTTCGATGTCTCCCTTGGTGTCGTGGTCTACCGAACGGTTCAGTCTTGACAGTGAACTGGTCGGTGTAGTTCTGTCGTTCCCGGGGGCGGCACGGGCCGCCGGCCGTGACGAGGGAGGCGGAGAGATGTTCGCGGTGGTGTACCGGTGGCGGGTGCGTCCGGGCAGGGAGCAGCTGCTCGTCGACGGCTGGCACCGGGTGACCGTGGCGATCCACCAGGAGTGCGGAAGCTACGGCTCCCGGCTCCACAAGGCGGACGACGGGACCTGGGTGGCGTACGCCCGCTGGCCCGACCGGGAGACCCGGGAGAAGTGCGGGACCCCCGATCCGGAGGGCGAGGCGATGATGCGGGAGGCGATCGCGGAGTACTTCCCCGAGACGCGCCTCACCCTCGTCGACGACCTGCTCGCCGAGCCGGAGGCCGACTGAGGGGCCGCCCGAGCGGACGGCCGAGGGGTCGACCGAAGGGCAGGACAGGGCCGGGGCGCAGGGGGGGCGCAGGGGGGAGACGGCTCGCGGGGGTGTCGGCGGGAAGGTGTCCGCGCTAGTCTCTGTCCGCGATTTCGATCGCTGTACGGGATATCGAACAGCGCGAGGGTGGGGTGGGGCTCATGGGACGACTCGTTCCGGCGGTGACCAGGGCATTCGACATACTGGAGCTCTTCCTCCAGGGCGACGCCACGCTGTCCGCCCCCGAGATCACCCGCAGGCTCGGGCTGCCGCGCACCACCACCCACGAGCTGGTCACCACCCTGACCGCCCGCAACTACCTCGTGCCGGTGCCGGGACAGCCCGGCCGCTACCGGCTCGGCGTCCGCACGTACCAGCTCGGCAGCCGGTACGCGGAGCAGCTCGACCTCGCCGCCGAGGGGCACCAGGTCGCCCGCGAGGTGGCCGACACCTGCGGCGAGACCGTCCACGTCGCGGTCCTCGAGGACACGGACGTCATCTACATCGCCAAGGTGGACTCCAGCCATGCGGTACGGATGGTCTCGGCGGCCGGCCGCCGCCTCCCCGCCCACTGCACCGCCGTCGGCAAGATGCTCCTCGCCACCCTTCCCGAGGTCGAGCTCGACGAGCGCCTCGAAGGGCGCGAACTCGTCGGCATGACGCCCCGGAGCCTCACCGACCCGGACGCGCTGCGCGCCGCGCTCGCGGAGATCCGGATCCTCGGTGTCGCCGTCGAGCAGCAGGAGTCCAACCCCGACGTCAGCTGCGTCGCCGCACCCGTGCGGGACCGCTCGGGCCGGGTCGTCGCGGCGCTGTCCGTCTCCGTGCCGGTGCTCCGCTGGAACGAGGACAAGGAGAACGAACTCACGGCCCTCGCGGTCAGGGGCGCCGGTGAACTGTCGGCCCGCCTGGGCCACCGGCAGGTGCGCTGACTCACCTACCGACACCGGCACCGGCACCGGCACCGGCGGCGCCCGCGCGTCCGCCGGCGTCGGTGGTGTCCGCGCGCCCCGCGCCCTTGCGTTCGCGCGGCTGGCGCATGCGGCTGACCGGGCCGAAGACCTCCCGGTCGTCGAGGAAGCCCTCCAGGGCGAAGGCGGCCGCACCCCGCGTCACCGCGTTGTGCGGCACCGCGCTGCGCCGCAGGGTCGCAGCCCGGTGCGGCAGCGGCAGGACGTGCCGGGCGACCGCCTCGTAGGTGGCGTCGAGCAGGCGCTCGCCGAGCAGGTCCACGACCTGGTTGCCGAGGACGAGCACCCGGGGGTTGAGCAGGTTGACCAGATTGGCCACCGCCGCGCCCAGATGGCGTGCGGTCCGGTCGACGACGGCCTCGGCCACCGGGTCCCGCTCCGCCGCCGCGCGCGCCAGGGCGGCGACCGTCGCCGCGTCGTCCGCCCCCGTCGCCCGCTCGTCGCCGGGGGCGAGTTCGCGCCAGGTCTGCGCGATCCCCCGGGTGGAGACGTACGCCTCCACACAGCCCCGGTTGCCGCAGGTGCACAGCCGGCCGTCGACGGCGAGGCAGGTGTGACCCCACTCGCCCGCGCTGTTGGTGAAGCCCCGGTAGAGCTGCCCGTCGATCGCGATCCCGGCGCCGACACCGGCGCGCAGGGTGACCACCACCAGGTCGTCGACCTCCCGCCCGGCACCGAACCACAGCTCGGCGACCGTGCTGGCGCGCAGCGGGTTGTCGAGCCGGAGGGGCAGCCCGAGACGCTCGTCGAGCAGGGACCGCAGCGGCACCTCGCTCCAGGACCAGTACGGGGAGTACGAGGAGACGCCGCCCTCGCGCTCCACCATGCCCGGCACGCTCACCCCGGCCCCGAGGACCCGTTCGCGGGGCACGCCGGAGCCGTTCAGGAGCTCCTCGACGCAGGCGGCGAGCTGCTCGACCACGTCGGTGGGCCTGACGTCGCCGGGGGGGAGGGGGCGCTCGACCGAGTGCCGGACCTCCAGGGCCAGGTCGAAGAGCTCCGCGTGGACGGCGGTCTCGGCGATGTCGATGCCGATCAGCGCGCCCCGCTCGGCGTTGACGGCGAGCCGCGCGCGGGGGCGGCCTCCGCTGGAGTCCTCGTGGCCGGCCTCGACGAGGACCCCGGCCTCCAGGAGCTCGGCGGTGAGGTTGGCGACGGTGGCGAAGGAGAGGCCGGTCGCCGCCGCGAGGTCCTGACGGCTCATCGCGCCCGTTCCCGCGTAGAAGCGTCGCAGGACCTCGAAGCGGTTGAGGCGGCGAATCTCCTGCGACGTCCGCTTGATCATCTGTGCTGTCCTCCGCTCGACCTGCCCGTGCCCCACTCTCACCGGATCTTATTCAAAGGGTTGGAAGAAGGGGAGCGGAGGTTATTTACAACCGTTAGACGAAGCCGTAGTTTTTCTCGCGCCGCACCAGTCGCCGACCGAGGAGGCCAGATGCACCACCTCAGGGCCGTACCCTGCTCCCCCCTGCCCGGACGCCTGACGGAAGGACCCGTCTGGGACACCCGGCGCCAGGAACTCCTGTGGGTGGACATCCCCGAGGGGCTCGTCCACCGGGCCGCACTGTCACCCGGCGAGGAGCCGCCGGAGCTCGCGCACCTCGGCACCCTCCGCTTCGACCGGGCCGTCGGCGCCGCCCTGCCCTGCGCCTCCGGCGCCCTCCTCGCCGCCGCCGGCACGTCCTTCCTGCACCTGGCGGACGGCCGGCCCGTCGCCGAGGCCGTCGAACTCGCCGCGCCCGCGCTTCCGGACGACGGCATCCCGCGCCGCATGAACGACGCCGCCGTCGACCCCGCCGGGCGACTCCTCGCCGGAACCATGGCGTACGACGAGAGCCCCGGCGCCGGCGCCCTCTACCGCCTCGACCGCGACGGGCTCGTCACCCTGGTCGACTCCGTCACCATCTCCAACGGCCTCGGCTGGAGCCCCGACGGCACCCGCCTCTACTACGCCGACAGCCCCACCGGCCGCGTCGACGTCTTCGCCTACGACCCGGAGACCGGCACCCCGAGCGACCGCCGCCCCTTCGCCGTCCTCGACCGGGGCGTCCCGGACGGCCTCGCCGTCGACAGCGAGGGCCGCGTCTGGGTCGCCGTCTGGGGAGGCGGCGAAGTCCTCGCCTTCGCGCCCGACGGCAGCCTCCACGCGCGCGTGGAGGTCCCCGCCTCCCACGTCACCAGCTGCGCCTTCGCCGGACCCGGGCTCGACGTCCTGGTCATCACGACGGCCTCCGTGGGCCTCGACGAGGCCCGCCTGCGCGCCGAACCCGACGCGGGCCGCCTCTTCGTCTGCCGCCCCGGCGCGACGGGCCTGCCCACCACCCCGTACGCCGACCACTGACCCGTAGGGGGTGTCGTGCCGATCAGGCCGGGCTCGCGGCGTCCGGCACCGCGCCTCGCCGCGTCGTCGTCGGCCGGCATGGCTCCGCCATGACTCCCTCCTCCGCCTTGCGATCCGTCCCCTCGGCCCTGGCGGGCCCGGGGAGACCCCGGGCACCAGACGCCGCCCCCCGATCCGGCCTGATCGACACGACACCCCCTGCCTCCCCCAAGGAAGAAGCCCATGACCACCCCGCACGACGGGCTGCGCGCCGCCCTCGACGCCGTCCCCGTCATCGCGATCCTCCGCTCCGCCTCCGCCACCCGCTTCGCCGAAGTCACCGACACCCTCCTGGCCTCAGGCGTCCGCGCCGCCGAGTTCACCCTCACCACCCCCGGCGTGCTCGACGCCCTGCGCGAGTACGCCGCCGACGCCCCGCCCGGACTCGCCCTCGGCGCCGGCACGGTCACCACGCCCGCCGAGGCACAGGCGGCCGTCGAGGCCGGAGCCACCTACCTCATCACCCCGACCACCTCCACCGAGGTCATCGCCGAGGCCGTCCGCCTGGGCGTCCCGGTGCTCCCCGGCGCGTACACCCCGACCGAGATCCTCACCGCCTGGCGGGCGGGCGCCACCATGGTGAAGCTCTTCCCCGCCGCCACCGGCGGACCCGAGTACCTCCGCGCCGTCCGCGCCCCGCTGCCCGAGGTCCCCCTCGTCCCGACCGGCGGCATCGGCGCCGCCGAGGCTCCCGCCTACCTCGCCGCCGGCGCCGCCGCCCTCGGCATCGGCAGCCCCCTCGTCGGCGACGCCTGCGAGGGCGGTTCCCTGGCGGCCCTGACCGAGCGCGCCGCCGCCCTCCTCGACGGGATACGCCGATGAGCGCGAGCCCTTCACTCGTCACCCTCGGCGAGGCCATGGCCGTCGTCGCCGCCACCGAACCCGGGCCGTTCGCCAACGGCGCCCCGGCCCGCCTCGGCTGGGCCGGCGCCGAGGCGACCGTCGCCGTCGGCGTCAGCCGGCTCGGACACCCGGCGGCCTGGACGGGCCGAGTGGGCGACGACGCCATGGGCGCGATGGTCCTCGCCGGGCTGCGCGCCGAGGGCGTCGACGTCTCCACCGCCCGCACCGACCCGGCCGCGCCCACCGGTCTGATGCTCAGGGAACGCCGCACCGCCGACCGCCTCCGCGTCACCTACTACCGGTCCGGTCTCGCCGGCTCCCGGCTCGCCCCCGAGGACCTCGACGAGGCCCGGATCGCCGCGGCCCGGATCCTCCATGTCACCGGCATCACCCCGGCGTTGAGCGCCACCGCGCGCGCCGCCGTCGCACACGCCGTCGCCCTGGCCCGCGCCGCCGGGGTCACCGTCTCCTTCGACGTCAACCACCGCGAACGGCTCTGGAGCCGCGCCGAGGCCACCGACGTGCTCGCCCGCCTCCTTCCGTACGCCGACATCGTCTTCGCCGGACCCGAGGAAGCCGCCCTGTTCGTGCCCGAGGACGAGCCCGAACGGATGGCCCGCGCCCTCACCCGGCTCGGCCCGCGGCAGGCCGTCCTGAAGCTCGGCGCCGAGGGAGCCCTCGCCGTCGTCGGCGACGAGCTCCACGTCCGGCCGGCCGTGCCCGTCACCGCCGTCGACCCCGTCGGCGCGGGCGACGCCTTCGTCTCCGGCTACCTCGCCGCCGTCCTCGACGGTTCCCCGCCCGCGGAACGCCTCCGCCTCGCCGCCCTCTGCGGAGCCTTCGCCGTCTCCGTACCGGGCGACTGGGAGGGCCTCCCGCGCCGCGCCGAACTCGACCTCCTCACGGGCCAGGACATCACCCGCTGACCCGCCCCGCAGACACCAGGAACCCACCCCCATGAACCGTTTCTCCGGACAGACCGCCGTCGTCACCGGCGCGGCCTCCGGCATCGGCGCCGCCAGCGCCGCCCGCCTCGCCGCCGAGGGCGCCGCGGTGCTCGTCTCCGACATCGCCGACGAGGCCGGCGAGGCCGTCGCCGCAGCCATCCGGGCCGACGGCGGCCGAGCCGCCTACGTCCGCTGCGACGTCTCCTCCGAAGCCGACTGGAAAGCCCTCCGGGAAGAGGCCCACGCCCGCTTCGGCCCCGTGAGCGTCCTCCACAGCAACGCCTTCTTCCACACCCAGGCCGCCGCCCACCAACTCCCCGTCGCCACCTGGGACCGGGAGATGGCCGTCAACCTGCGCGCCCTCTACTTCGCCACGCGCGTCTTCCTCGACGACCTGCGCGCCGAGCGCGGCAGCCTCGTCGCCACCTCCAGCGTCCACGCCGCCTTCGGCCTGCCCGGCTACGCCGCGTACGCCGCCGCGAAGGGCGGGATGTGCGCGCTCGTCCGCCAGCTCGCCGTCGAGTACGGCCCCGAGGTCCGCTTCAACTCCGTGCTGCCGGGCCCGATCCTCACCGACGTGTGGAACGAGGTCGACGAGGAGGGACGACGGATCTCCGCCGACGCCACCGCCCTCGCCCGGCTCGGCCGCCCCGAGGAGGTCGCGGCCGCCGTCGCCTTCCTCGCCTCCGCCGACGCCGCCTACATCACCGGAACCGACCTGGTCGTCGACGGCGGCTGGACCGTGAAGAAGGAGTCCAAGTGACCAAGGGACTGCAAGCGAGGAAGGACGCCAAGTGACCAAGGGACTGCAAGTGCAGAAGGACGCCAAGTGACCAAGGGACTGCAAGTGAAGAAGGACGGCAAGTGAAGATCACCGCCCTGCGCACCTACCTCGTCGCCCCCCGCTGGTGCTTCCTGCGCATCGACACCGACGAGGGCATCACCGGCTGGGGCGAGCCCGTCGTCGAGGGCCGCGCCCACACCGTCGCCGCCGCCGTCGAGGAACTCTCCGACTACCTCGTCGGCCAGGACCCCATGAAGATCGAGGACCACTGGCAGGTCCTCACCAAGGGCGGCTTCTACCGTGGCGGCCCGGTCCTCTCCAGCGCCGTCGCCGGCATCGACCAGGCCCTCTGGGACATCACCGGCAAGGCCCTCGGCGTCCCCGTGTGGCAGCTCCTCGGCGGCAACGTCCGCGACCGCGCCCGCGTCTACAGCTGGATCGGCGGCGACCGTCCCGACGAGGTCGCGAGCGAGGCCCTGGCCCGCAGGAACGAGGGCTTCACCGCCATCAAGATGAACGCCTCCGCCCAGCTGCGGCTCATCGACACCCCGGCCGCCACCCAGGGCATCGTGGACCGCGTCGCCTCCATCCGCGAGGCCGTCGGCGACGAGTTCGACATCGCGATCGACTTCCACGGCCGCCTCACCGCCCCGATGGCCCGCCGGGTCCTGCCGCTCCTGGAGCCGTACCTGCCCTTCTTCGTGGAGGAGCCGGTCGTCCCCGAGATGAGCGACCACATCGGCGACATCGTCCGCTCCACCTCCATCCCCGTCGCGACCGGCGAACGCCTCTACTCCCGCTGGGACTTCAAGAAGGTCCTCGCCCAGGGGATCGCCGTCGCGCAGCCCGACCTCTCGCACGCGGGCGGCATCTCGGAGGTCCGCAGGATCGCCGCGATGGCGGAGGCGTACGACGTCTCCCTCGCCCCGCACTGCCCGCTGGGCCCGATCGCGCTCGCCTCCTGCCTCCAGGTCGGCTTCGCCGCGCCGAACCTCCTCATCCAGGAGCAGAGCCTCGGCATCCACTACAACACCGGCTCCGATCTGCTCGACTACCTCGTCGACCCCACGGTCTTCCGGTACGAGGACGGCCACGTGGCCCTGCCGACCGGCCCCGGCCTCGGGATCGAGGTCGACGCGAAGGCGGTCGAACGGGCCGCCGAGGTGGGCCACCGCTGGCGCAACCCGGCCTGGCGCCGGGACGACGGCTCGCTGGCCGAGTGGTAGCCGGAACGCGCCGAGGGGGCGGGCCCGTGAACGGGCCCGCCCCCTCTCATGCCGTACGGATCAGCGGTGCGCCAGCACCCCGGCCGCCGGCAGCAGCCTGCTGTCGTAGTCGAACAGGGCCTGGTTCTCCCAGCCGTTGCCCGAGGAGGGGTCGGCCGGGTCCCAGCCGTTGCCCGCGACGGCCGTCCAGGTCGGCTCCCAGTAGACGACGCCGAGACCGCGGCCGTTCGGCACGGCCTCGACGACGTTCATGACGTCCCGCAGCCAGGCCGTCTGGCCCGCACTGCTCGCCGGGTAGCCGGAGACCAGCTCGGAGGAGAGGTCGATGATGTTCTCGTGGGCGTCCTCGCTGTCCAGACGGAACGGGTACGCGGTCTCCGCGACCATCACCTTCTTGCCGTAACGCGCCGAGATGTCGTCGAGGTTGGCCTGGAGCGAGGACAGCGCGCCGTGCCAGTAGCCGTAGAAGGACAGCGCGATGACGTCGTAACTCACGCCCTGCGCCGTCGCGTTGTCGAACCAGGTGCGGTAGAGAGTGTTGTCGCCGCCGTTGGCGAGGTGCAGCGCGATCTGGGTGCTCGACGAGACCGCCTTGGCCGCCGAGATCCCGGACTTGAGCAGGCCGGCGAGCTGGGACCAGTTGCTCGTGGAGCCCTCGGGCCAGAGCATGCCGGTGTTGATCTCGTTGCCGATCTGCACCATGTCCGCCGTCGTGCCCTGCGCCTTGAGGGCGTTGAGGACGTCGTACGTGTGGTCGTACACGTCGGTCTTCAACCGGCTGTACGAGTGGCCCGACCAGGCGGCGGGCTTGGTCTGCGCGCCGGGGTCGGCCCAGATGTCGGAGTAGTGGAAGTCGACGAGGAGCTTCATGCCCTGTGCCTTGATCCGCTTGGCGGTCGCGAGGACGCGGGCCTTGTCGTTGTAGCCGTCCGCCGGGTTCACCCACACCTTGAGCCGGCCGTAGGTGGCGCCCGCGTTCCTGAGGAGGGCGACCGGGTCGCCGGTCACGCCGGCGCTCGACTTGTACGTCCCGCCGAGGTCCTCGCTCTTCTTCAGCGCGGACAGGTCGACGCCCTTCACGGTGAGCCCGGTCGTTCCGGAGGTGAAGGCGAGATCGTCGACGTTGATCCAATTGCCGGCGTTGGCATCCGAGTTGACGCTGACCGTGCAGGCCCCGCCGACGACCTTGACCGGGGTGACGATCCGTATCCAGCCGCTCGACGTCACCGGCAGGTCGGTGCGCTGTTCGGCGGAGCCGCAGTTGCGCAGGGCGAGATAGGCGGAGTTCTGTCCGCCGCCGGAGCGGACCCAGGCGCTGAGGGTGTAGTCGCCGTCGGTGAGACCGGAGAGGTACTGGTACGTCTCCACCTTGTACGCGGCGGAGGACCAGTGGGAGAGGCGGTAGCCGCCGCTGTGCCCTCCGGCCTCGGTGAAGGAGGCGGAGTTCTGCCCGGCGGCCGAGTAGGTGGACCAGCCGGAGGGGGTGGCGGTCCCGGTGCCGTCGGCCTCGAAACCCGTGTTGGTGAGGGTGGAGGCCGCTTCGGCCCGGTGGGCCGCCGGGAGCGGTGCCAGGAGCAGGGCGCCGAGCGCGGCGGCGAGGGCCGTGGCGCGCAGGCGGATGCGGCTGCGGACGGGGTGCATCGTCGAGTCCCTTCGACGGTGGCGGATGTGAGTGTCGTGCGGTGGTTCCTTGCGGTGGTACGGCTCACCCGGGGGCGGCGCAGCGGGTGCGGGCCGCCCCCGGGGAGTTCAGGGGGTGGGGCTCAGGCGTCGAGGCGTACGACCCTGACGGCGCCGGCCGGGACGGCGAGCCTGCCGTCCGCCGCGTCACCGTGGAGGAGCTCGGTACCGGAGCCGTCCAGCGGCACCTCGGCGTCCTCGGCGGAGTGGTTCAGGGCGAAGACGTACCGCTGTCCGGCGTCCCCGGCGCGGTGCACGACCTCCAGGTCGTGGGGGAGTGCGGTGCGCGGGGCGACCCCGGCGTCCTCGCAGGCGGCGGCGAGGATCGCGTCGAGCGAGGCCGCGTCGAGGCGGGTGGAGACGTACCAGGCGGTGCCCCGGCCGAGCCGGTGCCGGGTGACGGCGGGCCCGCCGGCGGCCGGGCCGTCCGCGTAGGTCCACACGGTCTCCGCCCCGCGCGGGCGGACGAACTCCGTCCAGACGTCGGCGGTGAGCGTGGCGCCGTCCGGCCCGGTGACCGTCACGCGCTGGTCGTCCAGGAGCGGGGACCACTCGTCCACGGTGAGGCCGAGGACCTCGCGCAGGGCTCCCGGGTAGGCGCCCGGGTGGACGGCGTCGTGTTCGTCGACGATCCCGGAGAAGTACGAGACGACGAGGGTGCCGCCGTTCTCGACGTACTCGCGGAGGTTCTGGCCGGCGGCCTCGGTGGTGAGGTAGAGCGCCGGCACGACGACCAGCGGGTAGGCCGAGAGGTCGGACTCGGGGTGCGCGAAGTCGACGGTGAGGTGCCGGTCGTAGAGGGTCTCGTAGAAGCTGTCGGCGCGCTCGCGGGCCTCGTGGGCCGCGTTCGGCCGCCATTCCAGGTTCTGCGCCCACCAGGAGTGCCAGTCCCAGACCATGGCGACGTCCGGGACGGTCCGGCTGCCGCGCACCTCCTCCAGGGCCTCGAGACCGGCGCCGAGGGCGACGACCTCGCGCCAGATCCGGGTGTCGGTGCCGCCGTGCGGGACCATCGCGGAGTGGAACTTCTCGGCGCCGCGCCGGGACTGGCGCCACTGGAAGAACATGGCGCCCTCGGAGCCGCGGGCGACGTGGGCGAGGGAGTTGCGGGCCATCTCGCCGGGGCGCTTGGCCGGGTTGCGGGCCTGCCAGTTCACGCCGGAGGTGGAGTGCTCCAGGAGCAGCCAGGGCGCGCCGCCGGCGACGGAGCGGGTGAGGTCGGCGGCCATGGCGAGGTTGACGTGGGTGCGGCGGCCGTCGGTCATCAGGTAGTGGTCGTTGGTGACGAGGTCGACCTCGCGTCCCCAGGCCCAGTAGTCGATGGAGTCGCACTGGCTGAGCGCGGTCATGAAGTTGGTGGTGACGGGGATGTCCGGGGTCAGTTCATGGAGGATGTCCCGTTCCGTCCGGAAGTTCTCCCGGATGGTGGCGTCGGCGAAGCGGCGGTAGTCGAGCTGCTGGGCCGGGTTGCCGACGGTGGGGGTGGCGCGGGGCGGGTCGACCTCCTCGTACGAGCCGTAGTGCTGGCCCCAGAAGGCGGTGCCCCAGGCCTCGTTCACGGCGTCCACGGAGCCGTACGTCTCGTGGAGCCAGCGGCGGAAGTGGGCGGCGCAGCTGTCGCAGTAGCAGGCGCTGACGGGCACGCCGTACTCGTTGTGGACGTGCCAGAGGGCGAGTGCCGGGTGGCTGCCGTAGCGCCGGGCCAGTGCGGTGGTGATCCCGGCCGCGGCGGCGCGATAGGCGGATGAACTGTGGCAGATCGCCCCGCGTGAGCCGTACGAGAGGCGGACGCCCTCGGCGGTGACGGGCAGGGCCTCGGGGTGGGCGCGGTAGAACCAGGCGGGCGGCGCGACGGTGGGGGTGCCGAGGTCGACGCGGACGCCGTTCTCGTGGAGCAGGTCGAGGACCCGGTCGAGCCAGCCGAAGTCGTACCGGCCGGGCTCGGGTTCGAGCAGGGCCCAGGAGAAGATCCCGACGCTCACCATGGTGACGCCGGCCTCGCGCATCAGCCGGACGTCCTCCTGCCAGACGCTTTCCGGCCACTGTTCGGGGTTGTAGTCCCCGCCGAACGCGAGCCGGTGCAGGCCCTTGGGAACGGTCTGCGGCATGAGTCTCTCCTGAAACCTCGGAAGTTGAAAGCTTTGGTTCGTTGGGAACGTGCACACACTCGATCTCGATGTGGCAACGCAACATAACCGCACACGAACAACCATTGACAAGTGTCCGGAACGTTTCTCTACTGTGAACGCTCACAGATGCATGACCGGCCATCCCGCTCCAGGGAGAGGCCCCTTTTTCGGTCAGGGAGAAGTACCCCATGCCTCACATCTCGCGCCGCGGACTCGCCGCCGCCACCGCCGTCCTGCTCGGTGCCACCGCGCTCTCCGCCTGCGGTTCCTCCGACTCCGGCGACAAGGCGGGCGCCGAGTCCGGCCCCGTCTCGCTCACCTACTGGGCCTGGGCGCCCGGCATGGACAAGGTCGCCGCCCTCTGGAACGCCGAGCACCCCGACGTCAAGGTCACCGTGCAGAAGCAGGCCTCCGGCGACGACCTCGTCACCAAGATCATCACCGCGACCAAGGCGCACAAGGGCCCCGACCTCGTCCAGGCCGAGTACCAGGCCCTCCCGACCCTCGTCAGCAACGACTCCCTGGCCGACATCGCCCCCGAGGTCCCGCAGAACGTCAGGAACGCCTTCGCCCCCGGCCTCTGGCAGCAGACCACCCTCGGCGGCGACGGCGTCTACGCCCTGCCGCAGGACTCCGGGCCGCTGATGTTCTTCTACCGCGAGGACCTCTTCAAGCAGTACGGCCTCTCCGTCCCCACCACCTGGGACGAGTTCGCCGCCACCGCCCGCACCCTGAAGAAGAAGGCCCCCGGCAAGTCACTGACCACCTTCTCCGCCAACGACGCCGGCCTCTTCGCCGGCCTCTCCCAGCAGGCCGGCGCCAAGTGGTGGACCTTCGAGGGCGACAAGTGGAAGGTCGGCATCGACGACGCCGCCACCAAGAAGGTCACCGACTTCTGGGGCGGCCTGGTCGCCGAGGGCGCCATCGACAACCAGCCCATGTACACCCCCGCCTGGAACAAGGCCATGAACACCGGCGAGCAGCTCGCCTGGGTCAGCGCCGTCTGGGCCCCCGGCACCCTCACCACCGCCGCCCCCGACGGCAAGGGCAAGTGGGCCATGGCCCCGCTCCCGCAGTGGACCGAGGGCGCCCACGCCACCGGCAGCTGGGGCGGCTCCTCCACCGCCGTCACCTCCGACTCGAAGCACAAGGAGGCCGCCGCGAAGTTCGCCATCTGGCTGAACACCGACCCGAAGGCCCTCGCCGCCCTCGTCAAGGAGAGCGGCATCTACCCCGCCGCCACCGCCGCCCAGACCAGCGGCGCCCTCGCCAAGGCCCCCGACTACTTCGCCAACCAGCCCGACTTCTACACCCGCGCCGCCGAGATCGCGAAGACCACCGCGCCGGGCGCCTGGGGCCCCAACGTGAACGTCGCCTACACCTCCTTCAAGGACGAGTTCGGCAAGGCCGCCAAGGCCAGGTCCGACTTCGGCACCGCCCTCACGGCCGTGCGGAACACCACCGTCACGGACCTGGAGAAGCAGGGCTTCGGAGTCGCCAAGTGACGCAGCCCCACCAGGGCGCGCGCCGGCCGTACGGGGTCAAGGCGGCCCCGTACGGCTTCCTCCTCCCCGCCGCCGTCCTCTTCGCCCTCTTCTTCGCCCTGCCCATCGGCTACGCGGTCTGGCTCAGCTTCCACAAGGTCGAGATCAAGGGCCTCGGCCTCGGCAAGGGAGCCAGGCACGAGGTCTGGGCCGGCCTGGAGAACTACACCTCCGCCCTCACCGACTCCGAGTTCCTCCACAGCGCCCTGCGCGTCCTCGGCTACGGCGCGATCGTCGTCCCCGTCATGCTCGGCCTCGCCCTGTTCTTCGCGCTCCTGCTCGACTCCGAGCGCGTCCGGGCCCGCTCCTTCGCCCGCCTCGCGATCTTCCTGCCGTACGCCGTCCCCGGCGTCATCGCCGCGCTCCTCTGGGGCTTCCTCTACCTCCCCGACGTCAGCCCCTTCCTCTACCTCCTCGACGCCCTCGGCCTCCCGCAGCCCGACCTCATGGACGGCGGCGCGCTCTACCTGGCGATGTCCAACATCGCGATCTGGGGCGGCACCGGCTTCAACATGATCGTCATCTACACCGCGCTGCGCTCCCTGCCCGCCGAGGTGTACGAGGCGGCCAAGCTCGACGGCTGCTCCGAGCTCCAGATCGCGCTCCGCATCAAGATCCCGATGGTGACGCCCTCCCTGGTCCTCACCTTCTTCTTCTCGATCATCGCCACCCTCCAGGTCTTCAACGAGCCCATGACGCTCAAGCCGCTCACCAACGGCATCCCCTCCACCTGGAGCCCCCTCATGAAGGTCTACAGCGACGCCTTCACCGGCGGGAACATCCACGCCGCCTCGGCCACCGCCGTCGTGCTCGCCCTCGCCACCTTCGCGCTCTCCTTCGCCCTCCTGAGGGTCTCCAACCGCCGCACCGCACAAGGAGCAAGCCGATGAACGGGCTCGCCTCCCCGATCCGCGCCGCCGCCCCGGCCGCCGGCACCACCCCCGGCACCCCCCAGGGCCCGCCGCCCCGCCCCCGCCGCACCGCCCTGCTGCCCACGGCGGCCCTCGTCCTCGGCGCGCTGTACTGCCTGCTGCCCGTCGCCTGGGTCGTGGTCGCCGCCACCAAGTCGGGCCAAGACCTCTTCGCCACCTTCACCTTCCTGCCCGGCGACGGCTTCGCCGACAACCTCGGCGACCTGAACACGTACCGCGAGGGCATCTACTGGCGCTGGATGGGCAACTCCGTCTTCTACGCGGGCCTCGGCGCCGTCCTGTCCACCGTCGTCTCCGCGTTCGCCGGATACGCCTTCGCCGTCTACCGCTTCCGCGGCCGCGAGGCCTTCTTCAACCTGATCCTCACCGGCGTCCTCATGCCGCCCGTCATCCTCGCCATCCCGCAGTACCTCCTCATGGCCGAGGCCGACCTGACGGACACCTACGCGTCGGTCCTGCTCCCGCTGATCCTCTCCCCGTACGGCGTCTACCTCGGCCGCATCTACGCCGAGGCCGCCATCCCCATGGAACTGGTCGAGGCGGGCCGCATGGACGGCGCCGGAGAGTGGCGGATCTTCCTGCGGATCGCCGTCCCCATGATGTCCCCGGGCCTCGTGACGATCTTCCTGTTCCAGTTCGTCGCCATCTGGAACAACTTCCTGCTGCCCTTCATCATGCTCGGCGACGACGAGAAGTTCCCCATGACCGTGGGCCTGTTCACCCTCCTCAAGCAGGGCGCCAGCCAGCCCTCCCTCTACACCCTCGTCATCACCGGAGCCCTCCTCGCCATCGCCCCGCTCATCGCCCTGTTCCTCGTCATCCAGCGCTTCTGGAGCCTCGACCTGCTCTCCGGCGCCGTAAAGTCCTGACCACAGGGGATCGAGGGGAAACACACAGCATGAGCACTGCAGCGAGCAGGCGCCGCCCGGCGACCATCCACGACGTGGCCCGCGAGGCCGGGGTCTCGCGCGGCACCGTCTCCCGCGTCCTCAACGGCGGCCACTACGTCAGCCCGACGGCGAAGGCCGCCGTCGACGCCGCGATCCGAAGAACGGGATACGTCGTCAACCGGCACGCCCGCTCGCTGATCACCGGCAAGTCCGACTCGGTCGCCTTCCTCCTGACCGAACCCCAGGAGCGCTTCTTCGAGGACCCCAACTTCAACGTCCTCCTCAGGGCCTGCACCCAGGCCCTCGCCGCCCAGGACATCCCGCTGCTCCTGATGATCGCGGGCACCGAGGACGAACGCCGCCGCAACCTCCGCTACATCGAGGCCGGCCACGTCGACGGCGTCCTCCTCGTCTCCAGCCACTCCGGCGATCCCGTGGTGGCCCGGCTGCACGAGGCCGGCGTCCCCGTCGTCGCCTGCGGCAAGCCCCTCGGCCAGACCACCAAGATCGGCTACGTCGCCGCCGACGACCGGGACGGCGCCCGCGACATGGTGCGCCACCTGTACGCGACCGGGCGGCGCCGGATCGCCACCGTCACCGGCCCGCTCGACACCCCCGGCGGCGTCGAGCGCCTCGCCGGCTACCGCGAGACGCTCGCCGAACACGGCCTGCCCGTCGACGAGACCCTCGTCGCCACCGGCGACTACAGCCGCGCCAGCGGCGAGGACGCGGCCCGCGCCCTCCTGGAGCGCGCACCCGACATCGACGCCGTCTTCGTCGCCTCCGACCTCATGGCGCAGGGCGTCCTCGACGCGCTCGCCCGGGCCGGCCGGCGGGTCCCCGAGGACGTCGCCGTCGGCGGCTTCGACGACTCCCCGGCGGCGCTCTCCTCCCGGCCCTCGCTGACGACGATCCGTCAGCCCTGGGACCGGATCAGCACCGAGATGGTCCGGACGCTCCTCGCGCGGATAGCGGGCGAGGACCCGGTGACGGTCATCCTGCCGACGGAGCTGGTCCGCCGGGAGTCGGCGTAGCGGGGCCGCCCGTCACCAGGATCACCTCAAGGGTCCGCGGCCCGTGGACGCCCTCCACCCGGTCGAGCTCGATGTCGCTGGTCGCGGAGGGACCGGAGATCCAGGTCAGCGGGCGGGCCGGGTCGAGCCGGGGGAGCGCGAGCGGCACCGAGGCCACCACCTGCTCCGGGGCCCGCACCACGCAGAGGTGCAGATCGGGGACGAGGGTGAGCGCCCGGCGGCCCTGGCCGGGACCGCCGTCCAGGACGATGCTGCCGGTCTCGGCGATCGCCAGCGCACACCCCGTCACCACGGCATCCGTGCCGTCGAGGTCGTACGGCGTCAGCCGGGGCTCGTCGAACCGCCGCACGGCCTCCGCCGCGGCGAGCCACTCCTCGGGCAGCCCGGGCGGTACGACGACACTGCGCGCGCCGTGCTCCGCGAGGAGCCGCGCGACGAGCCCGGCGAGGCCGTCCGGTGCGGTGCGGTGGACATGGGCCCGGTAGTCGGCGAGGTTCTCGTGGAGGAGATCGAGGAGCCTGGCCCGGTCGTCCGGGGTGTGGCTGGTCCGGTAGTCGCGGGCCACGGGCACGGCCTCGGGGGCGTCCGCGACGGCGGCACGGATCCGGGCGAGGATGCGTGCGCGGGAGTTCTGGCTCACGGGCGGTCTCCTGTGCGGTTCTTCTTCCACCAGTCGCGGAACGGTGCGTCGGGCATCTTTGGCAGGTCGCGGCTCTCCGTCCACTGCCGGGCCCCGGGTCCGGGCAGTTTCTTCGGGTGCAGTGCGCGGGTCTTGGAGGCGAGGCGTTCGGCGGCCGCGAGGACGTCGGGGTGGTTGAGGACCCAGGTGGAGGCCTTGATGGCGGTCTTCTCCAGTCGGTGGCCTGGTCCTCCCTGCTCGGCGACT